>JAAZAV010000015.1 GCA_012514145.1 Clostridiales bacterium | reverse complement strand
GCCTGACACGACACGCGCCGAGACTTTTGCTTTTTCCCTCGTCGCTGCGCTCCTCGCTCAAAAGCAAAAGTCGTTCTCTACCGTAAATTCTTCGTGAACTATTTCAACTTGCTATTGCAATTTAATTATATTATATTTGAATCGCAGCAGCCATTTTTTAAGAAAGAGGATTTATAATATGTCACGGTATTGCGATATCTACATGCTTGCATTTGACGGAGAAGTCTGCCCCGTATGCGGCAGGAAAAGCGACCGGCAGGCTAAACCCGACGACCTGTGTTTTCTTGTCGAGAAAGAGCAGCTTTGGAGCGGCATGCTGGCGGATGTGCTTGAGCAGCATAAGATACACTTTATTCAGAAAAATGTATTGGGCGCCGGTTTGGCTGCCAAAATCGGTCAGGTGCGTGAAAGGGTACGTTTTTATGTGTTCTTTAAACAGCTCCCCGAGGCGACGGATATAGTTAACGAGCTGTTTTCTTCCCCGTTTGAAGGTGACGGCAACGAAGATTAAATGGATTGGGAAACAGAAACAGCTGCCGACGGCAGACACTGCGCCGGTGAAAATGTGAATAAATCGTAACTTTCGTAAAGATTCGGATATTTTATTGACAAATGGAGAGTTTTGGAGTACATTTAACCATAAGGTTAAATGTTTGGCGGTGAATCCGATGGGAATTCAGGATACGATGCGCGCTCTGGCTGACCCTACAAGGAGGACTATCCTAAACCTTTTGAAGAAAGGACGCCTGTCAGCCGGAGAAATAGCAGAACATTTTGATATCAGTATGCCGGCGGTTTCAAAGCACCTGTCGGTTCTGAAAGAAGCCGACCTTATCAGAGACCGGCGGGAAGGCAAATATATTTTCTATGAGCTTAACGCTTCGGTTCTTGATGAAGCTCTTCTTTGGCTCAAAGATTTAAGGGGGTAGCAAGATTGAAAAAACTGTATGTATTCATATATTCCGCGATTGTTCTGAGCATTGTCGGAACGGCGATACTGCTTGTGTTCTCTCCTGAGACCGTTCCGCTGCACTATAATCTCAAGGGTGAAGCCGACCGTTTCGGGAACAAGTATGAGTACTTTATTATTCCGCTGTTTAATTCTCTGCTGGGCGCGTTTTTTATGCTTTACGCAAAGAAGCAAGGCAAAAAGGGAGAGCCTGTCAACGAGAGGATTCTCCTGTATGCGGGAATCTGCACCACGCTTTTCTTTTCTGCCCTCGGTTTTTTCTTCATACTCATAGCAATCAATTATTCCCCCGATGCAGCGGCTGCGGTAAATGTGGATATTCTGAAATTCGTAAGCATAGCAATAGGTATACTGTTTGTGTTTATCGGTAACATCATGCCGAAAATGCGGCGAAATTCGCTGTTCGGTTTACGGACAAAGTGGAGCATGGCAAACGACAGTGTTTGGCAGAAAAGTCAGCGCTTCGCGGGAATATCCTTCGTGGTCTGCGGACTTGTCCTGATTATTGCGGCTCCTTTTATGTCGTTCATCCGGAATCTGCTTTTAATGACCGCCGTGCCTGTTGTTTGGCTGATTCTCTGCGTTATTGCATCTTATCGATACTATAAATCAGAATTTCCGAATAATTAACAAATCAAAAGAAATACAAAACCGCTCTGCAAAGTCACGGCTCTGCAAAGCGGTTTTGCGTAATTCTGTTATGTTATCCTCCGGATTTTCCGAAGCTCTCCAACATCCACTTCCGCCGGAGAAATCCCGTCGCGGATGCATAGCGCGGCCGCGGTTCCCGCCGCTTCTCCAAGCTGGAGCATGGTTCGCGAAAGTCGGGCGCTGGAGGCTGCCAGATGGGTGAAAGAGGCTCCTCGGCAGGCAACAAGGAGATTGTCGATTTCCTTCGGCAGCAGACAGCTGTACGGAATCCCGTACCCCGGATATGTGTCGCTGCAGCGGCTTCCCCGACCGTGGGTGTCGGCGGCATGGTCTGCCAATGCGACAGTCTGTTCCCTGCCCACAGAAGGCGCATACCCGTTGTAGATATCGTCGATAGTCAGCACATGCCGCCCCACCAGCCGATAGCTCTCACGGATTCCAAGGAGCGGGAACATATGAGTGATCTCCCAGCCACGAAGGTATCCTTTCTCCGCCAGCCACCGCATGTACCGGTAAGCCCTTGATTCGCAGATGTGCTTCAGCGCCTCCATATCGTACTGCAGGTACATCTCGCCCTCGGCGGTGGGCAGCATGTTCACATAAATGCCTCCCCGGGGGTAGACAGTGAAGCAGCTCACCGGTCCAAGAGTACGGTTCATGTGTTCAACCCAGCCGGTAAGATCGACGTCATTGTATTTTTCCGGTACCCCGGGCATATCAATACCCGTCTCGGTTATCCGGAAACACTGGGTAATACCGTTGAGAACCTTTGTCGCCTTTTCGGGCGCGGCTTCTTCCCCGTATGCATATTTGGGGTCTTCTCCCACCGCCCATGAACATCCCGCCATACGGGAAGGCAGAATATCGCCCGTGCAGTCGATCACAATCTTGGGGCAGACGGTCACAATCTCATCCGGCGTACTAAGAACACAGGTGCATATCTGCCGGTCGCGGGTGTCAAGCGAAACAAATCGGGTGTTGTAGAAAAGCGTCAGCTCCCCGCCGGGATCCGCTTCTTCCATCAGCGCCTGAAGAACCGCCGCCATGGCATCCGGCTCGTAGTGAAGCCGGCGCATATCGTTCCCATGCACGCCGAACCGCTTCAAAGTGGTTTCGTATGGGTCTCCCGAGCGGTCGGATATAGCATACCGATTGGCGGAGGAGACATATTCGGTGGTTTTACCCACAAACGCGTCTCCGCTTTCAAGCAGGCGGCGGGCTATTTCCCGGTGGATGCCGTCAAAAGACACTCCCGGCTCCCAGTTGTTGACTCCTCCGAAGGTGGAAGTTCCTCCCGGACCGGGCATCTGTTCCGCGCCGATCACCGAAGCCCCGCCGGCGAGCGCATTCCGCACTGCGGCAGATCCGGCAGAACCGAGACCCAGAACAAGAACATCGGTATTAAGTGTTTTCATAAGTCAGTTCTTTCCGAGAACGCTGTCGTAAAGCGCCGCCATAGCGGCTTCAGCCGCTCCGTGGCAGGATTCATAATAGGAAATCAGATCTGTGGACTTCTTTCCCATAAGTGCCGTCAGGAAGTAAACGGCACTGTTTCCTTCGGCGTAGTTCCAGAGTTTGTCATAAATCAGAGAGTTCTTTATAATGTCAAACATGGCTATAGAGTCTTCGTCACGCAGATACTTATGTTCGAAGGTAGTTTCATACAAAGCGGGGAGCACGTATTGATTGGAATATATAGCCAGCGCCTCGGAAATCACGCCCGCCATATCTATATCTTCGATATCCGAGGGTATCACCATGACATTTGACTGCGCCATGGAGTAATATTCCTCCTGTGCCGTGTCGAACTTGGGCTGGGGCAGGATTCCGAAATCGAACTCCACATCACGCAGAGCGACCGCGTTCTGGGTGACATAGTGCAAAAACAGTATTCTGCCGGCTCTGAAGGGTTCAAGTTCGTTTTTTGGCAGGAGGGTGCCTTTGTTTTCAAACAGCAGCTTGTAGTACATGTTGACCACATCCACCATTTTTTCGGACGCCATATTGTCGAGCACCGGATAGCCCTCGTCATTCAGCGATGAGGTGACTATACCGCAGGAATAGGTGACCGGAACCATACGGTGATGGTTCATTATTGAATATCCGTATTGATCGCTTTCGTCCATTACGCCGTCGCCGTTGAGATCTGCGGCCGCCACTACCGACATCTCACCCAGCTTGTCCCATGTCCAGGTTCCGTCATACACCAGGTCATAGGGATTCTCCATATTGTAGTTGCTCATAAGGTCTTTGTTGAAGTAGATTGCGCCGGAGTTGAAATACACGAAGTCACCGGAGGCACAGGGCAGGATGTCCCCGATCCTCAGTTCCTTGTTGAAGGACTGGTTCCACCATTCTTTCGTATAATCCACATGAGGAACCTTGTTCCAGTCGTAGGTATAACCACCGCCTATGAGTTTAGTCAGACCGATAAACGGATGCACTATTGCAACCGAATAGAGGTGATCGCCTGCGGTTACCGACTTTATCAGGGCATTGCCCGCTTCGCCGGCGCTGCCCTCCAGCATTTCATAATCCATTTTTATATTATATCGCTCTTCCATCGCCGCGTTCCGCTGGTAGGCCGTATCGTTCAGCAGCTCGCCGTTCTCTTCCTCCACATCATAGGGGGAGAAAAAGAATTTCTTGCATGTCACAACACGGAAATCTTTACCGTCAAAATCGAATGTGCCGATGGCGTCCAGCGGGTCGACTGATATCCGGTCGGTCCCGGCAGTGTCGCCTGATATGTCCTGGCTTATGTTATCGTTTACGGTTTCATTCAGCGGTTCACCGCCGCAGGACAGAAGCGGAGATGCGAAAAGCAGCAGCGCGAGAAGAAGTGTCAGAAGTCTGGTTTTCATGAGTTTCTCCTTGTTGGGCAGTTGGATTTTTGGGGAAGTGTTTAACATATCATAGTAATTCATGTTAAAGGTCATAACATAAACATAATAGTATGCTTCATTTAACGACAATCCCCTCTATATAAACTCAATGTATCATAGCCGGTGGCGCTTGTCAACATTATTAATAATGATTATTATTGAGGTAGCAAAAGATCAGCGTTTAAACAATATATAAAGATAAAAGTTTCATATGTCAGTAAGAATCTTCATCAAAATCTCTCCGCTGAGTGAATGTGCTTATAGTACTTGACATTCATTTTGTTAGAGTGTATATTTAATATAAATATGTTGATTGTAGATTACTAAAATGTAACAATGGGGTTCAATTATGGAAGATAAGACGATATGGCAATTACCTGTAATAAAAGGGAAAAAATGCTGCCCCGTTTGTGGCAGACAACTTGACTCAAATTGGCCGTGTACAGTAATGACCACCTCACGAGATCACAAAACAACGAAGCCTTTTAACTGTGAGGTGTATTATTGCAAAAACTGCGACCTTCCGTTCGGAGACAGATTGGTTCCTATAAAGATTAAGGATTCTACCGGATTTAAATTTACTCTATTTCAACCCAATTTTCCTGGACAAAAGCCTACGGTAAAGTTCATCCGTAAACTAATGTCAACCCGAGTGTTGAAGCCCTCCGTTGATACAAATCAGAACAAGTCCGAAATGCGATTTAGACGTGTTCCAAATAATTATAATGTCCGGAAATCAATACGGTTTATACGCACCCTATCGAAATATAACGAGTACTGCCCCAAGTGTAGCGAGAGGTTGTTAAACAGTTTCACATTAATACCTTTTGACGAACAACAAAAAGCAGAAGTCCCGGGGCGAATCTGCCTCAAGTGCAATGTGTTTTATGTTAGTGATGAGACTTCTAAAGAAGTCTATAAAATTATGAAGGATAATGAATCATGCAAGGGCTTTTTTCTAGATGGAAAAGAGTTACGGAATGCATCAGATGTAAAAAAAGAGAAGGATAGACAAAAAAAGTTAAATGCAGTTGCTAATTCTGTTGTGATGATTTGTATAATCTTTAGTAACCAAACGCAGGAAGACTATATTATTACCAATAAAACCGATGAACATGCTGAGCCAAATATCTATCAATACACTTCCGAAGAAGGTCGCGAATTATTAAGCGCATGCTTTGCAGAGGAACGAGAATCCAAGGGTTCTTTGAACGGCATAGACTTCACAGTCAAAAATCGCATTTTCAGAAACAAGTCAGATAACATGCTGCCCGAGCAGATACAGCCTAAAACTTTGACAATTCGCAGAAATGGGGGATATTACTCAGAAATTAAAGATAATAGATCTGAGATTGTCGATCTCCTGCTTTACTCACCCAAAACCGAACGATATGAAATAATTAAAGCAACATATAGTAGAAGTGAAGATTACTGTTATACCGATTTTAATGTATTACGTCATTATGTCCATAAATACGGAAATCCCGGAGTTCAATATCAGATTGAACGGTCAGGTGGGGGACGTTTAGATTTTTCGGATTTAAATGCCGAATCGATACTTAAGGAATGGGGTTACAATGCTGCAAAGAAAGATGAATTAACAAAAAACAGCGTCAGGATATACTTGTTGATATCATTGATTTGGGTATTTTGGAGGTGCACAAGATCGTTCGTTATCTCAACTTTTTTATTAAATCACATGCAGCCGAGTGTTACGCTGATGCCAGAATTAAATGGGAGGAAGACCGCAAGTTTGTAGAAAACTACAAAGTCAATCCAAACCGCTTCATGATCGGCAAAACAGATGATGATAAAAGAAGATAGCACCGACATAATCCCCTTGGCGCGGTCTTGAATTGCTTTTCTTCAAGTGTCCGCTCCGAGGGGATTATGTTATTTAAGTGTATATATTCGGTTATGAATAAGTTCGTCAAACCGAAATCTGTCGGTGGGCGGTCACCCGTTTATATCATCCGACCAGTCGTGTTCCGGGTCGATGCCGTTTGCTTTCTCCCATTCGGTATGGCATTTCCGCGCATGCTCTACGGCGCTGTTATCCGTATTTGTAATGCCGCTTGCGCCGTCGGTGACTACGAAGCAGTTCAGATTAAGCCTTTCAGCCATTTCAAGAACATCCCTGACGAACTGCCTCGCTTTTAAGGTTTTACTGTCAATCATTGCATCTCCTCGCAAATTAAGATTTCCCGGGCGGATTAAAAATCAGTTCAGGCTGCGAAGGGTCTCGACCGTCTGCGCGAGTTTTATCGACGCTGAGGGTTCCCAGGAGGCGTAGAAGGACTGCCAGCCCTTGTAATCGATCATTAACGTACCCTTAAAGGAGTTCTGCGGGTCCCCGAAGCTGTAGCCGAAGGAGATGCCGAAGCTGAACTTCACCGATTCCTTTATCAGGTCGAAAACCTTTGCGGATTCGTCGTCACGGGAGTATTTTACCTTCAGCGCGGTCTCGTAGTAGGCGGGCGAGACCTTCCGGTAGCTCTCCGAGGCGCAGCATTCAAGCACCGCCGCCGCCATGTCCGGGTCCTTCGCCGTCTTCGGCACGCAGAACGACGAATATGTTGCGCGGACACAGGTGCCGTATTCCTCCTGGCTCTCCTCCAGCTTGGGCATGGGGATGACACCGAAGTCGAAGCTCTCTATCTCACGGTACATGCTCGTATCCTTGAACTGGCCGTTGATGAAGAGTATCTTTCCCTCTCTGAAGGTGTCCATGTAGGGGCGGGTGTTCCAGCTGTCCACCGAGAAGTCGGGATTGTTTGTCGTCATTTCAATAAGCAGGGCATGGGCGTCGGTGACCCTCTCGGAACCGAACACAAGTTTTGACGGGTAGCCCTCGGCGTCCCGCTCGACTATACGGAGATCGAAAGCCTCGATATATCCGTAAATCTGGTTCGGATCACCGAAGGCATAGCCGTAGGCGTCGGTGCCAGAACGAACGCCGTCTCCGTCCAGGTCACGGTAGGTGCCTTTGATATACTTCATCAGCAGGTCAAATGTCCATTTGCCGCTGCTGACAAGCTCATACAGGTCGGGCAAAGCATACTCTTCCGCGGTTTGCTTGTTGAAGAAGATGCACATCATGTCGCGGATAACTCCGAGCGAGGCGTCGCCCGAGGCGAAATAGAGCCTGCCGCCCACCGCCAGCTCGTCAATAAGACCGTTTGCCCACCAGGGCTTTTCAAAGTCAAGGTAAGGCAGATCGTTCAGGTTGAGGAGCAGTCCCTCAAGCGCAAGTTTCGGAAGCTGGTTTGAGAGCACGGCGGCGATATCATAGGCTCCGTCAGCCGCCAGCACGCTGTTGCGGATAGCCCCAGTCAGGACGCCCGAATGATTGGCGTCGCCCTCGGTGTGAAGATACTCCAGCACTACACCCATGCGCTCTTCAACCGCAAGATTGCGGTTGAATATGGCATCGTCCACAACCTCACCGCTCTCCTCGGGCACATAAAACTCGGTGTCGTAGACATCGGTGCGCACGAGAATGGTTACCTTTGCTGAACCGAAGTCGATGTCGCTGCCCAGTCCGTCGGGCAGATAGCCGCCGGTCGTTTCTTCGGCTGTGGTCTCGGCGGCGGATGAGGTGTCCGCCGATACGGCTCCTTCGTTATTATCGCCGCCCGAACATGCGGCAAACGAAACCGTCAGCAGCAGAAGCGCGGTCAGCAGAGCGGTGATTCTGATATTGTTTTTCATTTGTTTTCTCCATATATTTAATAATTTTGATATTCCGATTACCCGCGCAGGTCAAGGGCGACAAGATACACCGGGTCGAGGTAACGCAGCGGCTCACGCAGTATAAGCGCGTCACCCTTGAATATATACGCCGCGTTCCGCAGCTCGCCCTGTTCATCCAAAACAGCAATCCGGAAATCGGTGCTGCGCCCGTTCTGCAGACGCTCTGTCCACAGGGCGGGCAGGCGCAGCGCCACAGAACCCAGGTCGTCTGAGCTTAGATTGATAAGTGTCAGCATGCCGCCGTCATCTTTGCCGCGGTTATAAATCGTAAACACCCTGGCGTCGCCGATGACGAATGGGATATCCTCGTGCACCGGCGCCGAGGCGCGTTGGGAACACCATAGGATCAGCTGCTGTATCAGACGCTGACGGCGGTAGTTAAAGAGCGACTGTGAGCGATTGCCCGCCAGCGTCATACCCATGACCACCACTCTGCCTCCGAGTGAGTTTTCAAAGCGCGTCATTGCGGGCGCCACATGCTTCTTCTGAAAGGTATAGGCGTCGCTGATGATCTCGGTTTTCTCTGATATCGGATTCAGCGCCAGAAGCTGTCCGTTGCCGCCGGGCGAGAACATGTGGGCAATTGGCATGTTGTGCCCGAGACAGCCCACATCGGTGACCCCGCCGCCGAAATTTTCTCCATAGAATGGCTCGCGTATCACCTCCCGGGCGCCGAGATCGTAGCCTAACATATCGGTGCGTGTTTTCCCGCCTATCACACATTCGTGGGTCTTTGTCACATCTTCCCCCACATCGACGCCAAGATATTCGCCGTAACCCCGCTCGCAGAGCCGTTTTGCCGCCGCGCCGTCGAGGAACAGTCCCCGGGATAGGCGATCAATTATCTTCTCGTGGCTGCAATATTTCGCCTGCCGCTCATCCCAGAACGCCACATCGGCATCGAGGGTGGTATATGGTATGCCGAAATGCGCCAGACAGGATGTCCACAGCGGGGTATTGCCGCCGGCGGTGTCGCGGGTGTTATAGAAGGGATCATATTCCAGCCCCACGCCGCTTATCCTGCAGCCGTCTGTCAGCCGGTGAAGGGCGTTGAAGCGTCTGCGCTCGGCGGCGAACATGCGTCCGTATGCGGTCTCCTCGTTGCCGTCATCGATAAGCTGCTGAGTCTGGAAGGTGGAACCGTCAAATCCGTAGGAATAAACCGCCCCCATAATGGCGCGCATCTCGCTGCCCGAGGTGTAAAAACGGGTATGGGGGAAGGTATCCGACTCGTGATAGAAAAAGAAGTTTTCCCCGATGTGCTGGCGGTTATGCAGGGGATGGAAGAGCGCAATCGGAATATCCCGCACATTCACGCCGCCGTAGAAGCAGCCGTAGAGCCGAGAGAACGGCACATGTCTTTCTCCCGCCATTGCGCGGGCTATCGCTTCTGTGCAATCTCCGTCAATGTCCGAACCGCCTGCCTGCATGTAGCCTATGGGGATTTCGGGGGTCTCCCGGTCGACTTCACGCCGCAGCGCCTCAGCCAGTCCCACCAGCGAATCTTTCATAAGCTCGCGCCAGGCGCGGTTCAGCTTTGTAGAGGTCTCGTCATGTCCGGCAATGGCAGCGGCGACTTCCTCCCGGGTGCGTTTAACACCGGTGCGTCTGGCAAACTCGGCAAGATGCCCTTCGCAGAAGCAGCCCGCCGCGGCGGTGACAGAAAAGTCGTCCTCGGTGAAAATAAAATCTGGATGGGCTATCGATGCGAAAAGCGCGGCGTTCCGGGCAAAGGTCTCGCGGAACACCGGGTTCAGCGGACAGTTGGCAAAGGGCGCGTTTGTGCCGTCCGCCCGAACCATAAGCGGGAAATCCTCCGAAGGTCCCGACTTCACCGTGGCGGTTATCCACCAGCCGCAGCTGATGCCGTAGGGCGCAACCCTGTCCCTGACACGGACGAAGAAGCGGGCGCGTTCGGCGAAATGTTCGGCCTGAGGATAACCCACGCTCCGCCAGCCGCCGCAGGGGCACGCCAGCGCAAACCGTGTAAAGCCGTATTTCGTCTGCTGCCCCAGGATGGCGCTGACGACTTCATCTTCGTCGGGCCAGTCAAGTTCTATTGATATAGGGATTACAATGTCAAGTTCCCTTGTTTCTTTTTTAATTCTGTTAATTATGCTCATTCTGCTCATGTCCCCTTTCTCTCTGCCGTCACAGAAAAATTACATATAATTTTCGGGCATTCGCCTGAATTCACGTGTGCCGGCATGGTACAATGACGTATGTAAATGACTAACATCGGAGGCTTATGTTCAATTATGAAGCTGTTTATAGCGTCGGATATTCACGGAAGCGCTCATTGGTGCACGAAGATGCTCGAAGCATACGATAAATCGGGCGCCGACCGTCTGGTGCTGCTGGGCGATATTCTCTATCACGGTCCCCGCAACGACCTGCCCGAGGGCTATTCGCCAAAGGAGGTAATAGCGCAGCTGTCGCCCCTTGCCGAACGCATTCTCTGTGTGCGGGGCAACTGCGACACCGAGGTGGATCAGATGGTGCTGCCCTTCCCGCTGCTCGCCGACTATGCGGTAATCAGCGACGGCGTCACCGACATGTATCTCACCCACGGTCACAAATACGGCGAAAATAACCCTCCCCCGATGCACGGCGGCATACTTCTCTGCGGGCATACCCATGTGGCAAAGACGGTGAGTCACGAAAACTTTACCTATGTCAACCCCGGCTCGGTATCAATACCAAAGGAGGACACCGGACACGGCGCGCTGCTCTATGAGAAGGGCGTCTTCACCCGAATATTACTGTAAATATCTCTCACTATTTTCCGTTTTGAACGCACCTTCAACAAACATTAAACAAGGCTGCCCAAACAAGTCTTTCGGCTTATGAGGGCAGCCTTGTTTGCCGTTTATTCGTCGCCGTGCGTGGTGCGCGCGATGATGTCGTCCTGTATGCTCTCGCGCAGGTGGTTGAAGTAGTCGGAGAAACCGGTGACACGGACGCGGATATTGCCGCGGACAGCCGGATCAGCCTTCGCCGCCAGCAGCGCCTCCCGTGAGACATATGTGAGCTGGAAATGAGTGCCGCCCGCTTTGAAGAAAGCCTCAAACAGCGACACCGTTTTGTCAAACAGCTCATCGTTTTTCACAAGCTGCTCCTCAAGCGAAATATTCGTCACGGTGGAGCCGCAGGCGATGGCGTGGGGGTCAAGCTGGGCTATGGACGCCAGCAGGGCGGTCAGACCGCTGCGGTCGCGCCCCTCGCTCTGCCCGATGCCGAACTTCAGCAGGTCGCCGCTGCGTCTGCCGTCGGGGGTGGCTTTTGTGTTCTCTCCGAACCAGCGGTGATGCTCATTGTAGCCTAACAGGTCGCCCACAACGAAGTGGTAGCCGAAAAGGTTGGTCTTGTCCTTCAGATAGCGGTAGAGGCTGTCATAGAGCCGTCTGCCCGTTTCGTTTGAGCGTTCGTCGTTGTTGCCGAAGAAAACGCCGTCACGCATTATGCGGGCGTGAAGTTCCTCATAGCCCTCCCAGTCGTTTTTGAGCGCGTCGATGAGCTGCGGCATGGTGCATATCTTATCGTCATAGACGAACTGCCGCACGGTGATAAGCGAGTCTATGACATTGGGGATGCCCAGCAGCATAGGCGATGATATGACCACATCGCCGCCGCCCCGGGTCAGGCTCTTGGCGTTCTCTATGCAGTCGTTGAAGAAAATGCTCGAGATATAGTTTATGTCCTTAGCGCGGAGGCTGTTGTATTTATCGTCGTAGTCGTATATGCGATCGAGGTCGGCATATAACACCTCCTCATATACGGCGTAGAAACTGTCGAAGTCGGGGGCATTCGCTATGCGGTCGCCGAAGAGATGGAAGAGCCGCTCAACCGAGCGAAGTATATTCCCCTTGCTGTTGCTGCCCGTTATGGCGCCCAAGAATGCCGGCTCGTTGCAGCCCACCGTTGTGAAGTTAACCGCCCGCTCGTAGGGTATGCCGCAGATTTCGGTGAAGCACTTCATCCGCCGCTCGTCATTGGTGAAGGCGATGCGTTTGTGGGGGTCGCGGCGCTCCATATCCATCATGTAGAAGAAGTCCTCCCGCGCCAGCTTCTTTGTCCAGCGCAGGGTTATCTGCGGTATGTATGTGGGCAGTTCCACAAGACATTCGGTGATGAGCCGTGAGGTCTCGCAGAAGCCGTCGCTTCCGTCCGCCAGATAGCCGCCGATACAGAAGTGAGACTCTCCGCCCCGGGTGAAGTGTGAGGATTTGGGCGTGGCTGCCTGTACCATGAGAAACAGCTCCTGGATATACTCCTTCGCCTCGTCTCTTGTGATATGTCCCGAGGCTATATCCCTCTCGTAAAATGCCGAGATATAGCGGTCAAGGGTACCGAAGCTGTCGGGATCGGCGCTGAAACAGACATATATGCAGAGCACCGCCTCGTAAAGGTCTGTCGGCGCATGCTCGGGCACGCGCTTGAGAGCCTCGGACAGCTTCATCAGCCGCGCTGATGCCTCAACATCGCCGTCAAGAGACGCCGCGTATTCGGACACCTTTTCCGAACAGCGGTGCGCCCAGCTTATCATCGCTTCGGCAACCCGCCGCAGTGCCTTGAGGAAGGCAATTTCCTCCGGCCGGCTGTGAAGCGTCATCGATTTGTCAATCTCCGCTATTATGCCCGATATGCCGCGGTCAAGAACCCTGCGGTAGTCGGCGGTGGCGTGCTGCCACTCGTTGGTGGACAGGTTGTCTATTGGCTTCAGGTAGAAGAGGGAGGACAGCTCGCCCGAACCCTTATGGCCGCCCCTCTTGAAGGCGTCGCCCACCACCGAGCCGTCGAAGTTGAAAAAGCCGGTGAAGGCGGAGTCGGGGGTTATAAGCGGCTCCTGATTCAGAATATACTCGCATACGCGCTTGCTCTCCATATCCTCCCGGGGCAGGAACAGATCTTCCCGGTCGAATTCGGTGCGCACCGGTTTTACATACATCTCTCCCGCCAATGTGCGCCGCGTCAGTTCTGCGATTCTTTTGGTCATTTTATTTCATCCTTGTGATTGACTGCGTATTCGGCAGCCGATATCAGTTTTTTTGATGTGTCGGTGTCGAGTTCAAAGCTTGCCGGCGTCAGTTCTGCCAGACCTGCGGGCAGACTGCCGAATATTGTCAGATAATGCGTAAGGGCGGCAAGGAAGCTGCCGGTAAACGAGGGGTGAGAGCAGTCGGGGTTATACAGAACAATTTCGGGAGCAATGCGTCGGGCGGCGGTGAAGGCCGGTCCGGCTGGCGAAACATCGCATGCGTATCCGTTTTTCACTATCTGTTCCGCCGCCGCTTTATAGGAGGCGTATAGCCGGGAGGTCATTTCGTCGGTTGTGAGTCCCAACTCGGTCAGCGTATCGCTGCCCTCATTGCGCCCCCAGGTGGCGTATAGTATTGTGCGCTCCGGTTTGATTGCCGCTGCCAGTCCCGCCGCGCTGGCGATGAAGTTATCCGGCTCGGTAATCGGCAGCAGGCTCTGCTCCTGCAGGACAAGAACATCGCATTTGTTGTTTTTCAGATATTCGGCGATGCGCGCGGCTTGCTCGTCATCAGGGTTCAGCCCGATGCGGTCATCGGTAAGATTATTATATAGCCGTCTGCCGCCGGCGGTTATAGATTCTATGTTGAGTTTATAATCTGCCGTTTTATTTGTGCTGTCAAGCTCCCACAGCCTATGCACAAGCCCGGGGAGGTTGTTGCAATATGTGTAGCTGTTTCCGATAAAAAGAATATTCATGTATGATAAAAAGCCTCATTGATACTCCGATATACTGTATTTCAGATTATCGGAAGTGTCGTCAAATCATGTGTCTGATTCCTCTGCAAGTTTACACACCGCCGGTACAAGGAACATATATTGCGTAATGCGACGATCCGCCGCCCGGCATCAAGTCTTATAACTATGTCGGTTTCGTTCATGTGATTTGCCTCCGCATATATGTGAGCCGGTGAGTTCTTTGTTTTAAATATCCGCCCTGGGGAAGTAGGTTATTCTCAGCGCCGTGCAGCCGTAGGGTATCAGCTCAAGCGGCTTTTTGCCGGTGACCTTGACCCGCTTGCCGTAGCACTCCTTTGCCTGATGGACAAAGAATTTCGCATATGCCCAGGGGGCGCGGTAGCCATCCAGCGTCAGCCGCACCGGCGGGTTTTCCCAGACATATCCATCGGGTTCCAGTTCCTCGTATTTTACCGTCGCCGCCGCCGTATTGAAGTCAAGCGCCGTGAGACGGGGTTCAATATCCTTGGGGAAGACACTGTACCAGGTCCAGCCCTCGGGCAGCGGAGTCCGTGCATAGCCGTTGCCGACAGCCTTCCAGTTCTCACCCGGCGACAGAACATAGACCAGAGGACCGCATCTGAGAGCAAGGGGCTGTTTGTCGCCGCCGTCGCAGTCGTCTATCTCCACAACCTCCGGCTCCATACCGAAATTGAGCACTATCTCGTCGCCCGCCGCCCAGACACGCTCTTCGCGGACGCTTATTGGGGCGCCGTTCAGCTTCATGCAGCTGTCGGTGCTCCATCCGGGTATTTTGAAGGCTATGGATTTCTTCTCGCCCGGCGCCTTGTGAATTTTTATCTTCACCTCGCCGCGGAATGGGTAGAGAGTGTCAACCGTAAGCGCCCAGTCCCCAGAGTTCAGTTCACAGGGACCGTACATATCGAAGGTGAGGTTTCCCCTGCCGTCGTGGAGGATCATATGCCGCACATAGTCGGGTATGACATGCACCGAATACACAGGGCAGCAGGAGGTGGGCACACATGGCGCGTACATATTAGCCCAGATGTGGGAGCTTGTGGACGCTTCGGAGCATTCCAGCTGATTGGGTATGGTCATGTAGGCTATAGCCCGCTCGTCCTTCTTTCTCGCGCCCTGGGCGGCGTTGAAGACCATCTCCTCCCAGTAATCGCCGTATTCACCATCCTGCCAGTCCAGTTGGCTGTACATGGCGTAAGCATAGCCGTATACCGCGAAGCTGCAGGTCTCCGCCTCGCCCACCATGCTCACCGGACTGAGCCATTCATCGTTGCCTATGGGTGCGCCCGACAGCTGCATGGAGTAACGGCGCAGCTTCATGAGACCGTGCCTCGCCGCCTCGAGATAGCGCTTATCGCCGGTGGCGCCGTATAGTGCCAGCGGCCGCCTGAGCGCGGTGCCGTAGTTTACCGTGTGGTCGGAATTATACACCCATTCATCCGATTCCAGAGATTCCGTTGAGGTGAGATAGGTGTTGTCGGCGGTCATGAAGGTGTCGTAATTTTTTGAGAATTCAAGCAAGCGCTCATCGCCGTTTTTTGCGTAGCAGTAGAGCATGACCTCGGTTATGGCGTTTCCGGCGTAGGCGGTCTTATGGTCGCGCCAGTTGCGGCAGAACCACAGCATACATTCATTCACCGCATCGAACACATCTTCCCTGCCCGTCGCGTCGTAATACGCCAGCATGGCGCGCATGCCGCAGGCGGTACCCCAGGCGTTATAGTCATGGAACCGGTCATCGGTCTTGGCGTAGGCGCCCATGTAGCCGTCCTCCTCGCGGGCGGCAAGCACGGCGTTTACCCAATTCTCCGCCTTCTTCTTAAGCCCTTCGTCGTCAAGGGTAAATGCCAGCACGATGAGCCCGTACCAGTAGTTGCCGGAGATCTCCGCGCCCCAGCCGGGTCCGCCCCAGTTGGTCTCGGTGCGGCGCTCGGTGTAGGGGGTATACATCATCAGCGGCTCGAGTTCGTCAAGGTGGCCGCCTATGCCGTCGCGGTTCCTCTCAAGCTGTTCTTTTGTCCATCCCGAAGCGGTAAGCTCGCCCAGCCCGAAGGGGTAAAGCTTAGAATATTTCATTCCGGTTTTCATGGTTGGTTCCTCCTGTTCGTGTCAGCTGTCGCTGTTTATGGCAGTGCGGAGCGGCAATAGTAATAATTGCGGAAAACAAAGCAGATATGACTATTTTCTTGCTCATACCATATCATCCCGTAAACAGCCATCACTCCGGCGCAAGCGCGCCGGAGTGATATGTCGGCGCAGTTACGCCAGCTTACTCTTGTAGGTCTCGATGGCGGTATCGATTTCCTTCTGGATTATTTCGGTGTTGGCTGCGAAGAATGAGGCAAGGTCTGTCTGATTCCTGTCGACCATTGTGATAAGCTTGGTATGCAGCGAATCAAGGCAGAGGGGATGGAAGAACGAGAGGGAGTTGAAGATAAGGTCGAGCATCTTCTCGGAGGCGTTGTCGCGGGTGACCTTGCCCATGAGCAGCACATCGTAGAATGCCACCGCCACCGTGCCAATCGACTCGTACGCCAGCGCTTCCATAATGACGCCGGTGCGCTCAAGGTCGGTTGAGGTAATCGGAACGCACATGAAGTAGGGGTTGCCCGCCAGTGACATATACTCTTCCTGCGCCTCGTCGTATTTCGGCGGCGGGATAATGCCGAAGTCGGTTTCCATGGTGCGAAGATGCTTGCAGTTGGCGAGACATTCAATGTAGAACAGGGCGTAGTCGGAGAGGAAGGCATCAACGTCGCCGTGGGTAGCTGCATCGCCAAGGGGGTTCTTTGCGCCGGGGGTGTCGTTTAATACCGAGGCAAGTTTCGCGAACTTGGTATGATATTCCTCGTTGTCAAGGTTGAAGAAGGGCAGATCGTCGGCGTCCTTTGAGAGGGATGCCTTGGCGTCGATGCCGGCTAAGAAAGTCTGACCGTTCATGCCTTCGTAGGAGGTATAGCCATAACGGTCGCCGGCGTTCCATTTGCCGTCGCCGTTCAGGTCTGCCGCAACCGCCGAACACATCCCGCCGAAAGCGTCGATTGTCCACTTGCCTTCGTCCACCATGCCGTATATATCGCCAAGTTTGAAGTCGGACATCAGCTTCTTGTTGAAGAAGAGGGTACGCGCGCCGTCGTAGTGGGTGGTGTCGAAGGTACTGACGGCGAAGTAGACATGATGGTTAATGGACAGGTCCCTGATGGAGTTCTGTACCCACCAGGGTTTGTCGACATCCACATAAGGAATGTCATCGTAATCAACCGACAGCGCAGCCAGTGCCGTGGCAAATGCGTCGGCCATAATCATAAGCGAAATGTCGAAGGCGTTGTCGTCGGCAAGTATCGACTTATGAACATCCGACTTTGCCGATTTGGAGGAAATTTCGCTTATCTTGACACCGTATTTATCCTCCACATTCATATTGCGGCGGAAGATGGAGTCAACAAGGGTGTCACCCGTCTCAGCTTCGGCTGTGACCTTGAATATGGTCATCCAGGTCGACGTATTGCCGTTAAGGAGACGGAACTCATATCCATTGTAGTTAACATCGGGGAGGTCGGGTTTCAGCTCGGAATCCGTTGATTCAGCTGCATTGTCTGCGCCGGCGCCGTTGCCTGCCGTAGTGTCGGAGGTCTTACCCGAACCTCCGCCGCAGGCGGAAAATGACGCCAGACAGATGCTTAGAAGGAGAAGCACGGAAAGGATCTTTGCTTGGATGCTGTGTGTTTTCATGTTAACCTCTCTTAAATATATAATAATTTTTAGGGTACCTACTCATAGAAGTTGCGGGTCAGCACTTCCTGCTGCCATTCGGGGGAGAGGGAGGTGAAACGCGCCGAGAAGCCGCAAACCCTGACTATAAGGTGCCGCCATTCCTTGGGCTTCTTCTGAGCGGCAAGCAGCTGTTCTCTTGACACACAGTTGAGCTGCAGCGACATGAGCGCCGTTTTTGCAGCTGCGCGCAGGAAAGCTTCGCAGGCATCAAGCGTCATGCGTCCTCCTTCGGCGGGCGGGAGGATTATATTCACCACAGAGTTGCCCGCCATGCGCTTGCCGTCGAGACAGGCAAGGCTGTTTATTACCGATGTGACGCTCTTGATCTCGTGGAGCCGGGAGGGGGTCAGTCCCTGGCAGATGTAATCGCCCGAATGTCTGCCGTCGGGTGTGGCAAGGGTTTTCTCGCCCCAGAAGCGAATTTCGGTATAGGTGAGATGTCCCATCTGTGTGCGTCCGCCCCATATGGTGGGAACCTGTTCGCAGACAAGAGCGTATAGGTCGTCGTCAAAGCGGGAGGCTAATTCACGGCATTCTTCGTTGCCGTCGCCCCAGCAGGGGCTGTGGGTTGCTGCTATTCGCAATTCCTCTGCGCCTTCGCCCTGCCAATTGTTCCGCACCGCGCCAAGCAGTTCGGCGAAGGTACAGCGCTTGTCCTCGAAGCACAGTTTCTTTATAGCGAGAAGTGAATCGATGATATTCGGGAAGCCCACCAGCAGGAATTCGTTGTCGTTATATTTGCAGCCGCCGGCGGTATAGTCGCGGCGCTTGTCAAGACAGCTTTCCAGCGGCGCCGAGAATATGGGCAGCGGGTCGACTTTGCTCCATGTGCCCTTGCCCTTCAGCATGATATCCGATCGGGCGGCGAAGAGCTTGCGGCAGTTGCCTATGAGTTTTGCATATATGCCCTCGAAGTCCTCGCTGCCGTCCAGCGTCTCGAAGTTTATGCCTGTGGCGGCGATACGCTCGGTAAGACCGTGCACAGACAGCTCAAAGGGACGGAGGATATTGACATAGCTGCCGCCGTCCGGCTTGTCGCAGCCGTGGCTTAGAGTGCCCCAGCAGCCGGTGACAAGATAGTCACGGGCTTCCTCGGGCGTGCGTCCGTAGTGCTCGAAAGCGGCGACGGTGGTTTCGTCATTCTGATAGAGTATGGAGGAGGTGCCGTTTATCACGTCAAGATTAGCGGCGTCCAGATAGTCTTTCGGCGAATCTGATGAGAAGCGGCAGGTGATTTTCGGGAAGATTATCTTCTCCTCCCGGGTGGCGCGCAGGAACATTTCGGTGAGGTCGTTCCAAACAGGCTTGCCTTCCGCGTCGCAGCCGCCCAGGGTGTAGGTGTTTTCAAGCTCGTGGTCGGCGTAGCCCACCATTTTCATGTCGTGGTCGTAATGGCAGTCAAAGGTCAGAAGGAAGCGGGTTATCAGGTCATACGCCTCCTCTTTCGTCAGCCGTCCCGCGACAATATCCGCTTCGTAGAAGGGGAGCAGATCCGCATCCGGCCGTCCGAAGGTGTTAAAGCCCACACCCTCCAGCGCTCCTACAGCCACACGCAGCAGCGCCATCATATTCAGCGCTTCGTAGAAGGTTCTCGGAGCCTCCCATGGGGCATGAGCCGCGCTGTCGGCGATTCGAAGCAGGTATTCCCGCTCTCTGCCATTCGCTCCTGCGTTTAGCCTTGACAGGGCGGCAGAGGCGAACTTGTCGCATATCCGGCGCAGTGCGAGCAGTCCTTCGGCTGTAGCTGTCAGATAATCCCGCTCGGTCTCGTCGGCGCCATCAAGCTGAGCCAGCGCCTTTTCATACAGCCCGCGCAGTCCCGACTTATAAAGCGGTTTGTAGTTGAAGCAGAAGTGCTGATTTGTGTCGGCGTAAACGCCGCATATGAGATACAGCTGTTCCCTGCCCTGCCGGTGTCTTAAATCAGCCAACGCCGACCCGGCGTCGATAAACAGGTGGGCGTTGCGCCAGTGGGTCCAGCCGCCGGCGTGGCGCGTGCCGCGGAAATCGCGTGCGCCGTCGCAGTGGGCGCCCATTGTGCCCGTCTCGTAGTAGAAGGGATTTTCAGCGAAGAGAACGGGCGTAATCTCCTCGGATATCATCCTATACTGCAGAGCCTTCATTCGGCAGGCGCTCATGCCGGGTTCGTACTCGGCATCCATCATTGGCAGAAGGCGCTGACAAAAAGCCTCCGCCCTATCGTTAGCCGTTTCGTAGTAAGCGGTCAGTTCCTCCCGCAAAGCTTTGTATTTGTCGTTCATCTTTTCCTCCGCTTTCGGTTTCAGGTGTCTGCCCGGGTAGTTGTCTGTCTGTTTTTGTTTTTTCATTTTACCACATACCGCCGTCTCTGTAAAGCGGGAATATCAAAATTTTGCAGCTTTACCGCCGATTTTCGTAAATATTCCTGCCGCTGCTCTTGACATTTTTCTGTTTCGGTGATATACTGTTCAGGCATTTTCGGACAGGGATGAAGCGAGTAGCGCGGGAAGCAGCTAACAGAGAGCCGCCGCAGGTGAGAGGGCGGCAGTGTGCGCCGTGTGAAAAACACTTCGGAGTCCGCGGAAGAACGCCGCTGCCATGTGCCGTTTGGGGAAATATGCCCCCGTGCGGTATGAAAATGGCAGGGTCAGTAGAACCGCATGCAGACGGCAGACAGTTCTGTACGTGCAACGAGAGGGTCGGAGACGGCCAATTTGGGTGGTATCGCGGAAGCGCTGCGTAAGCTTTCGTCCCATGTAAGGACGGAGGCTTTTTCTGTTTTTCGGAGAAACTCCTTCCGCCCTACGACTACGACGCGCCTAACCTTACACAATGACAAAAAACACACACGACAGATATTCGGAGGAAAGAAAAATGCTCAGAACTCACACCTGTAACGAGCTTAACACAAATCACATCGGACAGCAGGTCACCCTTGCCGGATGGATAGACACCGTACGCGACCACGGCGGCGTGCTTTTCGTCGACCTGCGCGATCATTACGGAATAACCCAGATAGTTATTTCGGACGACAGCATGATAGCCGGCATGCCTAAGGAAACCGTTGTCTCGGTCGAGGGCGAGGTTACCCTGCGCGACGAGGAAACTGTTAACGACAAGCTGAACACCGGTCGCGTTGAAGTGCGTGCCGCGAAAATCGAGGTGCTGGGTCCCTGCCGCTCGGGTCTGCCCTTTGAGATCGGTTCATCTACGCTTACCAGGGAGGATATCCGTCTCAGATACCGCTATCTTGACCTGAGAAACCGTCATATCCACGACAATATCGTGCTCCGCTCGAAGGTATTGAGCTATCTCAGAAATCAGATGGAGCAGCTGGGCTTTTTGGAGGTTCAGACTCCTATACTCACCGCCTCATCTCCCGAGGGCGCCCGGGACTATCTCGTTCCCAGCCGCAAGCACAAGGGGAAGTTCTACGCCCTGCCCCAGGCTCCTCAGCAGTTCAAGCAGCTGCTCATGGTGTCGGGCTTCGACCGCTACTTCCAGATAGCACCCTGTTTCCGCGACGAGGACGCCCGCCAGGATCGCTCGCCCGGCGAGTTCTATCAGTTAGACTTTGAGATGGCTTTCGCCGACCAGGAGGATGTGTTCGGAGTGGCCGAGACGGTGGTTTATAACACCTTCACCCATTTCACCGACAAGAAGGTCTCAAAGCCCCCCTTCACCCGCATCACCTTCAACGACGCCATGATAAAATACGGCTCCGACAAGCCCGACCTGCGCAATCCTCTCATTATCAAGGACCTGACAGCTTTCTTTGCCGATAACGAGTTCCTCACTATAAACGGCAGAACCGTTCCATTCAAGGACAAGCCGGTTCGCGGCATCGTGGCAAACTATCTCGTCAAGAAGGACGGCGACGGCGACGGCAAGAAGGCATTTGAGAAGGCTATCGATGCCTACTCCCGCAGCATCGGCATGAAGTTCGGCATCGGATACATCACCCTTGAAGACGGCGAATACAAGGGACCAATCGCCAAATTCCTCACCGACGGACAGAAGGCTGAACTCAGCGAGCTGGTCGGAATCAAGGAGGGCGAATCGCTCTTCTTCATAAGCGACGCGGCGTCGGTCATCAACCGCCTTGCCGGCGAGATGCGCACCTGGATAGCGAGAGAGCTGGGACTCATTAAGGAGGACTCTTTCGAGTTCTGCTTCATCGTGGACTTCCCCATGTACGAGCTGAACCCCGAGACAAACAAGATCGACTTCACCCACAACCCCTTCTCCATGCCTCAGGGCGGTCTCGAGGCTCTCGAGACCAAGGATCCTCTCGAGATTTTCGCCTATCAGTACGACATTGTCTGCAACGGCGTGGAACTCTCCTCGGGCGCCGTCCGCAACCACAACCCCGACATTATGATAAAGGCTTTTGAGATTGCCGGCTACGACGAAGAAGTGCTCCGCACCAAGTTCGGCGCTCTTTACAACGCCTTTGCTTTCGGCGCGCCGCCTCACGCGGGCATGGCTCCCGGCATAGACCGCATGATTATGCTCATCGCCGGCGAGGAGACCATTCGCGACGTCATAGCCTTCCCGCTGAACGGAAACGCGCAGGACCTTATGATGGGCGCACCGAGCGAGGTCACCGAACTGCAGCTCCGCGAAGTCCACATAAAGGTCAGAGACTGACGGAGGAAATTAAATTGACACTTGGTTATTTAATAAGTTTAGAACAGATTAACCAGCTCAGCCTGACCGACAGGCAGAGGGAAGAAATAATCGCCTTCTTCGCCGCCCGGGATGCTGAGCTTGAACGGCTTTACCGTTTCGACACCGCCGATACCGAGCGCATGGTTCACGTTATGCCTATTATGACCGTTGTCCGTGAGGACAAGGCGGTTCAGCTCTTCACCCGCGAGGCGCTTCAGGCAGCCGCTCCCGAAACCGACGAGGGCTACTGGTGCGTTCCCCGCGTCCTCGAATGAGCGCAAAAAAGGATCAAATTTATATGAAACTATATATATCCGAAAACCCGGCTGCGAAATCGGCTGACATCTCCCGCAGGATAGCGGCGGATGACATGATTCTCACATCTTCGCTGCCCACCACCGCCGGCTCCAGAATGCTAAAGGGCTATATGAGCCTGTTCGGCGCCGAGGTGCTGACCCGTCTCGATAATGCCGGCTTTACCCTTGCCGGCAAGGCAAATGTGGGCGAGTTCGCCGTGGATTTGCTTGGCGAAACCTCCTATTTCGGCGCGGTTGAAACTGACGGGAAGCTCTCAAATGCGGCCGCAGAGCTGCTTAAAGCCGGTGAGGTTTCCGCAGTCATAACCCTTGACGTAAACGGTTATCCCCGCCGCGCCGCCGCACAGAACGGTCTGATATCGTTAAAACCCACCTACGGCACCGTCTCGCGCTTCGGGGTGATTCCCGCGGCCTGCTCGGGGGACACCGTGAGCATTATGGCGAATGACACCGCCGCCGTCTCGGAAATTTTCGCGGTCATCGCCGGTCACGACGACAAGGACGGCACCTCCCACCCCGAAGCGGTGTGCGAGACTGCAAAGACTGCCGCCGTTCCGATAAAGCGCATCGCCCTCCCGGTCAATCTGACCGAGGGCACAAACGAGGATGTGAAGGGGAAACTTGCCGCGTTCACTGCGTCCGCCGAGGCTGCCGGGATCGAAGTCGTCAAGGTCGAGAGCGATATTATTGCCGTCTCAAACATCGCCTGGAACATACTCATGAGCGCCGAGGTCTGCAACAACGTCTCCCGCTATGACGGCGTGAAGTACGGCTACCGCGCCGAGAATTTTTCCGGCATCGACGAACTCTACACCAACAGCCGCACCGAGGCATTCGGCGAGCTCATCAAGTCGGTTATAATTTTCGGCTCCGAGACACTCTCTGCCGACAAATACAATAAGCAGTATGACAAGGCGCTGCGAATACGCCGTCTCATTGTCGAGGCTTTCGCCGAACTGTTTAGCGAATACGATGCGGTTCTCCTGCCCGCCTGTTCGGCTCTAAGCTACGGCGAGGAGATACGCGCCGACAAATACGCCGTTTATACCGAGAACCGATTCACCGCTCCCGCGTCGATAACCGGTCTGCCGGCTGTGGTCTGCGGCTCGGTTCAGCTGATAGGCAGAGCCTTTTCGGACGGCTCACTGCTTGCCGCGGCGGCAAAAATCACCGAAAGCGAGGGCAAATAAATGAAGTACGAAACGGTTATCGGCCTTGAGGTTCACGTTGAGCTGGCTACCGACTCGAAGATATTCTGCTCCTGCTCCGCCGGTTCCTACGGCACCGAGCCGAACATGCATGTCTGCCCCGCCTGCTGCGGAATGCCGGGTATGCTGCCGGTGGTGAACAAGCGGGTCATAGACTTCGGCATGAAGGCGGGTATGATGCTGAACTGTCATATCAACCGCACCACCACATTTGACAAGAAGAACTACTACTACCCCGACCTGCCCTCCGCTTTTCAGACCACCCAGTGGTTCGCGCCGATAGCGGTAAAGGGTCTTGTGGAGATTAAAACCTCCACGGGCAAAAAGGGCATCCGAATCAAGCAGATTCACATGGAGGAGGACGCCGGCAAGCTGGTACACGACATTCGGGAAGACACCACCCACATCGATTTCAACCGCACCAGCGTGCCGCTTATCGAGATAGTATCCGAGCCCGACCTTTCCTCTGCCGAGGAGGTCGAGGCGTATTTAGACCGGCTCAAGACTCTGCTCCGTTACGCCCGTGTCGCCGAGTGCGAGATGGCTCACGGAACCATGCGCTGCGATGTCAACCTGTCGGTCCGCCCCGAGGGCAGCAATGTGCTCGGTGTGCGCTCCGAGATGAAGAACATGAACTCCATCGAGGCTATCAAGCGCGCGATAGACTACGAGACCTTCCGGCACATCGACGCCATCGAGAACGGCACCGAGGAGTTGGTTCAGGAGACCCGCCGCTGGGACGACATAAAAGGCATGAGCTTCGCCATGCGCACAAAGGAAACCGCCGGCGATTACCGCTATTTCCCCGATCCAAATGTTATGCCTGTGGTTATCGACGACAAATGGTATGACGGGATAAAATCCTCCCTGCCCGAGTTCCCCGAGGTTCGCTTTGAGCGCTATACGACCGAACTGGGGCTGAGCGAATACGACGCCCGCCGCCTCACCGAGAGCATCGCCCTCTGCGAGTGCTTCGAAGCCGCCTGCAAAGTGACCGGCAACCCCAAGGACTGCGTAAACTGGATAACCTCCGAGGTAATGAGCATTCTGGGTGTGCGCGGCATAACCTACGACCAACTGAAGCTTGACGGCAATGCGCTTGGTGAGCTTATAAAGCTTGTATCCGACAGCAAGGTGAGCCGCGTCAACGGCAGGAAGATTCTCGACGCCATGTTCGACGATGGGACAGTCTCTCCCGCCGAATATGCCGCTTCTGAGGGTTTGATTATCTCCACCGACACCGATCTTATCGACAAGGTGGTAGCCGAGGTGGTTGCCGCCGATCCGAAGTCGGTCGCCGACTATAAGGGCGGCAAGGAAAAGGCGCTTATGGCTCTCTTCGGCAAATGCATGAGACAACTCAAGGGCAACTGCGATCCGCAGGTTCTCCGCAAGGCTCTCATCGCGAAGATCAACGAATAAATAATGAAAAAATCACTCGCCCTGATCGGAGCCGCTCTGTTGACCGTCCTTGTGCTGACCCTCTTCAATTGCTGTGCCGGTGAGGGTGAGTCTGTTTATATCGGGTCGACCGTTCTGACTGACGGCAGTTCACCTGAGCCGGCGAAAAACTCCGACATTTCTGCGGCTGATTCGGACGGCTCAGATATCACCGAAACTGCCGAAGAAAGGGTAACCTTGGTCGGAGCCGCTCCTTCTCCCGACGAGGAGCCTGTGATTATCATCGCCGGTTCCGACTTTCAGAATCCCGAAAGCCATACAAAGGGGCTTCTGCAGGTCAAGGCCATAACCGACCGGATACGCGATGCCGGTTATGACACTCCCGATGCCTTCTTCTTCTGCGGCGACTACACCGGCGATTTCGAAGGCTCGCGCGATGGATTCAATGCTTTGAACACCTACATCCGCGCCTGGTTCCCCTCCCTTAAGACCGGGCACATGGTTATGCTGCAGGGCAATCACGACTTTATCGACATCGACGGGCTGTCCCCCGCAGGCAGCAACGACCCCCATACCGCTCCGAACAATAAGAGAGCAGATGAGGGACGCTACGGGGTGTTTGTCATTCACGAGGCGGACTACGACTGGTATAACGATGAGCGGGAGCGCACCGAGGCCGTGGGAAAACGCCTGCGGGAATATCTCGATGCGAAACTGGCGGAAGGCTTCACCCGCCCCATATTCATTCTGTCACACCTGCAGCTTCACTGCAGCATGCGCACCTATCTGCAGGGTGACGGTCAGTGGGGTTACTATATCTTCGACGAGCTGCAGCGCGCCTCGAAAGCCGGACTGAATATCTTCTTCATCTTCGGTCACAACCACAACAACGGCTGGGATGACTATCTGGGCGGCTCCTCGATTTATCTTGGGAAGGGCGACACCATATGGGTGTCTCACCGCGACAGCCGTGACGAAAACAACCTGTTCGCCCCCGAGACCCTGGGTTTCACCTACTTCAACGCGGGCTACACCGGCTACTACACCCTCTGCAATCCCCGGGCTGAGACCACCCTCACCATGACCGTCATCGAGATTGACGGCGGCGAGGTGATAATAAGCCGTTACAGCGGAGACGGAGTTGTGAACCTGAAAGCTCCGGGTGTCGCCAACGACTACCACAACGAAAGCAAACTGGTTGATTACGGTATTGACGACCGGATATATATCAGTCCGCAGGTGGTGCGGCTTGGACAGCTTATCACCCTGCCTGCCGACCTTGACAAAGCCGCATAAAATCCCGCTCTGCAATTCATTGACTCTCTTTCCTTCGAATATGTGCATATGCTATGTGCATATACGCGTGCGCGATATATTATTCAGAAAGGTGATGCAAACATGACTTACAACGACACTTCACTCGACAAGATTTTGGGTCCGCTGCCGGATCTTTTCTCGGACGGAAAGGGCGGAAGGTTCGATTCTCCCGCCAGGTGGGCTGAACAGCGGGAGCATATTCTTGAGAACTCGGTACCGCTGCTGTTCGGAGGGATGCCGCCGAAGCCGGAGGTTTTCTCATGCCGGCATATGTATGCGTCCTGCTATCTTATCACCGCCGGAACCGCGGAAAAACAGATTTCTTTTCCCATGCAGCTTCACCGTCCGGAGATTGAAGGCAAATGCCCGGTCGTGATCTGCGGCGACCTGTTCGGGTTCAACGATGAGAAAATAAAAGAGGCGAACCGGCGGGGCTTTATCGCCGCCGTATTCAACCGCAATATGCTCTCCGCCGACAATTACCGGGTTGAGCGGGACTACGGTTTATTCAATGTTTATCCTGACGGCACGTTCAGCACGATCGCCGCATGGGCGTGGGGTTATCAGCGCTGCGTCGACGCCCTTTGCGGTATGAGTTTCGTCGACACCGACTGTATCGCAATCGCGGGGCTTTCAAGGGGCGGAAAGACCACCCTTCTGGCGGCGGCGACAGACGAAAGGATTAAATTCATTCAGTCCGCGTGTTCAGGCGCTGCCGGAAGCGGCTGCTTCAGATACGAACAGTATGCCGACGAGGAAACCATCAAAAAATACGGCTTGCTGGATCCGCGCTGCGAGACCCTTGCCGATCTTATCCGCGTCATACCCTACTGGCTGGGACCCGATATGAAGGACTATGTGGGACGGGAAACCGAACTGCCCTTTGATATGCACTTTCTCAAGGCGGCAATTGCGCCGAGATATCTGCTCGAGACTATATCCATGGACGATGTCTGGGCGAATCCCCGGGGCTGCTATCTCACATACAAGGCCGCAAGGGAAGTTTACGAATTCCTCGGCGTCGGCG
Organism: Clostridiales bacterium; assembly: GCA_012514145.1. Lineage (GTDB taxonomy): Bacteria > Bacillota > Clostridia > Oscillospirales > CAG-272 > JAAZAV01. The sequence continues at coordinate 8,039 of JAAZAV010000015.1, read as the reverse complement.
ATCATATAGCCCAGAATTTCAGATACGGTCCGCACAGCCATGATCTTCAGGATTATTGCAAATTCTATGACTTCATAGAGTGCGTGCGCAAGGGCGTCCGTTATCCGTGGCACAATTCCGAACTGATATACGGCGATGTTCTGTGAACCGATTTGGGTTGTGACTGATTTGCAGGCGTAATATACGAAAACAGTCCCCTTTGAACAGTCTCGTAAATTTAATTTCGAGTGTCTGCTCCGAAGGGGACTGTTTTATTTGTGTCTTTTGTATATTTTGTGTCTGCTGTTCGCTTTTATTATTATATGTCTGCGGCAAGTGCCCTTGCCTCGGCTATCCATTCGAGCATCTCTCTCTGACCGATGAAGCGCTCGGGGGTAGCGTTCAGCAGTCTCAGCGCCTCGTCCGAAGAGGGGCGGGCTTCGACGCAGAGCAGCTCCGCCTCGCCGCAGGTCGTATGACGCACCAATCCCGCCTCCTCAAGCGCCGCCTGCATGGCGACGGCATCATAGAAGGGCCAGAGTCCCTCGACGCCGAATTTCCGCAGTTTCCCGCGAAGTTCATCGGCGCGGGCTTTTTGGGGTTCGGGTATGGCGTCAAGCAGGCTCTCAAGGAATATACCCTCATGCATATGCTTCATGGTATGATAACGCATACTCACGCCGATAAATACAACCTTCGCGTTGCGGTCGTACATCTTTTGCCAGGGGGAGGTGTTACAGAAGGCGTATTCGCCGAAGGGACAGAGCCGCGGGCTGCCGGCGGTGTGCTCGTATGTCAGTTCATACGCTGACTTGCCCCGCGCCGCCACCGAGTGTGTCTCCTGATTCGAGCGGTAGACATAGGGCTGCTTGCGGAAATATTCGGTGAGCCAGCCCACGTCGCTGGGCTTGTCCATGTACCAGGTTTTGTAGGAGTTTTTGAAATCCACCTGCGACAGGGTGGGAACGACGAGAGTGCCTTCCCTACCAAGCAGCGACTCAAATCCTGCGATCACCGCCGCAGCTCCGCCGTCCACGGGACCGAGGCTTTTATATGACGAATGGAAGAGGCAGATATCCCCCGCCCTTACCCCCAGTTCAGCCAACGCCGCGGAAATATCCTCCGATGTTATCATACGGCTAATACCCCGTCACAGATCCAGCAGTTTGACGGCGTTGTCGTAGGCAATCTTGCGGAATACGGTTTTGCTTATCTTTCCCGTCTCCGCCCAGGAAATCAACAGTTTGTCCAGTTCCACCCTCATACCGTCGAAGCACATGTCGGTGCCGAAGAAGAGCCTGTCCTGAAACTCGGTGAGAAAGCGGGGACCGTAGTTTTCATCCCGGGCTATGGCGTTGTAAGCCGTGAAATCCGACAGGTCGCCCATAAGATTGGGGTACAGGCGCATCAGCTTTGGCACCGCGCCCTCCTCGGTTATCGGCGTCTTGGGCAGACGTCCTACCTGACCGCCGAAGGGCTTGAAGAAGAAACAGCGCTCGCCCACAGTGTCCAGCTTGGAAATCTCGCTCCAGAAAACCGGTCCGTGTCCGAAAATTTTGAGGTTGGGGAACGCCATCAGGCAGTATTCCAGCTGAGGCAGTCCCGGGTCGTCGTAGAGTCCGAAATCGCCCTCCCTCTGACCGGTGCCGTCGTATACCACCGGCAGCCCCACCTTTTCCGCACAGGCGAAAAGGTTCTGCACCCGGTAATCCATAAGCTCCATCGAGGGCATTATCTCGCCCACACCCTTGCAGCCCAGTCCTTTGTAGTATTCAAGCACCTGATCCAGCGGCGAAAAGGGGGAGTTATTCATGGCGCGGGGGTCTATGTTGCAGTAGGGAACGAAACGGCCGGGATAGCGTTCGCTCATCTCGATCACGTCCTCAACCGCCTGGGGAAAGTATATTTCCGGATTAACCACCGGCAGCAGCACCGCCGTTTCAACCTTCATTTCATCGTAACGCCGTATCAGCTGTTCCGGGGTGCAAAAGCGGTAGACCGGCGGCGTAATGCGGTAGGCGTGGGTGTGAATGTCTATAAAAGTAACCATTATATCCCTCCTGAATAGGTTTTGTTCGTTCTTCCATGTGGTTTTCAGCCAAGCTCCCATATGGCAGCCAGAAGTTCTTCGAGCTGTTTCTCTACCGCCGGCTCGCGGGATCCTATGGCCGATGACCGGTTGGGGATGTTGCCCACTATTGCGCATTTGAACCAACCTTCGTTAATTCTTTGTTGCCATTGATTATACACCGAGCCCGTGCATGTGTCAATGACCTGTTCGCCAAAATAATAGAGACCTGCCTTGCGGGCGGCATTAGCTGCGGCGTTCAGTAGGTCTCTCTTATATTTTTATCTGAAAATCTCAATTTATCGCTTGATTTTCGGGAATGATATAACTATAATTAAGGCATATCTTACTTAACAAAGGAGCGTTTAGGGTGAACATGAAAATAATTATAATCTATGAATCTACGCACCACGGAAACACAAAGAAACTTGTCAAAGCCATCTCCGAGCGATTCGGAGACGAATATTCCCTTAGCTGCCTGCCCGTCGACGAGGCGGAGGGAGTTGACCTGAGCGAGTATGACATAATCGGCATAGCCTCGGGTATCGCCGCCGGCAATTTTTATCAGCGCATATCCGAATATGTGGCTCGCAAACTGCCCGAGTCCAAGAATGTATTCTTTCTCTACACCTGCGGAATTAAAATCGGTGACTATTCGACGGGGATTCGCCGAACAGCCGAGGAAAAGGGCTGCGTCATTCTCGGGCGCTACGGCTGTAACGGTTTCAGCGACTTCGGACCCTTCAAACTGATCGGCGGCATCTCCAAGCGTCGTCCCAATGAGTCTGAGATTGCCGGCGCCGTTGAGTTTTTCGGGAATATTGTGGGTGATTATGTCAAAGAAAACGACACGGAGAAATAGTTTTTCTTAAACCGATGTTGTTGTATGTTCCTCGAAGCCCTATATTCCGGCGTTTTGCGCGGGTGTAACACCACGCTTGCTGCGTCCGCAAGGTTACATCTCGTCGGCGAGCCGGTCGAAGTATGCCTGAACCTTTTCCAGCTGCTTCTGAGCCGCCGGGTAGTTGGTGTCGTACCAGGAGGCGAAATCGGTGGTCTTGTTCTCCATCATTTTCATCAGCGTCCAGGAGAATCCGCCGTAATTTGAGAAGATATATGAGAAGTCGAGAATTATGTTGTCGCCAATGATGGTGAGCATACGCTTGGAGTCAATATCGTAGGAATATTTGTCCTTCAGCGCGATTTCGAAATACGCCGGACGTATAATCTTGTAGCCGTATGCCGACATCGCCTCGGTTATAATGCCCAGCCGCTCGTCATTCTGCGCGGTGAGGGGCACACCGAAGGGGCGGGCGGTGCTGCCGCTGATATAGCCGTCCTGCGCCTCATCGAATTTTGGCATGGGAAGAATGCCGTAGTCCACCTCGGTATCGCGCAGCGCCGTGGTGCAGATACTCAGCGGCGTGAACAAAGTCATCGACTTGCCGGCAACGAACATCTTGTTAAGGTCGGTTTTGCGCACATGACCGCCCTGTGTCTCAAAGAGGAAACGATAGAATTTCTCCACCAGGGTTATGGTCTTCTCGTTGTAGATGTCGAATATCAGCCTGCCCTCCTCGTCCTTGATTATGGGAGTAATTCCGAAGGACTCCTGTGTTGCATACATGGAGTGGGTGGTGGACATGCCGTAAATGTCCTCCTCGTCCCGCTCGGCGTTGCCATTTACATCGTCGTAAACATTCTCCGCCATACCGAAAAGAGCGTCAAGCGTCCAGCTGCCGTCGTCCACCATGCCGTATGGCATCTCCATGCCGTAGTCGGCGATTATGTCCATATTTACGAAGGTGGCGCGGGTCTGGTAGAGATTGTCGTAGCTGTTGTAGTTGGCAAAGAGCACCATGCAGTCATTGACCGTCAGCGAATCCACGGTATGCTCCGGCCACCAGGGCTTGCTGAAATCAAGATATGGCAGCGCGCGGACATTTCGGAATATTCCCTCCAGCGCCACGTTGCCCATGCTGATATCATGGGAGGTGAAAAGGTCGTATGCGTCCTCCCCGGCAAGCACCGCCGCCTTGACTATGTTGACATCGGTTGCCGCTGCGACAATGAGCGCCTTGAGATCGACGTTGAAGCGCTCCTCCACCATGACATTTGAAGTGTAAACCGCGTCATCTACCACATCCCCGGTTTCGGTCTCGACTATGACCTGCTTGTCAAGTGAATTAACATTTGTGACACCGATCCGGAACACATAGCCCTCGAAATCGGCTGCCGGGAGATCGTCGGGTATCTCCTTCTCGCCTTCTTCCTCTGCCGCCGTTTCCGCCGCGGTGGTGTCGGATATCACCGTCTTTTTGTCGCCTCCCGAGCCGCATGACGCCGCCGTGAGTATCATTGCAATGAGAAGCAATATCGACAGGATCTGTTTCGTTGTTTTCATTTCTATTGTGCTCCATTTCGTTGTTTGTCATTGGCTTTGGGAAACGCTTTTCGAATCTATCCGGATTTTTACTGCCGCTGTTTCAAGCTGTTACTGTTATATTTTAATATAACCCGGCGGCGCTTGTCAAGCCGTGTTTTCACAGATTATCGTACATATGGCTTTGGAGCGGCAAAAAAGGGTATGCCGCACTTCTGATATTGCCCGTTCGGCGCAATCACTGTCCGAATGTGCAAACAAATTTTATAGCCTGAGGATTATTACATCGATGGATAACCGAATCTGTATGCAGATATATAGAACTCCGCATGGTTTTTCGGATATTCTGCTGTTCGCCGAATGCGAAACGAACCGGCTTACGGGGCTTTTCTTTGACGGCTCACAGGATGCGGAATATTTTAACGATAAAACCCGCACATATACGAATCTGCCCGTATTTGGCGAGGCGGCGGCGTGGCTTGACGAATATTTCGCCGGCGGTATTCCCTCCTTCACGCCGGAATATCTGCTTGACGATATCAGTGATTTCAGGCGAGAAGTGCTGGAAATCGTCAGCAAAATCCCCTACGGCGAAACGATGACCTACGGCGAGATCGCAAAAACTCTTGCCGCGAGGCGCGGAATTCCCGTCATGTCTGCGCGGGCTGTGGGAGGCGCTGTGGGCGGCAACCCTCTGTGCATACTGATTCCCTGCCATCGTTTGGTCGGCGCGGGAGGAAAGCTCACCGGCTACGGCGGCGGCATTGAGAATAAACGCGCTCTGCTGGGGCTGGAGGGGCATGATTATCTTTGATTATTACACTGCACACAACGCTGCCTACACCATATTTCACGCATATAATGTATATATATGCGCATTCCCCAAATTTCTGATTTTTAATCATTTTGCTGATATTTTGCACCGGAGCCTGCTATCAGGCAATATTGAAAATATGTTTTCATATTTCAGCCGCTTTGCATCGGAAAATTGTAGTTTTTTGATCACAATCTCACTATCATTAACACTTATTCAATATTATGTATTTTATTTGTACATTTTTATGTGTTAGTATGTGCTATCGCATGATGAGCGCATAATGCGAATATTTATTTGGAGGTATTTACCAATGAAGAAACTTATCGCAATCGCAATGGCTCTTCTGATTCTCTGCACGCTCACAGTGAACGTACTCGGCGCAACCGACGCGTTCAAAACCATCGTTGTTGACAAGAACATCACCTACATCGATGACGCCACCACCCAGGATAAGGGCGGCTCGGGCAAGCCCATTCAGTATGTTGAAGGCTACGGCTGCGGCTACTCCTCACTTAACGACATCGTAGTTTTCAAGGACCTTGACTTCGGCAAGAACGGCGCCAAGGCCTGCAGCATGAAGTTCGGCTATGCCGGCTCCACCGAGACCACTCTCTCTGTATTCATTGACGACTACAAGGGCACTCCGGCTGCCAAGCTCGCTATAAAGAACACCGGCGGATGGGACATCAAGAGCGTCACCAAGAACACCGACTTCGACATTAAGGTTCCCGGCGGTATCCACACCATTTACTTCCAGTTCACCAACGATCAGTCCGGCTCCATCTCCGAGATTACATTCGTAGAGGGCGACCCGGTAGTTGAGACCACCACCGCCGCTCCCGCAGCGACAAAGCCCGCCGCTCCTCAGACCTTTGATATTCTCTCGGTTATCTCGGTAGCTGCCGTTACCTCGGCTGCTTCCCTCGCTGTTATCTCCAAGAAAAAGAAATAAGCACATTAACCGATTGACTGAAAATTGAATATTAGCCGCCGTAAACAGTCAGAAGTTATATCTCCGATTGTTTGCGGCGGCGTTTTTGTCCGCGCGGTCGGTTTTAAGCAACGAACAGCGAATATCGTACTTGACGGCGGCATTCGGATATTATAGAATATACGGTGTCAAGACGAAAATTTACCGCCGGACATGTTTGTAAGGGGGATTTGCTTGTTATGAAAAAGTCTATATCACTTTTGCTTGTATTCGCTGCCATAGCATTGTGCGCTGCTTGCTCGGGTGGCGGCGCCGGGCAGAGCCGGGTCTCCACAGCCACCACGCCGGAAACCACCGAACTGACTACCACCTCGCGCTGGGCGGACAGTCTGCTCGAAACCGACATGGACGGCGCCGAAGTCAATGTTCTGACCGCGGCTGAACAGTGGCAGAGCTTCTACAACGCCGAGGATTCCGGCGAGATTGTTGACAGCGCCGTGTTCCTGCGGAATCAGAGCATATCCGAGCGTTTCAACTGTGAGATAAACTACCTGATATTCAACGGCTACATGGCGGGCATGGCGGATGTCCGCACCGCAATCACCGGAAGCGTAATGGCGGGGAGCGGCGATTATGATCTGCTTGTTGGCAGCGTCTCATATATCACTCCCCTCATATCGGCGAATGTATTCACCGACCTAAACGGAGTTGATTACATCGATTTCTCCGCGCCCTGGTGGTATGACGGCGTCAATTCCGAGCTCGAAATTGCCGGGAGGCAATACCTTGCCGCCGGCTCTTACGGACTGCTGAACACCGCGTGGAGCGTCGTAACATTTTTCAATAAAAATTTAGCCGAATCACACAATATCGGCGACCTCTATTCGCTGGTGCTGGACGGAAGCTGGATATATGACCGTTTCCATGAGATCTGCAGCAATGTCACAAGCGATCTGGACGGCAACGATGTTATCGACGGCAATGACCTGGTCGGTCTTGTGTCCACCGAGGACTACATCCGTATAGCTGCATTCTCCATGGGTGTGAAGCTGACATCCCGTGAAAACGGCAGAATCATCTTCAACGAAGCGAACGACAGGCTGGTCAAGGTGAATGAGCTTATCTACAATCTGTATAAGAGCGACTGGTATCTCAACACGAAAACCGACCTTGACTACACCGAGCAGTGTACCCTCTTCGCCGGCGATCATGCCATGTTCATGACGCACCGTCTCTCGCTGGCGGGCGGCGCGATACTCCGCGAGATGGATGGCTACGGAATAATCCCGGTTGCGAAATTCGATGAAAGCCAGGAGAAATACCTGACCGAGACGGTCGCCGAGATCTGCGCCATACCGCTGGTGGTGCCGAGTGCGGATAACAGCGCGCTGATGCTGGAGGCGCTGAACGCCGAATCCTATCTCAATGTGCGGCCGGTGTATTATGAACTCGCTCTCAAGACAAAATATGCCTCCGATACCGTAACCGGACAGATGCTCGATATTATATGCGAGAGCGCCCGCTATGATTTTGTGAGCTGCTATTCCCGGATTTTCGCCTCAACTCCAATAAACCTCATCGGCGCCTCTGAAAACATCACATCCGCCATAGCTGAAAATATCGCCGCCTGGCAGGAGAAGATTGACAGTCTGACCGAGACGGTTTCCGGTTTCTGATGTAATCTCTTTTATAACCATAGTAAACAACAAACACGGCGCCCCCGTTTGCACGGGGGCGCCGGTTTTACATCATCATTTTCTGTCGGAACAGTTCAGAAGATGTCGGGTGTTAATTCTTATTGCCTGTTATTTTATCGCAGGTCTGACGAGGTTGATTCTGTAGGATACAGGTGAGAAGATAT
>JAAZAV010000014.1 GCA_012514145.1 Clostridiales bacterium | reverse complement strand
GCCTGACACGACACGCGCCGAGACTTTTGCTTTTTCCCTCGTCGCTGCGCTCCTCGCTCAAAAGCAAAAGTCGTTCTCTACCGTAAATTCTTCGTGAACTATTTCAACTTGCTATTGCAATTTAATTCTTAACGAAAGATTACAATCAGATAAAATGCGGGCAGTGTCAAAACGGCACTGCCCGCATCAGTTTCCTCAATTATTAAATCAATATACCCGCCTTACGGTCGCGTGCATCGGCGAGGTCACAGAACCGTCTGATCAGCTTTGTCTCCGCCGGAATGTAGGGCAGACCGTTGAAGCGGTACAGGTCATGCTGCCAGAGAGTAAGGTCGAGCTCCTCACCCTTGGACTGACGGATGTAGTAGCCGCCCCAGGGCTCAAATGTCTGCGAATAGCCCTGAATCAGCCCCCAGTTATAGGAGCCGATTCTCTCAAGATAGTAGAGAGGGAACTGGTAGTCAACCGTGTTTCTGCCGATGCGGTTGAGCCATTCGGTATTAAGCAGCGGGCGTCCCCAGCGTTCGCGAAGCTCCTCTATCATCGGAATAACGCCTTCATTGGGACCATAATAGTGAAAGCTGATTATATCCGACAGCTCGTGGCAGGGATCGCGCAGCTCGGGCGTATTGAGCGGACCTGCAGTGATAGGCTGCTTGACACGGTTGGAGCGGAGTATATCGGCGAATTGCAGCAGGGCGGGGAGGCTCATTATGCCGCGGTGGCTGTTGCCGTATTCGTTCCAGATGTCCCAAATCTGTAAACGGTCGTCCTGACCGTATTTCTTGGCGAACTCGTCAACCATATCAAAGTATTTCGGACCGATTTCCGGATCGTCAAGCAGCTGATAGCCTGCTTCGGTATAGTCACCGGCATGCTGCCCGCCCTTGATGCCGCTGTGATAGCCCCAGTCTATCTTCTGCTCGCCGAACACCGCCGGCTTGAAGCGGGATTTCGCCACGGTGCAGTCGTTGCCCAATACGAGCATTACACGGATGCCGTGGGCATCCGCCATGGTGAAATACTCCTCAAGATTAGCCATAAAACTGTCGTGCTCATAGTACCAGGGCTCAAACTGGACGAAGCAGCGTACCGCGTTGAATCCAAGTTCTTCTGCAAGTCCGAACTCATAATCAATCTGCTTGGCTACCTCCTCATGGTTATATTTCTGCCACATGGCGATACGGTTGACGCAGTTCGACGGATAACCGTTGAAGCCGCGTATCCACGGCTGTGTATTATACCACTCCCAAGCCTGTTCGGGAGTCCACTGACCCTGATATTTCTGCATGATGTTTCTCCTTGTGTTATGTATTTAATTGGATACCTACATCTTGTTTCTATATTATACCATGTGAGATACGGCGTAGCAAGATGAAAATTCTTGATTATATATGCAATCATCCTGCCGCCGATTAGTCAGTCACTCGCGGCATAACGCACGACATATGATGCATAACAATGAAAAAGCGCGACGGTTTTACCCGTCGCGCTTTGATCATCTTATATATTGTCAGTGTCAGCCGAAGTAACCGAGAGCGGCAAGGAGCTCAGCGGTAAGCACACCGCCGCCGGCAGCGCCGCGGAGAGTATTGTGGGAGAGACCTACAAACTTATAGTCAAACAGAGTGTCCTCGCGCAGACGGCCGCAGGATATGCCCATGCCGCCGCCGATCATTCTGTCAAGTCCGGTCTGAGGACGGTTCTCCTCGTCGAAATAGGTGATAAACGGCTTCGGAGCGGATGGAAGCTCCAGCTTCTGAGGCAGACCGGCAAATGATGCCCACTCGGCAAGAATCTCTTCTTTGGAAGGTTTTTTCTTGAAGCTCATAAATACGGCAGCCATATGGCCGTCGGTTGCCGGAACACGGATACACTGGGTGGTGATAAGAGGAGAGGAAGCAGCGACAATCGTGCCGTTTTCGATATGCCCCCAGACGCGCAGCGGTTCCTTCTCGGATTTCTCCTCCTCGCCGCCGATGTAGGGTATAACATTGTCGACCATCTCCGGCCACTCCTTGAAGGACTTGCCGGCGCCTGAAATCGCCTGATATGTGGTGGCGACAATGTTGGTGGGCTCATATTTCAGCAGCGGGGTGAGCTGCGGAACATAGGACTGTATAGAGCAGTTTGGCTTTACGGCGATGAAGCCCCGGGCGGTACCCAGACGCTTTTTCTGGTTCTCAATGACGGCGAGGTGGGCATCGTTAATCTCGGGGATGATCATAGGAACATCGGGAGTCCAGCGGTTGGCGGAGTTGTTTGACACTACGGGCAGTTCTGCCTTTGCATAAGAATTCTCAAGCTCAATTACCTGATCCTTCTTCATGTCAACGGCACAGAAAACAAAATCGCAGGCGTCGGCAAGGGCGTCGGCGTTGGAAGCATCTATAACTACCATGTCCTTGATTTTATCGGGCATGGGTTCGGCGATGCGCCAACGTCCTTCGAGAGCCTCTTCGTAAGTCTTGCCCGCCGAACGGGGGCTCGCTGCAAGGGCAGTGACCTCAAAGAAAGGATGTTCGGCAAGCAGCGTCAGAAAACGCTGTCCGACCATACCGGTTGCACCTACGACTCCTGCGCGGAGCTTTTTAGACAGCTGATACATAATTATTGCCTTCCTTTCATTTTCCGGTTCAGCAGGTGAGGATTATGCGTTCCACGGACTGCGATGAATTGCGGAATTTTGATTAGTGATTATAGCACAAGTATATTTGTTTGTCAATGCAAAAAACAAGAAATTCAAGATTTCCGGGGATTTATACGGCTGGGTAAATTCTCAAAGTTACTGCAAAAATTGCAATTGTGATTGCACTTAAATTGGGAATTTACGCTGTATAATAAACGCCGGCACCGAAAAACATGTTTCAAACCGTGCGGGCGGAATTGAAATAAAATTTCAAACAGTCCTTTAATTAGTTTAGTTTTTCTTGACAAAATAACCTGTGTCTGCTATAATTCAACCTGAGAGTTGCGCAGGCAACACAAGAGTTTTTTACTGTTTGGTTACATGGGAGGAGGCAGGATGAATGACACTTATGAGATGTATCAGCGTGATTTCGCGCTGTGCCACACAATTTCGCAACGACCGCTTTGAGGGGACGGGTCTAAGCGGTTATCAATACGCATATATCCTGAATGTCTGCCGCAATCCCGGCATTTCGCAGGAGGGTTTGGCGAAGGCAATATATGTCAACAAAAGCAATGTTGCGCGCCAGGTGGCTAAGCTGGAGAATAATGGCTATATTGAGCGCCGTATGTGCGCAACCAACCGCCGTATAACCGAAGTATACCCGACACAGAAGGCATACGACATTTTGCCTCTGGTATGTCAGGTTCTCGGCGACTGGAACGCATATATAACCGAGGGTTACACCGATGAAATGCGGGAACACATGATCAATATGCTTCAGCAGGTCATGGAACGTGCCATGAACTATGTCGACGGCAGGGAAGAAAAGGATTCGGATTCCGAGTAACCTGCCAAAGCTGATACTATAACGATATGTGAGGTGAGAGCCTATGAGAATGGTGCTGAGGTATATTAAACCTCATCTGCCCATTATGTGCTTGGGCTTGCTTGTCAAGTTTATAGGCACCATAACCGACTTGGCGCTGCCGTATATACTCTCTCATATAATTGACAATGTAGTTCCAACCGGGAGCGTACGAAACGTTTTCATATGGGGCGGCATGATGTTCCTGTGTGCTATAATATGCGTACTTGGCAATATCATAGCCAACCGAATGGCGTCAAAGGTTGCACGCAACTTTACATGCAGCCTGCGACATGATTTATTTGCAAAGATTGAACACCTGTCCTGCAATCAGACCGACAGCTTCACAATACCGTCGCTGCTGTCGCGTCTTACATCAGACACCTACCATGTTCACAATATGGTGGGCGGCATGCAGCGTATCGGCGTGCGTGCGCCGATTCTGCTCATCGGCGGCATAATGGTCACGCTGTTTCTCGAGCCGGTTCTGACATTGGTTCTGCTCGGTGTGCTTCCTCTGCTGGCGCTGGTGGTATACTTCGTCACATCAAAAGGCGTACCCCTTTATACCGATGTTCAGACCGCGGTTGACGGCATAGTTCGCAAAGTTCAGGAGAATATGACCGGCGTCCGGGTTATCAAAGCACTTTCCAAGACCGATTATGAACGGGAGCGCTTTGACGAGGTTAACCGGGATGTGGTGCGCCGCGATAAAAATGCAGGCATGGTGATGAACATAACAAACCCGGTCATGAATCTTCTTCTGAACACAGGCTTGACCGCGGTGGTTGTTTTAGGCGCTTTCCGGGTAAATGCGGGTCTTACAAAGCCGGGCAAGATTATCGCTTTCCTTAGCTACTTTACGATAATTCTCAATGCCCTGATGATGGTTACCCGTATGTTCATGATGTATTCCAGAGGCGCCGCTTCCGCACGGCGTATTCAGGAGGTCATGGATGCCGGTCATGAGCTGGATATAATAGATTCACCGACGGTTGAATCGGATTTACACATCGAATTTGATAATATTACCTTTTCATACAATAAGAAACAGCCAAATCTCGAAAATCTCAGCTTCGGATTGAAGAAAGGTCAGACACTGGGTATAATCGGAGCCACCGGCAGCGGCAAGTCAACCATTATCAACCTGTTGATGCGTTTCTACGATGTCGACGAGGGTACAATTCGCATCGACGGCAGCGATATCCGCTCAATCCCGCACGAACGGCTCCACTCAATGTTCGGCGTGGTTTTTCAGAATGATTTTCTTGCGGCAGACACCATAGCGGAAAATATCCGCTTCGGCAGAGATATCCCGGATGAGGATCTGCATGAGGCTGCCCGTGCCGCCCAGGCGGAGCAGTTTATCTCCGAAAAGGAGGGCGGCTACGATCATATACTGACAGTAGGCGGCGCAAACCTTTCGGGCGGACAAAAGCAGCGGCTGCTTATTTCCCGAGCACTTGCCGGCAAGCCGGACATACTGATTCTTGACGACAGCAGCTCTGCTCTCGACTACAAGACCGATGCGTCATTACGAGCCGCCCTGCGCGAGTATACCGCCTCAACCAAGGTGATAGTTGCACAGCGCGTCAGCTCAATCAAGCATGCGGATATAATCATCGTCCTCGATGACGGCAGGGTGATAGGTCAGGGCAGGCATGAGGAACTTATGAAGACCTGTGATAGCTACAGGGAAATTGCCGAGACACAGATGGGGGACGGTATTGAATGAACAGAGGTAATTTCAGTGCCGGAGCCATACGCCGTGCCGCGGATGTTGAAAATCGTGCCAGGCTGCCGCGCAGATATCTTCTCGGCAGACTCTGGAAGTATCTGGCTCACTTCAAGTGGCTGATGCTTCTTGCGTTTCTGCTTACAGTATGTTCGAATCTGTTCTCGCTTGTGGGTCCGACTTTGTCCGGACGCGCCATTGATGCCATCGAGCCGGGGGTCGGAGCGGTTGACTTCAAGACGGTATTCTATTATGCCGGGCTGATGCTGATATTTTACATAATTTCATCGGTGATGGGTTATATCCTGTCAGTAGTAATGCTGAACCTGTCCCGGGGAGTTGTTTATAAGATGCGGCGCGATGTGTTCGAGAAACTGACATCACTACCCGTCGATTTCTTCGACAAGCATCAGACCGGTGAGATAATAAGTATTATTTCATATGACATCGACACTATAAACGCATCCCTGTCCAATGATCTGCTGCAGATCGCCACTTCAGTGATAACTGTCGGCGTATCGCTGTTCATGATGCTGCAGATATCGCCGGTATTGGTTCTGGTATTCGCGGTGACGATACCTATTTCGCTGCTCTTCACAAGGTACATGACCAAGAAAGTGCGTCCATTGTTCCGCCACCGTTCGCTGAAGCTGGGCGAATTGAACGGCTATGCCGAGGAGATGATAAGCGGTCTTAAGACTACCAAGGCGTACAATCGTGAAGCGGTGATGATCGAGCGTTTCGACAAGCACAATAACGAAGCGGTTGATGCTTACTTTAAAGCCGACTATTACGGCAGCATGACCGGACCGTCCATAAACTTTATAAACAATATTTCACTGGCGATGATAAGCGTGTTCGGCTCGCTGCTCTATCTTTTCGGCGGACTCTCACTTGGCAGCATATCGTCATTTGTCCTTTACTCCCGGAAGTTCTCGGGACCTATAAATGAGTTTGCCAATATCATTGCCGAACTGCAGTCCGCCTTTGCCGCAGCCGAGCGGGTCTTCCGTCTCATCGACCAGGAGCCGGAGCCGGCTGACGCAACGGACGCGGTGGAGCTTGCCGACGTTGCAGGTGATGTCAAATTCAATAGTGTCAGCTTCGGCTACGATGAAGGCGTAACGATTCTGCACGACCTGAATTTCACCGCAGATGCCGGCAGACTGATAGCAATAGTCGGACCCACCGGCGCCGGAAAGACCACGATAATAAACCTGCTGATGCGTTTCTATGACGTCAACTCTGGCAGCGTAACAGTTGACGGTTATGATGTCCGTCAGGTAACCCGCGACAGTCTGCGGAGCGCGTATACTATGGTGCTGCAGGACACATGGCTTTTCCACGGCACTATATTCGAAAATATAGCCTATGGCAAGCAGGGCGTTACCAGAGAACAGGTGGAGGCAGCCGCAAGAGCAGCCAGAATCCACGGTTTCATCAGACGACTGCCCGAGGGCTATGACACCTTGCTGTCGGACAACGCCGTAAATATCTCAAAGGGGCAAAAGCAGCTGCTGACCATAGCCCGCGCCATGCTCATCGAATCGAAAATGCTTATACTCGATGAAGCGACTTCCAACGTTGACACCCAGACCGAGCGGCGCATACAATCGGCAATGCGCAATCTCATGAAGGGCAAGACCTGCTTCGTCATCGCTCACCGCCTCAGTACCATACGCAACGCCGATCAGATACTTGTTATGCGGGACGGAAGGATTATCGAGACAGGCACACACGATTCGCTTATAGCGGACAAGGGATTCTACGCATCGCTCTACCGCTCACAGTTCGACAGCCTGCCGGAATAGTACGGACAGTAAGAGAAATAAATACAAATACAATATAACATATACCCTTGAGGAATTGACATTATGAGAGAAAAACTGCGCATCGGTCTCGTTGGCTGCGGACAGTTCTGCCGCGCTTTCGTGCCGATATTCCAGTGTCACCCCGCAGTGGAGTTCGTCGGCATCACAGACAAGTTCCCGGAGCGCTGCCGAGAGTTTGACGAGAAATTCCATGTAGACCGCATATACGACGACTTTGACCACCTTGTTCATTCGGATGAACTTAACTCGATCGCCATATTCTCACAGCGAGACACCCACGGCTGGATGGCAATTGAGGCGTTAAAGTCGGGGAAGCATGTCTATTCGGCGGTTCCCATGGCGCTGAAGGTCGAAGAAATACAGGAGATCATCCGTCTGGCAGCCGAAACCGGCCTGACCTACTCTATGGGTGAGACGGGCATATACCGTCCGGCGTCCATATTCTGCCGCACAAGATACGCCGCCGGCGAGATGGGTGACCTTGTTTATGCGGAAGCCCAGTATAACCACGACATGAAGGGGCTGTACAATGTTTTCAAGTACACCGAAGGCGACAAGTGGAAGCTGATGGCGGGTCTCCCGCCGATGTTTTATCCGACACATTCCACATCAATGGTGCTTTCCGCCGCGCGCGCCCACGCTGTAAAGACGGCGGCGTTCGGCTGGACAGACAATGTGGATCTCGATATATTCGGCGAGGGAATGAACTATTGGGATAATCCCTTCTCAAACACTTCCATGCTTCTCAAGCTGAACAATGATGCCACCGTCCGCATCAGCGAGAACCGCCGCATAGCCTGGGGCGTTCCCGAGACATATATCACCTCATTCAACGGCACCAAAGCCTCATATGAGTGCTCACTGATTCAGCACAGCTACATAAGCCGCCCGGATAGAGAGGTATTCTATGAAGATGTCAGCGATCTTCTGAATCCCGCCGAACTGACGGCTCACCGCGGCGAAGTGGATTTCATGCAGAGCTGCGTGCGCGGCAAATGGAGCGGCGGATACGCCCCTATCCAGAAGACAGGCAGACTGCCCCGGGAGCTTGACCATTTAGCCACAGGTCACGCCGGTACACACCGCTTCATGGTTGACGACTTTTGCCAGGCATACATGACCGGCAAGCAGTCACCTACAAATCCCTGGGCGGCGGCTCGCTACAATCTGCCCGGTCTCATAGCACATCAAAGCGCTCTTAATGGCGGCACGCTGATGGACATTCCCGATCCCGGCGACCCTCCCGGCGAGGTGCTGTCAGAGGACAGGGAATTCAACGAGTGCGATTATCATTGAAATAAAGACGGAACCGTGAGCTAATCGGCTCATGGCTCTATTCGGACAAAAAGCAAAGCTCCGTTTTGGGCTTTGCTTTTTGTCATTTATATATTAAGAAATCAATGGCTTTTATAAGTGTATAAGAGGCTAATTATATAACATTAATGTTCAATGGGATGCCTGACAAAATATAAATCCTTCAATTCATCCGCGCCATACAAATATTCCGACTTATACGGTACAGCAATACTGTGATAATTCTCACTGCCGTAAATTGAATCAAATTGCTCCCGGCTGATGTCAAAATAATCAATAAAGTTCAGAATATTAAAATCTTCCGTGCCGGCATATTTGTCGTGAAATTCGCTGAATTTATCTTTCCCGACATATTCAATAAGGAAACCGTTGATGGTATAATACCTGTTTGTGTGATGCTCGTCTGTTTCACATCTGACAAACACGCTGACAGGGTCATTGTACTTGTATGACGGATTTATAAATACGGGTTGGTCGGCAGGGATAATGTCATCGGAAAACCAGGCGTCGAAATTCATTTCAATCTTGAAATCCTCGTTAAATTCTGCATTCGATTTTGCATCCCCGGCAGCAAGTTCCTGTTTTCGCGTCCAGTATGTGATATATGCTTCCTTGGGTATCCCATAATAATCCATGAACGCTATGTTGTTGCCGTCTTCTGTACAGCCGAACAGAAAAACATAATCTCCCTGCATTTGATTCAGATCAACCGTTGAAGGCACATATCCGGTTTTCTGACACCAGGCAAGAAACATGAAGTCCAAAGCATAAAACATATCGATATGTTTTACCCTGTCTTCATATGAATTGTTGCCTTCATCATTTAATAAGGTTTCGGGTGTTAATAAGGTTTCAGGGTCACTGCCGGCGTTGGCAGCAGTGTTAACCCGAGAGCTGCTGTTTTCACACGATGTCATTATCAATGAGAAACAGATACTCATAAAAAGCAAGAATACGGCTATTCTAATATTGTTTCGATTGTTCATTGTGTTAGTATGTGTTACCTGAAGAATAGATTCATCAGCAAAAATCATAAATCGTACTGTTTTATATCGGCTCAACATTGATGCTTTCGGATTTTTATTTCAGCCCCGCAGCGTCCTTAAGCATGTCAGTAATTATAACACCGATTTCTTCGTGTGTAAGCTCAAAGTTCACATAGGCGTGCCGCCCTCCATCATGCACGGTGAAGAAGCTCTCAGAGTCGGCAGTGACCGTGGCGGTGCCGCGTTCAGAAAGGCTGTAGCGTTCGTTCACACCGTTTACCGCGAAGTCCACCGTGACCAGATCCCAGCTTGGGCGGGTGAGTTTTCCGCCTGTATAGATACGATAACTCTCAAAAATGAGGTCTGAGTCACACCCGGCACAGCCGTTAAGATCGGTAATAACCCGGTCGCCGGTCTCGGAGGCTATGAATATCATTTCCCCCGGATATTCGGAAACGAAGTGATGCGCATATTCCGGCATACAGCGGATGTTGAATTCCTTGTAGCCAGGCTTTTCACGGAAGGTGCCCGCCATTGCGACAACCGAACGCACTTTGCGGCAGAAGAGCTCGGGCAGCCGGCAAAGGGCAGTGTCCATACAGCAGAAAAAGCCCACCGAGATAATCACAACCCCGCCATCCTCAGAATCGGTAAGAATCTCGCGGTAGAAGTCAACAGGGGAATAGACTATAAGTTTTTCTTTGCGGTCAGGTTCAAGACAGCCGGCGAGATAGTCCACATAACTGCTCTTGTTTCCCGAGGAGGGAGTTTCGCCGTCCCATACGCAAATCGGCAGGCTTAGCATGTCCATGCGCCGCAGTAAAGCGCTGCAGGCGGCTGCAGAGTTTTCACCGTTGACGTTCACCGATATGCCGGCGAGATTTATACCGAACCGCTTCACGGCATCACAGAGCAGCACAAGAGCGCCAACATCATCCACATCGCAGCAAAGGTCGGTCTCGAATATAACACGAGTCGAGGGAATATCTTTAAGCGGAAGATAAGACATAATAAACCTCAATTAATCTTTGTTTTTAATATTATACCACGCCCGCCGGGAAAATACAATAAAAAGTACCGGTGAAAATACCACCGGTACTGAAATTCGCTGTTCTTCTGTTTCAGTCGCCCAGAACTATCTTTGCCAACTCCATAGGCTCCACATACTTGCCGTCACGGTAGACACGCATGTTGCCCGATGCTATCTCATCGATGAGAATTACTTCGTCGCCGACATAGCCGAACTCGAACTTGATGTCATAGAGCTCGAGATTCCAACGGGCAAGAACTTCCTTAACCACACCCGCGATGAGCCTGGTCTGTGCTTTCAGAGCGGTGAACATCTCGGGAGTCATTATACCGAGAGCTTCAAGACCTTCGCCGGTAACCAGAGGATCGCCGAGAGCATCATCCTTAAGAGTGCACTCAACATATGCGGGGAGTTCAGCCGCCTCCTTTACATATGCGCGGTAGCGGCGGTAGAAACTGCCGACTGCGCGGTAACGGCAGATTACCTCGAGGCCGTCGCCGAACATTTTTGCAGGTTTAACCTCCATGGTGCAGTTTTCGATATCAGCGGAAACATAGTGGGTCTTTATACCGCGGGCTGCCAGCTCTTCAAAGAAAAACTTGGTCATGCGCAGATTGGCACAGCCCACACCCTTGATTGTAAGTCCAACCGTGTTGGCGCCGGGATCGAACACACCGTTTTCGCCGGTGCAGTCATCCTTGAACAGAAGCATGTAGTTGCCGTTATCCAGCTTGTAAACATTCTTGGTTTTTCCGGTATATACGAGTTCCATGGAAATAATTCCTCCAAAATGGTATATTGTGTTCCCGGTCGGCGGTGTTAGCCGCTCCGGAGGTATGTCGAATCTCAGTACTAACACACAATTAGAATATCACAAATAGGGCGTACTGTCAAGAATTATACGCCGAAATTGTCAGGCATAAGCAATATTTATAATGCACCGGTCTGTTATCCGATCAGGATATGAACATGGCATCGCCGAATGAGAAGAAGCGGTAACGCTCATGGATAGCCACTTTGTAGGCAGAGAGCATTATCTCGCGGGAGGCGAAGGCGGATACCAGCATCAGAAGCGTCGATTCGGGAAGATGAAAGTTGGTAATAAGTCCCTCAATAGCTTTGAAGCGATAACCCGGATATATGAAAATCCCTGTGTCGCCCGACATAGCCCGGATTTTGCCACATTCATCTGCTGCGCTTTCAAGCGTACGGCAGGAGGTTGTACCAACGGCGATGAGCCTTCCGGTTCGAGAGTTTATAGTATCGGCGGTTTCATCCGAGACTTCAAAGTATTCGGAGTGCATGATATGATCTGTGATACGATCTTCCTTGACCGGTCGGAAAGTACCGAGTCCTACATGCAGCAGCACCGATACGATCTTAACACCCTTCGCCCGGATAGCTTCAAGCAGAGTCGGAGTGAAGTGCAGACCGGCCGTAGGAGCCGCGGATGATCCCTCGGTTTTAGCATAGACTGTCTGATAGCGCTCGCGGTCGCTGAGTTTCTCGGTTATGTAGGGCGGCAGGGGCATTGTGCCAATCCTGTCAAATTCTGCATAGAGCGCAGCGCCGCTCTTGGAGAACTCAACGACACGAACACCGTCGTCGTCAGAGCTGCTGTCGCCGATCACGGTAGCGTATAGCCCGCCGGGGTAATCTATTACCGTGCCGTCCTTGGCGCGCCTGCCGGGGCGTAGAAGGGTTTCCCAGCGAGAGGGCGAACGCTGACGCAGCAGCAGCGTCTCCATCGTAATACCCGACTCGCGCTTGACGCCAAGAAGCCGCGCCGGAATAACGCGCGATTCGTTGATAACGAGCACATCTCCCTCAGAAAGCATGCTGAGTATATCACGGAAAATATGGTGTCCGATTTCACCGCCCTTGCGTGATACCGTCATAAGCCGGGAGGAATCCCTGGGTTCGACAGGTGACTGAGCGATATATTCCTTTGGCAGGTCATACCAAAAATCGGATTTGAGCAGATCGGTCGGAGGAAGTGCATTTTTAATAGGGGTAGGGATGCTGTTCATTACGTTACCTGTTCTGATGGGGCGATTTCGTGTGAATATTGTTCCAAAAGTATTGACATACCGCAAATTGTATGATATCATGTCACCGTTGAAGATAGAGGCTGCAGCATGTGCGCGTAGCCGCGTGAAATCGGACGCACCGCCAATGCGGTGAATCGGGGTCCTTCATACTGACAGTATGATTTGCGCGGCGAATGGCTTTGCTGCCGAAACTGACGGAGCCGATTCTGTCATGTTGGGACGCGGGGACAGACTTCGCGGACTGTCATTCCGATGCGGGATGCGCGGAATGGAGGGCTATCGTGTATACATCCGGAAGCGTTGCTTTTTATGCATGCTTCCTTGATATTGTATTACATGGTATGCCGGTTTCAACCGGTTTTATTTTTTTATATTGTTATACCGGCAGGCGCCGGAGAACGGAGAGAAAATGAGCAAGCTAAAGGAAACCATCTTCCGCGGATCCGCGGTTGCAATCGTCACGCCATTCACAGACAACGCGGTAAACTACAAGCAGTTTGCCGATTTGATTGAGTTTCAGATTAAAAACGGAACCGATGCCATAGTTGTGTGCGGTACTACAGGTGAGGGTTCCACCCTCACGGATGATGAGCATCGTGAGGTTATACGCTTCTGCGTGGAAAAGACCGCAGGCCGTGTTCCGGTAATCGCAGGCACCGGCTCCAACGACACGGACTATGCCGTCAGTCTTTCGAAGTTCGCCTGCGAGGTCGGCTCCGACGGTTTGCTGCTGGTGACACCATACTACAACAAGGCAACACCCAAGGGACTGATAAAGAGCTTCTTCGCTGTGGCGGATGTGGTTGACAAACCGATCATACTCTATAATGTTCCCACCCGTACAGGCTGCAATATTACGACAGCCGTATACCGTGAACTTGCAAAGCACGAACGCATCGTAGCCGTTAAAGAAGCCAGCGGCAACATAAGCGCCATAGCCGAGCTTGCGGCAGAGTGCGGCGACGCTCTTGACCTGTACAGCGGCAACGACGATCAGATCGTGCCGGTACTCTCTCTGGGCGGTATAGGTGTAATATCTGTACTTGCAAATATCATGCCCCAGGAGACACATGAAATTTGCGCTCTTTGGGCAGAGGGAAAGATCAAAGAGTCATCCGCGCTGCAGCTGAAGCTATTAAAGCTCATCAACCGTCTCTTCATTGAGGTGAATCCCATACCGGTTAAGACTGCTGTCGGTTTAATGGGTCTGTGCTCCGATGAAGTGAGACTTCCTCTGTGCGAGATGGATGATGCCAACCGCGCCCTGCTTGTCGCGGCAATGAAGGAACAGGGACTGATCTGACCTGCTGTTATACCGACTTACCTGACTTATATACTGAGGAAATCTGAAAACCAAGCCGAAATTCGGCCTGGTTTTCTTTTTTCATTTATTATTTTATTTTATATCCGTGACCGCGGACAGTGACAATCAGCTTTATACCAAGCTTTTCATCTATTTTCTCGCGCAGGTAACGGATGTATACATCCACAACATTTGTGTTGCCTGTGTATTCGTAGTTCCATACCTCCCGGATCAGCTCATCGCGGGAAACAGGTTCGCCGCGCCGGGACAGCAGGTAGGCAAGAAGTTCGAACTCTCGGCGGGTAAGCCGAATCTCATCGTCGCCGATGCAGACGTTAAGCGTCGATTCATCAAGCACAATGCCGCCGTCCGGTATTTCGTTGATATATGCGGAAGACTTGTTGCGGTATGCACCGCGGGCAGGGATATCGGCTCCATTCAGTATGTTAAGCAGTGATGTCACGCTGAAAGGCCGTTCAAGTATGCGGCAGCCCTCCGGCAGTGCGGATTTATCGAGATTATAATTTGATATGTATATGAGCACCGGTATTCCTGACAAGGGGAGCATGATATTATCACCAAGCGAATCGACATCAATAATCACGGCTGATTCGCAGGAAGAGCTGCCGCCGAGTCCCGCAGCCGAAACCGAACCTGCGAGTCTGACATTATAGTCGGCATCGGTCAGCTCAAGCTCAAGCATTCGCGAAAACTGATAGTCACCCGAGATGACAATGACCTCGTCCCTGCCATGATGGGATGTTTCGCCGTTTGGTTTAATCATTTCATCCATATCAGTAAATGTCATCCAACATAATCTCCGCTTCAACTCCGGTCAACCCGTCTCCGCGCTGGGTTCGGAACCATACCTTGTCATCGTTTGAACCGGAGTAAACACGGATAGTGTCGCCGAGAGGCGCTTCATTCATGAAGCTCAGCACAATGCTGATAACCCGCTTCCCGCGCATGTCAGGCAAAAAATCACAGAGAAAGTCCGGATAACGGGTGTTATTCATATGACCGTTAGTGTCACAGTCGCTGTAGGTTACGATATGCTCGCCGCGTATAGCCAGAGTAACATCATCGGGAACGCGCACTCGTTTTGGCAGATCCAGTTCCAGGGCAGTCTCGGGTTCATAAGGCAGACCCGATTCCTCCACCCGCAGCAGCTTGCGATCGGCAAAACTTAACAGCGCCCATGATGAAGTCATCTCGGCGACAGGAAGTTCTCCGCGATACATTGCGTAAGAGCGGTTAAAGACCGGACCGCGAGAGTGACTGTCCCAGGTTTTTACCATAACATCGTCGTAGGCGTATACCGGTGCATAAAAGCTAATCGCACATTTGCTGAGTATAAAACCGATACCAGCAGCAGCCATATCTTTGATAGACGGCGGATATGCCTTATGGTAATTGTATGCAGCGCTCTGAAAATAGCGCAGAATAGCAGAAGCTCCGACTATGCCATTAATATCTTCGTCATGGGGGTTAATTACAAAATTATCTTTCCAGTACATATGTTATTATTATTTCACCGGCAGTATTTCATAGTTCCGGGATCAATATGAAGCAGACCGGGGTGACGGTCGGACCTCTCCCCGGTCTGTTATCGAAAATGCCTGTTGTCTGTATCGGCGAAAATGCCGGTCTCTTGTTACAGGGTGTTGGCAGAGCCGAGAACGTTCTTGATTTTGTGAGCGACGGTCTTGCGGACCTCATCACGGGCAACACTGAGGTAGCCGCGGGGATCGAATACATCGGGGCTGTTGAACATGACACGGCGTATGCCTGCGGTCATGGCGAGACGTATATCCGAGTCGATGTTTATCTTGCAGACTGCCGAAGCGGCAGCCTTGCGGAGCTGCTCTTCCGGTATGCCCACAGCGTCCGGGAGCTTGCCGCCGGTGGCGTTGATCTCCTGAACATACTCCTGCGGAACAGAAGAAGCACCGTGGAGAACGATGGGGAAGCCGGGAAGCATCTTTTTAATCTTATCGAGTATGTCGAAACGTAGCGGAGGCGGAACGAGAACGCCCTTCTCGTTTCTGGTGCACTGCTCGGGCTTGAACTTATAAGCGCCGTGGCTGGTGCCGATTGCTATGGCGAGCGAGTCAACACCTGTCCTTGCTACGAACTCCTCAACCTCCTCGGGACGTGTGTATGATGAATCCTCTTCAGAAACCTTCACATCGTCCTCGACGCCGGCCAACCTGCCGAGTTCGCCTTCAACGACCACGCCGTGAGCGTGAGCGTATTCGACGACCTTTTTGGTAACGGCGATGTTGTCCTCAAAAGTGTGGTGAGAGCCGTCAATCATAACCGATGTAAAGCCGCCGTCGATGCAGGTCTTGCAGATTTCGAAATCGGCGCCGTGATCCAGGTGCAGCGCAAGGTCGATGCCGCTATCCTTTATTGCGGCGGCAGCAAGAGCTACCAGATACTCATGCTTGGCATACTTGCGTGCGCCTGCGGAAACCTGGAGAATAACGGGTGAGCGGAGTTCCTCGGCAGCCTCGGTGATTGCCTGAATAATCTCCATGTTGTTGATATTGAAAGCGCCGATGGCGTAGCCGCCCTCATAGGCTTTGCGGAACATTTCCTTTGTGTTGACAAGTGCCATTATCTCTATCTCCTTGTTATTGGCAGTTTAATCTTCTTATATTATAACTTAAAAATGTGATAAAATCAAGAGTATATGCACAAATACAGATTCGGTAAACTGTACAAATTGTTGAGTAAAATGGGCTTAAGTGGGAGCGTATCTGCCATCTGCCGATTGGCGGATACGCTCCGAGCCATATTTGTTAAAATCAACGAATCAGTTGTACTTGGGCAGCCAGTCGCCGTGAGCCTCAATGAGGTCGTCGCACATGGCGACGATATCGTCGATTGACAGCTCTGCCGCGGTGTGGGGATCCATCATCGCCGCCTGATAAATAGTCTCTTTCTTCTTGGTAACAGCCGCTTCAATGGTCAGGAGATGAACATTGATGTTGGTGCGGTTCATCGCAGCCAGTTGTTCGGGCAGACGTCCAACATAGGTAGGCTGAACACCGAGACGGTTGACAAGACAGGGAACCTCTACGCAAGCCTCAGCAGGCAGGTTCGTAATAAGACCGTTGTTTATTACGTTGCCGCCGATCTTATAGGGAACATCGGTGTAGATTGCTTCCATGATGCGAGAGGCGTACTCATTGGAACGGGTGTGGGTAACATTGCCTGCGATGTAGTTGTCACGCTCCCTGTGCCAGTTGGCTATCTGGTTCACACAGCGGCGGGGATACTCATCCAGCGGGATGCGATAGCGCTCTATAAGCTCGGGATAGTTGCTCTTGATGAAGAAGGGGTTATACTCGGCATTGTGCTCTGACGATTCGGTGCAGTAGTAGCCGAGACGGCGGATATACTCATAGCGAACCAGGTCATAGGACTTGGAATCGGGATTCTCAAGTTCCGCTATTGCGCGGCGGCGAATCTCGGGATAGAGGTCGGTGCCGTCGGAGTCCTTGATTTCAAGCAGCCAAGCCATATGGTTGATACCGGCTATGTTCTCGTAAATCGGCTCGTTGTACTTTATACCCAGAGCATTGAGCAAGCCTCTTGAGCAGACCTGTACCGAGTGGCAGAGACCGACGGTCTTTACGCCGGTGTAACGCTGCATAAAACCTGCCAGCATAGACATGGGGTTGGTGTAGTTGAGGAACCAGGCGTCGGGGCAGACTTCCTCGATATCGCGGGCGAAGTCCTCCAGTACCGGGATGGTGCGGAGAGCGCGGAAGATACCGCCTATGCCGAGGGTATCGGCGATGGTCTGGCGGAGACCGTATTTCTTCGGAACCTCAAAGTCGGTGACGGTGCAGGGCTCATAGAGACCGACCTGTATAGCGTCTACCACGAACATGGCGCCCCGGAGAGCTTCCTTGCGGTTCTCAACGCCAAGATGCCTGGTTACCTTTGCACGGCCATTGTTTACATTGCGGTTGAGGGAGTTTACCATTGCGTAGGACTCATCAAGTCTGTCCGCGTCGATATCATAAAGCGAGATTTCAAACTCGGAGAGCGGCTCACAAAGCAGGCAGTCGCCGAGTACGTTCTTTGCAAACACGGTGCTTCCCGCGCCCATAAATGTAATTTTGTTCATTTGAATATCCTTTCAGATAAGTTTTACAACTTTATTATAGCAGAAATGCCTGTATTGTCAATCGTTTTTACAATAAGTTAATATAAAGTTACACAAAACAGAATTCATGAAAAATCATTCGATAACATATAACAGGGAAATCCCGGAGAAGCGCCTATGCCTCTCCGGGATGTCATTATTCTGTTGTCTGAATCAGTCAAAACTTTTTTCAATGGGTTCAGTCGAATTGTGATTCGTACCGGCTGCCGATGAGTCTGCGCTGTCTCTCGAATCAGTCTCGAAACCCGGGTCTGCATTGGTGTCTGCGGCAGGCTTGCTGCCACTCTGCGGACGCTTGCGGCGTCTGCGGCGCTTACTTGAGCTGCTCTCGCGCGGCGCACGATCGCTTTCGCCAAACCCGTCATCAAGTTCGCTCTTTTTTGCGGCGGTCGGCTTGCCGTTCTCCTCGAGCCAGATAATAACACGGCGATTGCTGTCGGAGCCAACCGAGGTGGTGGAAACACCGTTGATATTCTGAATCTCGGAGTGGATTATGCGGCGCTCATAGGGGTTCATCGGCTCGAGCGTGATGTTCTTGCGGGTTTTCCTGACCTGGGAAGCCTTGGCACGAGCCAGACGTCGCAGGGTCTCCTCCCGCTTGACACGGTAGTTTTCGATATCAACCGAAATCTTGGTATAGCGGCTGTCATCGCCTTCTTTCTCGGCGCGGTTAGCCACAAGATTCACAAGACTCTGCAGTGCGTCGAGAGTATCACCGTGACGGCCTATAAGCACGCCTGCGGACTCTCCCGATATACGGATAAGACGATCTCCAGCGGAGGTAAGCTCACGGGCGAGTTCAGCCTCTGCGTCAAGCTCCATATCTCTCAGCAGCATACGCACAAACTCAAGTGCCGTGTCCTCGGGACGAGGGGTAAAGGTGATTTTTACCTTGGCGGGTGCCTCGCCAAAACCGAGGAAGCCCTTCTTTGGTGCTTCAAGCACCTCATAAGTGATGCGCTCGACCTCGACTCCGAGTTCCGCCGCACCGTTTGATACTGCCGCCTCGACGGTACGTCCGGTGGCAATCAGTTCCTGTTTCACTTATATTACCTCTTATTTACCTTTGTCTTTGCTTTTGCCGTCATCCTTCAGCGGAGCGGGTTCAATGAAGCCTGCTTCCGGCTTTTCGGGGGAGTGAGCAGCCGGTCCATTGTCCTTGGCTTCAGAATCGTCGGCATCATCTTCAGCGTCAATATAATGCAGTGAACGAACCTTTTTGTTCGGGTCGCTCTGTTTGATTGCATCTACCGCACCTTTGTTTTTCTTGACCTTGCCTGCATACTCCCGTTCGGCTGCCTTGTAGTCCTCTTCGGTAAATTTCGGAATAGGGAACAGCTTATACATCAGCATCTGACGCAGCGCATTGAGTATGTTCTGGTAAATCCAGTATACACCGATAACAGCGGGAACGGTTAAGGTGATCCAGGTCGACATAGCGGGCATCATAAGGTCCATGATCCAGCTTGAAACCTTGGTGTCGGCTGAATGACCGTCGGTCGGGGGCTGATAGGTAAAGCGGCGGGTGAGCTTCATGCTGCCGAATGTGAATAGGAAAGTTAGAAGCGGGATCAGCAGCAGCCAACCGGGTTTGTTAAAGCTTGGGGTAGCGGAGAGATCGATAGCCCCGCCGAACATGGTGAAGTCCGGGAAATCCGAGGCGGCAAAGTTTTCGGGAAGCAGGTCAGTGAAGTCCGTAAAATGTTCCTTGACATGGGTAATCACATCGATCTGCGAGAGAACCTTTTTTGCGCTGTCGGCACCTGTGATAACACCTTTGACACGCTCGGTAATCTGCCCTATCGCCTCAGCCGAAATACCGCAGATATAGCGCATCGGCTGGGTAATGATTTTATAAAGAGCAAGAATTACAGGCATCTCTATAAGCAGAGGAAAACAACCGCCCATAGGGTTGTAGTTCTCTTTCTGATAGAGCGCCATAACCTCTTCCTGGCACTTCTGCTTGGTAGCCTTATCCTCGCGCCCGGCGTACTTCTTGCGGATTGCCATCTCCCTGGGGCGGAGCGAAGCCTGCTTAACAGAATTCTTCTGCTGCTTGATGCCGAGAGGGAAGAGTATAATCTTGATTATGATTGCGAAAAGCAGCAACGCCAATGCGTAATTGCCGACAAGCTGGTAACAAACCTTTATTACATACCCCAGCGGTATGTAAAGGATATCCATAATACCGGTCATGTGAGTCCTTTTTCGTTGGTTATTCGAAATGCGGTTTCGTGAGAGCGGCACGGGTGCGCCCGATCTGATTTTCGGGGAATCTTGCGCCGCCGGGAACATTCGGTTTCCGACAGATACCTTCAATAATGTAATTAATCAGTATCTACTTATCAATGTTCCGCTTTTTGCGTTTGGGTACCGGGTCAAATCCGCCGCGGCAGAAGGGATTGCAGCGCAGTAGACGCCACACTGCAAGGGCGGCACCGAAGACAATCCCCCACTCATTCACTGCCTCAATGGCATACTGTGAACAGGTGGGAACAAACCGGCAGCTTGGTGTTCGCTTCAGGGGTGAGATGAACTTCCGATAGAAGTGTACCGGCAAAAGGAATATACGGCGCACAAACCGCACCGCAGACATATATGCCCGCTTAAGCTTTTCGCGGTTCATTGTCTGTAAGCGGCTGCTGCAGCATGCCGAGTTTAGTAAATCCATTTACAAGGTCGGTGCGTATATCCTGCATTTTCGCTTTGACCGCAGTTTCTCTGGCTACTATAACCACCAAAAAGCCGCGTCGCACACCGTATTCCTTCTCG
Source organism: Clostridiales bacterium (assembly GCA_012514145.1). Classification (GTDB taxonomy): domain Bacteria; phylum Bacillota; class Clostridia; order Oscillospirales; family CAG-272; genus JAAZAV01. The sequence goes on along the minus strand of JAAZAV010000014.1, from coordinate 205,739 downwards.
GTCAGTCTATACGCCTCGCGGAGCACACGCTTCACGCGGGAATGCACGACAGCACCGCCGAGCTTCTTTGTAACGGTGAGTCCAACGCGGTTCAGCCTCTGCTTCATCGGGTTGGCGCGGCGTATCTTCTCAGCCTTGTAATCGTTCAGGACATAAATGACAACATTTCGGCCGACATACTTCTTTCCGCGCGAGTACGCCTTAGAATACAGATGATTTTCGGTTATTGCCAGCTGCTTCATATCAATGGTACACGGTAACGGTGGACGGAACATGGTACGGAGCGTCCGCGCTAAACGTAACGCTCCGTTCATTCCTTATTCATCCGATGGGAGGACACTCAGTATTAGTGAGTGAGTCTCTCTCTGCCCTTGGCGCGTCTTCTCTTGAGCACCTTTCTGCCGTTGGCAGTGCTCATTCTTTTTCTGAAGCCGTGCTCCTTGCTGCGCTGACGCTTCTTGGGCTGGTAGGTTCTGAGCATGGTTACACCTCCTATGTGTAAGCACAATCTATAGGCGGGATTATACCAGACAAACACACATTTGTCAAGGCTTTTTTCGAAAAATATACCCTATGGCGCGAAGGTTTAACATCATAATAAATATCCTGCTATATATCGGTTATTTGACAAATGATATTAATCTTCCGTGACAGTCGCCATCAATATTTTGGCAAATTAAAAAACGGGATAGTATTACAACCGTCCCGTTTATATTATTTAGCAGCATTGCCGCCGCATCCGCCCGATGGCATGGTTATTATCTCCGCGCCCAGCATATCGGCGTCCTCCCGGTCATGGGTCACAACAATCGCCGTTCGACCGCCCATGCGGCTGCGCACCTCATCTATGCAGTGACGCCGTGTGACATCATCCAGACCCTTGAATGGTTCATCCATGACCATAAGCTCGCAGTCGGCGCAGAGAGCGCGGGCTATGGCAACGCGCCGCTTCATGCCTCCCGACAGCTCACGAACCGGACGGGAAAGACTGTCACCGAGTCCCAAGGCGATGAGTGTTTCCCGGGCGTTTTCGACAGACGCACCGATGATGCGCACATTTGTAAGCGCCGAAAAATCATCGCAGAGCCGATTCTCCTGGAAAACCGCAGCCAGTTTATCAGGCACACCGCTTATCTCGCCGCCGTCTGGCTTGGTCAGTCTCAGAATCAGATTCAGAAGAGTGGTTTTCCCGCATCCCGATTCGCCCATGAGACAGGTGATCCTGCCCGCCGGGAAGACAGCCGAGTAACCGTCAAGCACACATTTGGTGCCGAAACTCTTTGCAACCCGTTTTACTTTAATATCTTTCAAATCACTCATAATTTTTCAAGCCTCCGGTATCCCAGCTTAAAAAGCGAAACCACCAGCTTTTCAAAAAGGAAGCTGATTACCACAATCACAACCGTCCAGGCAAAAAGATCGTCGGTGTCGAGATAGATTTTCGACATGTAGAGTTTCTCACCTACCGAACCTTCGGGGATACCGATAATTTCGGCTGCTACACCCGCTTTCCAGGACAGTCCGAGCGCAGTGCTGCATGCAGAAAAAAAGTAGGGTCTCAACTGCGGAAGGCGGATATATATAAGCTTGCGGTACCATGGCAGACGAAACACGACCGCCATCTGATCAAGCCGCCGATCGCCGGCTCTGATGCCGCTGAGAACATTGTTATATATCACAGGTACGACCATGAGGAAGGAAATAAACACCGAAAGGTTTCTCGAGGACAGCCATATCAGCGCGATTATGATGAAGGATGCTACAGGCACCGTCTTTATGGTAATCATGAATGGCCAGATAAGATTTTCCACAACAGGGAATCTCCCCGACAGCGCAGCTAACGCCACGCCGCAGACAAAGCCCAGCATAAAGCCGAGAGCAATTCGCGCCATGGTGAACCGTATGGAGTCGATGAACCCCGGCTCGCGCCAGAGGGTCAGCAGTCTAAGCAAAACGCTTAACGGCGAGACCAGAAGTACCTTTGAATCGAGAGCGGCGGCGGTAAGCTGCCACACGACAAGCGCAAGCAGAACCGCCGCTGTTCTCTGAATAATCTGTTTATTCTTCATTAAATCGAAATGCATATTTGCGGCTGTTAAAGCCGCTTTGACTATTTGTCAGCTCCGTAGAAGAAATCGGCATAATCGATATTGCCGCCCACCGAGGCTGGATTTGCGTCATATAAAACGCGAAGATAGCCGGAGAGCGATGCTGCCATCTCTTCACCCGAGATGAAGGTTATATTGCAGTAGGGAATAGCTTTTTCGGCAACAGCAGCTTTGAATATGCCGAACTTTTCGACCAGCAGAGCCGCATCGGCGACATTGGTATTTACATATTCGGTAGACTCTTTGTATTCCTTAAGAAAACTCTTTATCGCCAGAGGATGCTGTTCGGCGAAGTCTTTGCGTACAACAAGGGTGCCTGTGATGAGCTGCGAGCCGCTGTTCAGCTTATCCCATTCTGCAGTGAGATCAAGCGCTATGCGAAGTCCCTCAACCGAACCCTGAGCCACGGTGACATAGGGCTGAGGCATCATGGCGATTCCTCCGCTGCCTGCGTTCAGCAGCGCCACAACCTCGGTAGGTTCGCTCTTCCACTCGAAAGTGACATCCTTGTCCGGGTCGAGACCGTTCTGCGAGAGGATATAGCGCATCGTATATTCGGGAGTTGAGCCTTTGCCGGTGGCATAGATTGTCTTGCCTTTAAGGTCGGCTATCGAGTTGACCGCGCTGCCATTTTCGACGATGTAAACCACGCCGAGAGTGTTGACAGCAAGTACCTGAACGGCGCCTTCGGTCTTGTTGTAAAGCACCGACGCAAGGTTAGCGGGAATCGCTGCCATATCAAGTTCGCCCTTGATGAGAAGGGGCGTCAATTCGTCCGCCGAGCCGGCAACCGTAAAATCGTATGTGTTGATCGATTTGCCGTTTTCGTTATCCTCCATTAGCTTGACAAGTCCGATAGAGGTTGGACCTTTTAATCCGCCGATGCGGATGACGTCCGCATCTGTTTTTCCGGCATCTGAACAACCGGCAACGGACATTGTAAAGGCAAGGGCGAGCAGCGATGCGAGTAATAATGCGATTGTTTTTCTGAGTTTCATGTGTATAATCCTCCTGTTCTTTATAAAGGATTATATAGCAAAACCAATTTACATTGTGTTGCAAATGCAACGGAATATGTTAACAAAAAGGAAATGATTATAAACAAACGTTCAATTATGTGGGTTTAATTTGTGTAAAGAGACTCATTACGTTGAGCGCCGTGAATCTCAGGTTTTCTTGACAGTCGCGGCACGCCTCCTCGTAGCTCTGACACCTGGGATTGGTGGCGAAAATCGCGGTTATCCCGCAGTCGTAAAGCGCTTCGCAGCCCTTCTGTACCGCGCCGCAGATGAGAACCACCGGCTTTCCGCCCGACCGCCGCGCCACACCGTATGGCAGCTTGCCGCATGCCGACTGGGAATCCGCCTGCCCTTCTCCAGTGATGATGAGATCGGCATCGGATATTATGCTCTCATAGCCGACCGCGTCGAGAATCAGATCGGTTCCGGGTTTTAATGATGCTTCCAGCAGCACCGAAAGTCCGCAGCCCAGTCCGCCCGCCGCGCCGCCGCCAGGCATATCCGACACATCAATGCCAAGCTCACATTTTATGACCGAGGCGTAATTGCGCAGTCCGGCGTCGAGCAGCCGCACCTGATTAGGATTGGCGCCCTTTTGCGGAGAGTAAACATAAGCAGCGCCGTTCTCGCCGAAAAGGGGATTGGTTACGTCGCACATGCAGGTCAGAGAAGCGGTCTTTAATCTCGGATCCAGCCCGGATAAATCGATATGCCGCAGGGAAGCCAGACCGTTGCCGCAGAGCGGTATTTCGTGTCCGCTTTCATCGGTAAATCGCGCACCCAGCGCGGCGCAGCAGCCGACACCGCCGTCGGTCGTTGCACTGCCGCCGAGTCCGATTATAATATTCGTACAGCCCGCGTCCAGTGCCGCTGAAATAAGCCTTCCCATGCCGTATGTAGATGCGGCTCCCGCGTCAAGGCAGCCGCACACAAGGTTCAGTCCCGCCGCAGCCGCCGTTTCTATGAAGGCTGTCCGCACCCCACTATGCTGTGATATGCCGATATAGGTGTTAATCGGTCGTCCGAGAGGGTCGGTTGTGGTGACATATAATCTCTCACCGCCGAAAACACACAGCAGAGCGTCGGTCGTACCCTCTCCGCCGTCTGCCATAGGCAGGCAGACAATATCCGCAGTCGGCACAACGGTGAGCGCCGCGTCTCTGATTGTTTCGCACACCTCGGTGGAAGTCATGGTACCCTTGAATGAATCGGGAACTATAACAAGCTTCATTGCATTAACCCGCAGTTTATTTTTTGTGTCTTGACAATTGTCGTCGATAAGCATATTATATTACATGGATAATGAATTGTAAACCCCGAATTTTACTGTAAGGACTTGTCATATTATAAGATGACGCCGAGAATCGAACGTCTTGCCCGCGTCTCGATGGAAAAGAATATATTCCCGCCTATAGTCAAAGCCGAATATCCGGCGGAAGATATATTTCTTCAAGACTCGATACGCACCGCCGAACGATTCTGTAAATATGCCCCGATTCAGACAAGATAAATGGAAAAACAGTTAGGAGACCGGCAATGCTGTATATATTCGCAATCGTGGCGATGATTTTTTCCCTTTTCGCAAGTATCAAAGTCAATACAACATTTAACAAATACTCTAAAATGCGGGCGGTAAGCGGGCTGACCGGCTATGACGCGGCAAGGCGTGTGCTCGATTCAAACGGGCTGTATCATGTTCAGATTGAACAGGTATCCGGCAGTCTTACCGACCATTACGACCCGAGGGCTAATATCATAAGATTGTCGGAACCGGTTTACGGTGTCAGTTCCCAGGCGGCAATAGGCGTGGCGGCTCATGAAGCGGGTCATGCTATTCAGTATGCCGCAAACTATCTGCCCATACGTCTTCGCAGCGCAATAATACCGATAACCAATATCGGCGCTCGGCTGTCAATACCGCTGGTAATGCTCGGACTGTTCCTTATGGCATACAGTGATCGATTTGTCGTGCTTGCTTACCTTGGAGTTCTCTGTTTCTCTCTTTCAACCTTATTCCAGCTGCTCACCCTTCCGACCGAGTTTAATGCCTCACACCGTGCGGTTGAGGCTATCGAATCTCAAGGAGTTCTTAACGATGAGGAACTTTACGGCTGTAAAAAGGTGCTGACCGCCGCCGCGATGACCTATGTTGCGGCGCTGGCGGTATCTGTTACCCAACTTCTGAGATTGCTTTCGATGGTAAACCGAAGACGTAAATAGGAGGATATTATGGCAAAGCTTATGTTTCAGGGGCACGGCAGTTTCCGAATAGTAACCAAAGCGGGTACTGTTGTCTATGTTGACCCGTGTACGGGCGACGGTTACGGTCTGCCGGCAGATATGATACTCGTTACCCACGAGCACGGCGACCACAATCAGGTTCAGCTCTGCAGGCAGAAGGAGGACTGCATAGTACTCCGGGCTTCAGATTTCCTCAAAGGTGACGGTATGAAGCATACCTACGAAAAGAACAATGATGTTTTCGTCACCGACGCCGTTGCAAGCAATAAGAACCATGACCCGTCCAAATGCGTCGGTTTTATCATAGAGATCAAAACCGAGGGCATTACAATCTACGCAGCCGGCGATACCTCAAAGACCGACTACATGGAGGAATGCCTGGCAGATATGGATATCGACTGGGCACTGCTCCCGATAGACGGAGTCTACAACATGGGTATCGACGAGGCGGTAGAATGCGCAAATATCATCGGCGCGAAGTATACAATACCTATCCACATGGTACCCGGCAAGCCGTTCAGCTCGAAGATGGCGGCGGACTTCAAGTCAAAACTGCCCTCAGCCGTTATATGCATGCCCGACGACGAGATTGCTCTCGGCGACTGATTAACTAATAAAAAGTTCACGCCGCGAACCAAACGATTCGCGGCGTGAACCGGTATGTGCCGTGATATACTATTCAAGTATCATTAAATCGCCGGTTTCATTGTCTATAACCGGCTCATACTGCGTTCCGGTGTAGGCTAAAAGCTCTCCGGTTTCACAGTCGTGCCATTCGCAGTAATACAGCATGTCTGTATTTTTAGTCGAACAGATAAACAGGAGGCTTCCGTCAGATGATCGGTGAACACGGACAATCTCCTTGGCGATCCCGCTTTTATCCGCAATCTCGCCGGTAAAGGAGCGTCCGTATCCGTTGCCATATACCTCAGAGCTTATATACTCAAGCGGTTTGGAGGTCAGCGCCACGCAATTGATGCCGTCCTCCGACCAGTATACGCCCCGTAATACGGTGAGATTTTCGGTTGAGTTTTCAATCAGTTCGGCGGCTTCTGCTGTAAAACCTCCGAAATCAATACGCTGTTCCTTTGTATAACAGTCCGCCGATTCGGTCAGGTAAATGCCGTCGCTGCGGGACTCGAAGCGGCTGAAATACGAGGTTGTGACAGTTCGGTTAGCGGCGAACCTGTCACGCGTATTGTCGGTTGTTACAGTGATTCGGGCAGTCCATCCGAATTTTTCCAGGGTGATATCCGTGATAATAGGGTCGCCTTCCACCGTATATGAAACAAGACGCAGCATGTCCGATATTCCGAGGTCGGTAGACTCAAAGAAGCGGCGCAGCCTCTCAATCTGAAGCGATTTGTCCTCATCGGGCAGCGAATTATGTGTAAAGATCGCATCAGGCTCTGGTGAATAATCTTTGGGCAGCTTGTTGAGCGCTTTATACCCGTAGGGCTTTGAGGTTCCAACGCCCTCTTTTGTAACCTCGAATTCGGCGCAGGCATAACTGTCCGACAGCCGTTTAACCAGACGGTAGGTTCCGGGTTTTAGTTTGGCATCCAGCTGATCGAGATAAATCCGATGAGGGTCGGTTTTTCCGGGCATGATGATATAGGCAAGGCTGTTCCACGCCGTATCCTGCTTATAGGGCAGAGTCATCCAGCCGCTGTCGGTGAGCCGCTCAATCGCCCAGAAGGAGCCGAATGATATCTCCTCATCGCTTTTGTTTGTCATTGCGGCATTGATAAATTCGGCATCCGGCGCGTATTCGGAAAACTGTGTCTTAATCTCGATGACAGTCACCGGTTCGGCGGTATACTCACTGGGTGTAAGAGGTGCGCCGCAGGACATGAACAGTGAACAGGTCAGTATGATAGCCGCCGTTATGGCAGATGCGGATAAAGGACGGTATTTCATAAATATATACCTCCTTAATGTTTTCATTAAATTTAACATTTGGACGCTGTAAAGATGTATTTTGTTCCGGAATTTTTGAATTATTTCAGCTATAATCATAAAATGATAAAATGTGCAATTTTAAGGAAACGGGGGGGTAAAAGGTGAGCGATCCGTATAGTGTGCTCGGTGTGTCGCGTGACGCGTCGGATGATGAAATAACCAAGGCGTACCGTACCCTTGCGCGCAAATATCACCCCGACCTCAACCCCGGAAATACCGCCGCCGAGGCAAAAATGAAGGAAATCAACTCGGCATACGACCGTATTCAGGATATTCGATCAGGCAAAGCTTCAGCTGATTATGGTTCCTACCGAAGCAGTGCCGGTGGCAGTCCCGGAAGCAGCAGAGGAAGCGGCAGCAGTTATCGTGGATATTACGGCACGGGTTTCGGCGGCTTCAACAGTGCGTGGAACAGCGGCAATTATTCGGCAGACCCGGACTTTGAGGAGGAACTTCGCCGCGCATATCAGAGGGCGTTCGAGGCACAGCGCATCCGCACATACCGGCGCCGTCAGATATCGCCCCTTTTGAGGCTGATCCTCGGTCTGATTATTTTCAGAATTGTCATCACCGCGATATACGCGCTTTTCGGCGGTTTCGGTACCGACCCGAGCGGTTACTACGATTATTTCGGTCGGTCGGCGCAGGATGCGCAATCATCAGGAGCGGCAACGGCGGAGGGTGTGTCTTTCAGCCGAGATTCCGGATCGGACGACAGTTTTGAGTTTACTGCTTTATAACGGGGGACGAGTATGTCATTTAAAGAAAAGTTCATCAGGTTTATGTCCGGGCGCTACGGCTATGATGAGCTGGGCATTGGACTTATAGTATTCTATTTTCTGCTAATGATTGCCGGCATATTTGTCACCGACAATAAGGTGAAACTCGTATTGTATGCACTCATGTCTGCAGCGCTGATCCTGTCGTTTTTCCGCATGATGTCGCGCAATATAGTCAGGCGCCGCTCCGAAAACGCGGTGTTCCTCAGGTTTTTGGCTCCCTTTAAGAGTTGGTGGGCGCTGCAGAAGAATCGCTTTCGCGACCGTAAGACCCACATTTACCGCAAGTGCCCGGCCTGCAAGGCGGTTTTGCGCCTTCCAAAGGCTAAGGGAAAGAAAAGCGTCGTCTGCCCCAAATGCTCAAAGCGTTTTAACATTTACACACCGGGTTTATAAGAACAACCAAAAATCCGGCGGTAAGGAACAACTCCCTGCCGCCGGATTTTTTTGTCATTATGCTTTACTTTGATGCAAGCGCCGCGTAGGCGGCATTCATTTTATCTATATAGGCGTTTTCAGCCGAGAGCCGCGAATCGCAGTAGGAGGCGAGATTTGAGTCTCCCTTCATAACAAGTCCGTCAAACATGCTGTAAAAGCCGGGTGACCGGAGATTGACCGCAGGTTCATAGACGAGATTGTCGAAGACAAGGTCCAACATATCAGCCGACTCGCTGTCACGGGCAACCTTGACGTCCATCATGGTGTTGTAATATTCGGGAAGCACCAGCTTGCTGCCGTAGTAGCAGAGCCATTCGGTCACGGTGCCAACATACTCGCGGTCTTTTACGGTAATCGGTATGAGCATCAATCCGCCCCAGTCGAGTGATGTATAATTCTCCTGGTTTTCGTCAAACTTCGGCAGCGGAAGAATGCCGTACTCGAACTCTACATCCCGGTATGCCCCCACAATCAGCGAGTCGACCAGCCAGAAGAGCGCCTTTCCCTCGCCGAAGTAGATGTCACCGCCGGTTTTGTAGGCGGCATCGGCGACGCAATAGCCGCCCTCCCCCTTGGAGAAGAGCTTGACAATCTTTTCGAGTATTGTCTGCATCCTCGGCGAATTGGCATTGCAGAAAAGCTGCCCGCTGTCATCGCGCTCGTATATGGTCATATCGCAGGACTGTGGTATTGAGCGCAGACGATATGAGCTTCCGGCTGTAAGCACCGCGAAACCGTATTGGTCATTGATATCAAGGACGCCGTCGCCGTTCAGGTCAGTCACGGCGTTCTTTGAGAATCCCGTCAGTTTATCCCATGTCCAGCCGCCGGAGGAAGTCAGCTCGTAGAGGTTGCCGCAGCCGGCGGACTCGGTGAGCAGAGTATTGAAGAAGAGCATCAGCGGATTTGACATAATGTAGTTTCCCGATGCTGTTGGGAGTACTCCGTTTATGGCAAGCGAGTCGTTCATACCGTTGTTCCAGTAGGGCTTGGCAAAGTCGACCGAATCAATGTCATACCAGTTTAACACAATACCGTCGGTTATGTAACCCGCTATGTTGTATACACAGTGGCTGAGCACAAGATCGTAGGTGTGATCTCCCGCCAGTACCGACTCGGACACAATCGGGTACACCACGTCGATATTCTCGGTTACCCTATACTCAATCGCTATATCCAGTAGCTCTGATACCGTGCGGTCACGTGTGATAAGCGCATCGTTGAGGGCGTCGCCTGTCTCGGTTTCAGCCGACTGATAGCTGTAATTCTGATGGGTCGGATAAATTACGCTGAACCGGCTGCCGTTGTGTTTTTTCGGCTCAGCTGAGGGGAGATCCGGATCAGCTGTTGTGACTTCGGCATCATCGGCATTGGGCAAAGATGCGGTCACGTCAGGTGAAGCGCCTCCTCCTTTGCCCCCGCCGCAGGAAAGAACGGTGACGGCAATAATAATCAATGCAATCAGCAGGATAAGTTTTTTCATAATGTCCTCCATCCGATGTATTATTATAGCATGCTTAGCTTCATGACAATGATAACGCATTTTTGTCTCCCGGTCAACCACGATTTTCGATTTTTGGTGTTCGCAGTCAGTCAGATTTAAAAAGCGAAGCCTTGTAATCTTCAGCGGCACATAGTATAATCATACCATACACACTTTTACACGGAGGGATGCATATGTTCGGCAAACTGAAACAGGGCGGAGAATACGATGTTATAGTATGCGGCTGCGGCTCTGCGGGCTTTACTGCTGCGGTACAGGCTGCAAGAGCGGGAGCCAATACGGCTGTGGTTGAGCGCTACGGTATGCCCGGCGGCATTATGACGGTCGGCGGCAACAACGATGTCGCGCAGTTCCACGCCTACCACAAGCAGGTGATTGCCGGTATCGGCTGGGAGTTCATCGAGCGGCTCAGCGCTCTCGGATACGCACCGATACCAGACATGACGGTAGATGCGCCCCATTGGAAGTATGGCATCCGCGTGAATATACCTGCTGCGGCGTATATGATGGATACCATGCTCACGGAAGCGGGAGTCGCGCTTTACTATGGTCAGAACGCCGTTGAAGTGACCGTTTCAGGTGAGGGAGAATCGCGCCGCGTAGACGGCATCATAATCTCGACTAAAGACGGACTGGTGCGGCTGGGTGCAAAGACTGTGATCGACTGCACCGGCGACGGTGATATCTGCTGCTGGGCAGGTGCGCAATACGAACTGGGCGAGACATTGCAGCCCGGCACCATACGTTTTTATCCCGACAAGCGCCTCCCCGACGATGAGACCGTGGCGGCAATCGACAGCGAACTGAAAGCCGCTCATTCTGACGGACGGCTCGATAACGAATACCGTTTCCCCTCATCTCTGCGGGATATAATTGCCAGTGAGGGCTGCAACCGCAATCATATAAACGACTTTAACGCCGCTGACAGCGACAGCATGACGGCTGCGGAGATCGACGGTCGGCGGGCTATATTCGCGCTGATGGAGACCCTGGGCGAAAATGCCCGCATAGACAACATAGCGCCCACGGTAGCTCCCCGTGAGACACGCCGAATCCTCTGCGATCACTATATTACCTGCGATGAGTATGTCGATGCCGTCGAGCATGAAGACGATATATGTTATTCGTTCTATCCCATCGACCTGCACAGAGCCGGCAGACAGAGCATTAAACAGGTGTTCCTCACCCACGGACTGGTGCCGCGCATACCCTATTCGGCACTGACCGTTAAGGGCTTCGAGAATCTGCTGGTGGCGGGGCGCTGCGCTTCGGGCGACCGGCTGGCGAACTCGGCTTATCGTGTCAAAGCCTCATGCATGGCGATGGGACAGGCAGCAGGCGCGGCTGCAGCACTCGCCGCAAGAGGGCACGGCGGCGATATCAGAGCCGTTGATATCGCTGACATAAAAAGATTGACAGCCGATAACGGCGCCATAGTGCCTGGAGTGAATGATATACATCTTTATGAATGATTGACGGGACATACATAACAAAGCCGGAGGTTTGACATGCCTCCGGCTTTGTTGTTTAACGTCGTTTTATGATACCGCCTCAAATGCGGCGTTGATTTCATCCAGCTTAGCCAGTGCAGAGGCTTCGTGTTTGGCGTACATTGAAGTGAAATCCTTGTTGTTCTGACGGAAGAGGTCCATGATGCGCTCATTGTAGGTGCCTACCTGGTAGAAGAGACCGAGGTCAAACACACGGTTGCCGAGTATTATGTCGAGCATAGCGGAGGACTCCTCGTCACGCATCATCTTGCCTTCAAGGGTGATGTCGTAGTAGGCGGCGGTTACCGTATCGACCGATTCATATGCCATGCTTTCAAGCACCGCGCCGGACATTTCTTCATTCTTTACGACCATGGGTACGCAGATAAAGGAGCAGCCGTAGGGGGCAATCGTTGAGAAATATTTATCCTGGGTTTCGCTGTATTTCGGATAGGGCAGAAGACCGAAGTCGGTGTCCATGTTGCGGTACTTCTTTATTATGCAGAGGTAACGGGTGTAGAGCAGAACCTGATCGTTGGCGAACATGGTCTCGATAGCATCCTTGCTGTGATATATTGAGTAGGCAACATTGCGGTCATAAGCCAGCTTAATATACTTCTCAAAAGCGTTCAGAGACTTCTCGGTGTTGAGGGTAAGCACCAGATCGCCGTCATTGTTGATGGAGCAGAATTTTTCCTCTGATGCATGGATAATGCCCATCATCGAGTCCTGCCAGATGCAGAATCCATACAAGTCGTTCTCGTCGTGTATACCGTCGCCGTTGAGATCCTGGGAGATGCTTGTAGCCATCTCAACCATCTTGTCTATCGTCCAGCCGCTGTCTCTGACCAGTTCGTAAGGGTTGTCGAACTCGTAGTCTTCTATTAGTTTCTTGTTAAAAAGTATGCAGAAGGTGCAGTCATTGTCAAGAGTTGCAATGTCGCCGGTAGAGTAATACATCCTGCCGCGCATCTCAAGGTCTTCGTTAGCCTTCTGATCCCACCAGGGCTTGGTCAGGTCAATGTAGGGCACCTCGTTAAGGTCGCGGATATAGCCCTGATATGCAAGGGTCGATACATCGTAAGCGCCCATGTGGGAGGCATCATATGCGGAATCGCCGGCCAGCACGCTGGTGATGATGAACTGCATACCCTTATTTGTACCGCCTATTGAGTTGCCCATCTTGTTGATCTCGACAATCGAGACATTAAATTGATCCTCAACCAGACGATTCCGGCGATACACAGCGTCATTGACCGGCTCACCGGTCTCGTCCTCGGCGAAGAATTCGTCGATTTCAGTCCATTCAATAGACCAGTTTCCGGCGGTGAGTATAGTGAAGTCAGCACCCTCGTAGTCAGCTTCGGGCAGTTCAGGGAGTATCTCAGCCTCGGTTGTAACCTCGGTTACTTCGGTGTCGCTTGCGGCGGTAGTTGTTACGGAAGCAGCACCTTCGGTTCCTCCACAGGCTGCAAAGGTGGCGATAAGCATGGCTGCAAGCAGCAGCAGAGTCAGCTTTTTCATGACAGTTTCCTTTCGAAAATATAATGCACAATACTGCGCAATATTATACCCAAAAATCTGAAAATGTCAATAGTAAGCCGGAAATGTCAGTCCCAAACAATAATTTTCAGAATCAGAGCCGAGTCTGAGAAGTTCTTATCGTCTATTCGTGATATAATCAAATATACCATTGCAAGTCAGTCGGCGTGTTTGGTTCTGGCAATTATATGGTCCTGCAGCTCGCGGCTGAGGAGATTGAACTTCTGACTGAAGCCGGACACCCGGACCGCGAGATTTCTGTGGTTTTCGGGATGCAGCTGCGCATCGCGCAGTGTATCTGCGCAGACAGTGTTGAACTGCACATTCGACAGTCCCAGCGCGGCGGCGCCCAGCATCAGCTCAACGATGCGGTCAATGGTATCCTCTTCGAAGAGCTTGGGATCAACCTCAACAATGGCAGAGGTGGTACCGGGAGTTTTCTTTGTGGGCAGCCGTGACAGCGATTTCATCAGCGCGGTCAGCCCTTCACGGTCGCGCCCCTGCATGGGGGATACACTGTAGGCGATAATCTCCCCCCTGCGCCGTCCGTCGGGAGTGGCGGCGGTAACCCGACCGTGGTCTATCATCCAAAGAAAAGTGAAGGGTTGTGCGTGGAAAGAATACCCGGTTCTCTGGGATTCATCGGCGAGACAGTCACAGGCGTATTCGGTGAGTTCCGCCGCGATGTTGTCAACCTCCTCGATGTCATTTCCGAATTTAGGTGCTCGGCTGACAAAATCAAGCCGAAGCTTCTCATCCGGCCAGTTATTCTTTAACTGATACAGCAGCTCTTCCATTGAACAGTGCCTTTTGTCATAAACCAGTGTTTTTACGGCTGCCAGCGAGTCAGCCAGGTTCGGTATGCCCATGAGCATGACCTGATAGTAATCGTAGAGCGCGCCCCGTGCATTGAAGTCGATCCCTCGCTCGGTACAGCCCTCGGTGAGCAGTGACTTTACCGGTTTTGGGTCATTAACCTCGGAGTTGGGCATAAAACTCACCGCTACATTTGCCGTAGCGCGTATTATGTGCTTTATCTGCGCCTTGATCGCCTCCATGAGCATATCGAAACTCTCAAAGGTCAGCGGATTTCCGGTTTCCGCGCCGGGTCTGAGTTTCGGGTCGAACATGCTGTAACCGTCCGCCAGGGCATACTCAACGGCTTTAAGCAGATTGCTGCGGCTGTTGACCGCATGGGGATTGGATTTTCCGGGTATAACCGTCTCGACACAGCCGATCTGTGTATATCCGCAGGCATCTTCATACGGAATGCCAACTGCTGTCAGCGCGGGTATCATAACATCGTCATTGAAAAAGAAGGGAATACCCTTGCGCACTCTGCCCACAACCTCCAGCGCCCGCCGCAGAAAGGCTTTGTCGGTCGAGGAATCGAAGCGTACCGAGAGACAGCGCACGAAGTTCAGCGCTTCTGTGACATCCAGCATAAGATATGAAAGATCATTCACCTGAGAACTGCCGTCGGGTGCGCGGCCTCCGACACAGGACTGCTGCACATCGTAGTCGCGGTACAGTTTAATCCAGAGACAGCACAGCAGTTCGCAGGCATCTTCATCGGTCAGTACGCCGCTGTCGATGTCATGTCGGTAATAAGGGTATAAGATCTGGTCAAGCCGCCCGAGAGAGTTGGCATTGATGTCGTCCTCCCAGGTGTTGACGATATGGGCGAACCACAGGCTTTGAACAGCCTCGCGGAAACTGCGGGCGCCGTAAGCCGGAACCTGCCGGCAAACCTCGGCTATGTCATTTCGACCGATCAGCTGAGCCTCAGCAGCGTAGTTTTCGCCAAGCACACAGCCGGCTTCGCAGATCATGCGCAGCGCAGTATAGTAGTCGCTTTCCCCGTTGATTACGGCGTATCGGTTTACTTCCTCCAGAAGTCCCGAAAAGCCCAGCCGCAGCACCTTTTCATAGCCTATAACCGAGTGATTGGCGGTGATACTCGAGTTGCCCGCCGAGTTTATGGCGGTGAGTTCCGCTCGAAGCTGATGCTCCTTTTCGGTAAGGTTTTCGGTCGGCGGCAGCCGGGTGTAGCCCTTTACCTGATTATCGGGATTATAGTACCAGGCAATCTGATCGTCTGTAAAACCGTTGCGGCGGAATATTTCGGTATCGCGCCCCCGGTCGCCTGTTAGTCCGGAGTGTGCGCCGTCGCCGAAGTTATAGCCAACAATCAGTTCGCCATCGGCTATTACAGGAGCAGCGTTCCGCATAACCGAAGCGGTTCCCGCGGCATTGAGAGTAATATTTGAATATTTCGAGGGATCAAGCGTTACCTTGCCCCACTTGCTCCAGAAGGCGTGCTGTGCACAGATTTTCGCAGCGAAATTCTTCTCGTTTACCGCGTCGCCGCGCAGCGCTTTGCAGCGCTCGGATAAAACGAACATACCGCACCTCCGTGTGTCTGTGATTCTCGAATGTGATTATAACATCACGCGGTGTCGCTGTCAATGTCAACACCACAAGTGTTATCGCTCATTTACGTCAAGCGTCATAAGGTTGATAGCATATTTAACCTTAGTGCCGAACTCATCCCGGACAACCGTCAGAACATTGCCGTTCAGTTCCGGCTCTTCAATTGCGAAAGAGTAATAGTCCGGCGTAGGGTAGGGAAGCAGCGCGGCAATATCCCGCACACCGCCCCTTCGGTATACACATCGCAGCAGTTCGACATAACCATACACCGGATTGGGGATGCGCCCCGCGACGAGCACGAATTCGTCTGTATCGAACCGTGCGGATTCACTAAAGCCCCCGATTTCGTATATGTCGTTCAGCAGGCTGTTAAAATTAAATGGAAGAAGGGCAATCCCGTTGTTGCGGCTGACAGGGGTGTTTCGGTACAGCCGCAGGAAGGTGGCTATGCACTGCTCCCGGGTATAAGTGCCGTATGGTTCAAAAAGATTGTCGCCAACACCCAGCATTACGCTGTACCGGAACATGAACGCCACGCTTTCCACCGCCCAGTCGGCGATAAGATTCAGATCATTGTAATAAAAGGGAATCGTGTCAACCGGCAGGCTGCCGCCTATCGCGATGTAGGTGTTCGCGAGCATTAGTGCGGCTTCTTCCCGGGTTATGAGGCGTTCCGGCTCAAAACGATTATTGCCGACGCCGTTGACTATCCCCGTAATATATGCCGCGGCAAGAGAGGGATCGTCGCAGTCGATAAAGGGGGTATAGGCACGTGTCCGACCTGCCATGTTCGAATAACGAACGAAATCATCGACCGTGGTGTTGAACTGCATGGCGGCGAAATTGACTGCGATTTTCGCAAACTCCAGCCGGTTAATCCCGTCGGTATAGCAGCAGCGCAGTTCTTTCGGTACGAAACCGAGGCGTATTGCGTCGGTAATTTCCTGTACCGCCCACGGCGACATAGACCCGTCAAGCGGCGTTTTTGAGGTTATATACGGGTCAACATTCACATCCGCCGCTGACATTGTACGGCGGGGGATACTGTCAATATGGGCGTAAGCTTCCCGCCAGCTCGGAAAGAGCGGCAGTTCGCCGTTGGAGAGATTGACCTTCAGATACATTACCTTCGACGGTCCGTATAACTCCACCGAATAGCTCAGGCTGAGCGTGTCACCGAAGCCGTATTTATCAGACTCTGGGATCATAAGAATCATCTGACCGTCTCCGTTGCGCGCTTGACGGTGGCTGTATTGACTGTAGAACAGCATGCCTGAGCCTCGATAGGCTGGATCCAGTTCCTCCGGACGGAATACCGCATACCAGCCGGCGCCGCTGTGGTTGGCTACAATCATCGGAATACCCGACTGCGATGAATAGCCTTCAAAGGCGGCACGGTACTCAGCCTCGCCGGGTGCGGCAGCCGCAAGGCTGAATATCGGTGATGCGGCAAGAATAATGCACAATATTATTAAAACAACTCTGATTTTCATTTCCTATGTTCTCCATTCACGGTGGCTGCGGCTGACGGACTTCCGTATAACATCCGGGTGGTTAATGGTGCAATGAATTTGTTCTTTGTGCGGTTGACCTGCAGGGTAATGTGTGTTAAAATACAAAAAACGAAGGGATATGCTTCCGAACGGAGGTATTGACGGGTTTATTATATGATTTTCGAAGCACATCGGGGAGTTGCAAACGAGTACCCGGAAAACACACTGCCGGCGTTTGAAGCCGCTCATAAACTCGGTTACAAAATGATCGAGTGTGACACAAAGTTCACGGCTGACGACCGCTGTATTTTTCTGCACGACAGAAGCTGTTACCGCACCGCAAGAACTTCTGACGGCGGGCGCGTTCCCGATACTCCCGCGAATGAGCTGACTTTCGACGAGATTCGGAGCTGGGACTTCGGACTATGGATGGGTGAGCGGTTCCGCGGCACACTCGCTCCTACCCTTGAGGAGGTTCTTGAGTTCGTTGCCCGCACCGAAGTGCCGCTCAAACTTGACAATGTCTTTATGAGCTTCAAACCCGAGCAGCGCGAGATCATGTACAGGATTATTGAACGTTCAGGTACAGAGGAGTATATGGGCTTCACCTGCAAGTCGCTTGATCAGGTCGAGTATCATACAACCCGCTTCCCAAAATGTACCATTCACTATGAGTATCATGTTGACGCACCCTTTGATGAGTCGGTTATAGCCCGGGCTGCGGAGTTGTCGAAGGGGCACCGTTTTACGGTGTTCATACCGATGGACATAAAGGCTACGGCTTGGTTCAAGGGTCCCCACGCCACTCCCGAAAACTGCGCCATCGCGAAGAAATACGGCGAGCTCGGGCTCTGGATTTTACGAACCGAGGACGAACTCAGACAGGCAAAGGAACTTGGAGCCGATATTGTAGAGACCGATGGCAGTCTCAGACCGTAACCATGACAGGCATAGAAACACCGGAGCTGTATGACCGGCTGCTTTCCGAACAGGAGGCATACTCCTGAGGCGTTGATATTCCTTACATATTTATTATAACAATAAAATCCCTTCGCTGTCAATCGGCAATTCGAAGGGATTTTTCGTATGCCAAAGGCGGTCCCCATTGACCGGAAACCGCCTTTGGCAGTCAGTTTATGCGAGTGTTATCAGTCTGATTTAAGGAGAGATCAGTCTCTCTTATTTGAAACCTTGAGACCGATAACCGAAACAAGAGCGATCACCGCCGGAATTACTATGAAGTCTGCGGTCTGCGCTGCTGCGGCGGGAGAAGAAGCAGCGGCAGCCTTAGCGGTAGTCTCGGGACGAGGATCACCTTCAACGAACGACAGCTGGGAGAAAGAACCCGACTGGTCGTTCATAAAGCGAACAAGAATGGTATGTATGCCGGGCTCTACATTGATAGTGCCGGTGATAACCTTAGCCTGAGTATCATCCTCAGCCTTCCAACCGCCTGTCGGACCGATTTCAAGCTCTGCGGCGGGCTTGCCGTAGGGGTTGTCAACATAGATGTTAACCTTGGTTGTGGCGCCCTCTTTGCCGAAACCGAACTTGATGGCAAACGCCTTGGCGCCATTCTTGCCGAAGTTGCAGTTCGGGAATACAACCATATCATCGAGCGAGGAGTATCCGCAGCCGTAACCGGCAACATAGGCTATAGGCTTGCCGGAGCCGCCCTGTGACATTGTGTCGATCTGGTCGATCATGATGGTTTTCGCGGTCACGTTCATAGTGGTGAACGGATTCAGCGCATCATACTTGATATCGCTTTCAACGGTCTTGGTCGCTTCGATCTTGGAGCCTGCTTCTTTGAAGTAGATGTAGTCAAAGGAACCGGATTTGGTGTTGGTGGCCATGAAGTATACATCATGTACACCGGCAGCTACCTGTACATCCTTTGTGAACTCAAGATGGTGTACGATTTCAGAGCCCTTGGTTGTGCCTGCGGTCACCGAGAAGGTGGCAATCGGATTGCCATAAGGAGTGTCGATGTAGATAGCAAATGTGGTGGGCTCGTCAACCTTCGGGTCGGTCTTGTGATAACCGAAGTTAACGGTTACGGAAACAGCACCCTTGGAGCCGAAGTCGACATCGTCGTAAGCGACCAGGTCGCCCTTGTCGTTTCTGCCGGTACCGTAATTTTCGGCATAGCAGAAAGCGTTTCCTGCTGAACCACCGGTGTTGTCGATGTTGTCAAACAGGACACACGCATTCCCCTTCTTGATTCTGAAGAACTCTTTGTCGAACGCGGAGTTTGACGCCGCGGAGGACGAAACAGCCAGAATCGCGAAGATCATCGTGCAGCAAAGAAGAATAGCAAGAAGCTTTCTCATATAGTTCCTCCCATAACAGATTTTGTAGTTGCCGGCAGTCTGACTTGTGCAGAGACAGGTCGTACCGTCTGTGAGGGAAAACGGTGCATACTAATCCCCGTAATCAAGGCACACCCACCAACTATACATTATAATGATAACTCAATAATATGAACAACATAATAACGAAAAATTAACATATTATCTGACGCCGACTGTTAAAATTAAAGCCGGCACATCGTTTGTGTGCCGGCTTTTGGATTCTTATATCTGTGATTTTTTCAGAGCGTTGTCGACATCGGCGATAATGTCATCAACATCCTCAATACCTACCGAGAGACGGATGAGGTCGGCGCCTATCCCGCCTGCTGTCAGCTGTTCATCGGTCAGCTGTCGGTGGGTAGTGCTTGCCGGATGGAGCACACAGGTACGGGTATCGGCGACATGGGTCACTACGGCGGCGAGTTTTAAGCTGTCCATAAAGCGGGTAGCCGCCTCGCGTCCGCCCTTTACACCGAAGGAGATGACGCCGCTTGAACCGTTAGGCAGGTATTTTACGGCAAGGTCGTAATACTTGCTGCCTTTTAGATTCGGGTAGTTGACCCAGGTTATCAGGTCACTGGCGCTGAGGTATTCGGAAACCTTTTCGGCGTTGCGGCAGTGACGCTCAACACGAAGTGCCAAAGTCTCCAGCCCCATGTTGAGTATGAAAGCATTGAACGGAGCCTGAATCGAGCCAAGATCGCGCATGAGCTGAGCGGTGGCTTTGGTAATATAGGCAAGTTTTCCGAAATCCTTGGCGTAGGTCACACCGTGATAGCTTTCATCGGGAGTGGTAAGACCGGGATACTTGTCGGCATGCGCCATCCAGTCGAAGTTTCCCGAGTCGACAATAACACCTCCGACGCCCGATGCGTGACCGTCCATATATTTAGTGGTGGAGTGGATAACGATATCCGCGCCGAACTCAAAGGGACGGCAGTTAATCGGGGTAGGGAAGGTGTTGTCAATTATGAGAGGAATACCCGCCGTGTGAGCGCATCTTGCGAATTTTTCGATATCCAGCACTATGAGAGCGGGATTGGCTAAAGTCTCGCCGAAAATGCAGCGGGTGTTTGGACGAATGTTAGCGAGTATCTCGTCTTCATCGGCTTCGGGGGAGATAAATGTCACCTCGATACCCAGTTTAGCCATGGTAACGGCAAAAAGATTGAATGTGCCGCCGTATATAGCTGAGGTAGAGAGCACATGGCTTCCCGCTTCGCATATATTGAAAACCGAGTAGAAGGATGCAGCCTGACCGGAGGAGGTCAGCATCGCACCTACGCCGCCCTCAAGGTCGGCAATTTTAGCAGCCACAAAGTCGTTCGTAGGGTTCTGCAGACGGGTATAGAAATAACCCGGCTCGGACAGGTCGAAAAGACGTCCCATCTGCTCGCTTGACTCATACTTGAAAGTGGTGCTCTGGTATATCGGGAGAACGCGCGGCTCGCCGTTCTTGGGCTGCCAGCCTGACTGAACGCACTTTGTGTTTATTTTGTAATCGGACATATATGTAGCCTTTCATGTCGGAGATATTAATATTAACCTTTATAGCTGTCCTTCAGACTGACCGAACGGTTGAATACAAGGTGTTCGGGAGTACTGTCCTCGGAATCGGGGCAGAAGTAGCCGATGCGCATGAACTGGAAGGAGGAAGGCGCTTTTGCACCCGCCAGCTCGGCTTCCAGCTTGCAGCCGGTCAGTACTTCAAGGGAGTTAGGATTGAGACAGTCGAGGAAGTTCTTGCCGTCGCCGTCCGGGTCGGGATCGCTGAAAAGATTGTCGTAGAGGCGCACCTCGGCATCAACCGCGGTTTCCGCGTCCACCCAATGGAGTGTGCTCCTGATCTTTCGTCCGTCGGCGGGATTGCCTCCGGCTGATTCGGGATCGTATTCGCAGAGAACCTCGACAACATTTCCATCAGCATCCTTGATACAGCCGGTGCATTTCACAACATACGCGCCCTTCAGGCGCACCTCGTTACCGGGATAAAGACGGAAGAACTTGCCGACCTTCTCTTCCATAAAATCATCGGATTCAATCCAGAGATTGCGGGAGAAGGTGATTTCACGGGTACCGGCGCCCTCGTCCATAGGATTGTTTTCGACGGTAAAATTCTCGGTCTTGCCCTCGGGATAGTTTGTGACGGTGAGGCGCACCGGACGCAGCACCGCCATAACCCGTTCGGCTGTTTCATTGAGATGATCCCGCAGACAATGCTCAAGGAAGTCGTACTCGACAGTGCTGTCGGACTTGGCAACGCCGATCCGGTCGCAGAAATTGTGGATTGACTGGGGGGTGTAACCGCGGCGGCGGAGACCGCAGAGTGTGGGCATACGGGGATCGTCCCAGCCGGATACAAGCTCCTGCTCAACCAGCTGGCGCAGCTTTCGCTTGCTCATCACCGTGTAGCTGATATTGAGTCGGGCGAATTCGATCTGGCGCGGGCGGCAGGGAACGCTTACATTGTCAATTACCCAGTTGTAGAGCGGTCTGTGGTTCTCATACTCCAGCGAGCAGAGGGAATAAGTGATGCCCTCAAGAGCGTCCTGAATTGGATGGGCGAAGTCGTACATCGGGAATATACACCATTTCGTGCCCTGACGATGGTGCTCTATGTAGCGGATGCGGTAGAAAACCGGGTCGCGCATGTTGAAATTGCCGGATTCCAGGTCAATTTTTGCGCGAAGGGTATATTTCCCCTCGGGGAACTCACCGGCTCTCATGCGCCGGAACAGGTCGAGATTCTCATCAACAGGTCTGTCGCGATAGGGCGATACAGCCGGATGCTCGGTGTCGCCTCGATAACTTCTGAACTCATCGGGTGTCAGCTCGCACACATACGCAAGCCCCTTGTTAATAAGCTCCTCGGCATACTCGTATGTCTTTTCAAAGTAGTCCGAGCCGTAGTAGAAGCGGTCGCCCCAGTCGAAGCCCAGCCAGTGGATATCTTCTTTAATGGCATCCACATACTCTGTATCCTCCTTGGCGGGATTGGTGTCGTCCATTCGGAGATTACAGATTCCGCCGAACTTCTCGGCGGTACCGAAGTCAATCTGCAGAGCCTTGCAGTGGCCGATGTGCAGATAGCCGTTGGGCTCGGGGGGAAAACGGGTATGCACAACAGTATTAACGCCGGCAGCCAGGTCGGCTGCGATTATATCATGAATAAAATTGGAGGTGGTTTCTTCCATTATAATATCCTCATTTTGTGTATTTACGGATTAAAGTGCCGCGATTGCCGACGCGAGACGCTCTCTTACACGCTTCTCACCGAGTATGCGCATGACATCGTGCAGGTCGGGGGAATTCTGTCGTCCGGTGATTGCCACGCGGACAAACATTGAGATGTCGCCTACGTTTCCGCGGTAGGACTCCGGGGATTGCTTCCAGAGCTTCATCTCGGGAGCATAACCTATATCGCCGGCGATTGCCTTAAGACGCGCGAACCAGGTGGTGTTGTCGTCATCAGGATTGTAGACTGCGGCAAATTCGGCAAGCGCCCGCTTGATATCCTCGGACGGGAAGCCCTCGGGATAGTCGCCGCGCTCAAAGAGATTGTCATAGAAGAAGGACATATACTCCTTAACACCGCTCCAGACGGTTATGTCCTTGCGGGGCTTTTTGCCGCCGCGGCCTATGGCGAGTATTTCCTTGGCGTAATCCGGCTTTTCGGCGAGCAGAACGGCGAATTCCGGGTCATATATCTTAGCCCAGTCAAGCACCTGGGTGTAGACCTGGTCGGCGGTCATGCGGGAGATTACATTGCGCGAGACATCGTTTAGCTTGTCGAAGTCAAAGAGACAGCCTGATACCGACATATTCTTGATACTGAATGGATAATTGCGGTAGTGAACGTCGGGGTTCGCCATGCGCCACTCCTCATAGTTGGAGTTGAGCAGTGTGAGCAGATACTCCCATACCACGTCGGTACAGTAACCCATCTCGGCGTAGTCGTCCATCTTTGCGCCTCTGTCGCGCTTGGAAATCTTTTTCTTATTGCCATTCTCATCAATTTTGAGAATCTGGGCAGTGTGCAGATATTTTGGCATGCGGAAGCCGAGATATCTGAACAGCTGAATGTGCTTAGGCAGGCTGGGCAGCCAGTCCTCACCGCGTATCACATGGGTAGTACGCATCAGGTGGTCATCCACCGCGTGGGCAAAATGGTATGTGGGTACGCCGTCAGATTTGAGTAGCACAAAGTCCTCATCGTTTTCGGGAAGCTCGAGAACCCCCTTCACCATGTCGGTGAACTTTATTTTTTTCTCCTGATCGCCGTCGGCAAGGATGCGGATGACAAAGGGATTGCCTGCAGCAAGATGCGCCTTTACCTCGTCCATAGTGAACTCGCGTCCCGCCAGCATGGCGGCTCGCTTCTGCTCAGCGGCAACACTCCAGTCGGTGTTTTTAATCTCAGCCTTCTTATCGGTCTCCTGAATGGCTTCCAGTTCTTCTTCGGTGGCAAACCCGGGATATGCTTTGCCCTCGGAGACTAATTTCTTGGCATATACGGCGTATAGCTCGGTGCGCTGACTTTGCTTATAAGGTCCGTATGCGCCGCGCTCTCCGATACTGCCGTCCTCGTTTAGAATAACACCCTCGTCATACTCAATGCCGTATTGTGCCAGGGTTCTCACAAGCGCCTCAACCGCACCGTCAACCTCGCGCTGGCTGTCGGTATCTTCTATACGCAGCGAAAACACACCGCCGCTCTGGCTGGCGAGCATGTAGTCCACAACGGCCTGGTATATGCCGCCGAAATGCACATAGCCGGTAGGGCTGGGCGCAAAACGCACAACCTTTGCGCCCTCGGGAAGGTTGCGCGGAGGATATCTCTCCTCGAGATCCTCGGGAGTGAGGGTAACATTCGGAAAGAGAAGCTCCGCAAGTTCATTGTAATTCATAATATATCACCATTCGTCAGTAATCTGCATATGTTCGTTATTGTGGTTGGTATTGTGCCTTACATCCATGCATCGGGCTGTGACATCGCAAGATATGGATTATTCGCCCGCTCATGACTCAGCGAAGTTGTAGAACCGTGCCCGGGATAAACCCGGTAATCTCCGTCCAGATCGCGAAGCGATGCCAGCGATTCGCAGAGGGCGGAGTAATCGCCGCCCCAGAGATCATAGCGTCCGATGCCATCTCTGAAAAGCGTGTCGCCCGAGAAAATCACACCGTCTGACAGGTAGCAAACAGAACCGATGGTATGACCGGGTGTATGCATGACCGTAAGATTAATCTCTCCGATTTCGATTATATCGCCGTGCTCTATCAGACGTTCAGCCTGACGGCAGTTAAGCTCAGCGCCGCTGATGAAGCGTCTCATGCAGTTGATTTCGCTGTTTGTCAGTGCCGGTGCGTCAAGTCTGTGTATAGCCAGCGGTGCACCGGTAACCCGTCTAAGTTCCTCAAGAGCTAGCATGTGATCAAAGTGACTATGAGTTAGTAGGATCTGCGATATAGTAAGCCCGCGCTCAGCAGCCTTATTGATTATCCGCCGAGCTTCCGCGCCGGGGTCAATGACCGCGCACCGAGAGGTCTTTTCGTCAATAACGAAGTAACAGTTAGTCTGAACCGCCCCGACAATAAATGTCAGAATTGTCATTTCTCAGCCTCCGTTTATGTTTTATCATACATCATAGAATTATATCATATGAAGCGAATGATGTCAAGGTTGGGATTTTCGATACTCAGTTTTACGCGCTTATTTGATGATGGATTTTATATTCTGACACAGACTATATGAAACTGTTGGACATTAACAAAAACCCCGAAGAATACGATACCTGATTTTCCAGCAAAGTATTCTTCAGGGGATATAAAGTGCTGTAACAGCAATATTTACAGACGGCTCTCCATATGGTGCCGCAGCATGTTCAGCAGCAGCATATCAGCGGCGGGATTGAGCCCGACCTGTCCCGGAATGTCAAGACTGTTGACGACAAGCGAGCCGTTTCCTATGGTATATCGCCCGATGTTAAAGCCGCCGTCATATCCGGTTGGAGAAGTGTTCATCCCGGTGCCGAGACAGCAGGCGGCAACCTCATCCGGCTCGTCTCCGTCACGGAAGGCGATGCCGTTTATCAGTCTGCCGAAATACTCGCTGTCCATTATACCGTATGCAGGAATCGAATCGAAGTATGGATGGCGCAGCGCGACATACTCTTTGTGATAGAGCCATTCTCGGTGATATCTGCGGCAGACATGCCGGTCGCCTTCAGGGAAGGCATCGGGCGAGAGGGCTATTACAACCGCTCCCGATTCGGCGGCGGCGTAAAGCCTCTGCCACAGATTTATTCGGTCATCGGCGGCGACGTTGCATACAAGAATCACCGGTTGGCTGTCGAAACTATCCGAGGCGTCTATGCTCACGCCCTGAGTTTCGAGCAGAGCTGTTATATTTTCTGGCAGTCCGTAAGCTCCGATTATACCGGATAGCTTAGGCATATCGGCGGGATTTGTGACATGGAAGGTCATGCGCCCGTCGGTTGCGGCTCCCCCTTCGGTCAGCTCGACACAAAGTTCATATGAGCCGGTCTTAAGTTCAAGAGTCAGCTCCTCCGAGAAAACCGGAATCGACAGACCCGCGCGCGGCAGTGAATTACGGAAATTATAATTCTTCTCCCAGACCTTGCCTTCTGCACCGAAAATCCTCACCACCGCTTCATACTCGCGGTTGGCGAGAATGTCCTCATCGGCGAGTATGCCCTCGACAGTGAAGGGACGACCTGAGTAAACATGTGTCGGATTGACAAAGAGACACCATTTCAGCGGAGCCATGCCGTCGGCAAGCGCCTCTGCGGTACCCGGCTTGTATTCACGGAATATCGTCCAGAGCCCTTCGCCGCAAATGGCGTGATCCAACAGACCCGTAATACTGTAGCCGCAGTAACGGGGATTTGCCCGGACTATGTTGAAGGTTATCCTGCGCTGACGGCTGTGCAGCAGCGCACTGTGACGCATCATGTCCTGCGGGAAGGGATAGATATCGTTAAGTCCGTATTTATCATAGTCAGCCATGAATCCGTCATACATCATGCGTATCCAGCGGTAGTCGGGAGCATCAGGCGGTATGCCTTCCTGTTCGTAACGGCGGCTGAGAGTTGCCACATCGAACAATGAGCCGATACCGAATTCGGATATGAATACAGCCTTACCCTCCTTGCCATATTCACGGAGCAGCAGAGTGTCCTCCCAAGAAATCGGGAAGGTGGGATAAGCATGCATGTCACCCACATGTCTGAACATCCCTCCCGGGTCGCCGGAGCGATAGCCTGCCTGGTCTTCGGCGCCTTCTTCCTCCTCATTCCAGATGCACTGCCAATGCTTTTCGCCGGGATTGCAGAGAGAGCCGATGCCGCGGTATCCGTCAAAGCGCCCGCTGTTCAGCAGGATAAGCCGGGTGTTGTCGATTTCGGTCAATTCACCGAGACAGTCTCTTGCCGCCTCGAAAGCCATTCCGAAGGGTTCGTGTGTGGGAGTTTCGTTCAGCAGTCCCCAGATAACAACCGAAGGATGGGAACGGTCGCGCTTTACCAGCGAATACAGGTTCTCGAGATAAAGCTCTTTCGCCATAGTTGAATCATGCAGCAGCCAGGCCGCAGATGGCTCCTGATATATAAGCAGTCCGATTTCATCGCAGTAGTCGAGCTGCTCTGTCTGCGAATAACCGGCAATGAAACGCACGCAGTTCAGCCCGGCGGTTTTGGCCATATCGAAGTCGCGCCGCATGAGAGCCGGATCGCAGCACTGCTGGATACCGTATGGGAAATTATTGCCGCTGTGGGAGCCGCGCAGGAAGATGCGTTTTCCGTTGAGCCGGAAATATCCGTCGTCGCCCACTCTGAAATCACGGAAACCGGTTCGGCCGGTGAGGCTGTGAATATATTTCTTCTTCCTTATTCTGCTTGTCAGCGATAGATTCACAAAGTAGAGATTCGGGTCGTCGAGGCTCCAGAGCCGCAAATCCTGAATGGGGATATCGAGAGATATCACAGTCTTTCCGAGCGGAATTTCGTGCTTTTCGCATACCCTCGACATAACCTCGCCGGTGCGCTTAAGTCCCGCATCAACCGAAATACGGATTTCGCGCCGCTTCGGTGTGCCGTTATATACCTCGACTTGGGCTTTTATGCAGCCGGCTTCGATGTCGCCGTAAATATACAAATCGGTCACACGCACCCGGGGCTGCTGCAACAGGGATATTTCCTCACGCAGACCGAAAACATTCTGCTGAGCGCCGGGGCAGTGGTCGTGACGTCGCTGATTCCGGTGCGGGATCTGTTCAAGCGTCAGTCCGTTCATCGGTTCGTCATGAGGTTTGCTGAGACGTATAACCAGCCTGTTCGGAACATCACGTTCCACAAACCGGGTTATGTTAATTGTGAAGGGATCCTCACAACCCCGGTAATTTCCGGCAAACTGACCGTTGAGCCAGACATCGCACCAGTATTCCGCCATGCCGAAGCGCAGCAGACAGTCAAGCCCGCCGTCACCCTTGAGATCGGGGCTGAAGCACAGGGAATACCACGCCACACCGTAACCGTCAGGATAATACATATTCACCAGCGAAGGAACCTCCGCCGGCAGAGCTTCTTCGGGCAGACCATACAGCGGCCAACCCTCGTCGCGCCCCCGATCATCCGGGTCGTGCATGATAAGCCATCCTTCATGCAGCGCACAGCCCGGCGACACCGGAATCACCCGTTCGTTCGGGTTAACAGTCAGTTTTATCATAATGCCACCTCATATTTTGCACGGAACTGTCGTTTAACGTAATGATATCATTCAACTGCTGTTAAATCAAGTGTTTTTTACGCATTTCCTGCAAAATTTGGTATAAAGCGCAGAATCCGCAAATATATCGACAACAATTGACATAGGCAGCATGATGTGATAAACTCAAATCAATAAATAACGGAGGTATTACATGAAAATGAAAAGAATAACCTTGACACTCTTGCTTGCCGCTATGCTTATACTCACTGCATGCGGTTCACAGTCCGGCACAATATCCGACACAGCCGCAGACGCGGACACGGTTATCGAGACAGAAGACACAGTAAATCCTCTGGCTGACAATCTGCCCGAAGAAGATTACGGCGGATATGATTTCCGTATCATGTCGGATAACGACTACATCTTCTTCATATATGCAGAGGAACTCAACGGCTCGCAGATAAATGATGTGCTCTACGAAGCCAACCGTGCGGTAGAGGAGCGCTATAACATAAAGCTATCTCAAGTTGTACAGTCCACCTGGACGGCGAACCAGGAGGTCGAGACACCCATACTTGCGGGCGATGACGCCTTTGATACCGCATTCATTCACGATATAGGAGCCGGCAACCTTTCGCTGAAAGGACTGTTTATCAATCTCTATGACATGCCATACCTTGACTTCTCAAAGCCCTGGTGGCCGTCATACACCGTTGACTCTCTCACTCTCAACGGACAGATGTATCTTATCTCCAACTACATTTCCTACTATGGTTTCCACTCCACCCGCACAATATTCTTCAACCGCGATATGGTGAATTCCTACGGTCTGCCAAGCCCGTATGAGCTTGTGGATAACAACGAATGGACGCTTGATAAACTGATATCCATGACCAAGGATGTATATGATGATAAAAACGGCAACGGCGTTGTGGACAAGGATGATATATACGGTTTCGCCATGACAGTGCCATACTGCCTGTTCGAAAACTTCGGCTTTGAAGCATGGGGCAAGACAGAGGACGGCTCGGAGCTCTTCCTCGATACCTACTCGGACAAAACAGTCGCGCTAATGGACAAGCTTTGCGACTGGCTTGTAAGCGGACGTTCGGTCTGTTTCTATTCCGCCAGCCATTCGGATCGCTATGGTGACGACAGCTCCAACACCTGGTTCTCTGAGGGGCGTGTACTCTACACCTATGGCGCCATTGGGCATCTTATCAAAGGTCTGCTCACTACCGAGACCAATTACGGCATACTCCCGATGCCAAAGACCACCGAAACTCAGACCGACTATATCTGCGCTTGCACCGAGCTGCCGGGCATTATCCCCATTACCACAAAGGAAACCGACCGCACCGGCATGCTCATTGAAGCGCTCAGCGCCGAAAGTTATCGTCAGGTTATACCGCGCTATTATGAGTATGCCCTCAAGGGACGCTACGCAAACGACCCCGAGTCGGTGAAAATGCTGGATATCATGTTCAAAAACCGTGTGCTAAGCTTTTCGTATATTTACGGAGGAGGCGGCAGCTGCTTCCAGCAGATTGTTAACAATGTCTTAACCAACAAGGGCAACTTCGCCTCATACTATGAATCCAACAAAAGCAAGGAGGAGGCGCGTATAGCAGTAGTAATGGAGTTTTTTGCAAAAAAGTAACCGATATATTCACAAATAGGAACAGTAACTTAACACTAATGTCCGTTAATCGGTATACATAGACGGAAATTATCAGGTCAAAAAGTCCGTGGGATATCAAAACCTCATCGGAGATAAAAACAAATCTGTATCTTGCGCTGCGGGAAGATATATGTTACAATTGTCTCGGGCATGGGGCGGACGGCTTCGCGGAGCTGCCCGCCCTCGATTTGTTCGTTTTAACGATCCATACAGTCAGACGGTTTTACCATTTGTATGTAATTCCCACCGAAATAGTAAATTCCAGTATGGTATTATTTTCATGATAAACACATTCGAGAAATATCCCTTCTGGCGGACCACACTCGCCGATGTCGATGCCGCCCTGAATTCCGCAAAAAAGGGCAAGGTACATACCCTTTGCACCACACCTGGCGGTCATGAAGTGCGCTATATAGTCTACGGAAATAAACCCGACTATCGCCGCCGGGCAAACTACTCCTCGGCATGCGGTGCCCGTAATACGGTATTTTATGCCGACCGGGCGGGAAAGGCTCCGACGGTGCTGCTGATCGGTGCGACCCACGGTCAGGAGACCGAGGGGGTGGCGGGACTGCTCAACTTAATTTCGCTCTTGGAAACCGGGCGGGATCTGCGGGGACTTGAGGTGCCGTCAATTACACAGGCATTTGACACTTCGCCCATGCGGCTGATTATCATTCCGGTATACAATGCCGACGGCCGCGGACGCTGCGTACCCGACTCCATGATTGACGAACTGCCGGGAAGTTTGCGCTATCACGGTCAGGGCACCTGGAAGGACGGCAGTCTCTGCGGCTGGCCCGAGTGTAAAGCGGTTCACCCCATAAAGGATGCAGCCGGATTTCTCGGCGCCTACTACAACGACAATGGCATCAACCTGATGCACGACAATTTCTTCGCTCCAATGGCGGAGGAGACCCGGGCGCTGCTGACCCTTTGCGATTCAGAGGCTCCAGAATGTGCCATAGGATTGCACGGCGGCTCAAACTCAACGAATGTGCTGCTCCAGCCCGACTATGTCACCCTTGCGGCAAAGGAGGGCGTTCACCGCCTTGCCGCTGCAGTGGCGAAAAAACAGACCTCGCTCGGACTGAAATCTCATATTATTCCGGTAAACGAGCATATAGGCAACCCGCCGCCCTCCTTCAACCTGACATCGGCAATCCACCATGTTTGCGGCGCGGTGTCCTCGACATATGAGTCAAATGAGGGGCTGATCGATAAGAACGCCTTCACGGCTGAGGAGATTCTGCTGCACCATTACTGTCTGTTTGAGGCGCTTTTTGAATGCGCCTGGAGAAAAGAGTAGCTATAAAACGAGTGATACGATATTGATTCAGCTAAAATCCAAATTGAACAAACAACACACAGGTAAACACAATGTATGAAACCACACGAATAATGCTGCTTTCCGACATTCACGTCTGTCATCAGTCATGGTACGGCACGACCAACGAGGAGCAGCTTGAAGACCTCATGAAAGCCGTGACGGCGGCGAAGGGAAAGAATGATTACGCGCTTTCCCTGGTTCTGGGTGATGTGTCTCTCGATTTCTGGGGCTGGCATCAGGGCGGCTCATATCTCTGGGAACCGAAGGTAAGCCGTACTGCGGAATTTGTCGAAAGATATATGCCGTCGCTCCCCCAGCCGTCTTATATCATCCCCGGCAATCATGAGCAATACGGTCACAATGATTGGCGGCGAATCACCGGCGGCGAAAGACAGCAATGTGTCACAGCGGGAGGAGCGCTGTTCATCCTGCTTGACAGTTTTTCGGGAGATCTTGA
Organism: Clostridiales bacterium; assembly: GCA_012514145.1. Taxonomy (GTDB): domain Bacteria; phylum Bacillota; class Clostridia; order Oscillospirales; family CAG-272; genus JAAZAV01. Next base: position 174,181 of record JAAZAV010000014.1, on the reverse strand, counting down.
CCCATCGGAGAACAGCGACGGCACCTATGTTCCGGTTGATGTAGCATATATCCGTCGTGCGATGGCTGACAAGCCTGAGCTGCTGGTGTTCCTCTGTGCGCATTACTTTGACTTTGCCCTCGAATCGGCAGAGTTCAAAGCGCTGCTCGCTGAGGAGCAGCGTATAAAAGCGCTATTCATGGGTCACGACCACCTGACAAACGTGTCATTTACTCCTGAGGATGCCGGCAGGCTGCCGATTCTGCGGACGGGACATTTCAGCTACAGCTGCGACGATACCGATTACGCCACCGCCTACCGGGGCTGGCGCGAGCTTTTGCTGCATCCTGACGGCAGTTTTGAGTCATATTATTTCATACCGAGGCAGTATATTCCGGCAAGAGACACATATACGGGAGAGCATATACGTGACGAATACACATACAGAAGCAGATGACATTATTCGGAACCGAACCGGGGACGGTCGGTTCCGGGAAACGGAGAATATTATGTGGAACGAAGAAAAGCTTGATGCAATGCTGACAAATCCGTCACCGGCGCTGATTGAAGATATGAAACGGATCAAAGGTGACATTATGGTGATGGGTGCCGGCGGCAAAATGGGGCCCACCCTCAGCATACTTGTAAAAAAAGCAATAGAAGCGGCGGGCATCGGAGACAAACAGCGGGTAATAGCCGTATCACGGTTTACCGATCCGCTTGCTTCAGCGCTGTTAAATGACAGCGGTGTGGAAACAATATCCTGCGACCTTCTGGATTCGGCACAGCGTTCAAAGCTGCCGCAGGTTGAAAATATAATATTCATGGCGGGACGCAAGTTCGGCACAGCGGGCGGCGAGAATCTGACCTGGGCAATGAATTCATCGCTGCCGACCTTTGTCGCCGAGCAGTTCAGCGGTTCGCGGTTTACCGTGTTCTCATCGGGTAATATTTATCCTATTGTACCGCTTTCCTCCGGCGGGTCGTCCGAAAGAGACCCCATCGGTCCCATAGGTGAATATACAATGAGCTGTCTTGCCCGCGAGAGGGCGTTTCGCTACGCCGCTGAGAAATGGGGTACAAAAGTTCTGATTTTCCGGTTGAATTTCGCAGTCGACCTGCGCTACGGCGTACTCTGCGACATGGCAAACAAGATTCTTGCGGGCGAGCCGATAGACCTTTCAACCCCTTGTCTCAACTGCATCTGGCAGGGAAGCGCCAACGAGTTTGCCATACGTTCGCTGCTATATGCCGAAAGTCCGGCGAAGATATTGAATGTCACCGGCCCCGAAACGGTTTCCATTGCCCGGGCGGCGACATTGCTGGGTGAATACCTCGGCCGCAAGCCGGTTTTCGAGGGAACTCCGGGAAACGATGCCTACCTCAGCGATTCCTCCGAGGCGGTTGATCTGATGGGCTATCCGGCATACGGAATTCGCACTCTTATCCGCTGGCAGGCGGAATGGCTGCTGGACGGTGGACGCCAGCTTGGCAAGCCGACACATTTTGAAGAGAGAAAGGGCAGCTATTGATTATGGACAGACACAAAAAAGCGCTTAAAATCTTATCTGAAGGCACGGTAATTCCCGCAACTCCGCTGGCAATAGATGAGAATCGCAGGTTCGACCCCGAACAGCAGAAGCTGCTGACCGGCTATTATCTTGCCGCCGGTGCGGGAGGAATCGCCACCGCAGTGCACAGCACGCAATTTGCCATCCGCAATCCGGAACACGCCATGTTTGAACCGGTGCTTTCCGCAGTGTCTGAGGAGATAGCCGATTTTGAAGCAAAGAGCGGAAAAACGATTGTCAAGGTTTCTGGTGTCTGCGGCAGAACAAATCAGGCTGTGCGGGAAGCGGAGATCGCCAGGAGTTACGATTACGATGCGCTGCTTGCCAGTCCGGGCGGTCTGTCGGAACTAAGCGAGGCTGAGATTTTAGAGCGCACCATAGCCATAGGTGAAGTGCTGCCGGTTATCGGTTTTTACCTGCAGCCTGCGGTTGGCGGACGGGTTTTCTCCCGCGAATACTGGGAAAAGCTCTGCGAGATACCGGGTGTTGTCGCTATAAAGTGCGCTCCCTTCAATCGCTACCTCACGCTTGACGTGGTGAGAGCCTGCGCTCTCTCATCAAGAGCGGATGAAATTACGCTCTACACGGGCAACGATGATAATATTGTCATAGACCTTTTGACCGAGTTCTCATTTACCTCAGACGGCAGGACATATACCGCTCGCTTCAAGGGTGGGTTGCTCGGACACTGGAGTGTCTGGACTAAGCGGGTGGTTGAACTCTTTGAGACGCTGCGCAGCCGTCCGGCTGACCCCGGGCTATTGACCCTTGCCGCGGAGATAACCGATTCAAACGGCGCCGTGTTTGACGCTGCAAATAATTATGCCGGCTGTATAGCCGGAATTCACGAGGTTCTGCGCCGTCAGGGACTGATGAAGGGAATCTGGTGTCTCGACCCTCAAGAGACCCTTTCCCCCGGTCAAAGCGAGGAACTTGATCGGGTGTGTGCCATGTATCCGCACCTCACCGATGATGAGTTTGTGAAAGAATATCTGGCGGGGCGCTGATTTAGTATATATTATTAAATATAATTTAGGTGATTGACATGCAAATTGATATGAGCGACGAGATGTTCCGTCAGCTGACAGAATACTGCAACAATTCCGACAACGGACCCGACGACACACGCCGTGCAATAGTACTCGGCTTTCCGGCTGAAAAAAAGATACTTGTAGCTCCGGGCGCAATTATCCGCACGCCAAAGGACAACTTCGGCAGCAATATTTTCGTAGGTCTTTATGTATATATAAACGGCAATGTTAAAGTGGGCAGCAACGTGCTTATAGGCCCGCACTGTTCGATTTCCGCAGGCAACCACAAATTCGATCCTGCCACCGGCTGGTTCTCGGCTCGTACCGAACGTGACGGCGACGATTCGATTGTGATAGGCGACGGTTCCTGGCTTGCCAGCGGTGTTACCATTACCGGCGGCGTAAAGCTCGGAAGGGCAAATCTCTGCTGTGCCGGCGCGGTGGTGACCAAATCCACACCAGACTATGCCATTATGGCAGGCGTTCCGGCGCGTCAGGTGGGACATATAGATCCGGTGACCGGTAAATATCACTGGTACAACCGCGATAAGAGCGATACCGAATAAATGGCGCGGGGGAGGCGCAAATGGAAATAAAGATGAGCAATCCCGAATATTTCAGTCAGACGCGGACAAATCCGAGACAGCTTTTCCCCTTCCCGGAGGACGGACGCGTTGTGGAGGAAAACCCGCCCTGTCTGTCCTGGCTGCCTGTCGGCGGCAGTGTGACATATAAGGTCGTATTGTACCGCGGCGGCAGCGAGCTGTGGAGCGGTGAGACGCAGAAAAACTACATAGTCCCCGATATTCCCCTTGAGTCCGGTGATTATACCTGGGACATATTTGCAGACGGTCGGAGAAGGGGACTCTGGAACTTCACCATAGCCGATTACGCGGTAAAAATCAAACGGGTCACCGCTGAAGAGCTTTACGACAGCATACCGGCAGAGCATCCTCGTCACCTATTCTCGACGAGTGATATTCCTGAAATCCTCCGCGCCAGGCAGACAGAGCTTGCCGTACTGCGCCGGAATATCGACACGGCATACGCAAACGGCATGCCCGAGCGCCCCATGTATCATCGCGACCCGGCTGCGCTGCCCTATCGTGAGTTCTTCGGCAGATTCCGCGATTACTGCGACCGCGACCTTGTGGCGTGCTCATTGGGTTACGCATTACTCGGAGATGAGATGGCAGGCGCATACGCCAAGGAGCTGCTGCTTACCATATGCGACTGGAACCCTCACGGTCCCTGTTCGCTGCTGGGTCCCTGGGGCGACGAGATAGGACTCAGCTGTTCGCGCTGTTTACCCTCGGTTTACGACCTGCTGTGGCAGCTGCTTGATGATAAAGAGCGGAGATATGTCGCGTATACCGTCCGCACATATGCAGAGCAGTGCTGGATACGTCTCAAGAAACTTGACTACTGCGCCAACCCCGGAGATTCACACGCGGGGCGCATCGCGGCATACCTCGGCGAAGCGGCGCTTGTCCTCAAAGACAGCGGCATACAGTCGAGGGAAGAGGCACTGAACTGGCTCGATTACGCGCTTGACATTTACGGCGGTATTTTCCCCTACTTCGGAACTCCGGACGGCGGCTGGGCGGAGGGAACCTTCTATTCTACCAGCTACACCCGCTGGTATCTGCCTTTCTTCTGTGCGGTTGAGCGCTACAGCGGCTGTGCATTCCTCGACAGACCATTCTATCAGCGGCTGACACAGTTTTTTCTCCACTTCGCAAATCCTGCGCATGAGAATCATCCCTTCGGCGACGGCTACTGGTGCCATCCAGAGGACAAGGAATGGCCGGGTTTCTTTGCCCAGAATCCCTTCCGGCTTTACGCAGACCGCTTCGGTCCTCCTGAGGCTAAGCGTCTTTCGGACGACGCGGCAGAGCAGAACATCTACCTGCTGCACCTGTTGGATGTATTCATTCCCGACCGCGCATCAACCCAGGCAGCCCTGACCGGGAAGGCTGAGAATGTTCAATGCTTCCCGGATGCCGGCTTTGTAAGTATGCACACCGACCTTTTGAACGGTTCGGGTGATGATCTGGCGGTTATGGCAAGAGCGTCAAAGTTCGGATCGGATAGCCATCGTCACGCAGATCAGGGCAGTTTTGCGCTGTTTTCAAACGGTAAAGCTCTGATTTCACCCTCCGGCTACTTCGGCCGGGGTTACGGCACAAACCATCATTTCAAATGGACAAAAACCACCAAGGCTCACAATGCGCTGCTCATCGACGGAGAAGGTCAGCCATGGAACAGCATCGAGTCGCGGGGCAGGATCGTCGAATGCCGCGACGACGGCGCGGTAAAGACCGCCGTGCTGGATTTGAGCAGTGCATATCCGATGCTGACTCTCTGGCGGCGCACTTTGCAGCTTGAGAAGGATCTCCTGACCGTCATCGACGAGGTTGAGGCTGACAAACTCGTAACAGTGACATACCCGCTGCATACTCTCTCAAAACCCAAAGCCGAAGGAAAGCGGGTGCATGTGGTGCGCGGCGGCAGGCATCTGACGATTTCCCCTGTTGAAGGCGATCTCGGGTTACCCGAGCTGAGCGACAAATACGATACCGACCTGAACGACGGCGTACCCGCCGAGTTTGCCGCAGACATGCCAAATCAGTATCATATATACTACAAGACCGCACCGTCAGAAAAGCACCGCATTGTAGTGCGCTTTGAAGTCCGCGGGGAATAGCTCGATAACGATAAACAGGGATACCGGTTAGGGCATCCCTGTTTTTATATTTTATGACATTACTCGAAAATCGCGAAGGTCTTCGTTTCGCCGCGGTACATAGTGAAGGTTATGCTGTCGGTATTTTCTGCGTATTTTCTTTCCTCATACACCTCGTATGGTGAGCAGATTGAAGGGAAGCGCAGTTTTTTCTCTCCACTTGACGATGCGTGAATGGTTACAAAGTTGCGTGAGGCGTAGATTACATCATCGCTGTCGCAGAAGACATGACATCCGGCATACCTGGCGGCTTCACGGAAGAAGTCGGCACGGCAGGAGCGGGTCGATACGAAAACAGAGGTGAAGCTGTCGTTATCCTTTACCGCAACCGACGGCCATCCGGTCTCGCAGAAGCGTGCTGCAACCGTGACGCCAGGCGATTCCTCGGGCACAACGACTGGACATAGGTAATAATATCTGTTTGAGAAGTTTGCACTGACTACCGATAACATGGGTCGGTAGCTGAAGCCGTAGATTTCATGCGTGTCAAGGGCGGCGAACGCAGGATGACCGTCCTTTACGAACTTGAACTTCGGTGAGATATAAGTGTCCTCCAGCCGCATCGGGATTCCGGTCAATTCGCTCACATGTGCCGGGTCAAGACGTGTGGTTGCTTCCGGGTCTATTAAGCCCGAGGCGCACATCCACACGGCTGTGGCACGGTTCTTGGAGAGCTTTGCATGTATCGCATCACGCTCATCGGCAGTCAATACGTGACAGTCAACAAAGACATATAGCTTATAGTCGGGCATGTCGGGGTTCGCCAGGTCGTCATGATAATAGCGGTCTCCGGACAGTCCGATGCGAGAAATCTCAAAGTCGCGAAAATCTTCAACGCTCTCACGATGGGCAAGCGTTGATACACAGTGGGGTGTCTCCTCATCGAAGATGAACGCCACCTCGTTGCGCTTTAGGCGGTCGAGTTCGTAAGACCTGGCGGCAATTTTCTGTTGATGCGAGATCAGCGAATAAATCTCCTCGTACTTATAGCGCCCACCGCCGATATGCTGATCAAACCACCAGGCGTTCATGTCCTCGCAGAGATTTCGTCCGAAATCCCGCTTCATGACGTTGATAGTGTCGTCCATGTCGTACATTTCGACAAAATTGTTATAGTATGTGTTCTCGGCGTGGGTGCGGGTGTCTTCTTCCATAATGTACATGCAGTTCCGCAACGTGAATGCATCGACCACTTCACGATGACCGCAGAAACCGCCGACCTGGCGATTTCGGTAGTCGCCGGGTGCCGCAAGAAAATCTACAACTCCAGAATCAAGTATGCGCTGTACTCCGCAGGCAATTCCGCTGAAGCCGCCGTGATTGTGGGAGCCGTAGAAGGCGCCGGTGAGTTTATACTTTGAGCGCTGCTTTATTAGCGATGCGAAGTGTACGACGGAGTTTGCAGTGCCGAGGTGCCAGGCGTGCAGAAAATCCAATGTGCGCAGACTCTTATCAACATCGAGATATGCGCCCACGTGGCAGTTGAGCTTCGGCATCGCGGGTTTCGGCGATGTGGAATAAAGTCTGCCGGGATTGAAGATTCGATTCTCAACCTTCCAGAAGTAGTCGCGCTCGTTCTGGGGTGGGATAGTAGGATTATCGAGGGTTTCGCCCGTGGTGCGCCATGCTTCGTTCAACGCCTTGTCGCTGCCGTATTTTGCTGTTAGGTAGCGCGTAAACTCGCGGCGGAAAGCGGGACTGAAGCCCGGATAACTGCCGTCTGATCGGTCGGCGTCGTGGTAGTACCACTCCGAGGTATTGCCGGCTGCCAGGAAGTAACCGACAATCCTGTCGGCATAGGGCAGCGCCTTGATGGCGTCATAGGTTTCCATGAGTGCTTTTCCCGCGTCCTGGCGCCACTTGTCGGAGCAGAGGGAATACATGGCAGGATAGTCCGCCTCGTATGACTCTGTATAGAGATGATTCGGACGCAGCGAGCCGTCACTGTAACGCACCAGCTCATCGGGATTACTCTCACACCAGGATACCGGAGGGTGCAGTCCTATACGCAGTATGATATAGGCATCGGGTACTTCCTCGAGTAAGATCTCAGCCTCCTCACGGAACTGTGCAAGTGCACCGGGCTTGAGCCATTCGGTGTCGCAGATGAGAAAGTAGAGTTTGATTCCCGATTCACCGAGACGGCGGTAGTAGTCGCGGTCGATTTTCATATGGTCCCGGCAGTTAGTGCGTATGGTAGCGGTCATCGGCGGGTATACCTTTCCGTCGATGAAGATCGCTGGTGTACCGTTATGTTTTTTAACTTCAGCTTTTGTCATAATCTGGCCTCCACATTAATGTCGGTGAGGTTTATCCACTTAAAGTATACCACATTAGCCGGATACAGACAAGCATAAGAACGGAAATAATGAATCTGCCACTTGACCGTGCGTCAGCGTGGTGATATTATAGATTATGAAAGATAATGACTTTGATTGGAGGATAAGATTGATAAATGATCGGCTAAGCGAATAAAAACAGGCGCAAAAAACAGACCTCCGTAAAGGTGATTGAGATGGATATAAATTAAACTCAACCGCCTTAAGACTAAGACGAAATAAATACCTCTGACGCTGTAAAATAAAGACTGATTTATCAAAAGGCACATTACTAATCTCCGGAGGAGTGTCGGATTTGCGATAAAGTTCCGGGGGGTAAGGTTCGTGTTTTTTGAGAACGCTGAAGATGGCAGTCAGCAGCATTCGAGCAATAGCAATCACTGCTTTCTTGTGACCCCTGCGCTTTTTCAGAGCATTGTAACGTTTGACAATTCCAGGGGGACTTGTTCTTGCTTTTAATAGCAGAAAGCGCACATTAAACAAGCATGGTTTAATGTAAACAACTGGTAAGAATTTTAACTCTGCGCTGTCGCATTTGGTTTCATTACCCTTTGTGACTTGAGCGCAGCGAAAGGAAAGGTCATAAAAATGAAATCCATTAAGAGATTCATCGCCCTCGCGCTTGCTGTATTAATGTTTTCAGGTATGCCGCAGGCTATCTTCGCCGCTCCGAAAGTCGGGGATGTGGTCGATCATGTTCTTCACACCGACATCATAACCTATATCAACGGATTGCCGATCCGCTCCTACAACATCAAAGGCAACACCGCCGTAATAGTTGAGGATCTCTCGAAGTACGGCTTTTATGTCGTATGGTATGGAGATCAAAGAAAACTCACCGTAATGCGGCTGGAAAGCGTACCGGTAGTCGGCGGCTATACGCCGGAGAAAAACACTCATCCGATCGGCTCGAAGGCGATGCCGGTGTATTTCACTGACATTGTCACCTATCTTGACGGCGTAAAGGTGGACAGCTTCAATGTCGGCGGCAGCACGATAATCTACGTCGACGACCTGGCGAGATTCTACGCGAAAGAATACTTCTGGGATCCGAAGGCGAGGACACTCAGCCTGACGCTTAAAGGCGCTTCTGCATCGGGTTCAGGTTCGGAAGATAAACCGGGCTCTGGTTCATCCGGAGAACCGGTCATTGAAAAGCAACCGGAGAGCTGCAGCGTTAAAGAAGGCGAATATGCGTTCTTTGAAGTAAAAGCATCCGGAGACGGCTTAAAATACCGATGGCAGCGGGAAGAATCAGACTCCAAATCAACGACGCCGGACAGCGCCTCAACTTCTTCCTCCTGGAATTGGGTCAATCTTTCGGACGGGGGAGGGATTTCCGGCGCAAAAACATCGAAGCTCTCCGTATTGGTGGACCTTGACGCTGTTTATTCCGGCGGCTATCGCTGCATTATAACAGACAGCAACGGAAAAACCGTCACATCAAATCATGTGTCGATAATTCCCTTAAAGCCCAGCATTAAAATCATCACACAGCCGCAGGATCAAAGAAAGAAGGCGGGAGAATACGCCACCCTTTATGTTGAAGCAACCGGCAGTGACTTAAAATATCAGTGGCAAGAGCTGGTATTAAAATACAACGCCGACAGCAGCTCCGGAATATTAATGAGCTCCGAATACCAGAATATTGATGACGGCGGCAAATACTCCGGTACCAAAACGAAGACTCTGACGGTTAAAGTCGATGCGTCGAAAATGTTCGGGGTAGTAGTGCCCGGCGGGACACAGAAGTATATCTGTCTTATCACCGACCGCTACGGCATGACAATATCCTCTTCTCCGGCTATGATCAACTCTTACAGGGAAATCAGGATAACCGAGCAGCCGAAAAATGTTATACAGACCGAGAATGCTCCCGCCGAACTTCATATAAAAGCGGAGGGCGATTTCCCGCTTTCTTACCGCTGGCAGTTTATATGGCTGGGAAAGTGGACGGACATCCCCGAAAATAATCCGAAATTTGCCGGCGTTGACACACCGACGCTTTCATGGAGCCGAGATACAAGCGGTACTTCAAATGTCCGCTGCATAGTCGACGGACCGAATTCCGAACCGGTTATTTCCAACGAAGCTGCGATTACCTTCAAACTGCCGATCGAAGATTACCAGATATACCAACCTAAAACTTTCAGAGGCAAATTTTACGATGAAGCTTTTTTCAGTTTTGGATTTTATAATATCAAGGTTAACAGTCTAAAATGTATATGGCAGATGAAAGGGAATGACGGAAAGTGGGTTGATCTTCCAAGCAAAAACCCTACCGACACAAGCATTTTACTGCAGATCACTCCGGAAAACTCCGGCTGCTGGTACCGCTGCACGGGGACGGTAAACGGTCATAAATTCACAACAATGCCGGCTCAGCTTCAGGGTACGCTGGTTCCGAAACGCAGCGGATTAACGAAGACAACGATGAAAATCAAAACTAACGGCGAGCTGCACTGGATAGACGTCAGCAAATATATCGTAGGCGAAGGTCTGACTTATGAATGGGAAGGGCGCAACAACTGGATACCCGAAAACCTTTATATCATTGAACCGGAAATTCGCTTCGAGCCACATGGCTCTGAAATTGGGGTAATAAGAACACAAGTTGATGGACCGAGATTAGGGATAAGTACAACCCATTATAGGTACTATTTTAGCGGGTCAGGCAACGATGAAATGTATGTGGTTGAAAAATTATACGAAGAAGCGTATTGCAACATTACCGATAAATACGGCGAGAAGCTGACATTTCATGTTACAATCGAATATGATTGGGAATAACCAATAAAGCCTGGATAATCGGCGGCTGACAGTGTAAGCCGCCGATATCCCGAACTCAAAGCAAGACGCAACACGAAATCAAACCACGAAAGGAACCGAAATGAAAGCAATCAAGCAATTCTTAGCTTTAGCGCTCACCCTGACAATTCTCGCGTGTCTGCCGCAGGTTATCTTCGCCGCTCCGAAAGTCGGGGATGTGGTCGATCATGTTCTTCACACCGACATCATAACCTATATCAACGGATTGCCAATTCGTTCCTACAACATCAAAGGAAACACCGCCGTTATAGTTGAGGACCTTTCGAACTACGGCTTTTATGTAGTATGGTACGGAGTCGAAAGAGAGCTGACCGTAAGGCGGCTGGAAAGCGTGCCGGTAGTCGGCGGATACAAGCCGGAGAAAAACACCCATCCTATCGGCTCGAAGGCGATGCCGGTGTATTTCACCGACATTGTCACCTATCTTGACGGCGTAAAGGTGGACAGCTTCAACGTCGGCGGCAGTACGATAATCTACGTCGACGACCTGGCGAAATTTTACGCTAAAGAATACGTCTGGGATCCGAAGGCGAGAACGCTCAGCCTGACGCTTAAAGGAGCGCCGACGCCGGATTTGGATTCCGACGAAAAGCCGGGTTCCGACGAGAAACCGGTTTCGGAGTCGTCCGGCGTACCGGTTATCGAAAAACAGCCGGAAGACTGCAATGTCAAAGAGGGCGATTATGCGGTCTTCGAAGTCAAAGCGTCCGGAGAGGGTCTTAAATATAAATGGCAGCGGGATGAAAGAGCCTTCGATTCAAATCCGGAAAGCGCTGCGGCGTCTTCCTGGAACTGGGTTGACCTATACGAATCAAGCGGCATTTCCGGCGCAGCCGCATCGAAGCTGACGATATTGGCCGATATATATGCGATCAGATCGGGCAGCTACCGCTGCGTCATAACCGATAAAAACGGCAAATCCGTCACATCCGATTATGCTTCGATAATTCCTATAAGCCCAGGCATCAATATCACCGTGCAGCCGAAGGAACAGACAAAGAAGGCGGGAGAAATCGCCACACTCTATGTCGGCGCCGAAGGTCTTGACCTTAAGTATCAATGGCAGGAGCTGGTCGGAAGCTTCAGCAAAGAAGAGGGAGTATTCATGTCCTATGAATACAGAAATATAAAGGATGGAACCAATTACTCCGGCGCCCAGACGAATACGCTGTCGCTCGTGGTAAACCCGCCGCCGATATTAAATGTAATATTACCGGGCAGCCTGCCTGAGTATATCTGTCTTATCACCGACAGATATGGCCTTACCGTATCCTCTTCCCCGGCAAAAGTCAACTCGCTTCTGGAATTGAAAATAACCGAGCAGCCGCAAAACGTTGTCAAGACAGAGAATGTTCCTGCCGAGATTCATGTCAAGGCAACGGGCGATTCTTTGATCTTTTATCGTTGGCAGTTTTTATGGCTGAACAACTGGCGAGATGTCCCCGATAAAAACCCACAGTTTGCCGGATTTGACACTCCGACGCTTACATGGTACAAAGAGGACGGCAGCGGTACTTTCAAATTCCGCTGCGTAATCAGCGGGCAGCATTCGGAACCTGTCATTTCCAACGAGGTTTCCATTACCTACGACACGGCGCCGAAAGATTACAATATCCGGAATCCAAAGAGCGTCAGAGCTAAATTCAACGAACGTGTCAGTTTCGATTTTGATTTTATCGGACTTAAAGTCAACAGTCTCGAGTGCGTCTGGCAGCGCAGAAGCGAAGGCGGCAACTGGGTCGACCTTCCCGACACCAACTCCAAGAAAATCGATGTCTTTGTCGGGTCGGAATCCTCCGGCTGCTGGTTCCGCTGCAAAGGAAAGGTAAACGGTCACAATTTCGCGACAATGCCGGCAAAGCTTGAAGGCACGCTGAGATACAAGCGGGATAACCTGACTCAGACGAAACTTGAAGTCACCAAGGACGGCACTCTCTATTGGATAGACATGAGAGATTATGTCCTCGGCGAAGGACTGACTTTTGAATGGCAGGGGCGCAAAAATCTGGTGCCGGAAAACCTTTATATCATCGAGCCGGAATATCGCGTCGAGAAATACGGCTCCGTGGTTCATATAGTAAGAACGGAAGTTAACGGCTCGAAACTGGGAATCAGCACGACCGGGGAATACGGATCATACAAAGTACATACCGGGGGAGATGGCTGGCTGCAGGGACGTGATGATTGGTATATATATTCTTTGACTTTATACACGGAAGCTGACTGCATCATCACCGACAGATACGGCGGAAAGCTGACGTTTCATGTTAAAATCGAATATATCAATCCTTAACACCATAAAGCCTGACCAACCCGGCAAACTCGCATAACAACCGAAAGCGGAGCTGTATCAAAACGAAGATATTGATACAGCTCCGATATAATGAAGTTCAGGCATAGAATCCTCTGCGAACCTGAGAAATCGGTACATATAAACATACGGTTCAGCGTGCGCTGTGTCCACTAACCTCCACGTACTCTGTAGTGTGCCTTTTCTCAAGCTTATCATATCACATATTTTAACTCTGCGCCGCCGCATTTGGTTTCATTACCCTTTTGTGACTTGAGCGCAGCGAAAGGAATTATCATATACATGAATATACTTGTAAGCAGCAGCGCCAGCGCCGAAGTTCAGAACACATTCTTCACCGAGCGTGCTAAAACCGAGATTGAGACCTGCGGCGATGCCAAATATGCAATTATGAGCCGTGACGAACTGCGGGACTCCCTGGCCGGTGTCGATGTGTTATTCGGCAACTGGGGGATGCCTCAGATGACCGATGATTTTCTGAGAAATGCCGACAAACTAAAACTGGTCTGCTACACCGGCGGCAGCGTAGCAGGTATCATGACAGAGGAAATGACCGCTCGTGGCATACGTCTTGTTTGCGGCAACCGGCTTTATGCCAATTCGGTGGCAGAGGGGACAATCGGCTATATCATCGCGGCGCAGCGCAGACTGGTGGATGTCATAAACGAAACCCATAACAACGGCTGGGCGCCCTACCGCCGCTCCGACGGTATCCGCTTCAAGACGATTGGTATCATCGGCTTCGGCATGATTGCCAAGAACCTTGCGAAGATGCTGCAGGCGTTCGAATGCACGGTGAAAATATGCTCCGATTATTTCCTGCCCGAAATGCAGACGGAATATCGGGCTCAGAAGTGCGATATGGACGAGATTTTCGAAACATGCGACATTGTATCGCTGCATGAATCCCTGCGAGAAGATACCTATCATATGATCGATGCACATTATTTCGAGAAAATGAAGCCGGACGCACTCTTTGTCAACACCGCACGCGGTGCGATTATAGTGGAGGATGACCTGGCAAAAGTCTGCCGCGAGGGAAGAATACGCGCCATACTTGATGTGTATGAGCGCGAGCCTCTGCCTGCCGATTCGTCGCTGCGGGGAATTGAGGGTATATATCTCGTTCCTCACCGCGGCGGTCCGACTACCGACATCAGAGAGCATGTCACTCTTGCGCTCATCGGCGATCTGCGCAGGTTTATCGCCGGCATTGAGCCGCTGGAACATGAAATTGACCTGGAATATGCAAAGCACATGACGGCATCCACGGCGAATTTCATCAAGAAATAAGGAGAATAAACATGGCAGAGCTGAGAATATTGAGCGCTAACCTGTGGAAATGCGACACAAACCAGCCCGCATGGGCGGAGAAAGGGCTTGACTGCTCCGTTAACGCCCGTGCGCCGGGTGTGGCGAGGATTTTAGACGAGACCGCTCCCGACGTTATCGGTCTGCAGGAAATCTCCGCCCGTATGACCGAACTGGTACAGGAATCACTGACCGCACTCGGCAAAGACTATGCCGTACTTTGGGGGCGCGATACGCCGATCTGGTACCGTGCCGACCGCCTGGAGTTAGTTGACTCGCGTTTTGCAATTTACGATGAAGAGCTCCCGGGTCACGAGGGCAGCTTCAACAACGGCAAAACCAAATCCCGCACAATAGCCGTATTTCGGGTCAAGGAGAACGGCAGGCTCTTTGTCTTTGCCTCCACTCATCTTTGGTGGAAGAGCGACAATCCCGAATCAAAATCCTATCAGCCCTTCAGCGGTGCAGCCCGGAAATACCAGCTGGGCATCCTTGCGGATGAGGTTGACGCCTTCTGTGAAAAGTATGACTGTCCCGGGTATATCGTCGGCGATCTTAACGCCGTGTATTCCTCCGAGGCGATTCAATCGCTGCTGACACGCGGCTATCTCCATGCGCATGATATAGCCACAGCCCATGCGGACGAAACAAGAGGTCATCACATATGCGGAAACAGCGGTTTTGACCTTAACCCCGATCCCGGTACCTTTGAACAGGCAATTGACCACATCCTCTGCCGGGGTATAGCCGATGGCACAGTCAGGAACTTCGTTCGCGCTGCGCCCGAATGGTATATGCCGATTTCCGACCATATGCCCGTTTACTCTGATATTATATTGTGACAACCGAATAAACAAAACTCCCTGATACCTTTGATTTTGGGTACCAGGGAGTTATAACTATAAGTTCACAACAATTACACTTTAAACTCGCGGCTGGAGCAGGGCATAGATACCGCTGCCATTCCGTTCTCATCGGTGGGGAAGGGGGTGGCGGTATCGTTTTCCCAGAGCTTCCGCTGCTCCTCGTCGGAGAAGTCGGGAACAGTCTTGGTCGCACCGTCCTCAAGCACGCTTCTCCACGCGAGAATAGCGACAGCCGACATCGCAGTTGAGCGGTACACGTCGAAGAATGGCTTGACATCATCTGTCAGATACCTGGCGAAGTGGTAACATACCCAGAAGTCGCCGCCGCCGTGTCCCGCTTTGCTTGCCAGCTCGCCCAGCTCTCTCCATTCGGCTGTGTAGGTGCGGCTTTCCTCACCTTCTGGAGTCTCCCAGGAGTTGTAAACAAGCCTGACAGAGCTCTGATCGCCGCGCACCGTTTCAATGCCGCCGCGCAGACAGCCGAGACGGTACCAGTTTCCATGAGGACCGAAGCAGCATGAGCCGGCTACACGGAACACCGAGTCATTATCCATGGCAAGCATGATGGTGCTGTGCCCGTCGCCTACCGCACGGCCGCGCTCGAGGGAATATTCGGGACGCCAGGAGGTGCGGGCGTTGACCTTAAGCGGCATAGCGCCGGTCATATGCATCAGAGGCGCCAGTGAGTGGGTGAGATAATAGGTGCGGGGCAGCCACCTTCTCCAGTGGAATTCACCGGGGGAAATGGAATTGGAATCCGCGGCTGACATGGGGTGCACATATTCACCCTCGGCATACATAACCGGACCGAGCTTGCCGCTTTCGTACACGCGCTTAAGCTCAATACATGAGCACATGAAGGGATAGTTCTCGGCAAGCATATACTTGCAGCCGGTACGCTCAACGGCGCGGCAGAGCGCAACGCATTCCGCCATAGTCGAGGCAGGAGTGGTCTCACTGAGTACATGGATTCCGCGCTCCATTGCCTTTATGGCGAAGGGGGTATGCTGATGGAAATAGTTGGTGAGAACAACCGCGTCAATACCCGACTTTTCGATGAATTCGTCAAAGTCGGTATACTTCTGCACATCGGGATCGCAGAGAGCGGCTGCCGAATCGAGCGCTGCGGTGTTTTTATCGCATAGTGCGGTGACCTTCACACCGTCGACATCTTTGAAAGCGTTTATGAAGGATTTGCCGCGCTTGGTGCCGAATACACCTATCTTTACAATGTTATTCATATAAATACCTCACTGTGAAACATATATGCGGCGTCTGCGTCAGATTTCAACGAAACCGAAACCCGAATATTCGGCAAATGCTTTAACAACCTCGATATCTCCGCCGTAGACAAGCATCGCGTGGTGAATGCCGCCGTTTCTGCTGTAATCCTCAAGAAAGTCCGAAACCGGCTTGGCAGGCTTGAGCCAGCCGTTTACGCCGCCGGTGTGACGGTTGTCGGCAGGAGTATCCAGCATCTCAACCTGAGAAGCGATAAGAGTGAACTTGTTGCCGGCCTGCGGAGCAAGACAGGCGAATATCGCCTTGCCGGGCTTGAATGTTCCGACCAACTTCATAGGCTCGCCGGCGTCTGTATACTTAAATGAACTGGTTACATAGCGGGACCCGACGGCGCAGTTGGGGTTCTGCTCGCCCATATGGTTGAGGAATATCGAGTTGTTCTTCCAATCGGGGCAGAACATTTCGGTGAAGGATGTCTCATTATACTGGCTGAGGAAGGTGCCGACCAGAGCCGCGGTCATAAGGTCGCCTTCGCCTGCATAGCCGATACCGTCGCGCATGGCTTTGCTTGCGGCGGTGAAGGGCATGTAGTACATGGCGTTATCCTTTGAGGTGGAGAGGAAGTTTACGGTGAAGGCGTCGAGTTTCTGTTCCTCGACCCACTTGCGGATTGCAAGATCAACCTTTACACGCTCGAGATATTCATCTTTTGTCAGCGCGGAAACATCATAACGAACGGCGTCATACGCGTATTCGCTTTCTGCCTCTGCCGTGGATATTTCGTACTGTGAATCCATATCAAAGTCGATGGTGGTGAAGCCAAGCAGCTTGTTGAGCTTGCGTCCGCCAAGCTGGAAGTCGCCCATACCCTTGAAAGGCTCACCAACCATTCCGACACGCATGGAGGGGAGTTTCTTCGCCAACTTTGCGCCCTTTACAGATGCCAGGACACGGTCTATGACGTCCGACTCCTCCCAGTGGCCGGCGTGAATCCGGAAGAACTTGCCGTTGCGGCGAAGCAGGTTGCACATATCCTGTACACCGTGGATGCCATGGTTATATGAAAGCTCGGCGGGGTCGGTGTAGGCATCGTAAATATAGGTTGGGGTAGTGTCAAGAACAACAATCGGCAGCCTGGTGTTAGCCAGAACCTCGGCTGATTTCAGCGAAGGCGAGTAGGCGAGATGCAGGGTGACTATGGCGTCAACACCGGCTTCCTCGAAATATGCAACAGTCGCTTTGAACTCTTTGGTCAGGCGGCAGACAGGTGAGGTTACAACTTCTGCACCCTTCGCACGGATAGCCTCAGTAATCTGCTCATAAAAGAGATCGATACGCGGGCGCATCTGCGCCGAAAAGTCGTCATAAAGCTTGATATAAAGAGGCAGGAGCCCTACTTTCAGTTTTTCCATTTAGCCCTCCACAATTCTCACTGCGTTGTTATAGAATATGTCCTCGGCGGTTTTCTTTCCGCCGTATTTGTCGGTGACATCAAGTATGTTCTTAAGCTGCTCATACAGGAAGAAGGTGTAGCCCGCTTCCTTCTCGGGGCCTTCCTCGTGCTTGTTGAATTTGAAATCCTCGCGGACGAGGTTGAAATATTCGGTGTAGGTCCAGCGGCGCTTGCCATGCCACAGGAATACCGGCAGGTCGGTGCCGTACATGATGCGTTTGTTATCAACATTCGCCATCATGAAATCTAACACCTCGGGATTGAGCACTGCGGCGAGATCGTAGTAGAAGTCGTTGAACATGGAGCCCAGCTTCCTTGCCGCTTCGGTAATAAAATACATGGCGTAAGAGCGGCCGCAGTGTGCGATGATGACTTTAATATTCGGGTACTTCTCGCGGATTGTAATCAGTTCCTTGATGTTGTTGTCGTCGGGATAGCGTCCGGCTCTCGGAAGGTGGAGCACCATGGACTTATTATACTTGTTAAGAATCTCATACTGATCTGGGTTGACGAAATCAAACATGCCGATCTCTGCGCCGCGCTTGCCCGATACATAGTCGGGATAGGGCTTGTAGCCGTCGAAATTGCCCTCAAGGAACATTTTCTCGGTGTAATCGCCTGTCCACTCGGGATTGACCAGCATATGTGCGTATTTGGCTTTGCCGGCAGCCTTCAGTTCGGCGATATAGCCGTTGTTGCCCACTATGTCAATGCCCTTGGTGACCGATGGGAGGGCATTGACAAAGAACTCGGTGTCGGGATAGAAAATATTCGCGTAATACTTGTAATCCTCAAACTCCATTTTCGAGCTGCATTGTGATGCCCAGCTGTTTGGGTCTACCTGAAGGTTGGTGCAGAACTCGGGTTTGGTGAAGTGTAGGTGCATGTCGATGAGTTTTGAAGGGATGCGGTCTTTGAGATATTTGTCATAGAACTCTGCATCCAGCGGCGTGCGTTCAAAATATTCTACTCTCATGTTACGGTCACATCCTTGTTACGAAATTGACATAATCATTGAATTTATCATCATAGAAATCATACAGCGATTTGTCGCTAAGCTCGATATCCTCGGATGCAAGCCCTATATCGTAGGACGGCAGCATACCGCAGCCGACGCCTGCGATAAGCGCCGCACCCACGGCACATGCCTCGCTTTCGGTCATGCGTGTCATTCGGCAACCGGTGATATAGCCGGTGATCTCTGTCCAGAGACGGCTGTTAGCCGCACCGCCCATGAATTTTAGATTTTTTACTTCAAGCCCGTTGGCAGCGAATTCATCGAGCGTGCGCCTGATTTCAAATGCCACACCCTCCATAAGCGCCCGGGCGATGTCGTATTTATCGTGATGCAGCTGCAGCCCCTGAAGACTGCCGAAACGGGTGTTATCCGAGGTGGGGAAGCCCGCGCCGTTAAAATAGGGTGCAAAAAGCAGTCCGGCGGAGCTGTGAAGCCGCTCTGCGGCGTTGGCATCCAGGTCGGCATAGCTTTCGGCAGACACCAACTGCTTATACCACTTGAGAGCCGAACCGCCGTTTTTAAGGGATGCCAGCTCGCCGTAAAGCCCCTTTACCGGGTGTATGCCTGGGGAGATATGGCTTGAACTGTAGATGATGCGGTCGGATATTCCGAGAACCACCCAGGTTGTGCCGGTTGACAGCAGCATGTCGCCCGCATTAACCGCGCCGCTGCCGAGAGCCGCGCAATACTGGTCATGCGCGCCGAGATATACCTTCACATCACGACTTATTCCCAGGTCGGAAGCAGCCGTTTCGGTCAGACTGCCGATGCAGGTACTGCTGACCGCCGTCTCGGGCAGATATTTTAGGTCAAGTTCCATGGCGGCGAGGATTTTATCACTTCAGCCGACTTTGTTGATGTCGAACATACCGCGTATGGCGGCGTTGGTGGGGTCGATAACATTGACGCCGGTGAGCTTATAATTGATATACTCGATTGTAGAAACATAACTGTGCGTCTTTTCGGTCAGCTCCGGGTTGTTCTTTCGCAGCCAGAGTATCTTCGGAGCGTCTATGCTGGGACCGATGGAGTAGCCGGTAGTGCGGTAGACATTCTCGCTGCCGATTACGCCGTTTATATAATCGGCTTCCTCGACTGCGCGTCTGTCCATCCAGGTGATGACATTGCAGAGTTCGTTGAAATCCGAGTCAACCGCGGTCATGGACGCACCCTGGGTAGAGAGCGAGATCGCTGCTATGTCGTCCCTTTCGAGACCCTCAGTCGCCTGTCTTACAGATATCACGACCGCATCGTACCAGTCGGAAGCCTTTTGCTCAACTATGCCGCCGGGACGTGTGATAAGCCCGTATTCATGGTAGCCGCGGCCGAGTATCTCACCGTTGTCGTTAAGGGCAAGAGTCTTGGTGCCTGTGGTTCCCACATCTATTCCGAGTACAATCATAGATTCTTAAGCACCTCGTCGATGGCGTCGGTTATGAAATCAAGTACATCGGTGTCGGCAACAAGCGGCGGCTTGAGCAGCAGCGCCGGCGGACACTCGGCCTTGTATAGCTGAACCGAGCAGTCAATGCAGCGCTTGTTAAGGTGTGAGGCGCAATCGGCAGCCGCTTCAACATTGACGAACTGAAGAGAAGAACAGTGCCCCATTCCCTCGACGCAGGTTATAAGTGCGGGATATCTGTCAGCGATCGCCTTAAGAGACGCATTGAAGTGATCGCCGAGTTTGCCGATGTATTCGGCGTTTGCTTTGTGGTACTCCATTGTGATAAGGTACGCAAGGGAAGCCAGTTCCTCCTGACCGTTGGTGACCAGGGCGCCGAACTGATTCAGGGTATCCATCTTGGCATTGGTGACAATCCTGCTTGCCGGGTATTCACCGCCCGGGAAGCCCTTGCCGATGACGACAAAGTCAGGCTTAAGACCGTACAGGCGGAACAGGAACATACCGGTATACCACATGCCGGTCTGGATCTCGTCCACAAGTGTCGGAGTATTGCTCTCGGCGCATAACTTGTACACAGTACGGATATATTCCTTATCAAGCTTTATGGCGCCGTTGTTCATCATTATCAGCTCATGAAGGAAGCCTGCAGTCTTGAATGAACCGCTGTTGTGTTCGGTGAGCTTAGCTTTGAATTCTTCAATATCGTTTGGGATAAGCTCGACGACCTTTACGATTCCGGCTTCCTCCAGCTTTTTGTACATGCCGCCCCACATGCCGCGGAGGATCTGTGAAACCACATTTGTGCCGTGGTAGTTGCCTTTCAGCACCAGGAATACGGGCGTTTTTCCGCTGTAAACCGGCTCTGCGAAAGTATTGTCAAGAGCATAGAAGCGCGCCAGCATCATTTTGATGCCCGCCTCACAGGCAATACTGCCCGTTTCCAGGTTGATGACACGGTCAAGCCTGGGAACGCCGATTGTCTCGACAAGCCGCCTTTCAAGCAGACGGGTGATATAGCCGCGGCTGTTATTGTGAGCTGCATTGGAAATACCAAGGGATTTGGCGTAACTTATGAGCTTGTAACCGCCGAAATCGTGTCCGAGGGATGCATGGTAATGCTCGCTCTTGCCGACAAGATATAGTCTGCCGTCCTCGCCGACACGCATGCAGCCCACGCCGCCGACCGATGCGGCTTTGCGGTTATCAGCCTTTTTGAACGATGCCGTGGGAGAACCGTCCTCGGTATCATTCCAGGCTTCCTTAACGCTGCTGCCCACCGCAGCGAGAAGCTTCTTCTGCTGTTCAATCCTCGAATCAGGCAGAAAATCAACCTTCTTGTATGCGAGTTTCGGATCGGTGTCGATGCCGGTCAGCTCGGCAGAGCGCAGTATCTGAGAAATGTATTCCTCACCGAGTATATCGCACAGCGACAGACACGGAGATGTCAAACGGTTCATGTTACGTCACTCCTTCATCAGGTATTGTGAAATTCAAATTTCAACTTTTATTATATCAGATAACGGGGTTACAATCAACCGGATTTTGTAAAATAACCGCGTATCGGCAGGATTACGCGAGAGCACGCAGAATCTCCTCCTGAACAGGGTCGAAGGTACCGTCGGGGCGCACGTGGACATCAATCGTAAGCGGACAGCCTGCCGCTTCAAGCCGTTTCAGGTAACTGCGCAGCTCTTCGCCGGTTATCTTGGAGTTTTTCTCACCCCAGCCGCCGCGGTAATGCTGAGTGTAGCCCAGCGGTGCGAGAATGTGATTCTGAGCTCCATCGGTGAAGCGTCCGTCGGGAACATAGTCGAACTCATTGAATTCACCGCAGGTAAATTCCTCGTCAGCATACCATTTTACAATATCCTTCATAACTCCGCCGTTGAAGGCGGTGAGCGCATTCGGATTTCCCGCTTTTATGGCGTCGTACAGCAACTTCATTGTTTCCGGCGTGTGGCCGTACCAGGTGTAACAGCTGTCCAGCCACCAGGCTGTCACTTTGTCGCCATAACGCACCGCGTATTCCCGCAGCACCTCCGCCCACAACCGTGTTGATTCGGGTACCGCAAGATGTGTCACATTCACTCCCGGCTTCGGAAGCTCGGTGCCACGGTCAAATGCGGTGTTCATCTCGGCGGCAACAGAGGTGAGTAGCGGTGTCGAGGCGTTGAAATACAGACAAAGCCTGATTCCGTAGCGTGACAGCGATGTATAAAGATCCTCAACAAGGTCGCGGCGCGGAGATACACTGTCAGCCCACGAACCGGCAATGTATCTGAAAGCGTCATTCGGCGCGATCATATACTCGGTGCCGTGCACCATGGTAATGAAATAGTACCCGGCGCCCATATCGTGCAGAGTTCGCGCCAGACGGTCGGTGTCAAAGGATTCTATGTTCTTCGCCCAGTCAGCCGCCTCTGGCCTGCCGGGAAACACACGTGGATTCCAGAGATAATGATGGAAAACACCCCAGCGCAGACTCGAAAAATCATCCTGCGCGGCGCGTATATCGGTATATGACATGTCAAACCTTCCTTATTGAGTGTAAAAGCCTCACAGCGTTATAAAGCCTGCAGGAAGCCTGTAATCCTTGCGGCAAGCAGCTCATGACCGGCGTCGTTGGGATGCAGTCCGTCAGGCATATACTTGGATTTTATGACTTCCACCGCAGGCTGCATGCCGGATATGCTCCAGAGGTCGAGAACGGGCAGGGAATAGTATTCTGCGGTGCGTTTGATTATGGCGTTGTATTCCGCCATAGTGACAGGCTGTCGGTTGTTTTCGCCGCCGCGGTGCAGTGGAGTACAGATGACTATAACCGCCTCCGGATATGTTTCGATCAGTGTTCTCATGAGATAATGGCAGGAGCCGCAGAAGGTATCGGTACCGCGATCCTCAAAGTCTCCTATCGGGGCGTCGCCGTGACCGAAGTCATTGGTACCGCCGAAAACCACAATGATATCCGATTCGGGATCCATGTTCTTGCAGCGTCCGCAGAAGTCGAGATCCCAGCGTGCGGTTGCGGAGGGAGTATGCTGCGGCGCGATACGGGTGCCGCCTATGCCGTAGTTGTTGAAACGCTTAAATCCGCAGCGTTTTCCGATAAGCGTAACGAAATGCTTTTCGACACCGCTTGTGCCGCAGCCCTCGGTTATGCTGTCGCCTAAAAAGCTGATTACTTTTCCCTTGAGTTCCATGATTATACCTCGATTACTGTTATAGTATTATTTCTCGATTTCCAGAGTCACCGGACCAAGCAGTCCGGATGGCTCAAACAGCAGATACTGTGACAGACGGTCGCGCATCTTCCAGCCGTAATGGTTTGTCACTTCGACTGTCAGGCGGTTCTCGCCTTTGCAGAGCAGCGAACTGACATTAAAGCGGTAGGGCGGTGCAATGCGCGTGCCGGCAGGCTGACCGTTGACATACAACTCGGCACACTCGCCAACATAACCAAGGTCAATAACAGCCGATTTCTTTGCAGAGTAGGCATTATTAAAGGTCAGCTCATATTTTATGTGACCAGAGAAGCGGGGTAACATACCCCGACCGGTTATATTAAAGAGAGTATCACTGCTGCGATAAGGTGTGAATACCGGGTATGCTGCCGGTTCGGCGGTGGATATCTCCCAGGTGCCGCTCAATTCGGTAATCTCAGATTTGAAATTGCAGCGTTCGACCGGTTTCGCGCCGAGAGGGATACCTTCGGTATCGCCGAAAACATAAATAAGCGATTCATAAGGCTTGAGACTGATGCGTATCGAGCCGTCAAGATCGGTCTCTCGCCATGCAATATTCTCCATAGCGTCATATACCACATAATGACCGAACTTGAACACCGGAAACCGTACGCTGCATTCGATTGTGTCACGGATGCCTTCGTTGGTAAACATATAATAATGAGTATCACCCGACACATAGTGATAGAAGCGCAGGAAACGAGGATATTCTCCGGATACGGTGATATCCTTGGAGTACTTGCGTACTGCGGAATCCAGCGTTTCGAGTTTTACTGTCTTGACGTTGTCGATATCACCAAGAGAATAAGTACCGCCTTCGGCAGCTTCGGGAACCTGACCTATACAGATAACCGGGAGCCCGTCATTTGCCAGCGACGCGATATCGCGCAGCAGCTTTTCGGGCAGATACTCGGCCTGAGGAATGACAAGGCATGGATAGCTCTCGTCTGCCAGCATAAGCTGACCGTTCTCAACCTTTGCACCGTTCAGATAATCTGCGGAAACAATGTCGTAGTCCAGACCGTGCTCGGTCAGGTACCGCGCAGGAACATCCACCTTCATATAATTCTCGCATTTTGATGCCCAGCGCGCCTCGGCGTGATAGAGCAGCGCCGTCGACTGAATATGCCGACCGCCGTTTGTTATGTGACAGACACGGTTCATATACTCGGCGAGACGCCGGAAGAGCACATACTGAGGATTAGTGCCCTGGGCGAACATATGCGGCGGACAGTCCGGGTCGGGAAATTTCGGCGTAAATGCGTGCGGAACATAGTGATTTATTCCCCGCACCAGCATAAGGTCGGTGAGCCACTTCATCATCTTAAGCCCTTCGGCCCATCCGTAGGCGCCGAAGATCTCGCACATGGCGCGCCCCTTCTTCTCTGGCTGAATATGCGCGTGGGATGAGCCTAACTTCGGCAGCGTGAAGTGATAGAAATCAGGATTTACAATGTCATAGGAACAGGGCACAGTGATTATGTTATCGGTCATGCCCGGAACCGTCTGACAGAGCACAACGTCAATACCTGCCATATCTTGACCGTCAAGTGAACGGAAGAAGTGTCCGGCGCTGTGTCCGGTTCCGGTGTGCTGCTCATCATCTTCAACTATGTGCCCGATGTATTCGCAGCCATGGGCGCGGCACCAGTCTCCCAGCTTGCCCGAGAAGTAGCGCTTGTACATGTCGGTGATAATGTCCATATATGCCAGGCGTATCGTGCGCATCACCGGCGCATCCGCGTCGCCCCAGATAAAGGGCAGCATTGAACGATATGTCTCGCCGAAGCGCTCACTCAGCTTTTCGATGACCTCGGGGGCATAGGGGAAATGTGAGTATTTGACGCCGAGATCGGGGCGCTTCCCGACCGCCAGCCCGTTTGAGAAACAAGGCTCATCCGAGAAAAAGCCGGCGAAGGTTGTGCCGAAGTAACTGCCGTAACGCTCAAAGTGAGGCTGATACACCGCCTCGATGTAGGCATCGCCGCCGAATTCGGTGAGCTTGTCCGCGTAGCGCAGGAAGTGTGCGCCGATACCCGACTGTGTCTTGAATATGAAATATACACGCCAGCAGCCCTCAGGTACGTCGAAGTATACCATATCATCCTCGAGACAGTCGGTAAGGTCAATCGCCTCGCCGGTCAGCTCTTCACCCACACCCGACCGCTTGCATGCCACCACAGCCAGCAGTTCGTCATTCGGGGATGTGCGTGTAAAATACTCTACCGCTCCGTCCTTCTGCGGACCGTATACATCCATATGGCGCTCGGTCATGCCCCACATTGTCTGATCCGGGTACTTCTCGGGTATAATACCGTTTGCGTAACCCGAAGGGAAATGCTTGTCGTCAAGAAGCCATACTTTCATCCCGCGTTTTGCGCAGGCGTCGAGTATGACATCCATTGTGTGCCACCATTCGTCACGGCAGAACTGTTCATGGGTGCGGGACTCGACGCAGACCGCCCTGATTGAACTGTTGTATATGGCATCAATCTCGCGGATAAGGGTCTCATCGTCCTCGCCGTGCTGCCAGAAGAAAGGAAGTATGTAGTTTTCGCCCCTGCCGTTCAGCAGGTCGGTGATTTTTCTTTCCATTGTACTATTGTTCTCCTCAATCTGTATATGTGAATTTCGTTTCAGACATGAGCTTGTCGTTCTCGCAGAGCTTCAGTCCTCCGATACCCGTTATGCCGCGGGCGCTGACCGATATCGGACGCTTCATTGCATACTCGCCTTCGATTCCCGCCTTTCCGACAAAATCGTTGAAAACATACGCCTGTGACTGCGGCTTGTCAGACTCCACCCGAAGTCCGTCGATCACGATATTCTGCGGCAGATAGCAGTCGTAACCGAAGTCATGGCTGCCGTCGTTATAGGCGCGGAATATATACCGGCTGTCGCCCATTGGTCGCCAGATACTGTTGCGTATGGTAAACGAGCCGCACCAGGTACAGCCGTAGTCACCTCTGAGATTTACAAAAGAGTGACCGAGCGCCTCGGTTTCCTCAATAAGAAACTCGCCGAAACCGATTGCGTTCAGACATTGCCAGCCCAGCTTACAGCGGCGCAGAGTACAGTTTGTCACACCCATATGTGCGTCAAATCGGCTGAACACACAGTCCTCGAACAGCAGATCGCGGCAGAAGTTCGATCCGATCAGCCCCCAGTATCCCCGGTCAAGTATGTCGGTGGTTTGGGAACATCGCCGGAAAGCCGCAGATATTGCCGAACCTATGCTGATATCGTAGGAGCCCATACTTACACGCACGCCGGCAGCGCCGATGGTGTCATAAATCTTGTGACCGGTAAACAGGCAGTCGTGCACATCGGTATATGCGCAATCGGATATACTTAGAAAACCGCTGTAGGGTGCGCCGTGATCAAGCTCTCCGGTGATATAATGCTTTAACCCGTCAACCTCCACCCGGGATCGGGTGATACTTATATTTCGTGAATGGTAATTATAGCGCGATTCGCAGCAGTTAGCGATTGTAGTAAACTCTCCGCCGCGAAGAACCAGCGGCTTTTCGGCTACCGGTTTGGCAAAGACGCGCGTGATCTTTTCAAAATCAAAGGAAACCGGTGAAGTCAGACTGCCGTCCGGGCGTACTATAAAGCAATCGCGGCGGGCTGTGCCCTTGTTCTCATTCGCACCTTTGCGAATGTAGTCGAGATGGTCGTCGTTGAATACAGCGACATAAAGCTCGCGACCTGTCGGATTATCTATCTGCGTTTGTCCGTGAACCAGGCTTTCAAGCGCCAGATTCATCGGTTCGCTTTCATCTTCACTTACCGAGAAAATCGGGACACGGACGTTATCCAGATCGCGATCGTCAATGGTAAAACGGGCGCCTGTCCAGTCGGTATCTGTATGGATAACAGCACTGGCTGCTTTGTTGGCGATGAAATAGTGCGCGCCCTTCCTGGCTTTCACCGGACGTCCGGTGTCGTTGGCAGCCTTGTGGGCGGCTATGATTGCAGGCATATCGTTCGCGACACCGTCGCCGACAGCGCCGTATGCCTCGTAGGTGATGTAATCCAAAATGTTCCTCCGATGTGTTTGCGTGAATGATTTTGATACATTCTATCACCGAGCGGCGTATATTTCAATAAGAAAATCCATAATTCTAAAACAAACAGGGAAACCGGATTCAAAACGGTTTCCCTGTTATATTGCATTACATGATTGACCGTCCTCCGATAATCACATCGCATACACTAAGCGAAGGGTCGGTGATTACAATGTCAGCGTCCTTGCCTGATTCAAGCGAGCCTTTTCTGTTATCGAATCCAATAATCTCCGCAGGTGTCAGTGTTACCGAGCACACAGCATCGATAAGCGGTATACCGAAACCTATAGCTGTTCTGAGTGCTGCGTCGAGAGTCGCTATACTGCCCGCGAAGAAGGTTCGGTCTACAAGTTTTGCAACACCGTCCTCGATTATAACCGGAGTGCCGCTGACACGGTCGCCAAGTATCGAACGCTCGCAGTCGGTACCGGCGGCACGCATGGCATCGGTAATCAGCGCGGTTTTCTTTGCCCCCTTGAGTTTGAAGACAAGCTGCATCGTTTCGCGCGGAATGTGACAGCCGTCGCCGATGAGCTCTGTGGTGAAGCCATCCTCAAGATAGACCGCCTCGATCTGACCGGCATGCACTTTCTGATCCTTCTTGTGTTCGGTTGTGGTGGCGCAGTACATGTGTGTCAGGTGGGTGAAGCCCTTCTCGAAGGCCTCGAGCGAACACTCGGCGTCGGCTGCCGAATGGCCGATTGAACCGAGAATCCCGTGTTCGCGCAGCCAGGCGGCGAAGAGATCCATATTCGGTAGTTCGGGAGCGGCATCCCAGCGGACAATGTGTCCTTTGGCGTGGGCGTTGATCTCCTCAAGTTCCTCAAGAGTGGGAATCCGCTGCTCTGCAACAGCCTGGGCGCCCTTTGACGCACCGGAGAAGTAAGGGCCCTCCAGATGAACGCCGAGAATTTCAGCACCGTCTCCGCTGCCGCGCTCCATCTCACCGATGATAAGATCAAGACTTCTGAATAATACCTCGTTCGGACAGGTGAGAGTGGTGGGCAGAATGGAGGTTGTGCCGTGCAGTGCGTGTGTACGGGTGACGGTGCGGATATCTTCAACAGTACCGTCGAGAAAGTCGCTGCCGCCGCCGCCGTGAACATGAATATCAACAAAGCCGGGAAGGACATACCCCCCCTTCGCGTCAATACGTTCGGCGCAGTCCGGAATGACCTCATCCCGCACTATGCCTATAATTTTTCCCTTGTCATAGAGCAGCGTGCAGCCGTCGGCAATGCTGCCTTCGGTGTTTTTATCGAGCAGAACTATTCTGCCGCCGGTAATCGCTTTCATTTTTTGTTGTAAACTCTGATTTTCGGAATAACGTCGCCGTAAATCGCATCGTTGCAGGCGTAAACCATGCAGTCGGGATGATTGCGGAATAGTGAACAGGGAACTCGGCAGGTAATCTCACCGTGAAGAACACGGCGCAGCATAGCCGCCAGCCAGTCTCGAGGCATTAGAATACGGATTCGTTCAGACTGCCAGATTTCCTTCATGCCAACGGTGATGCATAGTTTGGGAATGGCTTCAAGGTTTGCGCCGCAGTTCATGTAGGCATTGATTGTGCGGGTCTCGCGGGAAATCGGGAGGATTCTGGTAGGACGCTCCAGAAACTCCTCGTTGGTGCACTCCTCATCGGGTTCCGGCGGCTCGTTGAAGGCGAAGTGACCGTTGATGCCGATACCGCCCCAGGTCATATCGAACTTGCCGTATTTTCCCATGAGTTCGAGCACCTGACCGGGATTCGCGGGATCCGGGAAGTAACGGTTTTCGGGCAGTACATTTAACTCTTCATCGATTAAACCGTAGAAGATGCGATCCATTCCGCCGCGGAATGACAGTGCGTCGCTTGTATCAATATAGCTGCCGTCATCCTTAAGATACTCATCCATATTGATGAATACGCAGTTTTTCAGACTGACGCGATACTTGTTGATAAGATAAACAAGAATATTGAAGGAACCGAGAGGGCCATAAGGGATAACCATAAAGGTGGTCTTGCCGACTGCGTTGTTTTTTGCGATGAGTTCGACCATCTCAATTGCCATCTTCCAGTAGATGTCATGCTCGGTGTTGCAGCGCTCAAGTCTGATAGAGGAACCGATACCCAACTCCTCAGGTGGAATTCTCATAATGTCCATATAAATACCTCCATAAAATTGTTGATGAATTGGCTTACAATGTAGTTTTAACCTTAACAATATAACTGTTGAAACGGTTAGCTGTTTATGATATAATTCTGCAAACATCAGTAATGGGAGAATCCGATGTAAAGGCTTTTGATTATTATATGCGCGTCATTCCTTTTCGCTGGAGTTTGCCGACGAACCGGACTATACGACGGGCACCACGGCTTGGGCTCAATTATGTCACCGATGCTACGGCTTAATTACGCCATAAGTTCCTCGGGTGTGAAGGATATCCCCTGAATCCAGGCTTTATACTCAAGGTCTCGGATGTAGTTGACAAGATATATCTCGCCGTCGTCAAACTGCACCCAGCCGGTATAGCCGAGGTCGGGGGTCGGCGCCCGGTCGTAGGCAAGCTGGAAAATGCGTGCGTTCTGACGGAAACGTTCGATGGCTTTAACCGATTCGGGGCGCATAATGGCGCCGTGAACGCTCTGCGTGCTGCCGAAACTGCGGGTGCTTCCGTCCTTGAGCCTGCATACTCCGCCGCCCTGCATATAACGGTAGGTGACAAGAATACAGCCGTCAAGCAGAGGATTTGTCGAGTGTATAAATCCGGAGGTTGGGCGGTGAGCGCCCGGCATTGGAGTGTTATATACCCCGTCCCAGGTTGCTCCGCCGTCATGTGAAAAGGACTTTAAGCAGTCATAGCCCATGCCTGAGTTTTCACGCATGAAACAGACCAGCTCGTTCCCGCCCAGCGGCAGGAGCGACGCTTCACAGAGATTATAACGCGGGTCGCTGCCAACGGTAACCCGCTCCGACCAGGTTGCTCCCCGGTCGTCGGTATACCAGAGGTACTGTGTCAGCTTTCCCGTTGTGAGATCCGGGGTGTGTGCGGCGAGAAGAAGGCGTCCGCTTTCGAGTTCGGTAATATGTTCGGGAACGATGCCGACCGCCGGAGTGAGAATAGGTCCCTCCCAGCTCTCGCCCTCGTCTGAGCTTGTCCAGAGATAGACCGCCACATTGCGCCCGTTCTCCGAGCCTATAATAAAGTCACAGACAAGCGTCAATGTGCCGTCGCGCAGCTTTGATATTCTGGCGCAGTTGTAATATGCGTCCTTTTTGCCGCGGTCGCTGAGATATCTCTTGCCGCTCCAGGTGCGCCCCCGGTCGTCCGAGGTAACAAGAGTTATGCGAGCGAGATCGCGGTTGCCATGGGTAGTGCATTCCGAAAAGCAGCAGACCAGCCGTCCGCTGTCGCAAAGCGCCACATCAGGCCACGCCTCGTATATGCTGCGGTCATTTGATACGGTATAGTATTGCATAACCTGTAACACGCCTCCTTACATTTTACCGAATACCGAAAAGCTGATAACGCCCGGTGTGATGCCTTCGGGACTTCCGGTGATTGTAAGCCGCACCGCACTACCTTTGAAGGGCTTAAAACTGCGGTAGTCGATGCAGCGATCCTCGTTGTTTTCGGTCATGTTGAGGATCACAGTCCAGTCCTCCTTTTCGAGGGAGGTGCAGGCTTCTATCTTATACTTGAATGGACCGGGCAGTACGCCGTTGTCGTAATCGAGTCCCACATCATACCAGATAATGCGCGAAGCCTCAATAACGAAGTCTCCTTCAAGATTGACAAGCAGCCAGGGCTGTTTGTCATCGGCAGCCGGCTGCCACCAGGTCTGCATGCTCTCATCCAGCGCGTAGAGCGAATCTCTGCCCTCGCTGTGACTGCTGGCGCGATGTCGGGCGCGAATATAGACAGTCAGCGGTTTTAGTCCGGTGTCGCCAATCTCAGGCTCAGTGGCGCCGTACTGTGGCGTATCGGTAATTGCAGGGCAATATAACTCGCCGTTCTCGTCAACCTCAAGCCTGTCCATGCCGATGCGCCGCTCGTAGCAGTGGGTATAGCACATGGTGGTAGTGTAGAACACCCAGATACTGTTATTCGGACCGTGTGCCACGCTGCCGTGTCCGGCACCCTTTATCAGACCGGTGCGATTGAAGGTAAGCGGATTCTTCTTCTGGTATACAAAACCTTCGAGAGGTCCCTTGTCCGAGTAGTATACGCCCATGGCGTATGCGCCGAACTCGGTTCCGCAGCCGGAATAGATAAGGTAGTAGCGGCCGTTGTGCTTGAACATCCACTGCCCCTCTATCCAGCCCTTTGAAGTGTTTTGGTTGTATTCGCCGAAGCATTCCCAGGTATGTTCGGGGTCGAACTCGTTTAGCATGACGGGCTCGCAAAGCAGGCGGCAGGGATCATTTGCGTCCAACTCGGCGGCAAGCGTCAGCGACGACCACACGCCGCGCACAGGATGGGTACGGCTCCCGTGCCAATAGATATATATCCTGCCGTCGTCATCCCGGAACAGACCGGGGTCGCAGGGTTTGAAGCGTGCGCCGTTCGGCATTATGCAGTCGCCAAGCGGCTCAAAAGGCCCCGTCGGAGTATTACCGATAAAAAGGCGCTCGCCCGAGATGGTTAGCAGGAACCTATCGCCGCAGGGTACCACCGCAGGACTGTAGCGGGGACCGTCGACTGCGTCGGGGGGAGTGCAGGGAACATACTCCCAGTTCACAAAATCCTCGCTGACATACGCCATATCATAACTGGGGTAGAGATACCATTTCCCGTCATGATAAAGCACACTGGGGTCGGATATCGAGCGGTAGGAGCGATAGGGCTCGCCGGTGAAGTCCATACGGTAGCTGTCGGTACCGCGATGAACATCGGGCATTGAAAGGGGGTTGCACCAGGTCTTTTTCCGATAAATATCGAGTGCCATAGTAATCACCTCTCTTCAAGTTGTTCACCTAATTTTAAACTACATCGGCGGTTATGTCAACACCGAAATAGATTTTCAGATTTTATCATATCGGGAGGTTATGCTTCATGAAAACAAGAAACCGCATTATCTCAATATTCTCAGCACTTATGCTCACATTGCCGCTGTTTGCGGGCTGTGCTTCACATGTTGGCGGCGGTGATGCCGCCGACACCGCAAGTACCGATACGCCGGATACCGTGACCGAAGCGAAGTACACGGGTCTTGAAGCCCGTGACTTTGAGGGTGCTGATTTTACCATTCTCAACCGGGCGCAGAGCCCCAACTACAATGCCCATCCCTATCCTGAAATCGAGGCGGAGACGCAGAACGGCGAAACCCTGAATGACGCGGTCTGGCTACGCAACCTTACGCTCTCAGAGAAGTATAACATCAATCTCAAGTCGGTCACAAAGCCGCAGCACGGCGACATCCGCAGTGAGCTGGGCAAGGCAGTCAGTGCGGGTGACGCGATGTATGACGCCGCATTTCCCGGGCTGTCGGCTTCCTTCCAGCTTGCCACGGACGGCATGATCTTCAAGATTACCGATGTACCGTTTATCGACCCGGGAAAGCCCTGGTGGCGGGGCAACATACTTGAGAGTACCTCATTTGGCGGCAAGAGCTATTTCATAGTCGGCGATATGAATGTAGGCGCCATGAACTCGGCGGGTATTGTCTATTTCAACAAGCAGATCTGTTCGGACTATGCTCTTGAATCGCCATATGATCTTGTGGATGCGGGCAGCTGGACGCTTGAAGCCATGACCCGGCTTTCGGCCGAGGTGACGCACGACCTTGACGGTGACGGCGTGTATACCGAGAAGGACTGCTACGGCACCGAGTGCTCGAGCTTTGCGTGGCAGCCCCTGTTCTACGGCAGCGGTCAGCTGCTTATCGGCAAGGATGCGGACGACATGCCATACCTCGACGCCGACTCCGAGAAAAACTACAATGCCATCAGCGCGGTTGTAGCCTTCCTTAATAACAAAGAATCAACCTTTAACGTCAACCATACAACGGGTATCGCCGACCTGGGCGCGCTGACGGTGCAGATGTTCCGCGACTCGCAGGCGCTCTTCTTTGTGGAACTGATTTACGGTGTGCCCCAGTTCCGCGATATGAACGACGACTTCGGCATAATCCCGGTGCCCAAGGCAAATGAAAAGCAGGAGATGTATTCATCGTACCTGCATAACAACAACGCCACTGCGGTTGTTGTGCCGCTGAACACTGCTGACCTTGAAATGTCGGGTATGCTGCTGGAGGATATGGCATTCTACTCATCCGAAACAATTAGCCCCGCATTCTATGACATCATGCTCAAATCCAAGTATACCCGCGACGAGGACTCGGCGCGTATGCTCGATATAATACTAAACAACTTCACGGTTGATCTGGCGCTGGTAATGAGCAGCTACGGCATAGACATCGACAGTCTGATGCGCAATGCCGCCACAAAGAACGAAACCGCTATACTGTCAACCATTGCCGCTAATGCGGATAAATACAAGGAGATACTCAATAAAGCAGCAGAATTGCTGAAGTAACGGAGGGAAGAATATGCTCGACAAACACTTTACAACTAAGGAGATCAAGCCCGCAGGGTGGCTGCGCAGGCAGTTTGAGGTTCAGGCGGCTTCGCTTTCGGGCAGCCTTGACAAGGTATGGCCGGATGTAAGAGACAGCCGCTGGGTCGGCGGTGACCGCGAGGGCTGGGAACGCGTACCCTACTGGTTGGACGGTTTCATACCGCTTGCCTGGCTGCTTGATGACGAGGACATGAAAAACCGCGCCCGCGCCTACATCGAGGCTATTCTGGCAGGTCAGCAGCCCGACGGCTGGATTTGCCCCTGCAGCTATGAGGAGCGCGGTGGTTATGACATGTGGGCGCTTTACCTCATCTGCAAGGTGCTTACAGTCTATTACGACTGCACCGCAGACGAGCGCATTCCCGGTGTTATCTTCCGGGCGCTGCGCAATCTCAGCTTCCATGTAAAGGATTATCCGATTAAGTCGTGGGCGCACGCCCGATGGTTTGAATGTCTGATACCCATCTATTTTACCTATGACCGCTACGGCGAACCCTGGCTGCTTGAACTGGCACGGACTCTGCGCAGCCAGGGGATGAATTATACCGAGGTCTGCGAAACCGAAGGTTACCGAAATATATCAGACCATTGGACCTTCGAATACCACATCGTAAATCAGGGTATGGCGCTGAAATCCGGCGCTCTCGCATCTGTCGCAGACGGCAAGGTAGACACAACGGCGTCTGAGCGCATGTTGTCTCTGCTTATGGAATATCACGGCACGGCGGTCGGACACTTCAACGGTGACGAATGCCTCGCGGGTTTCAGCCCTATTCGCGGCACCGAGCTTTGTTCAGTGGTGGAAGCCATGTACTCCTACGAGATTCTGCACGAGCTGACCGGCGACCCTATATGGGCAGACCGCTGTGAAAAGCTCGCATTCAACGCTCTTCCGGGCACCTGTTCCGCCGACATGTGGACCCACCAATACGACCAGATGACCAACCAGATAGTCTGTAAGGTTTTTGACAAAACTCCCTTCGGTACAAACGGTGTCGAGGCGAACATATTCGGTCTGGAGCCAAATTACGGCTGTTGTACCGCCAACTTCAATCAGGGCTGGCCGAAGTTCGCTCTGTCTGCATACTACCGTAAGGATAGCGGGGTCGCGGTCGGCGTCATCGCACCGTCTGTGATTGAGACTGAAATCGGCGGCGCCAAGGTGAAGATAGACTGTGCCACACGCTATCCGTTTGGCGATACGCTGACTTATACGGTAACCGCAGACAAACCGGTGAATTTCCCGCTGGCGCTCAGAATCCCGTCATGTGCGGCTTCTACCGAGATTGACGGCAAAGCAGCCGATACAGGATACACTGTAATCGAGCGTGAATGGAACGGCAGTACCGTGATAACCGTAAAGCTGAGATTTGAAAACCGCTTTATCGCACGTCCCACCGGTATGTTCTCCCTCGAGCGCGGACCGCTGGTCTATACCGTAGACATCGGAGAAGAGGAGAAGCGGCTTGAGTATGTACGAAACAATGTTGAGCGCAAATACCCATACTGCGACTATGAAATCTACCCAACCACAGATTGGCAGTATGCCTTTGCCGGGGAGGCTGAAGATTTCGCCTTTACCGAGAACGGTATCGCAAAACTTCCGTTTGACCCGCTGAACCCGCCGACCGAGCTGTCGGTTGAGGTTGTGCCGATTAACTGGGGCTATGCGGAGGGTTTTGACGGTGTGGTGGCGCGTGAGACACCAGTGTCATTAGAGCCAACCGGCGAAAAGAAAATTATTCGCTTCAAGCCATACGGCGCATCACGCCTCCACATGACCGAACTGCCGAGAGTGTAAATTATCGAGTTAACTAAAAGATAATACAATGAAAAAGCCGGTGCCCCGAAGTTAAGGGGTGCCGGCGCAATTTTACGAATGTTATTTTCCGAGAATGATTCCCGCGAAGCCGAAGGGTGCGATTTCCGACAAAACCACGCCGTCCGCCGTCAGCTGAGCCGAACAGCCTACCGTGCGAACATAAGAGGGCATGAAGGTGAGCTTTAGAAGCGGCTTGTCAACAGAATCGGGAAACAGATTCCATATACCGACTGCCAGTTCATTTTCGTCCTGTGCCATTATAACAGTTATGTCGGGGTGACCGGTTATCTCGACAGGGAGACGGCTTCCTGATATATATTCAGCCGCATCATAAAGCTCCTTTTGACGGGTGTAGGCTCGGAAGTACGTGGAGCGGTCATCCGGCGCCACATTAATCGGATAAACCACATAGCGCGAGCCTTCAGCGTTTTCATAGCGATAGACTCCCGGGGTTCCGTCGGCGAACCATGTAAGCCGCTCGGCGCCTTCGGCAGCTTTAATTGACCGCAGCGCGCATTCACGGTGATTGATGCGCTCAGAACAGTTTACCACATCGGTGCCGCCGAAAAGCTCTGATGCTCCGCTGCCGAGATAACTGTCGTCAACGAATCCCACATCAAAGCCGCGCTCGGTGAGGATTCTCGCGGCGTAAGCGTCGAGTATTGCGCCCCTATTTACCAGCTTTTCATCCGCCATACGGGCATTCTCGCCGAACAGCACCGTCACACCGTCATCGAATGATATCGGAGCCGAAGCGTTGGCAAGCGCCCCGGGTGCAATACCTCGGAAACGGCTGTAAGCTGTGGCATTGCCGGTCAAAGGATCGTCGGGCAATACGGAGGACAGGAATAACTCGCGGTATTCGGCGGGTTTGAAGCCGAGTTGACGCTTACCCTCGAACATGGCTTCGATTTTACGGGACAGTTCTCGGTTTTTTACATGCTTATCGATATATCCGCGCTCGTAACCCGGGGTGGAGAAGTAGTCAATAACATACATCATCGAGCCGGTGAAATGTTTGTCGGCTCTGCAGATCTGATCCGCGCACTCGAGATACGCCGCCGGAGTAACGAAGCGTGGACGGGGATAGGCATCTCCTTCAAGCAGTATCTCGGCGTCGGTCTCTCTGCGCCACTCATCGGCATACCAGGCATACAGCCGCTCGGAAGCCATGACAGACGCCAGCTCCGCGCCGGTCTTTGCCCAATAAGGCGCGCATATAAGACGCAGATAAGGACGGGTCTTGCCTGCCAGTGTCTGCGCAATTCCCATGGGTGACGAACCGTCCAGACCCACCACCGACGGAGCGCAGCAGATACCGATGCGGCAATCAGGATTTACCGCATCCACGGCCTCGCGGATTTCACGCGCAAGACGCAGCATGTCGCCGCCCATCAGTTTTTGCCAGAGCTTGCGGTAACGGCTCGGACCTCCGGTGAATACTGAATTCGCGATCTCCTCACGGGTAAGCTGCTCTCCTGCAAGCTCACAGTAACGGCGTATATGATCATCACACATGCAGCCGGCATACAGACCGTCGCCGTGCAGTGACATTCGCCAGTCGTCATCAAGTATAATAAGCTTTGCCCCCGCCTTTGCGGAACAGGCAGCCCAGGCGCACACATCGGCACGGAAAAACGGGTCGGCACAGCAGAAGGAACCGGAAGACGCTCGTCCGGTTATGGAGGTAAAGGGAGTATAGGCGGGTGCGCCCTGTTCTCCCGGCTTAACTACACTATTGAGCAATGCACCGCCGTGTCCCATGGTTTCGCCTATCCAGACGCCGACTTCAAGCCCTTCGGCTTCGTAAAGCGGAATCGTATCGCGAATCAGATCGATATATGCGTCGGGCTTAATGCGCATTCCTTCGGGAGCCGGTACAAGCCTGCGGGACACTGCCAGCAGAACGCGGTCGGCTTTTGCACGCTTAAGCTCGGCAAGGGTGGCTTCAACATCGAAGTAATCGCTGGTATGAACTGGTATGGTAACTGTATACATACATGTTTCTCCTTTGCTGTATTATGCTCTGATCAATTATAACATGTCCTGATATTTCGGGCAAGTGTAATGCAGGAAACTTTAGCCGGGCTTCAAGCCTTGAAAATATCCGGATTATGTGTTATAATAACCACCATTATAAGACGACGGAGATGATAACCTTGCCAAATGATGCAGTCGGCACCGTAAGGGCTGCCGATCCGCGTACCGAGCTGTTTGAAAGAGCACCAATCCCGCGCGCCGTATTGTCGATGTGCATGCCGACGGTACTCAGCAGTCTTGTGTCGGTGCTTTACAATTTAGCCGATACATTCTATGTCGGTCAGCTTAACGAACCGATACAGAATGCAGCGGTGACACTCGCTGCGCCGGTGCTGCTCGCTTTCTATGCCTTTACCAATCTGTTCGGTGTGGGTTCCTCAAGTATGATGAGCCGTGCGCTGGGAGCAAAAGACTATCAAACAATCCGCCGTTCCTCAGCATTCGGTTTCTATATGGCACTCATATGCGGCTCACTTTATTCGCTTTTGGTATTTATCTTTCAAACACCGCTGCTCAGGCTCTTGGGTGCCGGCGATGACAATATATCCGTTACCTACGACTACATGTTCTGGACGGTATGTCTCGGCGCTGTGCCGTCGATATTGAATATCGTTTTTTCGTATCTTGTACGCTCCCAGGGCCTTGCTATGCATGCCGGTATCGGAACAATGAGCGGCTGTGTTTTGAATATTATAATAGACCCCTTCTTTATCATGCCTTGGGGGCTTGACATGGGAGCTGCAGGAGCGGGATTGGCTACCTTCATCGCGAACTGCATAGCATGTCTATACTTCGTCATTCTAATATTTATTAAGCGTAAGAGCTGTTATGTCTCCCTTGCCCCGCACGATTTCAGACCGACGAAGGAAATTGTCGGCGGTGTCTTCAAAGTCGGTATACCTGCCGCGGTGCAGAATTTGCTGAATGTGACCGGAATGACGGTATTAAACAACTGCGCCGCCGCATACGGTTCAATGGCTGTCGCCGCGATGGGTGTTGCAAACAAAACCACTTCTGTTCCTATGCAGATAGCCTTCGGCATATCACACGGACTTCAGCCGCTGGTGGGTTACAATTACGCCTCGGGCAACCGAAAAAGAATGAAAAAAGCCATACTATTCGCTTTGGGTATGGCGGTCGGACTTCTGACAACTACCGCAATTCTCTATACTATCTTTGCGCCGAACATCATCGCTCTGTTTATGAAGAACCCGGAAATAGTCAAAATGGGTGCGGCGTTGCAGCGCGGACTCTGCCTTGCGCAGCCTTTCATGTGCGTGGACTTCCTCTGTGTGGGAGTATTTCAAGCCTGCGGAATGGGACATTGGTCGCTGCTCTTCGCTTTTCTGCGTAAGATAGTACTCGAGATACCCGCTATAATCATACTCAACCGACTCTTCCCGATGTACGGTCTGGCGTATGCTCAGCCCTGTGCTGAGTTTATACTCTGCATCGTGGCTGTCTGCTTCCTTGTTTCGATTTTCCGTCAGGGCGACCGTATGACAAGTAAGGAGGAAGTGTCACTTACATAGCAGAGCACACGACCGTTTTCCCCGAAATTAGGTGTGATTTTGAATAAAGGACATCGAATTTGATATATTCCAGTACAAATCCGGAACAATCGGAGCTTCAAATGTCAAATTTGGCGAGAAGTATTTACTTTGTAATAAAAGTATAGTATAATTAACTCAATACAAATCAAGGCTTCACAAGCCAGTTAAGGAGATTCAATTATATGGAAAACAAAATTCTCGTCGAGACCTCTGCCCGTCACGTACATCTGACCGAGGAGCACATTGAGATTCTCTTCGGCAAGGGTGCCACCCTGACCCATAAGAAAGATCTTAGTCAACCCGGTCAGTTCGCCTGCGAGGAGAGAGTAACTATAGTCGGTCCGAAGAAGTCCATTCCGAATGTCATAATTCTCGGCCCGGCACGCACTGCATCCCAGGTTGAAGTTTCACTTACCGATGCCCGTACTCTCGGCTGCGACGCTCCCGTGCGTGAAAGCGGTGACATCGCCGGCTCGGGTGCCTGCAAGCTGATAGGTCCCTGTGGTGAGGTTGAACTCAGCGAGGGTGTTATTGCCGCGAAGCGTCATATCCACCTTACTCCCGCCGACGCTGAAAAGTTTGGTGTTTCCGACAAGGAAATAGTATCGCTCAAGGTTGAGGGCAACGGACGTTCGCTTATATTCGGCGATGTTGTATGCCGCGTCTCCCCGAAGTTCGCAGCTGCGGCACACATCGACACCGACGAGTCCAACGCAGCTTGTGCATTCGGCATGGTATACGGTGATATTGTCAAGTAAACTGTGAATAATGTAAGGTATCCCCGGGACACCGTGGATACAGACTGGAGACAGAGCAGATTCAGGAAAAGCAACTTGAATCTGCTCTGTTTTCAACTTGACGTGCCGTTCTTTATTGGATAGCAGGCCTGTTTTAAAAGAGTCAGCATCAATACTTACATTCAAACCCTTCGTCAATTATAGTCTGTTCACCCGCGAATGTATACCCCGGATGGATGTGTATGTTTAGGTTTGAGAACATATGTCAGAACACACCGTCCGCATCGTTTCATGTATTATATCAGTTAAGTTGAGCATTATAAATCAGTTACAGAATATCGTTCACTATGTGTGCCGTCAACCGACAAATGACCTGTTTTCCCACCGCGTCAACTCATTTGTTATTGCCTTGACAAATAATTGCGGCGGGGTTATAATTAAAACAGATGATACGATATTCATCAGAAACACGAATTGGAGGGAAACATGAAATACACCGCATATCAGAACAGACAAAATACAGACGTCCTCTTTACGCCCGCCGACGGATACGCTTCCTTCAGCGGTTATGTATCCGATTCAATTGCGCATATCGAAGCTGAGCAGCTGCTTGATCCGGCGCTCTGGGCGCTCTTTGTGGAGCAGTTTCGCATCGGAAACGTAGACGACCACGACAAGGGGTGGCGCGGCGAATACTGGGGCAAGACCATGCGCGGCGCATGCTTTACCTACTCCTATACGCAGAACGAGAAGCTCTATAAAATCCTCGAGGATACAGTGCGCGACATGATGACGGTGCAGGATAAATACGGCCGTATCTCCACATACTCAATCCCCGCTGAATTCCACGG
Source organism: Clostridiales bacterium (assembly GCA_012514145.1). Lineage (GTDB taxonomy): Bacteria > Bacillota > Clostridia > Oscillospirales > CAG-272 > JAAZAV01. The sequence goes on along the minus strand of JAAZAV010000014.1, from coordinate 133,201 downwards.
CTGGGACATCTGGAGCCGGAAATATGTTCTGTTGGGCTTCCAGTATTTCCTGGAAATCTGCCGTGACGACGGACTGGCTGATCAGATTATCGCATGCATGTGCCGCAGCGCCGACTATCTCGTCGCCAAAATCGGGAACGACGAAGTCGGGAAACTCCCAATTACCTATACCTCCGAATGGTGGAACGGTCTAAATGCTTCATCGATTCTCGAGCCGTTTGTTCGGCTTTACAACCTCACCGGTCAACAGAGATATCTTGACTTCGCGAAGAAGATCATAGACGCCGGCGGTATGCGCGGATTCAACATGTTCGAAGCGGCTCTTGACGACAAGCTCTGCCCCTATGAGTACCCGATTACAAAAGCCTACGAGATGATTTCAAACTTCGAGGGAATAATCGAGTATTACCGTGTCACCGGCGAGGAGAAGTACAAGGATATGGCGGTTAAATTCGGCCGCCGTGTCATTGAATCGGACATCACGGTTATCGGCTCAGCCGGCACCACTCACGAACTTTTCGACCATTCGATAGTTCGTCAGTTTGACCCGAAGTTCAACGGCATCATGCAGGAGACCTGCGTCACGGTTACCTGGATGAAGTACTGTTTCCAGCTGCTGCTGCTCACAGGTGACCCGATTTGGGCAGACCAGATCGAACGCTCGGTCTACAACGCTCTCATCGGTGCTATCAATTTTGAGAATCATATCTGCCGCGGTCAGGTCTTCGCCTTCGACAGCTACAGCCCGCTGTTTAACGGCTGGCGCGGCAGGGCGGTCGGCGGCTTTAAGGACATAATCAGGAAGCGTTTCTACTGGGGCTGCTGCGTTTCTATCGGCGCGGCTGGCACCGGTCTAATAGCCATGACGGCGGTTACGTCATCGAAGAACGGCGCAGCCGTCAACCTCTACATGCCCGGCGATACCGTCACCTCGCTGCCGGAGGGCTGCACTCTCAAGCTTCATTTTGAAACTGATTATCCGATTAACGGCGGTGTGAAGATAACCGTCGATACCGACGCGGTCGCTCCATTCGCTATCATGCTCCGTATCCCTTCCTGGAGCGCGGAAACCATACTCACCGTAAACGGCGAGAAGATCGCTGCTTCCGCCGGTGAGTATGCCGTGATTGAACGCGACTGGAAGAGCGGCGACATTATCGAGCTTGACTTCGACATGCGCTGCCGCATTATACGCGCCGACTCTATCGATCCCAACGCAGACGCCGAGTCGATCTGCCATGCCGCGATTCAGCGCGGTCCGGTTATGCTCGCCCGCGACAGTCAGTTCGGCGAGGACATCAAAGAAGCTGTCGAGCTTGTCGACAACGAAGGTTTCGCCGTTCTTGAACCCTCCGATACGGGGGCTATCAAGTGCAAGCAGGAATGGAAGGTCAAAACAACCGATGGTTATATCACAGTCGCCGATTATCCGTCGGTCGGTCAGAACTGGGACGAAAAAATGCCGGTTACCGTCTGGATAACAACGAAGTAAGCATTAATAAGACTTATTGAGAGGTGAAGCCGATGAAATCCATAAAGCAGCGGCACGGCTCCGCATTGGTGCTGTCAGTGCTGATAGTTCTGGCTGCCGTACTGCTTGTATGCTGCAGCGAAAGCGTTCCGGGTAGCAGCGGTGACACCTCCGGAGAGCCGGTCACGGCAGAAATCATATCCGCTTCTAAGACCGAGACCGAGGCACCCGGGACTGAGAAAGAGCGCATCCCCGACGATGAGGGTGCGAATCAGGTAATGGGGAAGGGAATCGGCGTTAATCCCGGGCGCGTTTCCTGGGCTTACAACACCGATGCCTTCAAATGGACGGGTTCCGGTTACTGGTGGCTTGAAAAAAACTTCGATACGGATGCTGTTGAGCAGATGATGAGCGATATCATCTGCTCGCTGGCGGGTGAGGACGACATAAATGATGCACTCGACCGGTTATTTATCGACTTCAATACCCGCTACTGCGGCCAGGCGATAACATACAAGCCCGGAGAGAAGATAGCAATCAAAGTCAACATGAATGTCACCGGTGTGACAAACCCTGCATCCTCCAATAACGCCACAGCTTATTTCCCGTCACCCGTGACGGTAAGAGCACTGCTGAAAATCCTTGTCGGCTACGGAGTCGAACCCGATGACATAACGGTTACCGACCCATCCCGCGTAATCCCCACCTACATGCAGGAATACTGCTCCGCGGAGGAACTCAAGGGCGTGCGCTTTGTATACTACGACAACTACCAGATGACCGGCTCAAACGACGCCGTCGCCGATCTCACACGCCCTATACACTGGTCTTACGACTTCACTCAGGACAACTGGGTAGACTCAGGAGGAACTCCGCAGGTCAATACCACCTACTGGCCGAAATGTGTCACCGAGGCGAGTTATATCATAAATCTCTTCAATCTCCGAGGTCACACTCTTGCTGGTTACACCGCATCCGCGAAGAATCACTTCGGCACCGTAATGCCGGGACTGACGAACAGCGACGGCTCGGTTACCTTCCCGACGAAATACCGCACAAACCCGCCTACCTGGGCGACCCTGCACCACTACTGTGCGGCGCGTGATTACAACAGCACACCGAAAGAACTGTGGGATCTTCCTAAGCGCGATATGGGTACATACAGCGTACTTGTTGACCTGATTTCCAACAGGGACTGCGGCGGAAAGACATTCCTCTATCTTTGTGACGGACTGGTGGCAACATACCATCAGCAGTGCGATGTAACCCTTGACGAGAGGTGGTATTCGGCGCCCTTCGGCGGCGGTACAAAGGCAACCAAGGGCTGGACGAATTCACTCTTCGCATCGCAGGACCCGGTTGCAATCGATTCGGTGTGTCTTGATTTCATACTCGCGGAGAGAGCGGCGGCGCTGGCGGTCGGCGACAATAAATGGCTCAAATACATGCCTGACGGTCACACTACAGAAAACTACCTGGTTGAAGCGGCTTTGGCGGACGATGCGCCCTCTGGCATCGGTTATCACGACGGCTACGGCAAGCCTGTCGGTTCGCTCGGTGTGTTTGAGCATTGGAACAACTCGACCTACAAGCAGTACAGCCGCAATCTCGGAGCCGATGAGGGCATCGAACTGATACCTATAACATACTGAAATGGAATTTCTGCGTGAACTGGGAGCATGGTTCGCCTCATTTACCGACCCTTGGTTTCTTAAATCCACAATCACCGATTTCCTGAAAGGAATACTTGATTATTTCGTTCAGCTGTTTCCTTATGTGGTGCTTGGCAGTCTCCTCGGTGAGCTGCTGAAATTCACGTCCTGGACGGCAATCATATACCGCTTTACAAAGGGGAAGCATGTGCTGCCGATTATCAGCGCTACGGTGCTTGGCATACTCTCGCCCTTGTGTACCTACGGAACCGTACCGGTGCTCATAGCCCTCTTTCACGGCGGTATACCTGCGGCGCCGCTGATTTCGTTTCTGGCAGCCTCCTCAATGATGAACCCGCAGCTCTTTATAATGACCGCCGGGGGATTGGGAATGGAGATGGCGCTGTTACGCCTGCTTTGCGTCTTTCTGTTCGCAGCGCTCTGCGGATTTCTCACGCTCCCTCTGCCTGAGAACTTTGTTGTGCGTCCCGAAGTTATGGCAGAAAGAGGGGACGGCTCCGACATCGAAAACCGTCCCCGTAAGAAGTTCACAATAGGCATATACCTTGCCGCGGTGGCGAAAAATCTGCTGTTTGTAGGAAGAATGATGCTCATCGGCATCTCGATCGCCGCGTTTGTAGACCTGTTGCCAATGCGGCTGCTGTTCGGTGAGCTTGACACCACCACACCGCTTGGAATTCTTGCGGCTGCCGCTGCGGGTATTCCGGTTTACGCCTGCGGCGGAGGTACGATCCCGATGGTGGCTTCACTTATGAGCCAGGGGCTTTCACGCGGAAGCGCTCTTGCCTTTCTCACAGTCGGACCGGCGACCCGGATAACTTCATTGGCAGCTATCGGTTCGATTATCCGTGTGAGATTTATCGTCTGCTATGTGGTTGTTTTGCTTGTTTTCTCTGTGTGCGCCGGGATGTTGCTTGCCTGACAGATTACTTACGATTCATGCAAAGCCGTCTCAGCGCGTATAATCCGTATGAGATAATAAGAGTTGCCGCAAGCATCGCAGCAAATGACACGGGCCACATGCCGCCGGCGTTGAATCCGTAGAAGTCACGCCAGCCGCCCTTGCTTTCGCCGATTACCACGACCATAATCAGGTAGATAATACCGTAAACCAAAGTCGGAAGCATACCGTAAAGGGCGTCGCGCTTTTTCATTTCACCCGCTTCGAGGAGTATGAAGGACACCTCACAGATAAGAGGATTTATCAGATGCAGCCAGAGGTTGTCTCCGATATACATATAACCGTAGCCCTGAACAGGTCCAAGGAAGAATATTACTGTCAGCATGGTAACGGTCACCGCCGCCGTTCCCGTCAGCTTTAGACGGAGCGCAAACCGCGGCAGAATATACTCCCCGCTGCCGGACAGAGCCTTCAGTGCATATGGTATAAGTACAGAGCAGCAAAGCGCGGCAAGAATGTTGGAATCGACAGTGAAATACTTGAAACACTCTGCACCGGTTATATACATATTCCCTGAACCGAAGCCGGTGAAGAAGGTCAGAAGCGACTTGGCAGTCGTCAGTATGACAATGAAAGACGCAGCGAGTGAAAGCGCCGCGCGATTCTTCGGCGATTTAATAAGCATTTTCGTACCCCGTTATGTTTAATGTCGATATTATACAGCCCGCATAAGCGCTGTGTAAAGTATAAAAAATCAAAACCGGGAGGTATTTATGTACAAGGAAGTCACACCAACCATAATCCGCAACGGCATTATCAGCCGTCTGTCCGGTATGTATGGTTATCACGGCTGGCCGTCGGTTGCCAGAGACGAAAAGGGTGTCTTATACGCTGTCTGCTCCGGTTTCCGTGCCGCCCATGTCTGCCCCTTCGGCAAAACGGTCATGTTCGTAAGCCGTGACGACGGAGAGACCTGGACCCCGCCTATCGTTGTCAACGATACACCCCTTGACGACCGGGATGCCGGTATTGTCTGCCTCGGCAATAACAAACTGCTTATTACCTGGTTTGCCCATCCGACCGAAGTATATTTGCATACCTATGCAAACGGGATCAAGAATTCGATGAACTTCCCCGAAGCGAATGTCGCCATGGCACAGCTTGCGACCTTCTATGAGATTCCCGATCCCGCTAACCGCGGCGGTTCATTCGTGCGTCTCAGCCGTGATGGCGGTGTCACCTGGGGAGATACGGTTCAGCTACCGGTCAGTGCACCTCACGGTCCCATTCTACGCTCGGATGGCAGCCTGCTTTACCTTGGCAAGGAGCTGTATTCCGAAAAATGGCCGAATCCCGAGCTTCCTCATGCCGTGGTCGCATATTCCAGCCGTGACGACGGCATGACCTGGCAGCGGCTGGGTGCAGTTGATATCCCCGAGGGCTACACCCCCCACAACTTCCACGAGCCTCATTCGATTGAGCTGAAAGACGGCAGCATACTCGGTGTTATCCGCGCCGAGCGTGAACCGGTTAAGCACGGTTTCTCGATATTCAAGACAATTTCGAAGGACGGCGGTCTGACCTGGTCGCCCATGGAGCAGCTTGACGTCTGCGGTTCGCCCCCGCATCTGCTCCGCCACTCATCAGGTGCTATCATATGTGCCTTCGGACGCCGCATTCCGCCCTTCGGCGAAAGAGCGCTTGTCAGTTATGACGAGGGCAAGACCTGGGAGGAGTATATTCTCCGCACCGACGGTCCCGACGGCGATCTCGGTTATCCCGCTTCGGTTGAACTGGACGACGGCAGTATACTTACCGTATTCTATCAGAAATATGCGCCCGGTGAGAAGTGCTCCTTCCTCTATACACGGTGGAAGCTTTGATTTAGTCTGTCGCATTCTTTTCGATACATGTAGTATATAAATATTTAGCATATGGAAACGGTGCCCGTTTATGTGACGTGGCACCGTTTATATCATCAGCTAAAGATTTATCACCGATTGACCTGTTCAATCGGGAGTACAACGGTTCCGGGGAAATAGGCAGCAAGAATTTCATTGCTTGTGTAGCCCAGCTCTGCCATATTCTTGGTGCCCCATTGGCTCATTCCCACTCCGTGCCCCCAGCCGCGTCCGACAAAAACATAGTTGCCTGCTGCTCCGTCAAGGGTGATCGGCTCAATCGTCTTTATTACTTCATAAGACCTGATGTTGCCAAGGTTAGCCCGCTCAGCGGGGATATAAGTATAGGTTTCACTCTCTTCAAATCCAGTCTCGCTTATCATGTTGTAGTCAATGCTGTCGCTGTACTGAGTTATAACATTAAGACTGTCGAGAGCCGTGACCGTCTCAATGCCGGCAGCGGTAAGCACGTTGATCTCACCGTATATCCTTTCATTTATCACCCCGTTTTCAGTGATTACAGACGCGCCCGGATATGTTGTTTTAGAGGGCGCTATGATCGGTACATTTGTATTGAGGCTGTAGGTAATCACATCAACAGTATCCCCGGCGCGTCCTACAACAAAGTTAGCGCTGTTTACATAGGCGCCGAGAGCCAGGCGTATCTTATCGCAGGTCTTTATTGTAACTGAATGTCCCGCGGTATCGGTTAAGGTCAGCGAATATATGTATGATGAGTTCTCGGCATAACTGTTCACGGATATTGAAGCAATCGCGCCGGTCAGATCGGTGTAACCCTTGCCGTTAAGATATTCGCACAGTTCCTTCGGAGACACCTCTCTTTTCCATGAACCGTTTTTATGGCTGGCGTAGTTTTCCCAGGGGGTAGGTACGGCAGTGAGATAAGGACGGGCGGATGAGGCTCCCCATACTTCGGCAGCTGAGGCTGTCACACCACCCGCAACCGCCGAGTAGTAGGTGTTGCAGGGCTCTCCGTTATAAGTGAGAATCTGTCCCGCAGTTTCGCTTACCGCCTGACGCACAAGATCCGTCGTCCGCGCACAGCCCATGAATGACTGACAATGGGTACCGTTGCACATATCGAAACCGTATGACACCCTGTGCCGTCCCAGCATAGACAGAGCGAAGGTACGTGCGGTTATAGCGAAGGCTTTCTGAGCCTCGATAGGCCATGTGTTGCCGATTTCCCAGGGCAGTACACATTCCACATACTCTTCTATTGTCAGAACATTTGTAAGCGCCACTCCGTCGGTGCCGGCTTTGTTGCGCGAAAACTCGAAGATGCCTTCATAATGGTTCTGTGCGGGAGTGATAAGTGTCGACTTCCCGGTACCGCCCTGATATGCGGCGATGCCAAGTTCATAACCCGCGGAGCGGCTGTCATGCTCGTAAAGTATGGTGTTTGTGTAGGGATTGACCACCGATACCGCGGTAAGCGACGGAACGGCAAGGGTGAGTGTCGGATAGACACCTATCAGACCGGACAGCATCTGAAGTGCTGCGGCTTCGGAACCGAATGAACCGATCCTGATACACATCTGCCCGTTTATATAAGCCGGGAAGATATTAAAGTTGTATGAGACAAGATTTGCTTGCAGATTCGCTATGGCTTGTTCGAGTGTAAGCATCTGATCCCAGGGCATTTGTAGATGATAACCGCCAACATCCGGGCTGTCGGATGAAATTGCTGAAAAGGTGCGGGAATTATTAGCTAAATTACAATCGCAGGTTGCCGATACGGTCGTTTCGGCAACCTGCCACATTGCTGTGAAGTTGTTGAGCGCATCGACAGAGCCGATTACAAACCCGTGCTCGGCTTTTGTTTCGAAGCCGATTGTAACATTGCTGCCGTACATCAGTCCGACACGGACGGTGGTATCAGGATCATAACCGGCAGCATATGAATCAATCCCGAGGAAGGGAATCAGAACAGCAATCACACTGAGCAGCATAAGCGCACAGAGAATGATAGCCATGATTCTGACCATGAGAGCGCGCTTTGACATCTTTTTTTTCTTTGTCTCGTTTTTGTTTTCGCTGTTTTTAGCCAACTGTATATGCCCCCCTGACCATTATATAAGCGATATCCGAGGTTATACAAAAACCGCGGCCGTCGCCTCTCGGTATGATTATATAGTGATTTTTCGGCATTGATGCACCTATAAGCAGTTCACTGCCGGCTGTAACGTCAGACAGACCTATCTGGCTTGCGATGTTCACCGGGTCGGTTACAACCACAGACGCATCACCCGAACGCAGGATGACCTCACAGGCTCCCGAAGCAAGGAACTGCTGTCCGCTGTGCATCTCTAAAACCTTATATTGCGTTTCGGCAGCCATTTCAGCTCGCAGTTCTGCGCGTATCGATTCGGTCAGATCGGTCTTTAATGACTCTTTCAACTCAGCCTTCAAAGACTCGCGCAGTTCGGTGGTTAGTTCGTACTTCATCTTTTGCAGATAGCTGTATGTTACAAGCGGATCGGATGCGGTGCTGAATGACTCACCGCCTTCCGCAAATATAGTAAATCCGACCGCCGAAAGCGATATGCAGGCTGCAGCGACTATAGCTGCAAGATGCTTCTTTTGCATGCTTATATGACTCCCGTAGAAATAGTGATTTGTGTTGCGTATGGCGGTCATTATATCATTAAGTGTTTGATATTTCAATGATAGATATTTGAAATTAAAGCAAAATTAACAGATGCTAAACACTTGAAACATGTATACTATACAACATAGTGTTATTTATTAAGAACATGGTACCTGAAATGCTTGACCGGCAAGTTATGAGGTGGTATAATTAATGTACAGATAAGTCAAACACATAATTAAAGCGTTATAGAAAAGAGACGTTTATTTGTAAATATTATAGTGTATAAAAACATATAATCACGGATATACATATACAAGGAGATATTATTGATGGGTACCGAAAGTGTCAACAAAGCGACAACAGGAATTTCCGATGCCTCTACTGAGGATATGCTGCGTATGATAAACGAACAGGATGCAACCGTGGCGGCTGCGGTTAATCTCTGCATACCGCAGATTGCAAAACTTGTTGAAGCCGGCGTAAATACACTTAAGAACGGCGGTCGGATATTCTATGTGGGCTGCGGAACCAGCGGACGGCTGGCGGTGGTTGATGCCTCCGAATGTCCGCAGACCTACGGTGTGTCCCGTGAGACCGTTACTGCGGTTATCGCGGGAGGACCGGGTGCGATAGTTAATGCCGCAGAGGGTTGTGAAGACAGCCGCGAGCGCGGTGTTGCCGCGTTTGAGGAGGCCGGATGTAAGGCGGGAGACCTGGTAATCGGCATATCGGCAGCCGGTCGTGCGCCTTTTGTACTTGCATTCATGGAGGCTGCAAAGGCTGCGGGATGTATCGTCGGAGCTATGGTTAATAACGAGGGTACACCGATGGCGGAGATCGCCGATATTGCGGTTGAAGCTCTTACCGGTGCCGAGGCTATAACCGGTTCCACAAGAATGAAAGCGGGTACCTCACAGAAAATGATGCTGAATATGTTTTCTACCGCGGTATTTATTAAAATGGGCTGTACCGTCCGAAATTACATGGTGAATATGAAGCCTACCAACATCAAACTCCGTGCCCGTGCCGTTTCCATAGTGTCGGATATTCTTGAAATCACACCGGAAGAATCGGAGAAGTGTCTTATTGAGAAAGATTGGAGCATCCGTGCCGCTGTCGGAGTTACTGAGAACAAGTGAGATTTAGAAATTTTATGTATTATTCAGCAGCGAGAGAACAAGCTAATATATTTTTTGTGTTCTGTTTTACCTGGCAGTTGCAGTTCAGTATGCGGTCACAGAATGTTGTCTGACTTTACAACATACATAAAAATACGGCAGTCCATTGTACTTTCGGACTGCCGTATCACTTGTTTACTGATTTATGCCGAGTGTATAAAACTCTATCTTTAGTTCAACCGAGAATCTGCTTTGCCCCGGTTGACGGGATTTTAGTTTTGCGGTAGGACTTGGCGTCGGGATTCGACTTAAGGTCGCAGAGCGACGCAGATATAACCGATTGACCTTCCTTCAACGTGAATATAGCATTACCCACGGATGAACGAGTAGTTTTGACGGCTATCAGATTGCTGGAGAACACCAGAGCCCTGCCGCCATCAGAGGTTAACAGTATATCAACCGGAGCGTCCTCCTGGAATATACCGACAATAGGTGAGGAAACAGAATAGGCGCCGGTCAGTTTGCGGCGGTTTGTCTTGGTTTCATAGGCCGATATCGGAATGCGTACGCCCTTGCCGTTTTGGAATATGAATATCATATTGCCGTGCATGAAGTTTGTCACCACAGCCATGGTCACGGCGCGCTCGCCCTCGTCGAAATCCAACCGCACCGGTATGTATTCACCAAGCTCGGCGGCTTTCTGAGGCTCAAAGTCGCTGACCTTCGCTTTGTAGCATTGACCGAGATCGCTGAAGAAGAGCAGTTCGGCATTGTTTGGCACGTCGGCATTGTAGATAATCGTGTCGCCATCCTTCAGCTTGAATTCGTCGTTGCCGCGCAGAGATGCTTTTGTTACCTTTTTGAAATAACCCTCCGAAGTAAAGACTATACGGACATCGGAGGTATCAATCTCCTCCTCTTCCTCGTATTCGACTAATTCGTCTTCATAGATCAGCTGCGTCATGCGCGGTTTTCCGTACTTCTTTTTGACATTCTTGAGCTGACCGACAATAAGTGTCTTGAGCTTTTTATCGCTTGCGACAGTCAGTTCAAGATCCGCAATCTCCTTCTGCAGGTCCTCGATCTCCTGCAGTCTGTTAAGTATATGCTCGCGGTTTAGGTTGCGGAGCTTGATTTCGGCTATGAACTCAGCCTGAACCTGGTCGATGCCGAAGCCGTCCATCAGGTTTGGCACAACATCCTTTTCCAGCTTGGTATCACGTATAATAGCGATAGCCTTGTCGATGTCAAGCAGAATCTTGCCAAGCGCAAGCAGAAGATGAAGTTTCTCGCGCTGCCGGTCGAGCTGATATGTAAGTTCACGTCTTATACAGCCAACACGGAAGCGGATCCACTCATCTAGCAGTTCGGGAACCCCGAGCTGACGCGGAATTCCGTCAATAAGCACATTAAAATTACAATCGAAACTGTCCTCCAGCGGGGTAATCTTAAAGAGCTTTAGCATCAGCTTGTCGGGATCCACACCGCGCCGCAGATCCAGAGTAAGTTTAAAGCCGCTTAGATCGATCTCATCGCGAAAATCGGTGATCTCCTTGAGTTTTCCGTCCTTCACAAGATCGGAAATCCGCTTGATTATCGCTTCAATCGTAGTAGTGTAGGGAATCTGCGTGATGTTTATACAGTTCGCGGATTTGTCGTAAACATACCTTGATCGCAGTCTGAAACTTCCCCGGCCGGCGGAGTATATTTCATGCAGCTGAGAACGGCTGTAGATCAGATCGGCACCATTTGAGAAGTCGGGTGCTACAAGTATATCCAGCAACTGGTTTACCGTTGTCTCGGGACTCATTAGCATCTGTGTAGCCGCATCGCACACCTCGGCGAGGTTGAAAGAACAGATTTTGCTTGCCATGCCCACGGCTATGCCAAGGTTCGGAGTCACCAGTATGTTTGGGAAGGTCGTGGGCAGAAGCAGCGGTTCCTCGGTGGTGTTGTCGTAATTGGGTACGAAATCCACGGAGTTCATGTTTATACCGCTGAACAGTTCAGAACAGAAAGGGTCAAGTTTAACCTCTGTGTAACGCTGTGCGGCGTATGCCATATCGCTGCTGTAATGCTTGCCGAAGCTGCCCTTTGAATCTATGAAGGGATGAAGCAGGGTATCGTTGCCCCTGGTAAGACGAACCAGTGTTTCATAAATAGCCGCGTCGCCGTGTGGGCTGAGCCGCATGGTCTGTCCGACTACATTGGCACTCTTGACCCGGGCGCCTGTCAGCAGCCCCATCTTATACATAGTGTAGAGCAGCTTGCGATGCGCCGGCTTGAAGCCGTCAATTTCGGGAATTGCACGTGCCACTATCACACTCATGGCATAGGGCATGAAGTTCTTTTCTATCGTTTCGGTAATCGGCTGAACAGTTATCTCGACCGGTTTGACTTCCAATTTTTCTTTTGCGTTATTTGATTTTTTCCTCGCCATTTATTCTCCAATGTTATATATGTCGGTTGTTAATGTATCCGAAAATCAAAGCTTGCGAATGTCCATTCCGGCTGCCTTTACAAGGCGGTTAAAGACAGCAAGCGAAACACCGTCCCGGCGCGGCATCCGGGCATAGATTGTGTCGATGCCCTCTACCTCGTCGAAGTGGCGCAGGCAGTCAAAAAGCCGGTGTGCCTGAGCTGCGTAGTCGCTGCAGCCGCCCATGGATATCGCAACAACATCATCTCTATCTTGAAAGATATCCATATCCTCGTCGAAGCAAAGAAAGCCGAAGTTGGTTTTGTCTGATAAAAAGTTTTCGATTTCTTTGCCACTGCCGTCAAGTATGACAACCGGCAGGTTCGGCGCGTAGTGACGATACTTCATGCCGGGAGCTTCCGGGGTTGTGCCTCTGAAAAAACCGGTTACCGACGGCGCAAGCGTAACTTCATCGCAAACCTTGGAGAGCATCTCGGGTGTCACCGCACCCGGTCGAAGTACGGTCAGCCGATTATTGCCCTCCGGTTTGACTATCGTGGATTCAAGTCCGAAATCACAGCTCCCGCCATCAATTATGAAATCTATGCGTCCGATTAAGTCTTCGGCTACATGCAATGCCGTGGTCGGGCTTGGTCTGCCTGAAGAGTTGGCGGACGGGGCGGCAACCGGTATCCCCGAAAGGCTTATGAGTTTGCGTGCTACCGGGTGGGATGGTATACGAACCGCTACAGTATCCAGTCCGGCAGTGACCTCAGACGGGATATTGTCGCGCTTTGGCAGAATCACGGTAAGGGGTCCGGGCAGAAAATGCCGATAAAGCCGCTCGTAAAGATCGCAAACCTCGCAATAGAGAGCCGCTTCGTCGATGGAATTGACATGGATAATAAGCGGATTATCGGAGGGACGCCCCTTGGCTTCATATATTTTCGCGGCAGCCGCCGGATCGAGAGCGTTACCGCCAAGCCCGTAAACCGTCTCGGTAGGGAATGCCACCAGCCCCCCGTGTCTAAGAGTTTCGGCAGCCGCAAGCATGCCCGCGGTGTCGTCAGGAGTTATGATTCTGGTTTTCATTTCAAAATAAATCGGTCAGCGGAATTCTCTGCTGTACCGATTGTTATATATTTGTTTTGTACCGCACAAGCGGCGGATATAGTAAAGACCTAGAAGTCGCTGCTCTTAAGTTTTTCTGCAGTATCGGCGGCTATCAGAGCGTCGATCATCTCGCCAATGTTGCCGTTGAGGAAATTTTCGAGGCTGTATACCGTAAGTCCTATACGATGGTCGGTTACACGCCCTTGCGGGTAGTTGTATGTACGGATGCGTTCGCTGCGGTCGCCGGTACCAACCTGGCTGCGTCTCTCGGAAGCAATCATTTCATCCTGCTCGGCCTGTTTCATGTCGAAAAGACGGGTACGAAGCAGCTTCATGGCTTTATCGCGGTTTTTGTGCTGACTGCGCTCATCCTGGCATTCGATCACTATACCTGTCGGGATGTGAATAAGCCGTACCGCCGACTCTGTCTTGTTGACATGCTGACCGCCGGCGCCGCTGCTTTTTATGGTCTCGATCTTCAGATCCGCGGTATTGATTTCGACTTCAACGTCCTCTGCCTCGGGCAGAACCGCAACTGTAACTGTGGAGGTGTGAATGCGTCCCTGTGACTCGGTTTCCGGTACGCGTTGAACGCGGTGGACACCGCTCTCGAACTTCAGACGAGAATAGGCTCCGTCTCCCTCGATCATGAAGGAAACCTCCTTAAAGCCGCCCAATCCCGTCTCGTTGACGCTGATTATCTCATGTTTAAAACCCACAGACTCAGCATACATAGTATACATGCGGTAAAGCACATATGCGAAGAGCGCCGCCTCATCGCCGCCCGCACCGCCGCGTATTTCGACAATCACGTTCTTGTCATCGTTTTCATCTCTGGGCAGCAACAATATTTTGAGCTCACCAACAATCCGCTCAATGGCGGCATTTGATTCCTCAAGCTCAGCTTCGCAGAGCTCGCGCATTTCAGGGTCGGGCTGCTCGGAAAGCAACTCTTCAACGTCGGCTATTGTCTGCTCGGCAACGGTATACTCACGGTACTTGGTGATAACGGGAGTCAGCGCCTTGTGCTCTCGCATAAGACGACGGAACTCTTCCTGATTATTCACGGTTTCCGGTTTGGCAAGCAGGCGCTCGATTTCGCGGTACTTTTCGTCCGCATCGCGCAGCTTGCCTATCATATCGGGTGATGTATAATCCGCCATTTTACTTCCGAAGCAGATGGAAGGCAAAGCCGAAGAAATCTTCACTGAAATACGCAGCATTGAGCTTGCCGTCAGGTCCGGGTTTGAACTGCGCCTCGTTAAAGGTTAATCCCATGCGCTTGAAGTAGTCCATTGCGCGCTCGAAGAAGTTGGTGCCTATGGCAATATGTCCCAGCTCACCAAGATATGGTTTGCGAAGCAGTTCGAAACGACCGCCCGAGAATATCGCACCTTCGCTTATATCCTGTTCAAAACCGAAGAGTTTCTCAAGCAGCGCGCCGCCGTTCTCGCATTCGTCGTTGGAGCGGCAGTTCACACCTATATGTTTAAGTTCGAAGCCGAACATCGTGTTGATAGCCTTCCTCGCCGCGGCGGTTACCGCGCCGAAATCACCCGCTGTTATTTCTTTGCCCGGGCACATGAAGGATCCGCCGACGGCGATGACATTCGGCAGTGTGAGATAGTCGAGCATGTTATCGAGAGTAATTCCGCCGGTCGGCATGAAATTCAACCCCGGGAAGGGACCCGAAAGAGCCTTGAGCATAGCAACACCGCCCGCCTGTTCGGCAGGGAAAAACTTCACCGTGTCAAGCCCGGCATTGACTGCGGCAGTCATATCCGTTGCGGTTGCACAGCCGGGTATCACAGAGACGCCCGCAGCGAGACAATATTCCACGACATCAATGTCTATACCGGGGCTGACGATAAACTTTGCGCCGGCAGCTACCGCATCCCTTGCCTGGTCAATGTTTAATACGGTACCCGCACCGACAAGCATCTCGGGAAATTCGGATGATATAGCGGTAATCGCATCGCGCGCACAGTCTGTGCGGAAGGTTATTTCAACTACCGGCAGACCGCCGTCGATGAGCGCTTTCGCCATAGGAAGCGCATCATCGACGGAATCGATTTTTACAACCGGTACAAGACCGAAAGATTGTATCTTGTTAAGAATTTCGTTCATCAAATAATAACTATTTCTTATCCGAGATGTCGTCTTCGTTAAATATATCGCCGCATTCCGGGCAGAATTTAGGGGGCTTAGTGGGATCCTTAGGTTCCCAGCCGCACTTGTCGCACTTGTAGAGCAGTGCGCCGGCCGGTTTCTTCTTGCCGCACTCGGGACAGAACATACCCTTGTTTACCGAGCCGCACTCACAGGTCCAGCCGTTAACCGGCATCTTGGCGCCGCACTCGGTGCAGAACTTGCCGGTGCAAGCCTTGCCACAGGAGGGACAGGTCCAGCCGACTTCAGCAGGAGCCGCTGCGGGCTGTGTCGGAGCAACCTGAGTCTGAGCCTGGCCCTGAGCCTGCTGCTGACCCATGGCGAAAAGGTTTGATGCGGTTGCGCCGCCTGCCTGCTGAGCCATACCCATGCCGGCAAATGCCATCATAGCGCCGCTGGGGTTGTTGGCAGCGTCGACCATAGCCTCTGACTGAGCGCTGACAAGTGTTGCAGCTGCCATGTTGGGATTGCGAAGTACCGCTGCTCTCTGGAGATCCTTGATGAGTTTTTCATCCTCTTCGGAGGCTTTGACCGAACTTATGCCGAATGAGGCTATTTGTATGCCGCGGATCTGCGACCACTTGGTGGAGAGCACCTCATTGAGGGCGTTGGACATTTCGGTGGTATGACCCGGGAGAGCGCTGTAACGGATACCCATTGCTGAGATTTTCGCAAAAGTAGGCTGAAGCGCATCGAGGAGTTCGCTCTTTAGCTGGCTGTCGAGACGGCCACGGGTATATGTGGAATCCACGTTTCCGCTGACGTTTGTATAAAAGAGTATGGGGTCTATAATTCTGTAGGAATATTCGCCGAAGCATCTTATTGCGATGTCCACATCAAGACCTATGTTGTTGTCAACGACTCTGAAGGGTACAGCGTTGGCGGTGCCGTATTTGTTGCCGACGATTTCCTTGGTGTTGAAATAGTAGACTCGCTGGTCCTTGCCGGTGTCTCCGCCAAAAGTAAAGCGGCGACCGATCGCTTTGAAGGTATCGATTATAGAAGTGCCCAGATTTCCCGAAAAGAGTGACGGCTCGGTTGAGGAATCATATCTGAACTCGCCCGACATTGCGCAGAATTCAGCTACCTTGCCCTGGTCGACGATGATCATGCACTGACCTTCGTTTACTGCGATTACAGAACCGTTGGAAATAATGTTGTCGGAGCCCTTGACATTTGATGATCTGTCCGATATACGTTTCTGCCCCTTGGCTACGAGAGTGTCCTCATCGAGTGAATCGCAGTAAAAATATTCTCTCCATTGATCGGCAAAAACTGTGCCGACAGCGGTACGACCGGCTTGAATAAGTCCCATGGTATTCTCCTTATTTTGTTTAAGATGTGTTAGGTTTTGATTTTATTATTGGTTAGGAATTATTGTATCATAAGTTTTGAAGCAATGTTGCGAAGCGAGCTGCCAGGAGAAACAAGTTTACCTGCTAAGATGTCCTCCTCGGTGATCTTTGCAAAAAGAATCTCACGGGCGTCGTTATCGGCATTGTTCCCGCCCCAGGAACAGCCGCGCTCACGGTCATAGACGATGTAAATCGATCCGTCCGCGCCAAATGTGGAATCGGGATAGGATACGGATGCACGCTCGTCTATCATTAGATAGCCCTCCCAGCTGCGGCAGTCGTCGCGTGAGATCATGGCAGTCAGATTGTTGCGGCCGATAAAGTTCACATGATTGACAAGCAATATATTTCCCGAAGGCAGTCGCCTTATGTGAAAACGGGAATTAGGTCCGCCCAGTCCAGAATCGACAGCCTCCGACCAGCTAAGTCCGCCGTCCGCCGAATAGCTTACGCCTATACCGTAGTTGGTGCGGATAAGCATCATTATCCTGCCGTCACCCAGTTCCAGCAGCATATGTTCGTCGAAACAGCGCTCGGGAGCGTTTACACCGCCAAGTCGCTCAAAGGTCTTGCCCTCATCAGCAGTCCGAACCGCGTAAGCAAGCCGCTCATCTTCGCTCCACCTGGTGTCGGTGTTGGCGATACCGAGTCCGAAGCGCCATATCGCCATCGGAAAGAGCCAGTTTCCGTCACTTAAGACGGTGGGCTTGTTCATCATAACATTATGCCCGATAGTTCTTGCCTCGCTCCAGTGCAGTGAACCGGCGTCTGGTTCGTCACATACGGCAGCCGCTATCCGGCTGTCGGGAGCCTCAGCCCAGATAAACCAGAGACGCCCATTGGGGTCAATCCAGAGCACAGGGTCATAACACCGGTGTTCCTCTCCGGCGTAAGCAGCGGCGATCGGTTCTGACCATGTCGCGCCGTCGTCTTCCGACATAAGTATGACACAGTAGTTACCAAGCTGCTCGGTAATGCCGCCGCTGTAAAAGGTTATGAACATGCGTCCGCCGGGAGTGCGCTCAATGCCGGGAATGCCCTGCCATTTGCGGTTATACGAGTAAGTGAATTCAAGCTCCGATGGGTTGGTGATCAGCATCTGAGAATCCTCCTCCCGCACGCCGATTTACTCGGTTTAGTAGTTTATCTTATAATTGGTGCCGTGAATGCCGGGATAGACATTCCTTGCCTTAAGTCCCTCGTTTGTGTCGCAGCAGATGAGCCATTTGTTCTTTTTGAAGAGCAGCGGATCCTCCGCAGGGGCGTCAAGCACATCGTTGGTTCCCTTATGCAGACCGACGACACAGTAGAAACCGTCATCCTCGGTCATGCAGGGGCAGAAGTGCAGGGAAGTGCCGTAAACCTCGATTATCTCACCGCGATCGACGAAAAAGGCTCTAATCTTATTTCCATCAAGTTCGTTGCCCTCCATGTCGCTCCTGAGCGCCAGAAGCAGCACCAGGGGACGCGCGGCGATGTTTATCTCAGAGCTCTTGTGGAACTCCAGGGCGTTTAGATATGAGCTGTAACCCCAGCACAGACCGATCTGTGCATCCAGACCGCCGAAGAGTTCCTTCTTGATGCGGTCTGATATTGCAAGCGCTTCAAGCGACGGTTCAGAGAGCACATAGGACGAACCCTCTGCCGGCATGGCGATTTTCTCGCAGGCTTCACATATTTCCCTGGTATCATAGCCCTCGATTACACTGCCGAAGGATTTGAATTCGGGGTCATGCACGGTGTGGAACGGAATATCAGGATTCAGCCGTCTGAGTCTTTCGATCATGTCAGTATCCCCCGGTTAATATCAGTATATGGTGATTGTGTGAGTAAGGGCGAATGTGTCGCCGCCTTTCACCTTGTTTATACCCATCTTGTTGGCAAGTATGCCGTCAGCGTCAACAGGGTCGGGAGTGCCGGCCCATGGCTCGATGCAGATGTATTTCGCATTAGGCTTTGTCCAGAGCATGCAGTAGTTGAATCCTTCGAAATCAACGCGGAGCTTCTTCTCACCATTTCGGTGGGCAAGGGTCATCGCCTGGAAAGGAATATCTCTGAATACAAGCGCGTCAATCGCGAAATACTTGTAGTCAAGATCCAGTTCGGTTCCGTTCTCGAGCACTGTGTTGTAGCTATGCTTAACAAGATTACCGTCAAGGTCGTAGGCTTTGAGGGTCACAGGCTTGTCAAAAACAACCTTATAATTCTCGATACCGCCGTCCTCCGGGCAATAGTAGGCTTCGTGACAGCCGAAAGACACATACATGTCATCGGTGCCGAGGTTTTTCGCAGCATATGTTATCGCGATTTTGTTTCCGTCGAGTTTGAAGGATACGACAAACTCGTAGTCGAAGGGATACATTGCCTTAGTCTCATCTGTTGGAGTAAGCAGGAAGGCGGCGTAATCCTTCTCGGAACGGATAATCTCAAACTTGCTGTGCCTTGCAAAGCCGTGCTTCTTGAGAGTGTATTCCTTGCCGTTATGAACATATTTGTCATCCTTGAGTCCGCCGCAGATAGGGAACATTACAGGCGCTTGTCCTGCCCAGACATTTGGGTCACCAATCCAGAGGAATTCTTCGCCGGCTTTGTTTTTGATGCTCTTGAGTTCAGCGCCCTGCTCGGAAATCATGACGTCGAGAAAATCGTTGGAAATCTTTACCATATTGTCACTCTCCCATGTTAATGAGTTTCGTTTCAGTCCGGTCTTCGTACATTAAAACTTTCATTCATTATAGCTTAACGAAGCTGATTTGTCAACACCGGCTGCCCTGCAGATTTATTTTAACATTTTAAGTAAATTCCCAATGTAAGTGCAATCGCAATTGCTATTGTTGCAGTTACTTTGAGAATTTACTTTTACAAAATTGCTTCACACGGTTAAAGGTTTTGCTTGACACAACTGCCATAATAGGTTATAATGTTGCAATTGATATTTTGGAGTTATAGCATGAACCCGTTATTCTGTAATGTAAGATATATTTTCTTCGATGTCGGCAGTACCATCTCGAACGAGGACTACGGCATGGCGCTGCGTTTCGATAAGCAGGCATCGACCGCGGAAGCCAAAGCGCTCGGTGTCACAGCCGATGATATACGCGAGCGGCTGTATGCTTTGGCGTCGGAAGGCAAGCAGGATTTCTACCGTGTCGCACGAAGTCTGGGGCTGACCGATATTATCCCCTATGACCCATCTCATGAACAGTTGTACCCCGGTACCGTGCCGGCGCTGACTGCTTTGTCTGAACATTACCGTATGGGCATCATAGCAAATCAGTGTGACGGACTTCTTGGACGATTGGAACGTTTCGGAATACTCGGGTATTTCGATACAATCATATCTTCTTTTGATGTAAAGCTCCAAAAGCCCGATCCCGCAATTTTCAGGCTTGCGATGGAAAAAGCCGGTGTTAAAGCTTGCGAATGTGTTATGGTGGGCGACCGCCCCGACAACGACATATTCCCGGCTAAGGCACTCGGTATGAAGACTGTATGGCTAAAACAGAGCATGGGTGCGATGCAGCGGGTACGCGGCCCCGAGTATGCTGCCGACGCCGAAGCCGACGACATAGCCGGCGTGGAAGCGCTGTTGCTGCCCAGATAAACTGACATGAATGTGAAAATGTTTAAAATAATGTAAAAATATGCCGTATTTTGTTGACATTTTCGGCATGTGAAACTATAATTGCAATGTTATGCTTAAACGGCGTATAAGTTATGAAAAGAGGAAAACCTGATGCGCACTAATGATATAGACAACATCGTCGTAATAACCGATATACTCAGACGCAACGCAGCCCTTTGGCCGAATGACACGGCTCTGGTTGAGATTAACCCCGAGCTTGAGGAGACCGTCAGCAAAAGCTGGAAAGATTACGAGCTGGTCGAGCCTAAAGCCTCCGAAGCATTCAGACGCGAGATGACCTGGTCTGACTTTGATAACCGTGCCAATCGCTTTGCCAACTACCTTATAAGCCGCGGCTTCGGTCCGGGCAAGAAGGTGGCGGTGTTGCTGATGAACTGTCTCGAGTGGCTGCCGGTATACTTCGGTATACTCAAGACCGGTGCTGTTGTGGTTCCCATGAACTATCGCTATGCTTCCGATGAGATTAAGTATTGCCTTGACCTGGCTGAATGCGACGGATTGGTTTTCGGCACCGAGTTCATAACTCGCATAGAAGCCATAAAAGATCAGATTTCTAATGTAACCCCGCTGATTTATATTGGCAAAGAGTGTCCGGATTTTGCCGTTGACTACGAGAGCACAGTTGCAGGCTTTCCGACTGATGATCCCAGGATTGAACGCACACCGGAGGATGATGCTGCCATTTATTTCAGTTCAGGTACTACCGGATTTCCCAAGGCCATCCTGCATACCCAGTCAAGCCTGCTTTCGGCGGTATACACCGAGAACCGCAATCACGGGCAGACCAAGGACGATTGCTTCCTCTGCATTCCGCCACTGTACCATACCGGTGCGAAGATGCACTGGTTCGGTTCCTTCCTTGTGGGCGGCAAGGCGGTTTTGCTGAGAGGTGTTAAACCGCGCTGGATTTTAAAAGCCGCTTCCCAGGAGCAATGCACAATCGTATGGTTGCTGGTGCCGTGGGCGCAGGATATTCTTGATGCCGTTGAATCCGGTGAAATCAAACTCGAAGATTATAAGCTTGATCAGTGGAGACTTATGCATATCGGGGCTCAGCCCGTTCCTCCATCACTCATCAAACGCTGGCTGAAGCACTTCCCGAATCACGCTTATGATACCAACTACGGTCTCAGCGAGTCTATAGGTCCCGGCTGTGTACACCTCGGTCTCGGCAACATCCATAAGGTGGGCGCCATAGGTATTCCCGGCTACGGCTGGGAGGCCAAGATTATTAACCCCGATGGCAGTGAGGTTGAAGGCACAAGTGTGGGCGAGCTTGCCGTCAAGGGCCCCGGTGTTATGAAGTGCTACTACCGCGATAAACAGGCAACCGATGCGGTTCTGCACGGTGACTGGCTATATACCGGCGATATGGCGATGCGCGATGAAGACGGTTTTATCTTCCTTGTAGACCGCAAGAAGGATGTTATTATCACCGGCGGTGAGAATCTCTATCCGGTCCAGATTGAGGACTTCCTTCGTGCTAACGATAAAATCAAGGATGTCGCAGTTATCGGATTGCCTGATCATCGTCTCGGCGAGATTGCCGCGGCGATAATCGAGCTTAAACCCGGTGTTGCTGCTACAGAGGAAGAATTACAGGAGTTCTGCAAAGGACTGCCGCGTTATAAGCGTCCGAGAAAAATAATATTTGATATTGTCCCGCGCAATCCAACAGGCAAAATAGAGAAACCACGTCTGCGTCAGAAGTACTGCGGAGACAGTCTCGTGGCAGCTCAAGTGAGAGGATGACGGCTCTAATGAAAAAAATCGGCATTCTGGTCGCCGCGCTGATTCTCATCATGCTGATGCCTGCTGCTGCTCACGCCGCTTTCGAGCCTGTGAGTTCATCCGGCGGTACGGTTACCGACGCTCAGTCTTTTATTGAGGCTTTGGGCGGTGAAGAAGCGGCTTATATCAGGGATGATGCCATAACACTGCTTTCTGACATATCACTCAAAGGTTCGGTGGATATAGTTTCCGGCAGTTATACAATAAACGGTACCGGCTGCTACATCTATCGCGCAGATGATTATAAAGGAACTCTTATAACCATCGGGAAAGACGCATCTCTGACACTGGGCAACTCCCGGGGCAATGATGCGCATCCGTCTCTTACCATAGACGGACAAGGCGTTGAGGCAAACTCCGCTATGCTGACGGTTTCCGGCAAGCTGGATGTTTATCCCGGAACAGCTTTTATAAACGCTGCGGGAAGTGAATCATGCTGCGGCGGCGCGGTTGTTGTTGACAGCGGCAGCGCCGTCTTCCGCGCAGGCACTATAACCGACTGCACCGCGGGTGATGGCGGAGCAATCTTTGTCAACGGCGGCGAGCTGACTGCGGCTCTTAATATTACCGGTTGCTCGGCGGCAAATGGTGGTGCGCTATTCTGTTCCGGTCCGTCAAACACCGCTTTCATAGGTAAAATTACCGAGTGCTCCGCGTCGAAGCGCGGAGGCGCGGTTTGCATAGGCGAAGGGGCGACCTTCACAACAGACAATACGGAATTCTCCTACTGCAAAGCAGAGGAGGGTGGTGGGTTCTATAACGCAGGCAATTTCATATCGGCAAGCGCTGCTGTTGGTGTGGTTTACTGTGATGCGGAATTGGGCGGTGCTATTTATGCAGACACTTCAGCACAGACCGAACTTAAAGGCATATCAGTATCCATGAACACTGCCCGCCGCGCCGCAGGTATATTTAACGCCGGTAAACTTGCCACATACGAGGGTGCCGAATTTATCTACAACGAGGCCTCCATCGAGGCTGGCGCTATGATAAATCGTGGTAACGTCACCATGTTCGGCGGCTCCTTCAGCTCAAACGACTGTGAAGGGCATATTGGCGGCATTATCAATTACGGTGTCTTTAACATGTCGGAAGGTTCAGTCAGCTCGAATAAATCCGACAATGACAATATCGGCATCGATAACCATGGAAGCATAAAGCTCTCAGACCACTGCTTTATTTCATTTAATAACCCTGTGCTGCTCAGGCGCTACACTACCGACGATGGCAGTCAGGTTCTAGGCGATGTGTATATTGTCGGCGAGCTTACCGCCAATACACCAATAGCCACCTTCCGTCCGGTCGAAGGGCAGGGCTATG
Organism: Clostridiales bacterium; assembly: GCA_012514145.1. Classification (GTDB taxonomy): domain Bacteria; phylum Bacillota; class Clostridia; order Oscillospirales; family CAG-272; genus JAAZAV01. The sequence continues at coordinate 109,710 of JAAZAV010000014.1, read as the reverse complement.
ATTATGTCGATGTCTATATCCCCGGTGATCTTCTGGTAAACATAAACGATTCGGGCAATAGCGGCGTGCCGTCGGAAGAGAAAATAGCCGTATCCGACTACAACGGTCGCGTCTGGTCAATAAAAGCAGACGGCACCCTTAAGCGGGGAGGGTGGTTCGATTCGATTGATTTGCCGCTTCACATGCTTATTGCAATATCCGTCGGCGCACTGATTGCCGTTCTTGCGATTCTGTGGGCTGTTACTGTAAGGAAGAAGAAACTCAAATCGGTATCGTCAGAATCCGCACCGGAAAATGATAACGATAACAATAAAGACAAGGAGAAGTAATCCCGCGAGGTAACCATATGCTGACCTACGAACGGGTAAAAAACGATCCCGAAATTCGAAAATACATCACGGCAGCGAATGAGGCTCTTGACGCAATCGGTTTTAACGAGCACAGTTTCCCTCATGTTACCCGAGTAGCTGAAACAGCCAGCGGAATTCTTGCAAGCCTGGGTTATTCGGAGCGCGAGTGTGAGATTGCAAAGATAACAGGCTTTGTTCATGATATCGGCAATCTCGTGAACCGCGTCGACCACGCACACAGCGGTGCAATGATGGCTTTCATGCTGCTGCGTGATATGGGCGCCGATCCGACCGAACTGGCAGCTATAACTTCAGCCATCGGCAACCATGACGAGAACACCGCGTCTCCGGTATCAGCGTTGGCAGCCGCGCTTATTCTGGCAGACAAATCGGATGTGCGCCGCTCACGCGTAGTCGACACCGGCGATGTGGCTAACTTCGACATACATGACCGCGTCAACTACTCGGTCATACACTCGGTTGCCCGAGTCAGCGATGACAAGGCATTCTACGACATGGATCTCGTCATAGATACCGCATACGGTTCGGTTATGGAGTACTTTGAGATATTTACCGGGCGTATGGCGCTCTGTCGGCGTGCTGCCGCAAAGCTGGGTCTGCGTTTCCGTCTTCGTATCAACGGACAGCAGCTTCTCTGACCGGCAAAGCGATTGCGAATTTCAGTTCACAATTTGTGCTTGATTATGTAACAAAATTTTGATATAAATATTGCGTTTACACTACAATTTATAGATGTAGGATTTGAAAGGAACAACAATAATATGAGATGTTTAACTGGAAATAATACCGCCGCAAGAGTTCTCGCTCTTGCACTTGTCCTGCTGATAGCCGCAGCATCGTTCGGCTGCTCCTCCAACATAAAAGATTACGGCGACGCGCTTACTCTCGGTACCTACAAGGGTGTTGAAGTCGATATGGCAGAGGTTGCGAAACAGGTCGAGGATCAGATTCAGAGCGCTCTTGAGCAGAACGCCGAAACCGTGACTGTCACCGACCGCAAGATCAAGGATGGCGATGTTGTTAATATCGACTATGTAGGCACTATGGACGGCGTTGAGTTCGACGGCGGCACCGCTTCCGGTTATGATCTGACCATCGGCTCCGGTCAGTTCATTGAAGGCTTTGAAGAAGGTCTTATCGGTCACAAGCCGGGCGAGAATGTAAAGCTCAACCTTACCTTCCCCGAGGATTATCCAAATAATCCCGACATGGCCGGCAAGAAGACCGTATTTGATGTAACCATCAACCATATTAGCGATAAAATCATCCCAGAGCTGAACGATGCGTTTGTCGCAAAGATTTCAAAGAATGTTTATAATACGGTTGATGAATACAAGGCTAACCTGACCGACCTCTTCAAGCAGGATACCGTTCTCAGCAAGGTCATCAATACCAGTGTTGTCAATACCTATTCTAAAAAGGAAGTAAAGAAGATTTACGACAAGCTTGTTGCCAACCACGAGTATTACGCAGCCATGTACGGCGTACCTTTCCGCACCTACATCGAGAGCTATATGGGTCAGGATACCGATACCTTTTTCTCCCAGCAGATTGCCAGCGCACAGTCATCTCTCAAGCAGCAGATGATCCTCGGTCAGATCGCTTTTAACGAGGGTATTAAGTATACCGCTGACGACTACGAACGTATCTCCCTGAAACTCGCGCAGAACTATGGTTACGAGTCAGTTAAGGATCTCATAAAGGCCGAAGGCAGCGCCATGAAGGCCAGCCTCAAAGAGAACGCACAGAACACGGTGGTTGTAGAGTATCTGGCATCCCAGGCGGTTGAAATAAATAACGGCTGAGGCTGATTACGTCATAATTCAAACAGTTATATCGAACGCTCCGGTGATTGCCGGAGCGTTTAATATTTTTGAAAACAGTAAACTCAACGGTAAAACTCATAAACATCATGTTGACTAACCGCAAATCATATGTTATTATTCCATATACGGATACATAAAAACATTGGGTTTTATGGGGGTAAATATGAAAAAGATCTGTATATTCCTGCTTTTTGTCTTAGTCTTTAATCTTTTGACAGCCTGTGCCGCATCCGGGGATGGGGATACAGCTGCCGACACAACCTCCGCTGATATGTCGACCGACATTGCGGAAGAAACCACCGAACCGCCCGAATACACCGCTCCCGGTGTGAAGTATGATGGAGAAGAGATCACATTTTACATATGGCATACCGACACCAAATGGCAGTTAACAATGATGGACGGTATTTATGCCGAGGAGGAAAACGGCGAGCCGATGAACGACGCATTCTTCCGGCGCACATCGACGGTTGAAGAGCTTCTTGATGTTTCTATATCCACATACCTGAACACCAGCATGTCGGGGTATAACAGCAGCATTCAGGCGGGTGATGATGCTTACGGTGTAGGTATCGCCAACGCAAGCAGCCTTAACGGTATGCTCGGCGTAACCGGTCTGCTGCTTGATCTGAATACTATCGGCACCCTGGATCTCGAGCGAAGCTGGTGGGACTCTAAGGCTACAGATGAGTTCACAATCGGCGGTAAGGTCTTTACTACCACCGGTGACCTTTGTGTTTACAACACCGGCGCAGCGGGCTGCCTGTACTTCAACAAGGAAATGATTGAGGAATACAGCCTTGACAGCCCCTACAAACTGGTCAATGATAAGAAATGGACCATTGACAAGCTTTATGAGCATTCGGCTGCGGTCGTCCGGGATCTGGACGGAAACGGTGTCTACGATGAAAAGGACGTGCTCGGCATCGGCTGTTCCGCATCGGTGCTTCAGCAGTGTATCTGTTCCTCCGGCATACGTGTAACCACCAAAAACAGTGAAGGTATCTCTGAGCTTACACTTAATAATCCCAAGACAACAATCGTTATTGACAAGTTGATCAAGCTGCTGCGTGACAAGAACATAGCCATGTATTCCAACGACTATTCGGGAAAAGCCACGACCGGCGATGTTTTTACAGATGTCATGCTGCCTTCCTTCATCGCAAATCGGTTGTTATTCAACTTCAACTGGATTTTTGCGGCTCTTGACCTTCGTGATATGGAGGCGGATTTCGGTATCATACCGATGCCTCTGTTTGATGAAAAGCAGGATGAGTATTATTCGCTGCTCAGTCCCTATTGGTCCGCCTTCATTACAGTTCCCTCCACATGTTCGGATACCGATATGATCGGCAATCTGCTTGACGCAATGGGTTACTACAGCCAGCAGCTGGTGACAACGGCATTCATCGATGTTACGGTTACGAATAAAGCTCTCCGCGATGATGACTCGGCTAATATGCTTAATATTATCTTTGATTCGATGGTGTATGACCTGTATAATGTATATGGTTGGGGCAGTATCTACAACTCGGTGGCTAAATGCGCAGACACCGGCGTAAATAATTTCGCATCAAGCTATGCGTCCATGGAAGCCTCGGCACAGGCTGCAATCGAGAAGACTTTTGAACAGCTGATTGGATGATGATTTTAAATGATACAGCAATAAAACACATAAACACGCCTCCCGGAAATTGATACGGGAGGCGTGTTTATGGTAGTACTCTAAAATAAGGAATAATCGATAACTCTCAAATGAAAGGCAATATAAGCCTTTTTTGCGTATTACTCGCCGAAACCGGTCTTTACAAAGCAGTAGCGGTCACGCCAGCCAGAGGGAGAGTAATTGCGGTTCGGACCAAAGCTGTGGGGAGTTACGGAATAACTCTCGCCATGTGGATGATGGTGCGGACCGAGGAAGTTGCGGTTGGATATTGTCAGCCTGACGGCGATCTCGTTGTCCCCTCTCTCGACATAATCGGTAACATCGGCGGTATAATCGGACCAGAGGAAGGTCTTGACCTTTCGTCCGTTCACAAACAAGGTTGCACAGGAAGCATAGGGTCTGTCAAAGGAGACGCGAACCCGTTTGCCGTAGCTCTTCTTGACCTTGACTGTCTGTTTAAGGGTGATTTCGCCGGCGAAGAAGGTGTGTCCGCCGCGAACAAGGTCGCCGGTGAGCAGCTTATCGGGACGATTGCCGAGTGTGAAGCTGCCGTCGGTAAATATTGCACGGCGATCGCCTTCGGTCCAGCCCTTATCGCAGAACACGCCGAAGTCGCCTTTTAGGTAAACCGACTCGATTTCGGTGTCATAGGTCAGCTTATTGCGCTCGGTCTCAAGTACATTCTCACCGAAAAGCACATCGTAGACCTTCTGGCGCTGGGAAAAGCTGCCGATGAATTCGATGGTGTTTGCACCGTTTTTCACCAGATCTTTAATATTGATGACCTTGAACGAGGTGTCTTTCCACCAGGTAAGCAGGTCGTGACGAACCTCGCTGCCATTTACCGCCAATTTCCACTCGGGGCCGTATTCGCTTATGAGCGAAAGCTCGGAGCAGCCGGTCAGGTCGAAATCTTCGGCTACATTGAAGGTGTAGCGCAGGGTTATAGGGCAATTGGCGCGTTCGTCAAGCAGCTCGTCCATGACGCCGAGAACCGGCTTCGGCTGTGTGAATTCGACACCGTCCTTGCTGTATGAGACATAGTCAATCGTAAAGAGGTTGGGATCGCTGTTTGCAAGATCGATATCCCATCCGCGGGCGAGAGGCAGCACGGCACCCGGCTTTTCCTTCACGGTAATCATCGGAAGGTCGCCGCCGGTTAGGAAGAGTCTCGACTGCATAGGCTCAAAGTGAGCAAAGATCACACGCTCGCCGTCGCGTACCAGCGTATCGGGCATGGAGGCGCCCAGTGTCTCGAGGCTGTATTCAACGATGCCGCCTCCAGCTTCGGAAAGGGTAATCTTAACATCGTATGCCCTATCCTTGTCAAGATTGACGAAGAACCAGGCTTTACCGTCGTCCATATTGCAGACGCGGGCGTGAATTCGCTCTGCCTCGCCGTCTCTGCCGCTTACGGTAACCTTCTTGAGTCCCTCGTTGACAAAAAAGTTCAGTACAAGCTCACGGTCGGCAGGTATCCTGACAGCGGCCGTAATTATGTTCTTGAGACGGGCGTCGGTGCGGCCGTTGATCCGGCTGGGCAGATCGCCGTTTGCGTATATTTTGCCGCCCTGGGCGATAAACTCGGTAAGCAGAATGTATGTGCTCTCGTCTAAGGTGTCGATCGAGGGGAGAACCACCGCGCTGTAAGCACATTTGCCGATTATCAACTTTCCGTCCTCGACTCTGCCGTGGACAGCCATAATAGTCTCATCGCCGTAGTCGTAACCGATGTGAAGTCCCGAAAGCAGATTTGATGTCTCGACAAAGGAGCGGTCGAGCTTTTGAATGGCGGCGCAGTTTCCGCTGTCGTATGCCATCCAGCCGCTGTGAAGGGGATGAAGCACCAGCACATCTGCAACAACGTCGTTATCGGCGAACAGTTTTCCGAGTCGGCTGAAGTAGTCGTTAAACTGCTTGTAGTCAGACCACTCGGGAGCCTGGAATGTGACGGGAGAAGAATAGTCGCGCTTGCGCAGACCGCGTATGGTGTAGCCTTCCAGATGCTGGCAGAGGATATTTATGCCGTTGACAAACTGCCACTCACCGATCCATTTTAATTCCTCGTATGAGCAGTCCCAGCCGCAGAGGGCATAAGTTTCGCTGAGCGACATTTTCTTGCCGAGCTGACGGGATACCGAACTGACCTGCTTCGGGATAATCGGGGATGCGATGTGTCTGCCCAGCCAGTCCATACCGGGCATGTGCATATATTCGTACAGCGGCATTACTCCGGCGGTACAGGCGAGTTGACAGTATAGAGAATCCTCCATCATGGCGTGACCGGTGAACTTGCAGTTGTTCTCACAGCACCAGTCATAAATCTGCTTGCCGAAGGACTCGGTATAAAGGCGGCTGACTACCCGATAGAAGTCATAGCGGAACTTCTGGTAGCCCAGAACATCTAAGAACAGGCAGATGAGATGCTCCTCGGGGAGATAACCGTTTGTATTACAGAACTCTTCTGGAAGAATATAGGACCACGGCACCTTGCTGCGGGCGTACTGGGGTTCGTCGGTGAAGAAGCCGGGCATACTCGTGCCGCCGAAATCCTCGCCAAGTTCTTTCTTGTAGCGCTCGTATGTGCAGTCTATGAATGCACGCACAACCTTTGGATTAAGAATATCTACATAATACTGGTTCGACTGATGGCAGACATAGTAGAGTTTGTCGCCGATCTTCTCGTTGGTAAATTCCTTCGCTGAATCAAGATCCTCGGAGAAGGAGTAGTGACCGGCGGGGGAAACGGTGTAGTAGCCGATAATTGTGCCTTTTATTGCCTGCGGCGCGCCGGTAATTTCGCCGTAAGCCAGGTTGCGGACATGGTAATAGTCGCCCATGCCCGATACAATGCCTCCGGCGAAGCCGCTGGGCCAGCCCTCCTCATCGTAGGACCAGGAATACATGCCGCGCTTCTTGCCCTCGTCGATGCAGGCTTTGATGCACTCGAACCACTCCTCGCCCAGATACTCGGTCTCGAGACCGCCCCTGGCATGCATGAAGTAACCGCCAAGTCCCGCCTCATCCATCAAAGCTATCTGACGGCGACATTCGTCGGGTGTCAGACGATCATTCCAGGACCAGAAGGGAAGTCCCCGGTATTCCTTACCGGGATTTTTGAGTGTACAGAGATATTCGGTCATATTTACACCTTTCAAAAATATTATATTAAATTATTATTCGTACCGTTTAATTACCGCCGTATATAGTTCTGTGAAGAAACGCACAGTGCAGGCGATGAATATTATATGTATAATAGTATTCATCATCAAATACTGCGGAAAAAGATGCATGCAGGCGGTATTAGTGACATTTGATACACCGCAGATTATCGCCGCAATGCGGAAAAGGACGAGTGAACGCCGCAGTCCCTTCATCTGTTCCTCATGGCGCCTTGACAGCGTAACGAACTCTGCTCCCACATTCTCGAAAGCGTGATGTTCGACAATTGTTCGCAGATATCGGCAGACCGCTATAGTCAATACTATGAACACTATTGCGGTTAGCAGCGCCAGAACTAAATTTATGAGGTAGAATATCGTTGTATCCAAATGCTTGAATACGGAGTAATAATAAAAGCGAACGGCAAACCACAGACTGTAGAACCAGGCTGCGGCAGAGAAGGGAGTATATATTATTGCCCAAAGCCGCGCTGCCGGAAGCCTTCTGTCGTCAAAGTTTTTTGATGCGAGCTTCAACGCCAGGAATATCATTAACGCACCGAGAAATGTGGGCAGATAATCCACACCGTCAAGAATGACGCTTGCTGTCAACCCGAAACCGCATCCTGAAAGAAGGGTGATATACTTTATATCGCGGCGAATGTAACGCTTGACATCTGTGCGCACTGCGGTGAGATAATGTTCGGACAGGGCACTGATAAACACATAGTCTGATGCGGTTCTGCGGAAGTATATAACAACACACACAAGCCAGAATATTCCGACGACAAGCGTGCCGGCAATGTTGATTATCTGCAGCAGAAGGGTATAGTCTGTAAGTCCGTATGAATCAATCGAGGTTATAAGTCCTTCATGCTCCGTGGTGGACAGGTACTGCAGTTCCGGCAGCAGGTTCAAGAAGCCCCTCAGCACCAGAAAAATCACGGTGAGCGCTTTGATATTAACAATTCCTGTCGAAGACGCGCTTCCGTTGAAGCGAGTGGAAAGAGACTGCATACCGTCAAAAAGACAGATGAAGTAACGGATCAGCAGATAGGATCCGAATAATGCGAACACAAAGACGAAGACCAGTGAGAACGCCTTGTCCTCCATACCGGGCAGAAGGAACATGATTACTATCTGAGCCAGCGACAGCCAAAAGACTTTCCAGAGATAGCCTATACCTATGTCGATATCGTCGGACATGTCACCTATCTTACGGCTGCCTGCGATAAGCAGAGCAATACCGATTGCGTCCGGGAGAACATCCAGCACGCTGACGCAGGGATTGAAGAGAAAAACCAGGCCGGCGATAATAAGACCGAAGCCCATAGTATGCTTATTTTGACTTTTTGTCCGCATTTGCGTCTTTGCCTCCGTCACGATTGCTCTTTTTCGGCGGCCGTTTTTTCGGCATGAATTTGCTGGGTTTTGACATATCCTCGTCGCCTTCAAGACAAATCCACATGTAACAGGAGAATATCAGTGTGCCGTTCAGTATCACCCAAACAAGACCGAACAAAAGGAAGAAAATACCGAAATACATTGATATCTCACGCAAAAACTCGAAATCGCACTGGTATATCAGAATGCAGACCGTATATATCACGGTGAGTATGAGATTGCGCTTTGCTTTGTCGGATATATCTTTGAGTCCAACCTCAGCAGATAGCCCCATAATACCCCGAAGCGTGAACCAGTAGAGCGCTAGCATTCCGCAGGAAACCAGTAACATAAGTATGCGCTGAGGCAGATCTATCTCCAATACTTTTGCAGCAGCAAGAATCTGGAAAACATCACTTACAGCTGCAGCAAAAGCCAGCGGGAGAGCGATCATCCGCGCCTTGCGAAATGCGGGATTATAGGGCGAAAGCCTGCGCATCGATATCCAGAACAGCAGGTAGGGCAGGAAGTCGGGGAATATGTCCACGCCCTTGCAGACGAAGAGAAATATGTGTGCGAGAAAAAGAATTCCGAAGCCCATGTCAGTTGCCGTCGTCCTCGTCGTTTGGATTGGCGCCGCAGCACTTCTTGTACTTCTTACCGCTGCCGCAGGGACAGGGATCGTTGCGTCCGACTTTCTTGGGAGCGGTTACCGGAGTGCTCTTTACCGGTGCGTTTCTCACAGGTGAATTTTTAACCATGCCTGCACTGCTTGATCCTGGCAAGGCATTGCTCTGTGCCGGTCTCTGAGCCTGACGCTGCTGGCCGGATGCGCCTTCGAAGCCCTCGCCGGTTACATGTGCAACCTCGGTGCGGCTTATCTGTGTGCGCGGAACGACAGAAAGGATCATTCGCGCTGTACGGCTCTTTATTTCATGAATCATCGCATCGAACATGTCGGCGCCCTGGATGCGATATTCGTTGACCGGGTTTCGCTGAGCATATGCCTGCAGCCCTATGCTGCCTTTGAGATCCTCCATGGCGTCGATGTGATCCATCCACTCGGTATCCACGTTGCGCAGCAGTATCACACGTTCGATCTCACGCATCTGATCGCCGAAGAGCTCCTCCTTTTCGGCGTAAAGCCTGTCAGCCCTTGCTTTGAGGGCGTCTGTTATTTCATCCCGGTCAAGGGCGGCGATATCATCGGCATCGTAGTTCAGGTCATCCGGACCGAGCATGTAGCCGTAGAAGAACTTTTTAATTTCGCCGATATGCCAGTCGGCAGGCGATTCATCGGCGGTGTTTTCGGCAACTACACTTTCGATAATCTCATGAATCATGGCGATGATCTTGTCGCGGAGATCGGCTCCGTCAAGCACCTCCATACGCTGCTTGTATATCACCGAGCGCTGCTGATTCATTACATCATCGTAGGTGAGAACATTCTTTCTGCGGTTGAAGTTCTGAGCCTCCAGCTGCTTTTGAGCATTCTCTATGGAGTTTGAGAGTATTGATGCCTCAATAGGCTGGTCGTCCTCCAGACCCAGCTTATCGACTATACCCAAGATTCGTTCCGAACCGAAAAGGCGCATAAGATCGTCATCAAGCGAAAGGAAGAAACGGGATTCGCCGGGGTCGCCCTGACGACCGGAACGTCCGCGGAGCTGGTTGTCGATACGGCGGCTTTCGTGCCGTTCGGTACCTATTATGAAAAGACCGCCAGCATCGCATACCTGCTTGGCGAGAGGAGCGATCAGCTCCTTATGTTTGGCAAAGAGCTCCTTGTAAACCACCCGCGCTGCCAGCACCTCCTCGCTCACTGAGGTGGAGGAGCCGACCGCCAGGCCGATGGTTTCTTCATCGTAACCGAGAGTTTCCATTTCGCGCTTCGCCATGAATTCGGGGTTGCCTCCCAGCATGATATCGGTGCCTCGACCAGCCATGTTTGTGGAAATAGTGACCGTGCCGATCTTACCCGCCTGGGCGACTATTTCGGCTTCGCGGGCGTGATGCTTGGCGTTAAGCACGGTATGCGTTATTCCGTTTAATTTAAGCTCACGGGACAGTTCCTCGGATTTTTCAATAGATACTGTGCCGACCAGTACAGGCTGCCCCTTGGCATGACATGCTTTGATCTGATTAATTATGGCTTGCGTCTTTCCCTTATGATTTTTGAATACCGCATCGGGATGGTCGATACGGATCATGGGCATGTTAGTCGGGATTTCAACAACGTCGAGATTGTAGATTTCCCGGAACTCATTCTCCTCGGTCTTAGCGGTACCGGTCATGCCCGATAGCTTGCCGTAGAATCGGAAATAATTCTGGAATGTGATTGTAGCAAGCGTCTTGTTTTCTTTCTCGATAGCGACATGTTCCTTTGCCTCGATAGCCTGATGAAGACCGTCCGAGTAACGGCGGCCGGGCATGAGACGTCCGGTGAAGGCGTCAACTATGATTACCTTCTGATCATCGGTTACTACATAATCGATGTCGCGGTGCATAATGCCGCGTGCGCGAATGGCATTATTTATATGATGCGCCAGGGTGCTGTTCTCGGGATCGGAAAGGTTCTCGATTTGAAAATATCTCTCAGCCTTATCGATGCCGCTGGCGGTTAGCACGGTCGTCCTCTGCTTTTCATCTACGATGTAGTCGGCGTCGTAGGTCGTGTCTGTGTCCTCTTTTGCGTCAAGCTCTTTTATACGGAACTCGCGCAGCGTGCGGACAAATGAGTCTGCCCTGTCGTACAGATCGGTAGATTTATCGCCCTCGCCGGATATGATAAGCGGTGTCCGCGCCTCATCTATGAGTATCGAGTCAACCTCGTCGACGATACAGAAAACATGTCCGCGCTGAACCATCTGGTCTTTATATATGACCATGTTGTCGCGGAGGTAGTCGAAGCCGAACTCGTTGTTTGTGCCGTAGGTTATGTCGCAGAGGTAGGCATTCTGCTTATCGGCTTTGCTCTGACCGTGGTAGATAAGTCCGGTGGTCAGACCGAGAAAGTTATAAACTCTGCCCATCTCCTCACAGCCGATGCGGGCAAGGTATTCGTTGACCGTTACGATATGTACACCCTTGCCGTTCAGTGCATTCAGGTATGCCGGAAGGGTAGCTACCAGCGTTTTGCCCTCACCGGTCTTCATTTCGGCAATTCTGCCCTGATGCAGCACAACGCCGCCTATGAGCTGAACGTGGAAGGGGCGCTTTCCGAGCACACGATCGTCCGCCTCGCGGACCAGCGCATAAGCTTCGGGGAGAATATCGTCAAGCGTTTCGCCTGCTTCAAGCCGTGCGCGCAGTCGCGGAGTCTCTGCCTTTAACTGTTCATCGGTCATAGCCGCGTATGTATCGGCGAGGGCTTCAATTTTGTCAACGGTCGGTTTCAGCTTCTTGATCTGACGTTCGCTGTATGTGCCGATTATCTTATCGATAAGGTTAAATGCCATGGGAATATGCTCCTTGATATATGTGTGTAATAGCAATATGATTAACCGCCGTTCAGACCGAACTCAGAGCATCGAGCAGACTAACCCGCCAGAGCGAGATGTTGGCGTTTCGCTGCAGTGAATCATAGGCTTCAACGAGAACATCGTTTAACCGCAGAAGTTCGGCGGCTGTGAAACGCTCGGACAAGTCAAGCGCATCGTCAGCATCGTCATAGCTAAGCATTGAAGTTTCAGACGAATATTTGGCGGCGATTATGTCGCGCAGAGAAAGCTGCATAGCCTCTGTAAGCGCAGTAAGCTCCTCGCGCTTGACAGGCAGTCCGCCCAGTCTGCGGAAGAGAGACATTCGTCCGCCGTTCGCCAAAGTCGAGATCAGCATGTCAGAAGTCTCGCGGGCTTTTGCGCTCTGGTCTGCCTTCGACAGGTTCTCGAGTGCGCTGCCTATGCGTCCGTCCGCCGTGCGGATTGCAGCGGCGAAACGGTCGGGAGACTTTTCGGCGAGTTTTTTCGCTTTCGGATAATTGGCGATGAGGTAATCGGACAGGACATCGTGGGAGAAGACCTGCATACGTATAACCGGTGCACGGGAACGTATAGTCGGCAGCAGATTTGATGCCCCGCTGCATATCAGAAGGAAAAACTGATTATGCGGCGGCTCTTCAAGCAACTTAAGCAGACAGTTCTGAGCCTGCTGATTCATTGTCTCCGCATGTCGGATAATGAATACCCGGCAATTCAGCTCACCCGGCCGTATGATGGCGGCTTCTTTGACTTCGCGTATCTGATCAACAACAATAGACTTGCGCTTCTCGGTCAGGTCAACAATTACGATATCTCCGGTCAGCCCTTCGAGCACACGCCGCCGAAGGTCATCACGATTGCCGTCGTCGGCTGTGGCATATGCCAGTGCGGCTGCTATAAGCAGCGCGGCAGTATTGCGCCCGCTTCCCTCAGCGCCGTCAAGAATGTAAGCGTGGGAGAGAGTGCCGGCGCTGATACTGTGGGTAAGCATGACTTTAAGCCGCTCATTGCCATAAAGACCTTCAAAAAGATCGGGCAGAGTGTCCACCGTCAGACTCTTACATATTTCTCGACATCAAGGACGAACAATGTTGCGCCGCCCACAACCACCTCTGCCGGGAAAGTTCCGAAACCGGCACTGTTGTAACTGATGTCAACAGGAGTTGGCTGTGTACGTTTCCTTGAGTATTTACCGATAATATCGATAGCGTGATCGACCTCCTCATCCTGAGTACCGATGAGGAAGGTTGAGTTACCGCTCATGAGAAAGCCGCCGGTTGAGGCGATTTTCGTAACAAAGAAACCTGATTTTGAGAGATTGGTGTTTACACTGTGAGCGTCATCGTTGTTGACAATAGCTACGATAAGTTTCATTTTTACCGTTCCTTTCTTTATAGCAGGTTTTAATTATGGGTTAAATGGGTTTTTGGGGAATCTGGAGTCAGTCTCTTTTGTCGTGAGGACCGGCAAGAGTATCGGAAGTAATATGTGCGGCAAAGTCAGCGCGTTCAATGTCTATTGCAGCGGGATTCTCGCCGAATATACGGCGAGAATTACGATTATAGATGTCATGCAGCGTCTCGTCGTCGAGTCCGAGCGGTACAAGGGTACCCAGTGAATCATTCCATAAGAAAGGTTCAGAGAACTCGAGGCAGGAGCGCACCAACGCCCAGAGTCCGGTGCAGCCGCCGGTTGAGTTATAATCCTCGGGGGTGTTGTAGGAGTCGGTACCAAAGACAATGCGCGAACTGTGACGAACAAAGAAATCGCGCCAGTAGTCGTGCTTATCCGAGAAGCAGCTGAATATCCAGCCGCCGGGTGTAAGGTCAAGAGCGGTGTTTTTCCAGCGTGTCAGGAACTCCTCTGACATATCCGGCAGGTCTGAAAGGAAACCGAAGTGCGCAAGAATGAGCGGCAGCGCCGGAAATCTGTTCATGACATTCCAGACCTGGCGGTAAAGCTCCTCACGTGTGGGGAATGAGGGATCGGCATAGAACCATCCGACCTTTTTTGCGTATTCGGACACTTTGTCGGGATCCCAGAAGGAAGGCGGATCGGCGACATGCAGAGTAATCGGAAACCTATTCTCTTCACAAAACTCATAAAAACCGTCGTAAACAGGATCGTCGATCCCATGACCGAGCCGGCGATATGTATCGGGTTTGCCCTCGAGCAGTTTCTCTCCGTCGAAGCCAAGTTTATAGTGTTCCTTCACCTGACTCAGGAAGAAATCAGAGGTATCGCCGCTGTTATGATTGTAGTTCAGAGTTGCCTGGGCATATATACCAGGAATTCTGTGCTTAAGGTACAGCGATTTTATTGCAGCCTGCTTATCGGTGAAATGATCACCGTCAACAGAGTAGGGCGCCAGCACTATGGATCTGTAATTTCTGCCCTCAATGATTTTGTTAAGATACTCGACCGAACGGTCAAGCGAAATCGGGTGGCTCATGTGCACATGGCTGTCGATAACGGGTATATTGCGGAATGATTCAACATTAGGCACTCGATTCATAATGCCATTCCTTTCGATTTTACAGCTTTACTGCGTTTCAGAATCGGGCTGACAAGTTTACTCTCTACACTATATCAAATGTTTATGAACATGTCAAACACATTGTTGTGCCGATATGCAAAAATCGGGTTGTGTAAAGTGAATATTCAGGTGGACAGGCAGATTGCTTTATGGTAAAATAACAACGGGATATAAATCAGCCGTAGATTGTTTCAAGCTTTTTAACCTTTTCCGTGATGGTTTCCTCCTGCGATGCATACCAGGACGCGAAGTCAGAGTTTTTGTCGCGCACCATGTTGCTGTATTGTGCACCGCTTACAACGGCGATCATCGAGTGAATCCAGCCGAAGTCAAAACTGAGAGTCGAGCGGATTAACTCTATCATCTCTTCCGAATCATCGTCCCGGGTCATTTTGGTCATGAGCGAAATGTTATAGAAGTTGTGAGCCACGGTATCCGTGCTTTCCCGGCAAAGAGCTTCGAGCAAGAAGGCGCTCAGATCGGGATCCTTAACGGTTATCGGCACCACCATCATTGTTGCCTCGTTCAGAGTGGTAGTGTAGTAGCTTTCCTGATTTTCGTCATACTTTGGATAGGGTATAATACCGAAGTCGGTATCCATACCTCGGAGTACTGAAGCATAGCCCAGCATCGAGGGCACAATCAGCGCCAGTTCGTTGCGGAAGGCTGTGATAACATCATCCTTGGCACCGGCGTATCTTGCATTCTGTACATAGAAAAGGTCAATAAGCGATTCAACAACATTATACGTGCGTTCAGTATTCCAGATTATCTCCGCGCTGCCGTCGCTGAGTTTGAGAGTCGGAGTATCGTATGCCACCACATAAGGTCTTACATATGTGTCGGAAGATACAAACCCATACAGGTCATTGGCATCCATAACACCGTCTCCGTTCTTGTCGGCGGTGACATCCTTTATAACCTCAAGCAGCTTTGCATGAGTCCAGCCGCCGTCCTTCACAGCTGCGTATAGGTCGGGAGTGTTGTAATTCCGTGCAAGCCCCTTGTTGAAGAATATGCAGAATATCTCCTCCAATGCTGATAACGCAATGTCGCCGGTGACCATGAAGCACTTGCCGTTGAAGGTAAGGTTTTCAAGTCCTACCTGCAGCCACCAGGGCGCCTCAAGCTCAAGATAAGGCAGATCGAGTATATTCAAAAATTCGCCGTTTGAGATATTTATAACCAGACACGCCTGATATCCTGCGATGAGGTCATATTCGCCGTCTCCAGCAAGTACCGAAGAGGTAATAAGCTTTTCGAAAGCGCCGTGATTTGCCCAGTCGCCGGGCGAGGAGATGAATTTTAGGTTGACATTATACTTTTCGGCTGTATTGGTATTGCGTGTAAAGACCGCGTCATTGACTATATCGCCGTTCTGCTCACCGACATCAAACTCATACGCCCATTCACTTCGGATGAGGATACTAAAATCATTTCCGCCTGCATCGCGTGAGGGGAGTGGAGCGTATTGGGCAGCGGTATCCGCTGAAGCGGCGGTTTCATCGGACAGATTCAGTGTCTGATCGGTATCTGAGCTTAACTTGGTCTGTTTTTCCGAACAGGAGGTTAGCAGCGGGAAAAGAATCAGCGAGGAAGCAATCAGTATTGCAATAATATGTTTCATATAAGATACTCCTTGGTTAAATTCTTCTTTTGGCATTATACCACATTTAAATGAGTTTGGCACGCATATTTTTTAATTTATCGTTTGGAGGAAACAATATGTCCGACAATCTTAACCTTGCCGAGCGTCTGCGTCCCGTTCCCCGAAGCGGTTTGTTCAAGCAGGAAGGCTATTGTGTCTGGTGCGGCAGTCTTCTGAAATACGGGGATGAATACTATCTCTACTATTCACGCTGGCCGGAGGAGATCGGCTTCAAATGCTGGTGCACTGACTGCGAGATAGCCGTTGCCCGTTCGAAAGACCTTTTCGGTGAGTTTACATTTGACCGGGTGGTGCTTAAGGGTGAACACGACGGTTCCTGGGATGAGTCCTGTGTTCACAATCCACAGGTACTTGAATATAAAGGTAAGTTCTACATTTTCCACATGGGCAACAACGGTCACGGCAACCCAGATATCAGGGAGGACTGGCTAAACTACAACCGCCGCCAGCGGGTCGGCTGCGCCGTGGCTGATCATCCTCTCGGTCCGTTTAGACACTGTTCCGAACCGGTGGTGGACATATCCGAAAACGGCATAGACAGCCTTATAACATCAAATCCGGCTGCCGCCATTGCTCCCGACGGATCAATTCACATGATATACAAGGCAGTGTCGAGACCGGATGATACCTCCGTACCTTTTCCACACGCCGTCATATGCGGGGCTGCCACAGCCGAAAACCCCATGGGACCGTATAAGAAGCACGGAAAGCCTATTATGCTCAATCCCAACAACCGATGGTCGGTGGAAGATCCAACCATATGGCATAACGGAGAACGCTGGTACGCCGTTGTAAAGGATTTTCAGGGATATTTCTCAGGTGTGAAGCCGGAAAAGGGTTATACATTGGCGCTGATGACATCGGAAGACGGTTTTGACTGGCGCCCTGCCGCTAATCCTTTTGTGTCAGATCTGACACTTATATGGGAGGACGGAGAGCACGAACTGCTCTGCAACAAGGAACGTCCACAGATTTTTATTGAAAACGGTGAACTCAGAGCACTTGTGTGCGCCTGCGCAAGATACCCGGGTTATGGGGATAGTTTCAGCCTGCGCATCCCGATTGAATAAATGGCGGTATTCATAAATATCTTATATTATCTATTGACAGATAAGTTATTTAAGTGTAAAATAACTCGACTTAGGCATATATGCTGACATTATACTGACATCACGATTGGGGGTGATTATATATGTCATTCGGCGAAAAGCTGAAAGCCGCACGGACGGGGGCACGTATGAGTCAGACGGAACTGGCAAAGGCTCTGAACATTTCGCTGCGCACGATTCAGAATTACGAAGCAGGCCGCTCGCTTCCGAAGCAGAGTGAGATATACATACGTATCGGTGAGCTCTTCGGAGTATCGACAGATTATCTGCTTTCTGACCTTGATGCGTCAAAGAAAACTGCCACGTCTGATAATCTGTCGCCAAGAATCACCCCGGAAGCTGTCAGGGAAATGGTGCGCGGTGTATGCGATCTCTTTGTCGGCGACGAATTGTGTGAAGATGACAAGGATCGGATTATGCGTGTCATTAACACTCACTACTGGCAGGCAAAGGATAAACGCAGAAAACGCAGCGCGGCGGACTCAATTCTCGGTCTCGAGCTGGATGAAATCCGATAATACCAGACGCTTTGCTTACTTGCGATTAAAAAAATCAAAAAAACTATTGCATTTTACGTACTTATCTGTTATAATGTTCCATATGTGAAAAATGACCATTCCGGAGGATTCATTTAATGGAAATCGTACTCGGTACAATTTTGCTTATAGCGGCAGTGTTCCTTATAGTAGCAGTTTTGATGCAGTCGGGCAAGAGTCATCGACTGTCCGGCTCTATCGCCGGCGGCGCTGAGACCTTCTTCGGAAAAGAGAAGGGCCAGACCGCAGATAAGTGGCTCTCCAAGGCTACTACTGTTGTTGCAATTGTATTCGTTCTTGTCGTTATCGTTGTTTATGTCATACAGCCTGATACAGCAATTAAGCCAGATGACGAGTTTAATAAACTGTACCCGGATAAAGCCGTCAGCGAGACGGTTGCTGATGGCGGCGCAGCCGTGACTGCTGCTGCCGGTGATGAAGCTGTATTTGATCAGGGCGCCGAGGGCTGAAACCCGTGCCTTAATTTCCGGGTTTGTTGAGCGCAGCCGGACTATTAGATTCGGACTCAGAGCGCCGGATTCCGCCGGTCTGATGTGCTGATACCGGAAACAAACATATGGTAAACGATTCCGCCTTTGAAGGTATACAGTTTCAAAGGCGGATGTTTTTTAACCGCGGATATCTGCGCGGAGAGTTATGGGAGATAGAATGTCACTGCTTTCTGATAAAATACTTTCATATATTGCGGACGGTGAACGTCCGACTCAATCCGAACTGGCAAATGCGCTTGGCGAGAGCTTCGAGAGCGTCCGACGTGAGCTTGACGTCCTTGAGGCAGCCGGAGAGATTGTCATAACAAAGAAAGGCAAGATAATGCCTCAAAGTGATTCGGGTCTGATTCGCGGTACTTTCAGCGCGGCACAGCGTGGATTCGGTTTTGTCATGCCCGCCGACGGCAGCCGTGATATATTCGTAAGTTCGGATAACTGCGGCGGCGCAATAAACGGTGATACGGTTCTTGCCGTGGTGACAAACCCAAGCGGTAGAGGCGGAGCTCCTGAGGGGCGTATTGTTCAGGTCTCTGAACGTTCGGTCAAAAGTGTAATAGGCACTATGCGCGAACTGGAATCGCGAGGGAAACGCGGATCGCCGCGGTTCTATGTTGAACCTGATGATAAGCGTCTCAGCTTTAACATTCTTGTTGAGACTTCAACCATGCCGACCGACATTATAGCAGGCGATAAAGTTGAGGTTGAGCTGACACGTTATCCGGATCCCGCCAACGGCATCGCGGCTTACGGAAACGTAACTGATGTTTTCGGCGAAAGCGACAGCGTTGAAGCAAATTACGCAGCCATACTCAGCGATAACGGTATAATAATATCATTTTCATCCGAAGCGCTTGACTTCGCCGATGAAGTGGCGGCTATGCCGCTTGACGCCGCGGGAAGACTCGACCTTCGCGGTAAAACTGTCTTTACAATCGACCCGGAGGGCGCCAAAGACCTTGACGATGCCATTTCAGTCGAAAAGAATGATGACGGAACATATACTCTCGGCGTGCACATCGCAGATGTATCGAATTATGTAACAGAGGGTTCTATACTCGACCGTGAAGCTTTTGAGCGCGGCACATCGGTGTACTTCGTTGATCAGGTCGTTCCGATGCTTCCCGAAGTTATATCAAACGGTTCATGTTCTCTGAATTCGGGTGCTGAAAGATTTACCTTATCGGCTGTCATAACGCTTTCTGAGACGGGTGAAATACTGAACACAGAACTGCATGAGTCGCTTATAAGCAGCGTTGTACAAGGCGTTTATTCGGAAGTTAACGACCTGCTTGAAAACGGAAGCGGTTCGGATTTCGCAGACAAATATAAAGCACTCGGGAACAGCCTTGATATTGCGCTGGAATTATACCGTATTCTGGACACCCGCTCGGCTGAGCGCGGAGCCCTGGAGCTGGAAACGGTGGAGTCAAAAATAATTCTTGACGATGACGGCTATGTTGCTGATATTGTTAAAGTTGAGCGAGGTATCGCCGAGAGGCTTATTGAGCAGTTTATGCTCTGCGCAAATGAGGCGGTTGCAACCTGGCTCTACTGGCAGCATATGCCCTGCGTATATCGCGTTCATGACGATCCGGATCCCGAAAAAATCAAAACTTTCACGATTTTTGCCCACAATCTCGGGCTTGACATAACGCCGCTGCGTACACGCACACTACATCCTGCGGCGCTGCGCGCCGTTATGCTTGAAGCGGAGGAAAAAGGTTATAAAACCATTGCGTCATATGTCCTTCTTCGTTCTCTTGCAAAGGCGCGTTATGATGCTGTATGTTCACCACATTTCGGTCTGGCTATCGAACGATATTGCCACTTCACATCACCTATAAGACGCTACCCCGATTTATCAGTTCACCGCATAATCAAGTCGATAATCCGCGGAAAAGCGGACATCGAAAGAATAACAGAACTCGAATCCTTCGCGACATCATCGGCACATCAGTCGAGTGATTGTGAGATTCGCGCAATCCACGCCGAACGCGATATTGAGGCTCTCTTCAAGGCGCTGTTTATGGCAGACCATATCGGCGAGATTTTTGAGGGGACGATAAGCTCGGTACAGGGCTTCGGTTTCTTTGTGGACCTTGACAATACATGCTCGGGACTTGTGCATATATCCACACTGGATGGCTACTTCGACTATAATGAAAACACAATGAGTTTGCACTGCGGACGCCGTTCCTTCGCACTCGGACAACGGGTGAAGGTTATCATTGATGCCGCGGATATTGTAACGCGCAAGGTGAGCATGAAGCTGGTCGAGGACGATGTATAAGGCGGAGGTTTTTGTATGAATTTCAAGCGGCTTGAAAGGCTTACTTCATATCTCGATTCTCTTATAATTAATAATGTGCTTCCATGTGTCGACTGTGCGATAAATATTGGCGGCGAGAGAATATACAGGCATACGGCGGGATACAACCGTATCGAGGACAAAACACCGGCGAGACAGGATGCACTATACAATATTTATTCAATGTCTAAGGTGATAACCTGTACGGCGGCGCTTCAGCTCTGGGAGGACGGTATATTCCTGCTTGACGAACCGGCGGTGAAGTTTATCCCCGAGTTTGCCGATTGCACGGTGCGTGTCAGGAATGCAGACGGGAGCACATCAACCGAACCGCTAGCGCGTCCGATTACCTTTCGCGACCTCTTCACCATGTCGGCGGGTCTGACATACAACCCGGATGTACCGGCAATTCGTGAGCTGCGCGAGAGTACCGATAACGATTTCGGAACGGTAGATTTTTTCCGTGCCTATCTGCGTGAACCGCTGAGCTTCCAGCCCGGTAGCCGCTGGCTATACAGCCTATGCCACGATGCACTCGGAGCGCTGATTGAAGTGATTACCGGTATGCGTTTCGGTGAATACCTCAGAAAGCATATCTTCGAGCCATGCGGTATGAAAGATACAGGATTTACGCTCCCGGCTGACAAAGAAGAGCGATACGCCGGCCAATACAGGCGCACGATACAGACCGACGGCAAATCGGTTATGGAATACATAGGTCCTGTCTGCGGTTACAAGTATTCTGACAGATGCGAAAGCGGCGGCGCCGGTATAATATCGACGCTTGACGATTATTCCAGCTTTGCGGAGGCGCTTTGCCACGGCGGTATGGCTGCCAACGGAAACCGCATCCTGTCGTCTGCTGCTGTCCGGGCGATGGCTTTAAATCAGCTTGATGGCGAAAGACTCGCGTTTTTCTCAGGCGAGAATCCGGGACGCAGCGGCTACGGTTACGGTTTGGGTGTTCGCACTATGATTGATCCGGCAAAGGCAGCCGTTTTGTCATCTGAGGGGGAGTTCGGATGGGGCGGCGCGGCAGGCTCATATGTTCTCATTGACCCGGCTAACGATATGACAATCGTATTCTTCACGCACATGCTCAACGGTTATAATGCCGTGATTCATCCGCGCATAAAGTCGCTTGTATATTCGTCGCTGGATTGAACCATTGCGGACGAGGACTTGATTCAATGAAAGAAAAAGAAAGAAAAACAAGAAAACAGAAGGGTTTGCCCGTCAGGGTCAGTATATTTTCGCGCATATGCGACATGACGACCGCAGCCGAATTCTCCGAAAGCCGGGAGTTTATCGAGTTTATGAAGAACTCCGTGGATGATAATGAAGAAATCGATCGCATGACGGCAGAACTTGACCGTGAAGCCGACGGCGCCCTCAACAGCACAATAGAATATATAACCGATGGTTCTCTTGACGACAACGGTAAGGATGTGAGTCTCTCATACGAGGAAAGCGAGGATACCGGCATGGGCGGTACTGTCACAACTTTACACACTTCGTATGACCGTCCGCAGATAGTCACAATGACCCGTTCGGGTTCTCTGACCTCGTGTATAACCTTCAACAGTGAAAACAGACGCCAGATCTGCACCTATGGCACCGAATTCATGCCTATGCAGTTTGCGGTATACACGCGGCGCATCGACAATACACTGGGTGCCGACGGTGGAAGTTTATTCATTGATTACGACATTGAGATGAACGGTGTCTGCACCGAGCGCAGCCGTCTTACAATCGATGTCACCCCGCAGTGATGAGCAGGGACAAGACCCGAGGTGCGGCAAAAAAGCACGTTCAGCTTAGTTCCGCAGACTTCAGAAAAGCACTTCGTGAAGGGCTGAAGGGCGGCTGGCTTTTCTGCGGCGATGAAGAATATATGAAGCGTTTCTGCCTCGGTGAGGCGCGCAAGGCAGTTGTGTCGGACGATATGATGCGTGTTTCTCTGGATTTCGACTCATATACCCCGGAGCGGCTTGCGGCAGAACTTACATCAGTCCCATTTTTGGGCATGGAAGGCTTGAGGCTGGTCGAGCTGTATGGTCTGAACTACGATAAGTTCACCGCCGAGGAATGGGATTCGCTGACCGATGTTCTGGGACTCGATTACTCTGAGACGGCTGTGCTTATAGTTTATACAATTCCGGAGGAACTGACTGTATCGGAGGGCTATAATCGCCCGGGCAAGGCTTTCACTGTGCTGTCAGAATATTTGATGCCGGTTGTTTTTGAGCAGGAATCTCCTTCCGCACTGACAAAGTGGATTGCCCGCCGTTTTGATGCTGACAAACTGAAAGTCACCACAGACGCGGCTGCGATGCTGCTTGACTGCGTGGGGAACGATATGACGCGCCTGTCATGCGAAGTTGAAAAAGTCGCCGCATATGCGCTTTCCCACGGTCTTAATGCGGTCACTGTCAATGAAGTAAAGCAGGTGGTTTCAATCACCACCGAACTCGGCAGTTTCGACTTTACCAATGCGCTGTTGGAACGCGACCGGGCAAAAGCGCTTCTGCTGCTCAAGGAGATGCTCGACCGGCGTACCGCACCCGAACTGATATCCGGAATGGCGCTTAAGCAGTTCACCGATATGACTGCGGCTCAAGAACTTGCAGCGTCGGGATTGTCATCATCAGATATTGCTTCAAGTCTGAAGCTCAATGAGTTCGTTGTTAAAAAATATCTCAAACAACCTTCGCTGGCAAAAAGGGGTCGACTGAATACTGTGCTTAAGGTCTGCGCCGAAACGGATTCGGCACTTAAAGGCTCATCTCAGGACCCCGAAATACTGCTCACCCGGCTTATCATCGAATTGACATTCTGAGAGTTGGTTATTGTGAATAATAGACAAAAATACTGACTCAAATTTGGCATTGAGTAAAATGCAAAGTTCGTTTTATTGCCTTGATATATTTGCCCGTTTGATGTATAATAAACGGGTGTATTTCTGCCGGGATGTCGGCAGTATTCCGTTTAGTCTGCATACCGGCAGGTTTGCGGCTGCGGTACAACAGTAATTCCTTAAGGAGAGTATATAAATGGCTAAGTACACGACCAACCAGATTCGCAATGTTGCCCTGCTTGGACACAGCGGTTCAGGCAAGACCTCTTTTGCAGAGGCAATGCTCTTTATGACCGGTGCAACCAACCGTCTCGGCAAGCCCACAGACGGCAACACCGTCTGCGACTATGACGCAGAGGAAATTCGCCGCGGCTTTACACTTCAGGCCTCAGTAGCTCCGGTTATCTGGAATGACTGCAAGATTAACATCTTAGACGCTCCCGGTTACCTTGATTTTGTCGGTGAGTGCCTGCAGGCTGTTAAGGTTGCGGACAGCGCTATAATACTTGTAGACTCCAAGAGCGGTATTGAAGTCGGAACAGAGCTGGGGTGGGAATACGCAACCGACGCTGGTATTCCGAGAGCTTTCTTCCTCAACAAGATAGATGATCCAGATGCTCACTTCGACAAGCTATTCGAAGAATTGCGTGAGGAGTTCGGCGTTTCTGTATGTCCCATACTCATTCCGACAGAGAAGGGCGCCTTCATTAACCTGATCGACATGAAGGCATACTCCTACGACAAGAACGGCAAGCACAGCGAGTCTGATATCCCCGCCGGTTACACAGACACCGCGGAGGAATACCGCGCAATGCTGCTTGAGTCTGTGGCTGAGACCTCTGAAGAACTTATGGAGAAGTTCTTCGCCGAGGAGGAGATTACACGCGATGAAATCACCGAAGCTATGCACACCGGTATTATGGAAGGTTCCATCGCTCCGGTGTTCTGCGGTTCTTCAATCAACCTCTGGAGCATAGAGACGGTCATGGACAACATCGTCGACTCTTTCCCGAAGTATACTTCACACAAGGTTACAAAGGTTATAGACGGCGACGGTGAGAAGACCGTGGAAATCGATGAGAACGGTGTTGTTTCCGTATTCATTTTCAAGACCATCGCCGACCCGTTCGTAGGTAAAATGTCCTTCTTCAAGGTTATGAACGGCTGCCTCACCAACGAGATGGTTCTTAAAAACCTCACATCCGGTCAGACTGAGAAGTTCAATAAGATATACACTGTCCGCGGCAAGACACAGACTGAGGTTGACAGCCTTGCATGCGGTGATATCGGTATGACCGCAAAGCTGGTCGCCACCAACACAAACGACACTCTTGCCGTCGAAGGCGACACCGAGTATACAAAGATCAAGTATCCTGAACCCTACCTTTCAATGGCAATTGCCCCCAAGGCGAAGGGTGATGAAGATAAGATTTCCCAGGGTATGGCGCGTCTGCTTGAAGAGGACTACACCCTCAAATATGAGAACAATGCGGATACCAAGCAGCTTGTTATCTCGGGTCTCGGTGACATTCACCTTGACGTTGTGGTTAATAAACTCAAGAACCGTTACGGTACCACAGTAGAGCTTAATCCTCCGAAGATCGCTTATCGTGAGGCCATCAAGAAGAGCGTTCAGCAGGAAGGCAAGCATAAGAAGCAGTCGGGCGGACACGGTCAGTACGGTCACGTTCGTATTACGTTCGGTCCCGGACCTGAGGGCAGCGAGGGTCTGACCTTCACCGAGTCGGTAGTCGGCGGTTCTGTCCCGAAGAACTACTTCCCGGCAGTTGAGAAGGGTCTCCAGGAGGCAATGGCAAAGGGTGTTCTTGCCGGATTCCCGATGGTCAATCTCTCAGCCGACCTCTACGACGGTTCATACCATGAGGTTGACTCATCCGAAATGGCATTCAAGATCGCGGCTTCTCTGGCATATAAGGAAGGTCTCCCCAAGGCAGGTCCCATTATACTTGAGCCGGTAGGCGATCTTAAGGTTTATATTCCCGATTCCCTTGTCGGCGATGTAATAGGTGATCTTAACAAGCGCCGCGGCAGAGTTCTCGGCATGAACGCTGTGGTAGGCAAGAAGGGATGGCAGGTCGTTGAGGCTGAGGTTCCGAAGTCCGAAATGATGGACTACACCATCTCGCTTCGCGCCATCTCTCAGGGCAAGGGCAGCTTCTCATTCAATATAATCCGTTACGAGGAAGTTCCCGGCATGCTCGCTACAAAGATTATCGAGCAGGTTAAGAGGGAAGCCGAGGAAGAGGATAAATAACCAATATACAGGATGCGCCGGGGCAGGATAATGACAGGGCGGCGGTGAATATCATCACCGCTCCTCCCGGCATATCCGGCGCTTCCTGAAACGTTCACTGTGAGCATAGGTCCGTTTGGGGCTTATGCTCATAGTTCGTTATATAATCTTTGCCGTATAATCATGTACTATATGATAGTAATATAAAACCGTATTATTCGGAACAAAACTACTCCGGCATACGTCACAATATTTATTAAGGACGGAGCTGCCAAGATTAAAATGAAAACCATAACCAAAGTTGAAGCCGGGGAGCGGAGAAAAACATTTATCTTTCTGATTCCCAGTCTTCTGGGAGTGCTGCTTTTTTTCATACTGCCGTTTTTGGTGGTAATACGGTACTCTATGATAGACAATCCTGTACAGGGGAATTTTGTCTTTTTAAAAAATTTCATAAGTCTGATACAAAACAACGCCTTTCGTCGGGCGATGATGAACTCGCTGACATTTTCAGTCATAG
This sequence comes from Clostridiales bacterium, assembly GCA_012514145.1. Classification (GTDB taxonomy): domain Bacteria; phylum Bacillota; class Clostridia; order Oscillospirales; family CAG-272; genus JAAZAV01. Next base: position 83,523 of record JAAZAV010000014.1, on the reverse strand, counting down.
CCGTTCCGCTGGCAGTAGTGCTTTCTCTGATGCTTGCAGTCTTGCTGTCGGGGAATTTACCGTTCAGAACGCAGCTGCGCACGGTGTTTATATCACCGCTGATGGTACCTGTTGCGTCTGTGGTGCTGATTTGGCAGGTTATATTCCATTACAACGGTGTATTCAACGATTTTCTCGCGCTGTTCGGTGTGACAGCCATAGACTGGTTGAAAAGCGATTACAGTATGTTTGTCACCGTGACGCTCTACCTGTGGAAGAATCTGGGCTACAATATGATTCTTTTCATGGCAGCCCTGGCAGCCATACCAAAAGAAATACTCGAGGTAGCCGAACTTGACGGCTGCGGCAGTGTGGGAAGATTCTTCCGTATAAAATTAAGATATCTGTCGTCCAGTATACTTTTCGTCTCGATACTCTCGCTCATCAACTCATTCAAGGTTTTCCGCGAAGTATACCTGCTAACCGGAGACTATCCGTATGACAGCCTTTATATGCTGCAGCATTTCATGAACAATACCTTCCGTTCGCTGGACTATCAGAAGCTTTCTTCTGCGGCGATTATTATATGTATCATCATGATAATCATAATCGGCGTGCTGTTTGTAATTGATCGGCGGTTCGGGGAGGATATCGAAGAATGAGCGGCAGAGCCAAATCCCGTCATCGCAAGGTAAAGACCGGGTTTATCATAAGAACAGCGGCGATGCTTATGCTGCTGGGAGGCCTGGCGCTCCTGTTCATCATGCCGATTGCGCTGACGATAACAAACTCGCTGATGTCGCAAACCGAGATTGCCGCAAACTACGGCAAAATATTCACAAGTCTCACCGGCGACCGCACCTATGTGTCGGATAAGGTACAGCTCAAACTGATTCCCGATATAATATCCTTCAGTCAATATCTGACAGCTTTTGTCAAGACACCCGATTATCTGCTTAAGTTCTGGAACTCGGTGATACTTGTTGTGCCGATAATGGTGTTTCAGATAATAATTGCACTGGCAGCGGCATACTGTTTCGCACGGTTTGATTCGAAGTTGAGGAGCATAATATTCTTCTCATATATCATATTGATGCTTATGCCGTATCAGGTGACTTTGGTTCCGAACTATATAGTGGCAGGCTGGTTTAACATACGGGATACACGGTGGTCGATCATTTTACCCGGTATATTCTCGCCTTTCGCCGTATTTATACTGGCACGCTTCATGCGGCGTATTCCGTCTTCTGTATATGAGGCGGCGAAGCTGGACGGATGCGGAGAGTGGCAGATTTTTACAAAGATCTGCATCCCGCTATGCCGCGGAGTGATATACTCGGTTGCCATACTTGTTTTCATTGATTACTGGAATATGGTGGAACAGCCGCTGGTACTGTTGGGTGATGACGCGCTTCATCCGTTGTCCGTATTCCTGTCGAAGATAAACGCCTCTGATGCCGGTGTGGCATTTGCGGTGGCGGCGGTCTATATGATACCTCCGCTGCTTGTATTCCTTTATTCCGAGGATTACCTGATAGAGGGCGTGGCGTATTCAGGCAGCATCAAGGGCTGACAGAAACCCGGTCTATAAACGAAAATCCGGCTTAACATAATGGTGATAAAATGGACGAAAAAGCAATAAAGCGCAGATCATGGGTCAAGAACATAGCGATAATATTCCTTTTGATATTGCTGGTTCTCACATTCTTTTCAAATACCATACAGAACTTCTCGCTGCCGCAGGTTTCTGCCCAGTATCCACAGAGCGGCACCATAACATCACAGATACGTGTCACAGGCACCGTCGAGGCGGCTGACAGCTATTCTGTAAAGCTTGAAGGAACCCGTACTATACTGTCGGTTCTTGTAGCCGTCGGGGATGTGGTAGAGGTTGGACAGGAATTGTTTAAGCTCAAGGGTACCGAAAGCGAGGAACTTGTAAATCTGCGCAAGGAATATGAGTCCAAGCTGCTGACTTTCAAGATAAATGAGCTTGAAGCGAATGACGATTATTCCGATGAGAGAATAGCGATTACCGAGGCTCAGGCAGAGCTGTCCCGTCTGAAATCCTCTTACGGTAAACTCGGCGGCACCTCAGAGGAATTTGACGCGCAAAAGAAGGTCATAGACTCTGAGATCAAGCAGTTAGGCAAAGAGATTGACGCTCTTGAGAAAAGCAAACAGGGTCTGTCTGACGCCGGTCTTAAATACAGCGAGCTTTCTACCGCGGAGCGCCTGGCTGCGGCAACTGCGGCATACGAAGATGCCAGACAGCGGCTTACATCGGCCGAACTGGCTCTCGAAGCAAACGAGATTATTCTTAAATCCGCATCCGATGAGATGGAGGCGGCGAAAATCCGGCATGAGGACGCACAGAAAGCCTATGATGATTACAGCAAGAATAATACTGATTTAACTGCTCCTGACAGCTTTACGGACAGATACCGCAAGCTGCAGGAACTGGAAAAGAATGTAGCAGACGCTCAGACTGCCTATATAGACGCTGCAAGCAAAGCGGCACGTGACATACATCAGGCAGAACTCGAATATAAAGAACTGGTCGACGGTTATGACGGAAGTGAAACGGAAGCGGTGAAAGTCGCCAATTTAAACGCACATATCGACCGTGTCAGAGGATATCAGCTGACCGAAGAAACTGCCAGAGATGCATTTGATACGGCTGTGCTGGCTCTCGATCGTGCATATCAGGATTTCGCGACCGAAATAAACGATTACAATGTTTCAGAAATGGTTAAGTCGGAGCTTAAGCGGCTTAACGGTCTCGTTGTCTCGGCTTCATCGGCTTTGACCGCTGCAACCCGCGCCCAAGATGAGGCTCAGAAAGCATGTGACGAATCAAAAACGGAGCTTGAAAAGGCGAAGACGGCGCTGACCGAAGCCGAAACAACATATGAGGCTCTGAGCGGAAGAAGCACAATCGAAAAGATCGACGCAAAGATCGGTGAACTTGAGGTTAATAAGGAAGCCAAAAACGACCAATCAGAGGAACTCGGAAAGCAGATAACCAAAGCTGAAGAGTTTGAATCAAAAATCGAAAGCCAGACCCAGGCTGTCGAAGCGGCGCGAAATGCATTGAAAAAAAAGCAGAGCGCCGGCATCGTTGAAGATAAGACAAATCAGCTTAAGCGCGAGGCGGAAATGAAGGCACTCGAAGAGATGGAGGAGGAGATCAAAAAACTCGAAAATAGTTCGGTAAGCACTACGATCACCGCCGATATTGCAGGCAGAATTACTTCAATCTACTGTGTAGCCGGCGATTCAGTCAATGACGGCAGTACTGTTGCCGATATTTTCGTTGAGGACAAAGGATATACATCATCCTTTAAGCTCACCGCCGAACAGGCGTCTCGTGTAAGAGTAGGTGATATGGTCGGTGTGACTTACTGGTGGGGCAATACTCCCGATGTGCGGGTCATACGCATTACCGACGACCCTTCCAGCGGCGGGCGAAGCAAGAATGTAACCCTTTCTATATATGGCAGCGATATATATGTTGGTCAGAGCATGACATTTACATTGGGCGAACGCGGCACAAACTACGATACCATTGTACCGAATTCCGCTATCCGCGAGGACAGCAACGGCAAATTTATTCTTATCGTACATTCAAAGTCCAGTCCGCTCGGCACCCGTTACACAGCCCGGCGCATCGACATCACCATACTTGCTGCGGATGATACAAAAACGGCTATCAGCGGTCTCGATTCATACGAGTTTGTCATAACCACCTCCACTCTGCCGATATCCGACGGTATGATGGTAAGGCTTGCGGAATGAGAAAGTGTGACGCCGAATGTATGACATGCTGAAAAGACTGCTGCTTCCCGCGATTGTATGTATTCTGATGCTTTGCTGCTTTGCGGTGTCGGCGGTATCGATACCGATAGTCGCCGCAGGTGTAAGTATCCACGGCAGTGATATTGAACGCGAATGGGGAGCGGGGCAGCGGTGCGCAAGGATCACCCATATGTTCACCGAGGATAGTGCACTCAGCTCGGATGAAATAAGACAGCAGATCAGTCAGATTGAAAACCGGCTTATCACCGACGCAACCTACAGCGGCGAAGGAAAAGCGCTGATTTCGGCATATTCGGCGCAGACAACCCTGAGCATGTCGGCATCACAGTATGGCAGCACCGTTTCGGTAAAAGTAATAGCGGTGGGAGGTGACTTTTTCCGTTTCCATCCATTTGAACTGAGCAGCGGATGGTATCCCCGCACCGATGACATAAACGATGACAGTGTTCTGCTTGACGATATAGCGGCATGGCAGCTGTTCGGTGCTCTTGATGTAGCCGGACTGACCGTTTATATAGACGATCTGCCCTATATTGTCTCCGGGGTTGCTCCCCGCGAGAAAAGTGATATATTCAATAAGGTTTACGGTTCTCAGCCGGGCATCTACATGGTTTATTCTGCCGCACAGCGCCATGAATATGTAAAAGGTGCCGTTTGGATCGAACTGATGCTGCCCAACCCCGTTGACAACTATGCCCGCGACGTGGTTAAGAATGTTCTCGGCTCCGGCGGCGGTAAATCTGTGACTGTTGAGAGCAGTTCGAGGTTTTCACTTCCAAGGTTATATAAACGTATCGGCGACTTCGCTTCTAACAGCATGCGCACCGACATGGTTGTATATCCATGGTGGGAGAATTTATCCGTAAGAGCTGCGGATATCAGCGCGATGCTGCTGCTGGCTGCCACTGTTAGTCTTGGTACTGCTGTGATAATAGCTGTCGGCTGCGGCTTGTATGTCTGCAGAGAATATGGTATAACGCCGAAGAACCTGGCGAAAAGGGCTGTCGAAAGAATCGATGATGCGGTTGAACGCCGCAGAGCAAAGAAATATTACGCAAAAAGAAATAATAACGAAAGCGGCGAATGAGGTAAATAACTTGAAACTTAAAAAAACATTGCTTAAACTTATATCTCTCGGGCTGGCGCTCCTGCTTGCCATAATTCCTATGGCTTCATGCGGCGGGAAAAAACCGGTGAAGCAGAAAGTTGATCATGTCTACCGCATTGAGGAAATCGCACTGCCTACAAAGTTTGACAGCATCAATAATCTGGTTGTCACCGATTCCGGTTACGGCTGTCTCGGATCTGTTATAAAAAACAGAGAGACCTGGGAAGAATCACGGCATTTTGTCCACTTCGACAATGATGGAAATGTGATAGCCGATATCGAGCTGCCAAGTCCGGGTTACTCAGAGTATTCATCTTCTTATATAACGTCGGTTATGATTGCCGATAACGGACTGTGGTGTCTTGAAAACAGTTACAGATATGACCCGGAAACCAATGAAAGTTCTTCCGATTACAATCTGCTTCAGATTGATTCATCGGGCAAGATTACAAAGACGGTAAACCTGGCTGAATTCTTAGGTGAGGATTTCTACAGTTATATCAGCAGGACCATGTATATAGACGGTAGAATCTATATCTGTTCGGGACAGGACGGGATGGTTCTTATCTATGATCCCGCCGAAGGCAAGCTGGTGGATAAGATAGTGCCCGAGAACCTTTCTTCTGGCGATATGGTGGCTTTTGTTGACGGCAACCCTGTTTATATGTATTATGATGAAACCACCTGGCAGCAGCATTTAGGCATATATGACAAACAAACAGGCAAGGTAAAAGAAGTCGAGAATATTCCGTCGGTTGTGCAGAATAACATTTACAACATTACCGCCGGCGGTGAATATGACTTTTATATCAGCAGCAATAATGTGGTTGTAGGCTATAATATCGGTTCAGAAGATGTAACAGAGCTTCTTAGCTGGGTAAACTCAGATATAAATGTTTTTAACGTTATGTCTTACGGCGCACTTGCTGACGGAACCTTTATTGCACTGCTGACGGAAGATAATGGACCGATGCTTTGCAGGCTTCATCCGGTACCCGAAGAACAGGTGGCGGCGAAGTATATTATGACTCTTGCAAATATCGAGAGTTACAATGATTATGCAATCAGCAATATCATAAATAAGTTTAACCGCGCCAGTGAAGAATACCGTATAGTCATTAAGGACTACTCGGTTTATAACACCGATGGTCCCGTTGCCGCCCCCGCATATGGCTACACTGTCGAGGCGCGCAGCGAAAACGGCGCATACTCGAGGCTTAACAGCGACATAGCCGCCGGTGACATTCCGGATATCATTCCTATAAACGACTATATTCCATATACCAGCTACGCATCTAAGGGAGTTTTCCTCGACCTGAACAAATTGATCGACAAGGACGAGAATTTCAACCGTGCGGATTACTTTGACAATGTACTCAGAGCCGGTGAAATAGACGGTCATCTCTACTCGCTGATCCCTCAGTTTACAATTGCGACAATTGCCGTTCGTGAATCCTGGGCAGGCGGACGCAAAGGCCTAAGTGTCGCCGATTTCATACGCATTATTAAAGAGCATCCGGATGCCCGCGCCTTTATAGAGATAGGCAGAGAGCCGTTCATTCGGGAGTGCATATCCACCGGTTTGGCTAACTTCATCGATTTCGACACCGGCAGGTGCAGCTTCAACAGCGAGGCTTTTATGCAGCTTCTGGAGTTAGCGACCATGATTCCGGAAAAGTCCTTCTATGAGGAAAACAGCGAAAGCTATGATGATTCCGTCTGGATGGCATTTGAGACCGCCTACCGCGACGGGAAAGCCATATTCTCTTCAAACAGCATATTCAATCAGGTTCAGTATTGGCAGATGCTCGCAGGGATTTTTAATAAAGATATGGCTTTGGTGGGTTTCCCCTCTGCGGAAACCAGCAGTTCTGTTATATCACCCTCAATGGAAATTGCAATATCTTCACGCTGCAAGACCCCTGAAGGTGCATGGCAGTTCCTGAGCATGCTGCTTAGCGAGAAATATCAGGATGAAGTCTATAATATACCTCTGCGCAGGAGTAGTCATGAGAAAACAATGGTGAAGATGGCAGATCCAAATGATGAGAAATACTACTGGAGCAGCATCTATTACCTCGCCGGTCAGGAGCAGAATATCGGCAGAATCACCAAGGAGGAAAGCGATTACCTGACTAGCTTTATCGGCTCGCTTGACAGAGTGCGCCGCCCCGATTTTAACATAACCGATATTATTACGGAAGAACTTTCATATTTCTATGACGGCGTCAAATCGGCAAGCGAGATAGCTACGATCATCCAGAGCCGTGTGCAGAATTATGTGGACGAGTCGATGTGACGAAAGGTTACAGATGAACCTGAGTTATATTTCCGTCAAGTGCGAAGCGGAGAAACCGTTCAAACTGTTGCATATCACCGATACACACATATCCTTTGCAGACGGGCGTGACGATGAGCGTAAGAACAAGTTGGCTGAGGGGCGATACCGCGCATTCAGCGGCAGCGACAGGCGTGCGGAACGGTATTTTGAAGAATCGCTTTCATACGCCGCCAAACAGGGGATTAAAATAATCCACACCGGAGACCTTATCGACTTTGTTTCGTATGCGAACCTTGACTATGCCCGCGATATGCTGAAAGACACCGATTATCTCATAGCATCGGGCAATCATGAGTTCTCGTTATATGTGGGAGAGGCTTTCGAGGATGAGGCATATCGTGAGCAGAGCCGCGAACTTGTCCAGTCGGCTTTTCGCAACGACATCGATTTCACCGCAGAGGTGATAAACGGTGTCAACCTGATACTTATCGGTGACTTCTATTACCGTTTCCCGAAGCGCATAACCGAAAGACTGTGCGCTGAACTTAATCGCGGTTTGCCGGCACTGCTGTTTATGCACACCCCGCTGTATGAAGAAGGGCTTTACGATTACATCATGCAAGGAGGCGCTCCATGTGCATATGTGACCGGCGCTCCGGAAGACAAGATAGCTTGCTACCCGAGGAATCGTTATATTCAGCAGAAGCCTGATATCGATACTCTCGAGTGCATCGAGCTGATAAAATCTCACAGTAATATCAAGGCGATTTTTGCCGGCCATCTGCATAAACCATATGCCGGAGTATTAGACTGCGGCATACCTCAGTATGTCACCGGCATTCAGACCAATGGATATGCCCTTGAGATAACAGTAAAATAGGCAAGTATATACAAACCAGCGGTTCCGCTTACCTGAGTGGCAGCGGAACCGCTGGTTTGCTTAATAATGTGATTCAATATCATACAGAAGTCAGTCTGCATCAGCCCAATGTCCGGCACGGCTTACGGCGCGTTTCCATATTTTAAGACGAGAAGCACGTTCGGTTTCGGACATAGCCGGTTCGAATACTGTCAATTCACCCGAACCGATCAGTTCATCCCTGCTGCCCCAGACACCTGCGGCAAGCCCTGCAAGTGAAGCGGCGCCAAGAGCCGTGCTCTCAACACAGGTCGGACGCTCTACCCTGATACCCGATATGTCGGCCTGATAGCGCATGAGGAAGTTGTTGGCAGAAGCGCCGCCGTCCACACGCAAAGCGGAAAGAGGCACACCCGAATCTTCCTCCATAGCCATCAGAATATCGTTGGTCTGAAGGGCAATCGACTCGAGCACTGCACGGACAATGTGGGCTCTGCCGCAGCCCCGTGTTAGTCCAACAAGCGTACCTCTGGCGTCGGGATCCCAGTACGGAGCGCCAAGCCCGGTAAACGCCGGAACGAAGCAGCACCCGCCGGTATCAGGAACACTTTCGGAAATCGCCTCTGTATCGGCGGCGTGCCTGATTATTCCCAGCTCATCGCGCAGCCATTGGACCGCCGCGCCCGCTACAAACACCGAGCCTTCAAGAGCGTATTCGACCCGTCTGCCCAGTTCCCAGGCGATTGTGGTTATAAGACCGTTCTTAGAACTTACCGGCGTATCGCCGGTGTTCATAAGCAGAAAGCAGCCGGTACCGTAGGTGTTCTTAGAATCACCAGGCTTAAAGCAACGCTGACCGAAAAGTGCAGACTGCTGATCGCCGGCGATACCGGCGATTACGATACCGCCACCCGGAAGTGAGGGCAGAATACTTCCGACCGGCTCGCTTGAGCTGACTGTTGAGGGGAGCATGGCACGGGGAATGTTCAGTCGGTTCAGAATATCGTCATCCCAGTCAAGAGTGTGAATGTTGAAGAGCATGGTACGCGAGGCGTTTGACATATCGGTAACATGGGCAGCACCGCCGGTGAGCCGCCATATAAGCCAGGTATCAACGGTACCGAAGAGCAGCTCGCCGCGTTCAGCCTTTTCACGCGCTCCTTCGACATTGTCCAAAATCCATGCAAGCTTGGTTGCAGAAAAGTAGGCATCGATGACAAGGCCTGTTTTCTGTCTGTAAATCTCATCAAGTCCTTCGGCACTCAGCTGACCGCATAATCCTGCGGTACGGCGGCATTGCCAGACGATGGCGTTGTATACAGGCTTGCCGGTAGCCTTATCCCAGACTATTGTAGTTTCGCGCTGGTTTGTTATACCTGCAGCGGCGATGTCGGAGGCTTTTAGTCCGGAGGCAGACAGCGCGCCTGCGATGGCTTTAAGCTGGGCACTGAATATCTCTTCGGGGTCGTGCTCAACCCACCCGGGCTGAGGGTAATATTGCGTAAACTCATGCTGGTCGAGCGCCACGACCTCACAGCGGTCGTTGAAGATGATACACCGGCAGCTGCTGGTTCCCGAGTCAATTGCCATTATATACTTGTTTCTCATAAATTATATCCGTCCGTTCGCTTATAATTTACCGTTATTATACCGTATCGGCGTATATATTACAAGTACCCGAATGCAAATGCCCTGAAGATGATATATACAAAAACAATAGACGGCAAATCGGCAAACAAACAATAAATGTTGTGTAAAATGTAGAAAATGCATTGACAAGATGGTGTAAAAAGTGTAGAATACGATAGGTTATTTCACTTGTGAAAGGGGATATATTTTGAACAGCAGTTTTATTTCACGCCGTATTGTCTTCATTGCGACTGCCGCAGTTATGCTGTGCTTGTTAATTTCATTTACCTCCTGCGGTGATGCCGCCGCGGAAACCGAAGATACCGCAGCCGCTGAGGATTTACAGCAAGCCGTAGGATTTAAGATCACACCCGAAAACCTGAACGACCTTTGTGTTATCAGAGGCGATATGTCGTCGGATATCGAGACAAAGGCTGCCGTCAAAATCCGTAAGGCTGTCGGCGAGGCACTGGGAATCGAAATGAAGATTTCCACTGACTGGGAAAAGAATCCGAAGTTCACATATGAAATTATTGTCGGTAAAACTTTGCGCGAGGACACCGAAAATGTTAAAATCGACCGTATTTCACTCGGAAAGAACGGCTTTGAGATAAGGGCGGTCGGTACCAAGCTCTATGTGTGCGGTGGTTCTCCTGACGGAACCGACCTCGGTGCCGATTTCTTCGTAGCAAATATCCTGCCATATGCCAAGGACGGTACTCTGGCGGTTGCAGCCGATTACCGTTACAGGGAATTCCAGCAGTATGATATTCCCGAGCTGCAGATTAACGGAAAGAACTCGGCAGAATACAAAATAGTCACATCAGATAAGAACATGAAGGCGGCTGAAGCGCTCCGTTCCGCCCTCTACGATAAAACGGGAGTTTATCACGAGATTACCACAAGCAAGGTTTCTGGCGGATGTTTCATGATTTCAGATGAAGCTCCCGCCGCAAAGGGTGTTATCCGCACCGCTGTGGAAGGTGATTCGCTGGTATTCAGCACCAGTTCCACGACTCTTGGAATCGACAGCGTCGTTGCATCATTCGCAAGGCAGTATATAGCTGACACCAAGGGCTCGATCAACTTTCCGGCAGGTTTCGAGTATGTCGACCTGGGCGATTATATTGTCGTTAATTATTGACAGCCGGAGTACCTGCCGTATGAACCGTTTCAAGAAATTTTCGCTGATTCTTCTTATTATTATACTGTCAGTCATACCCGTGGTTTTTGTGTCATGCAGTGATGAAAGCAGTTCCGATGTTGAAAATGACAGTGTCGAAAGCACCGCGGTTGATGTAGATGTCAAGTCTCTTCTTACCGCGGCTCTGGCAGGCTATACGGGTTCGGATATGCCGGAACTCCAGTATTACTACAACGACGCAGCCGAAGATGACGATGAATACCTGGACGAGGGGACGGCCGGCGTCCTCTTCTACGACGATTTTATCGCTGATGTTTCGCTTTTAGACTCGGCAGACTCATATGCTATGGCAGTTCCCGCAGGCAAGCGTGTTTTTGAGATCGACGTCTTCAAAGCTCCGGACAGCGAGAAGCTTGCGGATATCAAAAAACTGCTTGAAGATCGGCTGAGTGTCAAGGCCAACGGCGATGTGCTCAACTACACCCCTGAGGAAGAACCGATGCTTGACGGCGCGGAAGTATATACTGCCGGCAATTTCGCCATCCTCGTTGCAACAGCGGATAACACCATTGCAAAAAATGCAATTTCAGCAGTGCTCAACCCGGTATCCGAAGCTGTTGGTTAATTTCAATATTTCAATCATCAACGCCTCTGCCGTGATATAATCGGCAGAGGCGTTGTGTTTCGTATATCGACAGAAATAACTAATTAAAAACCTTTGCGCTGAATAACCCGCCGGCGAGCGGTTCAAAAACACCTTTGGTACGCATTGTGGTTACAAACAGTGTATCCATATTCTCGCCGCCGATGCAACAGGAGGTGGCGCCGAGACAGGGAACCGCAACGGTTTCAAGCAGGTTGCCTTCCGGCGTCCATCTGCAGACCTTACTGCCCATGTGTTCAGCAACCCAGAGCATGCCGTCACGATCTATACACATACCGTCCGGTTCTCCGCCCCCCTCTATTTTGGTGACAACGCGCCGGTCAGATACATTACCTGTACTGAAATCATACTCATAAGCACAGACTTCGAGCGTAGGAGAGTCAATATGATATAGTGTATTTCCGTCGTGTGAGAAACAGACGCCGTTTGATACGGTACATCCGGGAATGAGTTTGCGCACATCGCCGTTATTCTCACAGGACCAAAGGGCGCCTTGACCCTCCATCTTATCCTTGTCACCCTTGGTGCCCACTAAAATACGCCCCTTGCGGTCAAGCACACCGTCGTTATAACGCATGCGAATATCCGGCTCGGCATGTATGAGGTATGTGAATGCACCTGTGTCGACGTTAAGCTCGAAAACACCGTCTTTCTTGGCTGCGAAGAGATTGCCGTCGCGTTTTAGGTAAATCCAGCCTACGGTACTTCCGCAATCATATGAGCGACAGCTGCGATCAGAGGGATTTATGGCATAGACACGGTTCTTGCGTATTTCGATGCAGTATAGTATGCCTTTCTTCGGATCCCAGACAGGACACTCCAGCAGGTCTGCGTTGTTGTAATAATATAGCTGTGCTTCGATCATATCATAAGCATGCCCGGAGCAGTCGGATTCTTACCGGGCGTTATCCTTTCGATCTGTTAATTTCATTTATTGTTACATGCACCGTTCAGATAAACAATGCATTAGGAATTCATGATTACCAAAGGTTCAGAGACATATAATATTCAGCGGTTCTTTCATAATAAGTTCGCCCGGACAGCGTTTAATAAGCCCGTTATTTTCTATGGCAAATACAGTAATGGTATTCTCGCGCTGATTGGCGCTGATGAGGAATTTTCCGTCAAGGGTTAGATTTATATCCCGGGGCCAGCTGCCTCCGCATTCTATCCGCTGAATCTCGCGCAGGTCGCCGCCGTCAACCTCAAAAACCGAAACTGTGTCAATGTAGCGTGTGCATACATAAAGCCGGCTGCCGTCCTTTGACAGGCGAAGCGCGCATCCGTAAGACTTATCGCGTTCGGTATATCCGGCAGGGAGCAGATCATATGAGGCAATATGTGTGAAACTGCCGTCAGAATATTCAAAAGACTCGATTGTACAGCCAAGCTCGGTTATGACGAAGGCATACCTGCCGTCATTTGAAAATGCAGTGTGCCGTGGTCCGAGCCCGGGAGCTAAAGTCACTTCGCCGACGGGATTAAGACTGCGGTCATAAACAACCAGCCTATCGATACCGAGATCGGTAAATATGACATAACGACCGTCCGGGGTGACAAGAGCGTGATGGGTATGAGCCATCTCCTGACGTGCGGCATTTGGACCTTTGCCGTTATGGGACACGACTTTGACTAACCGAAGACTGTCGCCCTCGATTTTAGCGTGTGAACAGCTGCCGCTTGAGTAATTGGCGGTATAGATATCATTATCCTGTACTGCAATATGACAGGCTATAAGTCCACAGAGGTTAATCGGAGCGGATATCTTATCACCATTGCCGAAATTCAACGGCAAATACGACAGTCCGCCGAGTTTGGAACCGGGGAAGGGAGCACGAAGCGTAAAAAAGATTCGTCCCCCCGAAACAGCACCATACTGTGGCTGATCTGCCGGAACATAGGTATAAGGGGTCAGCTTTCCTTCATTGTCAAGATGCGCTCTGTAAATACCGCCGCCTTCTGAATGAGTGACTGATGAAAACAGTATAATATCGTTCATTGTGATTCTCCGTTTTTATATTTTATCAAGTATACCTGAATCGATAAATGCTTTTGCAACGGCGGCACCCCCGATACCGTCAGGATGCCCTCCGTATTTTGCACGGTTATCCTCAGGCGCGTCAAGCCCCAGTACTGTGGCGATGTCAAAAACACCGTCGGCAACTGATGTCCCATATTCACGTATACGGCGGTTGACCTCACGCCATACACTTTCTTTATTGCCGGTGAAGTCAAATGGAGGAATGGTGAGCAGCAGAACTTTTCCCCCGCAATCGCGAATCGAACGGCTGATCCGGCAAAGATCGTGCCATATTGTGTCGGCAGAACGCCCACGGATTGTATCGTTTACTCCGAAGCAGACTGCCGTTATATCTCCGGCGTTTTTCGCGCGCCACAGCCATGCCTTGTCGGTGACGGCATCGTATGCTCGGCCGAAACCAAGACCGATGTTCCATACCGACCAGACAGAGGGGGCAAGCTGATTTCCTATCTGAGCCGCCCACTGTTCGTATTTGTCCATGCCGGTGCCGCAGCCCTGGGTTATCGAGTCGCCGATGAATACCAGTCTCCGCCTCTCGCCGCGATCGGCAGCGAACATATTCGGTTTCGGTATACAGTTCCCGGGACCGAAGGTATAGGGAATCCACTTGCCATCCGACAGCCAGCGGCAGGGTATCTGGCTGTCGGGAGTGCAGGGAATTTGCGAACCGGTTACCGTCCATGTCCAGACCAGATATTGTCCGTTATTTACACCGAAACGAATCGGATCACTCCAAAAACGTTCATTCGGATTTACATTACGTGATGCGGAACCGTTGAAGAACACCGGAGTCGTTCCGTAAACTTCACCGTCAACGCTGTCCGCAAGCGAAATGTCTGCCGACACGATGCTCCAGGAACCGCCGGGGCGGTTCGCCCATGCCACATCCGCCTCGCCGAAGGTGCTGTCGACGGCATTTGAAAACCAGAATCGCCAGTTAAAGCAGCCACACTCATAAGGTCTTATATAGCAGCGGCAGGTCAGTCTGTCAACATTCTCGGTTAGCATGTAGTTGTTTGAGGTTCCGCACAGCGTGTTTGAAGTATATCGCTTAAAGTCATCCATTTTGTGGCCTCTATAGTTTACAAAATATTCATTATTATGGCTAAACGTTGTGATATAATGCCAAGGCAAAGTAAATAACACTCGCAATTTGTGTCAAAATCTTTAAGAACGGAGAAATATTATGAAAACCTGTGTTACAAGCTATAGCTTCAGCCACGCAATCGGTTCCGGTCAGCTGACGCTCCTTGATTCAATCGCGAAAGCCAAGGAAATCGGCTTCGATACCTACGAGTTCGCCTCCATTCCGACTCCCGAGGGAATGGATGACCTGGAATACTGCGCGAAGCTCGCAGCCCGCGCCAAGGAATGCGACATTCCCGTGGTTCAGCTCAGTGTCGGCGCCAACCTTCTCACCGGCGGCGATGAGGCGGTTGCCAAACTTAAACATTACGTTGACTGCGCTGAGGTTCTCGGTGCCGTAGGCATGCGTCACGACATAGCCTTCGGTCTATGGGAGAAGCGTCCATTCATCTGGCAGGACGCCGTTAAGTTCATGGCTCCGGCTATCCGCGAAGTTACCGAATATGCACAGGCAAAGGGCATCAAGACCATGACCGAGAACCACGGAACAATCTTCCAGGCTCCCGATCGCATGGTAGCCCTTGTTCGTGAGGTAAATCATCCCAACTATGGACTGCTGGTTGATATCGGAAACTTCATCTGCTGTGATGTTGACCCGCTTCTGGCAGTTTCCGAAACCGCTCCCTACGCCTTCCATGTACACTGCAAGGACTTCATCATGAAACCGGGTACCGAGCCGAATCCCGGCGGCTTCGGCAGCACTCTCTGCGGCAACTACTTCCGCGGAACCGTTCTTGGTCATGGAGTAATAAAGGTAAAACAGTCTCTCGACCTTTGCAAAAAATATGGTTTCGACGGAAATGTCTCGCTTGAGTTCGAGGGCTGGGAGGATAACATCAAAGCGCTTGAGGCCGGTCTCGCCTTCATGAAGCGCTGCATGGGTCTCTGATCTGATACTGGATATATGCTATAAATGAAATGGTGCGGACGGAATGATAACCGTCCGCACCGATTCATTACTCTTCGGTTATCGTTTGGTATGCCACCTTATAAGTGATACAGTATTTCTCAGCCGCCGAGCCTGCGGGAGTATAAACCACCGCATCGGGGGAATTCACAAGAACCCCCTCGCCCATCTCTGTCACGTTTGAGCCGATGTGAATCTTCGTAAGCGATGAACAGGCTGAAAATGCATAGTCATCCAGTTCGGTAATAAAATCGGGAACGATCACCTCGGTAAGTGACGAGCAGCCGCTGAACATGTGCTTTGATATGACAGTGAAATGGGGCGGAATGATGAATGTTGTAAGATTCTGACAGGCGTGGAAGGCGTAATCACCTATCTTGACGATGGAATTTGGAATGGTGATTTCACTTATCAGGGTTTCGCCGAAGGCATATTTGCCAATGTTTGTGACACCCTCGGGAATGGTTATCTCGGTCAACGGCGCACGCTGGAAAGAATAGTTACCGATGCTGATCAGTGTGGACGGATACTTAACCTTCTTAAGATTTATGCATGAACGGAAGGAATAGTTGCCGATATTAGTCAGTCCCTCTGGGAAGTAGACCGCCTCGATCTTTTCATTGCCGTCGAATGCGCTCTTCCCGACGCTCATCACAACCGTACCCGCAATGACCGGCGGTATGGTGATTTCGGTGGCAGCTCCGGTATATCCGGTTATCTCCACATAGTGCTTGTAAAGATCGTATGTAAAACCGTTTTCTTCACCCGACTCAACCTTTGAGGACTCGGGAAGCGCGACGGTGCTGCCTGTTGTGGTTGCCGCCGTCTTTCCGCTGTCCCCGGAACAGGAAACAAAGACTGAGAACAGCATAAAGCAGAGCAATATCACCGCGGTTTTTCTTGTCATATGAACCTCCTGCGGCAAGAAGCCGCTGACAGTAATACAATACCGTCATTCTAATTCAAAACGCAGAGCCTTTCAACGGCATTATTGTAAATTTTCATCAGCGGCAGTTTGCCGGACATCCCATAGGAGCAAATAGTTATATGGAAAACAAAAGCAATCCTGAAAAACGCAGAATATACAATATCGGGGTGTTAGCTCATGTTGACGCCGGCAAGACTACTCTGACGGAGCAGCTGCTGTGTATTTGCGGGGTGCTTCGCAGTGCCGGCAGCGTGGACAGCGGTACGGCTCAGACAGACTGGCTTGATGTCGAACGGGATCGGGGCATATCGGTGCGTGCTGCAGCCGCCTGCTTTGACTACGGAGATCACAGGATAAATCTCATCGATACGCCGGGTCATGCCGACTTTGCCGGTGAAGCAGAACGGGCGCTGGCTGTAATCGACGGGGCGGTGCTGCTTATATCCGCTGTTGAAGGCGTGCAGTCACATACCGAGGTGCTCTGGACGGCACTCGACCGTTTGGGGCTGCCGACAGTTATTTTCATCAACAAGATAGACCGCGCCGGAAGCGATGTTAATCGTGTTCTTGGTTCGGTACATGAACGGCTGACCTCTCATATCCTTATGTGTTCTGCGGTGACCGGTGAAGGTGACCGCGACTGTATGGTCGCTTCGATGGAGAATAACGAGGAGCTTGCATTGGCGC
The DNA here is from genome assembly GCA_012514145.1 of Clostridiales bacterium. Lineage (GTDB taxonomy): Bacteria > Bacillota > Clostridia > Oscillospirales > CAG-272 > JAAZAV01. The sequence continues at coordinate 66,331 of JAAZAV010000014.1, read as the reverse complement.
TGGGGGAGCTTCGCGAAGACATAGCTGACCGATATCTTTCAGGTAATCTGCCCTCAAAGGATGAACTGATATCTGTGGCTGTCGAGGAAGTACATGCGCGCAGGCTCACCCCGGTACTCTGCGGTTCGGCAAAGCTTGGAGTGGGAGTGCGAGAGCTGATCGATTCTGTCACGGTATGGCTGCCGGATTCTTCGCTGCGCGGCTGCGATGAATTGTCGGGTATGGTATTCAAAATCGAACACGACCGCGATATCGGGAAAATAGCGCATGTCAGGCTTTTCGGCGGCAGAATCAAATGCCGGGACAGGATAAATACCGGTGCTGCTGAGGATAACGGCAGTAAAGTAACTCAGATCCGTCGTTTTACAGGCAGCAGATTCATTGATACCGGTGAGCTTGAAGCGGGAGATATTGCCGCGCTCTGCGGATTGCCGGGACTTAAGTCGGGTGATATTATCGGCATTGCAGAGGAACGCTGTGAACGCTTCAGGAGAGAAATATCGATTGCCCGCCCGTATCTGACAGTAGGAGTCCATACAACCGATAAGGCGCCGGATGCGGTGACCAGGCTGATAAATGCCCTTACCGAGCTGTCCGAGGAGGAACCTTATCTGCACTGCAGATGGGAAAAGAGCTCAGCAGAGGTACAGCTTGACATAACCGGTGAAATACAGCTTGAGATAACCGATGTTCTGCTGCGTTCACGTTATGGCATCACGGTTGAATTTACACCTCCGACGGTCATATATCGTGAGACTATCCTTCGCAGCGGTGAAGGATTTGCGGCATATACCATGCCGAAGCCCTGTTGGGCAATCGTCAATCTGCAGCTTGAACCGCTGCCGTTGGGTTCAGGTGTAATATATGACAGCGGAAATGTGCCGCATAATCAGCTTTTCTACAAATATCAGACGCATATCAAAACATCATTTTATGAATGCCTTGAACAGGGGCTGTCGGGCTGGGAGGTTACAGATATTAAGGCGACACTCAAGGGCGGCGAGCATCATACAATCCACACGCATCCGCTGGACTTTTTTGTGGCGACTCCCATGGCATTCATGGACGGCCTGACCCGCTGCGGTACAAAACTGCTTGAGCCGCTTATTAAAATGCGTATAACCGCACCCGAAGAATATTTGGGAAGGGTGACCGGAGATATTATACTGATGCACGGCGGTTTTGATACCCCGGTTATAGGCGGTGGCTCTTTTACCCTTGACGCCATTGTACCGGTGTCAGAATCGCTTGGGTATCAGACCAAACTGACCTCGGCTACAAGCGGACGTGCTGTTATTTCAATAGTCTTCTCGGGATACGCCGATTGTCCCGAAGGGCTTTCAAAAACCACGCCGCGCCGCGGTGTCGATCCCCGCGATGCTTCAAAATGGATACTATACGCCCGCGGTGCAATGCGTGACGGTATATGACAAATAAAACTATAATCAGACTGTTAACAGATGGAGAGAGAATACAAAAGCATACGCCGCATGCTCAGCTTCTGCCGTCGGGCGTGCGATCAATATGAGATGATTGAAGACGGTGACAGGATCGCGGTGGGGCTTTCGGGAGGTAAGGACTCCATGGCATTGCTCGCGACACTCGATGCCATGCGCCGATTCTATCCGAAGCGCTATAAGATTTACGGCATATCCGTGAGTATGGGTTTCGAGGGCATGGACTTCTCGCCTCTCGCGGAATTTTGCGCCGAGATCGATGTGCCGTACAGATTGGTAGAGACTGAACTGGCTCATCTGATTTTTGACGTACGCAGGGAGTCAAACCCCTGCGCGATCTGCTCACGGATGAGACGCGGCATTTTGCATAAAGCGGCGGTTGAAGCCGGCTGCAACAAACTCGCACTGGGTCACCACTATGATGATGTTGTGGAGACCTTTATGCTCAACCTTATTCACGAGGGAAGAGTAGGCAGTTTTTCGCCGGTCACATACCTTGACAGGACAAAAATAACTGTTATCCGTCCGATGATCTATTCGCAGGAAAAAGACATCAGTTACTTCATGTCAAAAAACGATTTTCCAATAATCGAAAATCTCTGTCCCAAAGATGAACATACCGAACGTGAGGAGATGAAGCAATTGCTTATGTCGCTTGACCGTAAGCATAAAGGTGTCAAACGCCGTATCTTCGGAGCACTGCAGAAAACAGGTATCGACGGCTGGCATGAGGAATATATAAGCAGCCATAGTAATAAAAAACCCGATTGCCCGGGTGATGATGAATAATGCATTAATAATGGAGCCCTTACATAAATAAGGGTTCTTTTTTATCTTCGAAAATCTATGTTGCAATAGGTCAATAAAGGTCAAAATAGTTTAAAAAACCTCATTACAAAGATATAAATCAATGAAAATGACTAATAGTCGGCACAAACCGCCAAAATTGACTTTATTTGACTTTGACTAATACTGACCATTGATGTATAATAACGTCACAAAGTCAAAGGTCAATTAAGGTCAAACACGATCAAAGCTTTACAGCACTTAAATGAAAGGAGGCGACCGAATGGGTATCGCAGATGAAATTGCCGAAATATTAGAGAGAATGCTGGATGATGCCGGGGGAGTCATTGAAATCAAAAGGAATGACCTGGCACGCAGGCTTGGCTCGGTGCCAAGTCAGATCAATTATGTAATCACTACCCGTTTTACACCTGATAAGGGATATGTCATAGAAAGCAGACGGGGCAGCGGTGGTTATGTTCGGATCATACGCCAGGAGCTGTCGTCCGACGAGTATCTTATGCATTATTTCCACGCGGTAGGAGATGAGCTTGATAAACGAACAGCCGAGGTTTATGTGTCAAATCTGCATTCTGCTGAGGTTATTAACAGTCGCGAAAGTGCAATAATAAGGACAGCGCTGTTGACCGTCGATGATGACGGACTTCGGGCAGAGATGCTCAAACGCATTGTTTACGCTTTGGTTGGCAATTAGTATTGTTACTCCGGTGCAGTTTTAGATTTATTTATAGCAGTGTAACTTTACGTAAAGACCCCATGTGCGATATTACCAGTATATGAAGAGAGGGATATTAAAATGCTGTGTCAAAAATGCGGAATAAATACCGCGAATGTGTTTTATAAACAGAATAATAACGGTAAGGTAACCGAACTGGCGCTATGTTCTGAGTGCGCTGCATCAGCAGGCGCAAGCCGAACAGCGGCAACTCAGAGCGGCGGATTCTTCGGCGATCCCTTCGGTATTGACCTGTTCAGTTCGCTTTTAGGTACTCCCGTTCAGGTTCGAGGTGCATCCACCGAGAAAGTCTGTCCTCTGTGCGGCTCAAGTTATCGAGAGCTTGTATCGGGCGGTAAAGTAGGCTGCGCGAAATGCTACGAGGTCTTCAAGGAGGAGCTTGCTCCCACGGTAGCAAAGATTCACGGGCGATCCCGTCATGTGGGACGGATTCCCTCCGGATATGTAAATGATTATGTAAATGATAACGAAAAGATTTTGGGATCACCTGTAAAAACAGAAGAACAGATACTAAAAGAGCGTATTACCGCTCTTAATAACGAGCAAAAAAAAGCGGTAGAGGTTCAGAACTACGAAAGAGCCGCCGAGCTTCGCGATGAGATTCGCAGGCTCGAAGGCGGAAAGGAGAGTAACTGACATGTCATGGTACAACACAAAAGGTCGTGATGATGATGTTGTCATCAGCACCAGAATACGTTTTGCGCGGAATCTCAGCGGATTTCCGTTTCCTTCCAAACTTGATGAGCCGGGAGCAAGGGCGCTTATCGAGCGTGTAAGCGGTGTTTTCGGAGAAGGTTGGACGGTTGTCGATATGACAAATCTCAGCCGTTTTGAAGCAGCCTCGCTTGCCGAAAAGCATTTTATCTCCCCGGATTTCGTCAGCGGCAGTCTGCCGAGAAGGCTGATATACAGCGAGGTTAGGGGAATATACATAATGGTGTGTGAAGAAGATCACCTTCGCATGCAGTGCATCCTGCCCGGCATGGCTCTTAACGAAGCTTATGAACGGCTCTGCGGTGCCGACGATGCTGCCAACAATGCGCTTGACATAGCGTATGACGCCGAACTGGGTTTCCTTACCTCCTGTCCTACAAATCTCGGAATAGCCATGCGTGCATCGGTAATGCTTTTCCTGCCGGCACTGACCAGAACCCGTCGTCTGAACTCACTGTTCCCGCAGCTCTCAAAAATAGGACTTACCATACGTGGTTTGTACGGCGAGGGCAGTGATTTTGACGGGTGTCTGTATCAGCTCTCAAATCAGGTTACTCTCGGCATTTCAGAAGAAGATTCAATCCGAAAGCTGAACGAGGTCGTGCGTAAAATAATTGAAAGTGAGCGTGCCGCACGAAACGCTCTATATTCCGACAATCCCGATGCAATGACCGATCGATGCCGCAGAGCATACGGGACACTGAGATATGCATCACTTATGTCCTCCGGAGAGTTTATGAAACTATACGCAGATATACGTCTCGGTATATCACTCGGACTTATTCCCGAGCTGACTCTTGAGGCTCTGGGCGGACTTATGACAGATATTCAGCCGGCAACGCTGTCGGTGAATGCCGGTTGTGAAATCGGAGAACACGAGCGTGACCGCAGACGAGCAGAATACATCCGTGAAACCCTCAGCGCAACTGCCTGAGCGGATAACTAACAAACGAAGGGAAAAGTAATATGACTGCAAAATTTTCACAGAGTGCGCAGAATGCACTTAATATAGCAATTCGTACGGCAAGCGAGCTTGGTCACAGCTATATCGGTACCGAACATATTCTTATCGGAATTGTATCAGATACCGAAACCATGGCAGGAAAGCTGTGCGCCGAGTATGGAATTACCGCAGAGGACTGCCGACGTCTGATTTCATCCGAGACGGGTGAGGTTAAAGCGACCCGGGTTTCAGCTGCTGATCTGACACCCAGAACCAAGCAGCTGTTTGAGAATTCCGCGAGATTTGCCATATCAACCGGTACACGCAGCATCGGCTCGGAGCATATGCTCTATGTCATTCTATCGGAGGCTGATTGTGTTGCGGTGCGGGTAATTGAAAAACTGGGCAAAGAGCGGGAAGTTCTCCGCAAAGATCTGGCACAGAGAATTCAGATTGCACAGCAGACTGAAAGAACTGCTGACGGAGCGGGGATTGACGGAGGAGACGGCAGTGATATCGGCGCTAATCGCGGCGAGAGTGGTGGCGTCGGTCAGAAATCGCTCAGTTCCATGCCGACGCTTCAAAAGTACGGTAGAGATCTAACGGCATATGCAAGGGAGGGTAAACTTGACCCGATAGTTGGACGTGAACCCGAGATGGAGCGTGTGATCCAGATACTCTCCCGCCGTACAAAAAACAACCCCTGCCTGATAGGCGAGCCTGGAGTGGGTAAAACTGCCGTGGTTGAAGGTCTTGCACAGAAGGTAGTCGCCGGAGATGTACCCGAAACCCTTGAAGGCAAGTTGATTGTTACTCTTGATGTATCCGGTATGATAGCCGGCGCCAAGTACCGCGGTGAATTCGAGGAACGCATGAAGGGCGTCATGGGAGAAGTGCTTAATAATCCCAATGTAATTCTCTTCATTGACGAAATTCATGTCATTATCGGCGCGGGCGGCGCTGAGGGTGCGGTTGACGCCGCGAACATACTCAAGCCTGCTTTGTCGCGGGGAGAGATTCAGGTAATCGGCGCCACCACAATAACAGAATACCGCAAGCATATCGAGAAGGATGCGGCACTTGAACGCCGTTTCCAGTCGGTAATGGTAGGTGAGCCTACACCTGATGAGGCAATCGAAATTCTTCACGGTCTCCGCGGCAAATACGAGGAGCATCACAAAGTAACTATAACCGATGAAGCGATTGAAGCGGCAGTTAAACTGTCGGTGCGCTATATCGGCGACCGTTATCTGCCCGATAAGGCTATCGACCTCATTGATGAAGCGGCATCGCGTCTGCGTATTGCCAACATGACCGCGCCGAAGGGTGTAAAAGAACTTGAAGAGCGCTGCCGTACCATAGCTGCCGAAAAGGAGGCTGCTGCCGCGGCTCAGGATTTTGAGAAAGCGGCAAAGCTTCGCGATGACGAAAACGCCGTCCGGGCAGAGCTTGATAAGGCAAAAGAGGAGTGGCGCGGCGCAAAGAACGGCGGAGATTTGGTACTTGGAGCTGACGATATTGCCGACATTGTTACAGCATGGACAGGTATACCTGTACAGAAGTTAGCCGAAGAGGAGAGCGAGAGACTTCTTAACCTTGAAGAAATGCTGAAAAAGCGGGTCATTGGTCAGGATGACGCTGTCAGCGCTGTTGCAAGAGCCATTCGCCGAGGACGTCTGGGACTCAAAGACCCCAAGCGGCCTATGGGTTCATTCATCTTCCTCGGTCCCACAGGTACCGGTAAAACCGAACTGAGCAAAGCATTGTCAGAATTGCTCTTCGGAGACGAGAACTCAATGATACGAATCGACATGTCCGAGTATATGGAGAAGCACAGTGTATCCAAGCTGATCGGCTCTCCTCCCGGTTATGTTGGTTACGAGGAAGGCGGCCAGCTCACCGAAAAGATTCGCCGCCGTCCGTACTCGGTTTTGCTCTTCGATGAGATCGAAAAAGCGCATCCCGATGTTTTCAACATCCTGCTTCAGATTCTTGAGGACGGTATACTCACCGACTCACAGGGACGAAAGGTTGACTTTAAAAACACTGTTATTATCATGACCTCTAATGTAGGGGCTCAGTTGATTTCTGATAAGGCTCGCAGTCTCGGTTTTGCCGCCGAAAGCCCCAATGCAGAGCAGGATCATGCCGAGATAACCGAACGGGTTATGGAAAGCCTGAAGAGTACCTTCCGTCCGGAATTTCTCAATCGTCTCGATGAGATAATAGTATTCAACAAGCTGACCTCGGAGAATATAAGGGTAATCGCCGCAAACATGCTTGCCCAAGTTGGCAAGAGAATCGAAGCTCTCGGAATCTCGATCACATTCGGCGATGATGTTGTCGCATTCATGGCAGAGAAGGGTACCGACCCTGTATACGGTGCCCGTCCGCTCCGCCGCGAGATTCAGCGTCGCATCGAGGACAGCTTCTCAACCGCTATGTTGGAAGGTCTGGTATCTGCCGGAGATACTGTCACCGCCGTTATGGAAGACGGCAAGGTGGTCTACCGAAAGACAGATGCCGAAGAAACGGTAAAGAAAGAGAACGAATAAACATTAACGAATAAACATTATTGTTGGAAGCGTGTGCAGCCTTCGTTGGCTGCACACGCTTCTATTGTTATTATCAACAAAAATTCGGAATAAACAAACAAACTATTGACAATGGAGTTAGCATGTGCTAACATATTTATGATTAATGTAGAGATGATGTACTTCTGAACGAAAGGGTGCCGGAGACGGCATCGAGGTAACTCTTTGTGACATTAGATGAGCTGAAGCCCGGCTGTTCGGGCATAATCACAAGCGTTGGAGGCGAGGGCGCACTGCGGCTTCGTCTTCTTGATATGGGACTCATCCCCAAGACCAGAGTAACTCTCAGAAAGGTTGCTCCCATGGGTGATCCAATACAGATACAACTTCGCGGTTATGAACTTACACTGCGCATTGAAGATTCAAAGAATATTGTGGTTAGGGAGGAATGCGAAAGCGTATGATTTTAGCGCTTGTCGGAAACCAGAATTGCGGCAAAACCACACTCTTCAACTCACTCACCGGCTCAAACCGGCATGTCGGTAATTTTCCCGGTATTACTGTGGATCATATGGTGGGCTCGGTTCGCAGTACAAAGGACTGCGAAGTGGTGGATCTGCCGGGTATCTACTCGCTGCGTCCCTACACTCAGGAGGAAATAATCGCCCGGGATTTCATACTAAACGAAAAACCGGCGGGTATTATTAATATTGTGGATGCTACAAATATTGAGCGTAACCTGTATCTGACACTGCAGCTTATAGAACTGCGCGTGCCAATGGTGCTGGCGCTGAATATGATGGATGAGGTTCACGCAAACGGTGGCACCATCGATATAATATGCTTGAGCGCAGCTCTCGGCATTCCGATTGTACCAATATCCGCGCTTAAGGGCGACGGTGTTTCCGAGCTCATTGACCGGGCAGTGGAAGTGGCAAAGAACAGAGTACTTCCCTCGGTTCACGACTTCTGCGATAACAGTTCGCCGGTTCATCGCTGTATTCATGCTGTTATGCATCTTATCCAGGACCACGCAGACCGTCTTGAACTGCCGAGCCGATTCTGTACTATAAAGCTTATCGAAGGTGACAGCGACATGGTTGATCGTCTCGAGCTTTTAACTAACGAGCGCGAGATGCTGGAGCATATTATCGTCGAGATGGAGATCGAAACGGGTCTGGACCGCAATGCAGCCCTTGCTGACATGCGATATACTTTCATTGAGCAAGCGGTGGCGCGCTGTGTGGTAAAGCCTCAGGAAAGTCGTGAGCATCTGCGTTCGCTGAAGTATGACAGGATTCTTACAGGAAAGTATACAGCAATTCCGGTATTTATCGTTGTCATGTGTGTTATCTTCTGGTTGACATTCAATGTAATCGGTTCCTTTTTATCGGATTTGATGAGCAAAGTTATAGAAGCTTTGTCCGCGGCGGTTGACGGAGCGCTGACAAACTTCGGTATTAATCCGGTTGTTCATTCGCTGATAATTGACGGCATTTTTTCGGGTGTCGGTGCAGTGCTTTCCTTTTTGCCGGTTATTGTGGTACTCTTTTTTTTCCTTTCGATACTTGAGGATACCGGCTACATGGCGCGAATTGCCTTTGTCATGGATCGCCCACTGCGAAAGATCGGTCTCTCCGGACGCGCATTTGTGCCTATGTTGCTGGGATTCGGTTGCACTGTGCCGGCAATAATGGCTACCAGAACCGTGTCATCCGACCGTGACCGCAAGCTGGCTATTTTAATAACACCCTTTATGAGCTGTTCGGCAAAAGTGCCTATATACTCGGTATTTATAGCGGCTTTCTTCCCGGGAAAGGGAGCGCTTGTGATGATAGCACTATATGGTACTGGCATTATAATAGGTCTGCTAACTGCTTATGCATTCAAAAGCACAATATTTAAAGGCAATCCGGTTCCATTTGTCATGGAACTGCCGAATTATCGTATACCATCGCCAAAGAGTGTAGCGCTCCTTTTATGGGATAAAGCAAAGGATTTCCTGCAGCGTGCTTTTACAATCATATTTGTTGCGACGGTAATCGTTTGGTTTCTTCAGACCTTTGATATACGCTTAAATGTAGTGGCTGACAGCGCCGATTCGATGCTGGCAACGTTGGGACAGTGTATCGCTCCTTTACTCAGCCCCCTCGGCTTTGGCGACTGGAGAATCGCAACGGCGCTGATTTCCGGATTTACCGCAAAGGAGGCAGTGATTTCCACCTTGTCGGTGCTGCTTCATACCAGTATTGATAACCTGAGCACATCCCTCACATCATTTTTCACGCCACTTACCGCAGTCAGTTTCTTAGTTTTCACACTGCTGTATACACCCTGTATCGCAGCCATAGCCACAGTTAAACGCGAAATGGGTTCGAAGCTCGTAACCTTTGGGGTGGTAGTCATGCAGACCGGTATAGCCTGGCTGGCAGCCTTTGCGGTCTATCAGATCGGAGGTCTGTTTATATGAGTATTATAGATTATTTGCTTATCGCATCTGTTGCCGCAGCCGCCGGACTCGCTGTATTGCATATAATAAAACAACGCAGAAAAAGCGGGTGCAGCGGATGCTGCGCTGCGTGCAACGGCTGCAATGCGTCAAATTTAAAAAGATCAAAAAGATAGTTATTGGGGCTGTTTTGATACAGCCCCTTATATTATTCGGGAACAAAAGCCGCTGCATATACGTATTGTGTGGTGAAACAAAACGTATATAACTAATGGCTTATGACGAAGAAGCAATGGCTTATACAAACAAAATCAATGAAAGTCCGAGCGAGGTAAATCGTATGAAACATCTCAAAGCATTTAAAGACATGTTCTATCTTTTCTCTTTCTATTGGAAGTATGGCAAAAAGTTCTTTTTTGTCACGCTGCTGGTTGAGATGATTTTCATACCCTTATCTACATTTTTAAATCTGAATATAACGCGCGCAGTTGTGGACGCTATTGCAGAGGGAAAGGCATTCTTGAATGTTCTCGCGCTGATAGGGATATATCTGGCATTGCTTTTTTGTCTGAAACTGATTAATGACATATATAGTCGCTACAGCTCCCCCATTGAGGCTAAAATATTCGATAAAATAAGAAAATCAGTATATAAGAAGGCGTTGGCAACGGATTATAATTTTATCAACAACCCGGAGTACTTTAACAATTATACCTGGACCATAAATGACTTTACCGATTACGTGAATACAGCTAAGTCATCTATAGTTTCTTTTATTTCTTTGTTTTCCGGTATTTTTGTTATAATAACGATGATGTCAAGCGTCAGCTTCTTTCTGATGTTGTTTGTAATAATCAACATAATAATATCAACGCTGATCTCTTTCCCGAAGAATAAGCTTTCGCATCAGGCAGATGAAAAACTGGTATATACCGACAGAAGGCTCGGGTTTGTAAACAGGATATTTTATCTGCGGGAGAATGCCGCCGATCTGAAGTGTACCCGCGCCGGCGAATTTATGTTCTCGGTTTATGATGATGCCGCCGATGAAAAAGTCTCGATTTTGAAAAGATTTGTTCCGAAGAGGATACTCTTCTCGACATTTGACAACTTGAATACAATTATCACGAGTTTCCTGATAATGCTGTATCTCTCATATGAAATAATTCATAACAATCTGAGTATAGGCAGCTTTGCCGCGCTGTTCAGCGCGAGCTGGTCTTTGCGCTCATACATTTCGTCTCTGACTAATATTGTTGTCTCAGCAAACAGCATCAGCTTTTATGTTCAGAAGATGCGCGTTTTCATGGATGCGAAATCAAAGATCGAGTCTCCGGACGATGCAAAGGATTTGATTGACCCGCAGACGCACTCTCCGTTCAGGATCGATCTTTCCGGCGCGTCGTTCAAATACGAACACTCCAATTTCGGACTTAAAGGCATCGATATGCACATTCCCGCCGGAGCAAAAGCCGCTATCGTCGGCGAAAACGGTTCGGGGAAGTCCACTTTGGTGAAGCTGCTGCTAAGGCTTTATGACTTCGACGACGGCAGTTACGAGATTGACGGAACCGATATCAAAAAATATGACATACATAAAACACGCACCGAGATCGGAGTTGCATTCCAGCAGCCTGTCATCTATTCGTTTTCCCTCAAAGACAATGTGAAGCTCTACCGCGAAGTGTCGGATGATAAGGTACTCGAAATTCTCGACATGCTGGATCTTATAAAGGTGCTCGAGAAGTCGGGCGCCGACATCGATTCATATATAACGAAAGAATTCTCGGAAGACGGGATAGAATTATCCGGCGGCGAAGAACAGAAACTCGGTCTTGCCCGTGTATATACCGGGGATTTCGGTCTGCTGCTTCTGGATGAACCGTCGAGTGCGCTTGACCCACTGGCGGAAGCGAAACTTAACAAAGTTATCCGGGACAAAAATGTCAAAGCCACGACGGTCGTCATTTCCCATCGGCTGTCCAACATCGTCGACGCCGATATGATATACCTGATGAAAGACGGAGAGATTGCGGAACAGGGAACTCATTCAGAGCTTATTCGGAAAAAGGGTATGTACTACGAGATGTTTGAAGCGCAGGCGGAGAAATACCGCGAACAGAAAGATACGGAATAAAAATGAATCATTTAGCGATGCATCACTTTTGTGTTGAACGCTCCATCTGAAGTATTGCAATGGAGATATCACAGATGATCTGCGCTATCTCCATTGGCGTTTCATTCATTGAACCGGTTATCCAGTTTTCTATGATATTGATATTACCTGCTATTATAAATTTGAAAATATAATCAGAGAGGGCAACCTCCTTGATTTGCGGATTACTAATAACGTCGGTCATGAACACAAGCACATCTTTTACCAGCGTTTTCAGAAAGCTGTCGTCGTAACTGTGTTTTAATATCAGGCAAATCGTGTCTTGGTTTTCTTTCATATAACAAAGAAGATTATACAAAGGCTGCAACGCATAATCAATACCTTCCGTCTTGATTTCCTGCGTACAGCTTTTTATTTTTTGTCTGACCTCATTTTCGAGTTCGGTCATTACATCCACAACATTGCCGTAATGCTTATAAAAGGTCGAACGGTTTATTTGAGCCTCGCTGCATAATTCACTTACGGTAATCTGATATAACGGTTTTTTTTGAAGCAGTGATACAAGACTCTTCCTGAGAAGCTGTTTTGTAAGACGAGTGCGCTGATTTTCCTTTTTTTCCATTTGTTCCTCCAACAAGTTTTAGGTGTGTTTTCTCTTTCGCAACAGAATACTACACATATGATGATTTCACATCGATATACAGGAAGATGTAAATTATGTGCAGGATTATTCGAACACCATAGGCAAATCCTATAATTATTCTTTGTTTGCCGAAGACATGGATATATCCGAAGATCAGGCAAAAATACTGTATCAGCTCTACAAAGAAACTTCAAACAATGAGCCATACGAGAAAATCACGGCTTATGATCTTATCTGCTACATCGATGAGAAAATCGCCCAAAATCCCACATATTCCGATTTTATGAGCGATGAACAGAAAGCGGATATTAAAAAAGCCAGAGCCGAACTGGAAGACGGCAAAAAGACAATTGCTGATGCCGAGATCGAAATATCGGACGGTGAAAAACAGCTCATAGATGCTGAAAAACAGATTGCCGATAACGAAGCCCTGATCAATGAAAGCGAAGACGAGTTGATTGCGTCTGAAAAAGAGCTTTTATCGCAGGAACAGCAGATAATCGATGGTGAGGCTAAGATAGTGGAGGCTGAGGCTGAGATAAAGAAACAGGAAAAGCCGCTAAGCGCAGGAGAAGCTCAGTTAAGCGCCGCAGAAAAGGAACTTACAGCGCAGGAACAGCAGTTAAGCGCAGGCGAAGCTCAGTTAAGCGCCGCGGAATCGGAGCTGTCAGCGCAGGAACAGCAGTTGAGCGCAGGAGAAGCTCAGTTAAGTGCCGCAGAAAAGGAACTGCCGGCGCAGGAACAGCAGTTGAGCGCGGGAGAGGCTCAGTTAAGCGCCGCGGAAACGGAGCTGTCAGCGCAGGAACAGCAGTTGAGCTCGGGAGAGGCCCAGTTAAATGCCGCGGAAACGGAACTGTTAGCGCAGGAACAGCAGTTAAGCGCAGGCGAAGCAGAATTAAACAGCAATAAAGAGCAAATGCGTCTTGCCGGCATGACTGATGAGATGATTCAAGAGCAGATAGGTGAGCAGGAACAAAAGCTCAAGGAAAGCCGTGCGGCACTTGAAGCCGGCAAACAGGAGATAGCTGCTCAAAAAGAACAATTGGCGGCAGGAAGAGCACAGCTTGAAGCCGGCAAACAGGAGATAGTCGCTCAAAAAGAACAATTGGCGGCAGGAAGAGCACAGCTTGAAGCGGGCAAACAGGAATTGACCGCTCAAAAAGAACAATTGGCGGCAGGAAGAGCCCAGCTTGAAGCGGGCAAACAGGAGATAGCCGCTCAAAAGGAGCAATTGACGTCGGCAAGAGCACAGCTCGAAGCGGGTAAACAGGAATTAACCACTCAGAAGAAACAATTGACATCGGCAAGAGCACAGCTTGAAGCGGGCAAACGGCAGATAGCCGCTCAGAAGAAGCAATTGGCAGAGGCAAGAATACTGATTGAAGACGGTAAAAAGCAGATAGAAGCAGGACGCTCGGAGATTGCTTCGGGACGCAGTCAGATTGAAGATGGAAAACTGGAAATTCAGAAGAACAAGACAGAACTGGAGGATGCAAAACAAAAAATAGAAGACGGCCGCAGGATATACAGCGTTAAAATGACTGCTGAGGAGCTGTCAGAGGAACTTGATCAGGACAAGAGCGACATTGAGGAGATGCAGAAAATCCGAAGAATGTCCACGCTCGATGTTGATGATCTTTCAATTACACTCGAAGAGCTAATTCGTTTCATAAATGCTGATGTATTATCCGATGAAACTTACTCAGCGGTTATCGATGAAGATATGCGCACTCAGGTTAAGGACGGCGAAAAGCAAATCAACGAAAGCAGAGATATGCTGGTTGGCAAGCAATATAACCGAATGATTGTGTCCGCCGATCTGCCGACTGAAGAACCTCAGACTTTCTCATTTATAACGGAATTGTCAGAAAAATCGGAAAGCAGCTTCACAAAAGCCCCACATCTTATAGGCAGTTCAATAATGGCTTATGAAATGAACAATGGTTTCGAAAAGGAAATGAATCTCATTACGATTCTTACTGTTGTTTCAATTTTAGTCGTAGTGTGGATTACCTTTCGTTCCTTCGGAAGTGCCGCTATACTTGTCATCCTGATTCAGTCCGCAGTATTTATAGCAACTGCCATCGTCGGTATACAGGGCTACTCCATAAATTACATTTCATTGATTCTGGTGCAGTGCATTCTGATGGGAGCAACGATAGATTACGGAATACTGCTGCTTGATAATTACCGTGAGTCACGGATGGAGCAAAGTGATAAACTTAAGGCGTGCGGAGAATCTATGAACAACTCAATAAGAACTATTCTGTCATCTTCGCTTATTCTCATAGCATCCTGCGTAACCGTAAGTATAGTTATGACGCAAAAGGTCATTGCGCAGACATGTATGATGATTGCATACGGAACTGCTTGTTCGCTCCTTTTGGTTCTCTTTATTCTGCCATGTGCACTGTTGATATTTGACAGATTCATTGTTAAAAAGGGCTCCAAACAATAAAATAGCTATATACGCTGGTTTATAAGCCTGAAAGACAGAACCCCTCCCTTGCAGCGGGACATATCCTGCAAGGGAGGGGTTCTTGTTATTTAATCATAAGAAATCGAGTAATAGAAGGTGATGCGGATATTTTGTATTTGAATCAGTTACATTGCGTCAGCGGCAATGCCCGAACCGAATCCGGTATACTCGTCAAGGAACCATTCTGCTGTTTTGGAGAGTCCGACGGTTACACGGTCGCCCTTAAAGGCGAAGACTCCGCACCAGTTTCCGAAGTAGTCGTCTGTGAGGAAAGTGCGTAGCATCAGCTTCCGCGGTTCTACCCAGACAGCGGCGGCAAGCGCATCATAACCGCGTCCGAGCGGGGTACCAATTGTATCACCGAAATAATGTGTCTCAGGGAATGTAATATTCAGATACTCGCCGAAGCCGAACTCATAGCTATGACTGCCGGTGCGGTTTGTGTAGCTGAATATTCCCTTGTTTCCATCGCGTCTGAAACTGAACTCGGATATTCCGGTATCTTTAACTATATACTTGCGGTTGAATACCTCCTGCTCGCAGGAAGAGAAATTCTCGCCGGCGGGAATCGGAAACTTTAGGTCAGCAAGTGTTTCCATAAGCTTATTGTAATCGGCAGGACATTCGGGCAGCGGTGAATTTGACATGCGTGTGACAATGAAGTTCCACAACGCTTCAAAAACGCCCTCGTAGTTTGTGGGCAGACCCTGAACGTCGGCATTTGTACAGAGAATCAGCCTTTTATCCGGTATCGAGATAGCCAGCTGACCGCCCATACCAAGGAATGAATAGCTGTTGTCACGGGTGCGCCAGATCTGATATCCGTAACCGTGACCGTCGGTGTTCGTTTTCCAGCCGTTGTAGCAATTGTCAATCTGCTTTGAGGTGGCGGCGTTTATAAATTCCTCCGATAGCAGCTGTTTCCCGTTAAAACGCCCCTTATCCATGTAGAGCTGTGCCAGACGAGCCAGATCGCGGGTGGTGCAGAGAACACCCGAGCCGCCCCAGGAGATGCCCTCGGGTGCCTTTACGACATCGGTGTTCTCGGTGAAGCCGATTTCGCGCAGCATCCTGTCTTTGAGGTACTCCAAGAAGGGTTTGCCGGATACGCGCTGCACGATAACATCGAGAATATAGCTGCCCGATGTATCATAATTAAACAACGTGCCGGATGGATGATGCGGCTGAGTTTTGAAGAAGGTCTCTGTCCAGTTCTTTGCGTTGACGCTGTATGTTGTGGAACGGTGGGGTGTTGCCATAATCAGCAGGTCGCGTATGGTTGTAAGATGCAGCAGTTCGTCCGCATCGGCATATTCGGGAAAGAACTTCATTATGCTGTCGTCAATCGAAATCTTGCCCTCATCAATCAGAGCTCCGATAGCAGTAGCGACAAAGGTCTTGCTGACCGAATACATGCGGTGGTTGCGATCCTTGTTGAAATGCGGCCAGTAGCCCTCTGCGATAACCGTGCCGTCCTGCAGCAGAATGAAGCTGTGCATGAAAAGCTCCCTGCGTGCAAGATCCGAGATGAAATCAGTTATATCGGACGATGATATTCCGTGAGCTTCCGGTATGCCGTTGTATTTCAGGATATCCATATTGTACCTCCGGTATTTTGATCTGATTACAGTATATCATGCTGAATCGGTGAAGTCAATACGATGAAATTATGATGTTCGGCTGATGTTCGGCGTTATTTTCATGACAATTTCATGGCGCGTTGTCCGATTCAAAATTGATTTATCCTTCATTGACATCAATTTACAGCAATGATATAATATGTGTAAGACAATATTCATAAATGAAGTTGATGAGGACTTGAATGTTAACAGAACATAATATTATGAGGATGAAAGAGGGGCTTACGGTATGAAAACTGTTAAAATCGGATTTGTCGGGTGCGGAGCGATCAGCGGTATTTACCTTGAGAATATCACAAAGCGCTACAAAGAAATCGAAATCGCAGGGGTATGCGAACTCATACCCGAAAGAGCTCAGAGGGCTGTTCAGAAATACAATATACCTAAGCTTTATGACGATATGCATGAGCTGTTTGCCGACCCGGATGTGGATATCGTATTGAATATCACACGTCCCTACGAACATTATGAGGTCAGCAAAGCGGCACTGAACGCCGGCAAGCATGTTTACTGTGAAAAGCCTCTGGGCGCATCTCTCCAGGAGGGACGCGAGTTGGTGGCGCTTGCACAGGAGAAAGGGCTGATGCTTGGCGGCGCCCCCGATACCTTCCTGGGCGCCGGTATCCAGACCTGCCGCAAACTCATTGATGAGGGAGCCATAGGCGATGTGATAGGCTGTGCAGGGTTTATGATCTGCCACGGTCACGAGACCTGGCATCCCGACCCCGAATTCTACTACAAATACGGCGGCGGTCCGATGTTTGACATGGGTCCCTATTATCTGACGGGGCTTATCAATATGTGTGGCGGTATTACCGATGTATCCGCCATGACAAAAATCAGCTTTCCTCAGCGTCTTATAACCAGCCAGCCTCATAACGGTGAGATTATCGATGTCGATGTGCCCACCCTTTATGCCGGCAATATGCGTTTTGAGTCGGGAGCGGTGGGAACGCTTTACACTACATTTGACGTTCATTACCCCGGACAGGCGCGGCTCGAAGTATACGGTTCAAAGGGTACGCTCTTCTGTCCCGATCCCAACGGCTTCGGCGGGCCTGTAAGACTATTCAAACCGGGTGAGGGGACACAGGATATGCCGCTCCGGTTCCCGTATGAGGACAACAGCCGCGCTCTGGGTCTTGCAGATATGGCTAAAGCCATGGTAACCGGAAGGGAGTTCCGCTGTGATTACACACAGACCTTCCATGTGCTTGAACTTATGGAGGGCTTCGCACGCAGCGGACGAGAGCGTCGTGAGGTTCATATCGAGTCGAAGTATGAACGCCGCGCACCCATGGCAACCGGACTTGAGTTCGGGGTATTGGACTACTGATTATTTATAGCGACAAGCGGCGTATATCGCAGCAACGGGAGGAACAGAAATGATTAAAAAAATCGTATCGGCAATCCTGTGCACAGTTCTTATTACAGGTATGCTTTCATCATGCGGCAGTTCAGGTTTATCATCGACCGAAACACAGCCGGGAACAGAGACACAGCCTTTCGAGACCACCGCCGCAGACCCGCACCTTGACGATCTGCCGGACAGCGTGGATTTAAACGGTGCGGTTATGACTATCCTCGCTCGTTACGAGGAACAGGCAAAGACCGAGATTCGTGTTGAGGCTATGAACGGCGAAGTTATCAACGATGCCGTATTCGAACGAAATGCGGCGGTCATGACACGTCTTAACTGTGAAATCAATGTAGTGGATGTGGTCGGCGTGTCTGATATGGCGGGTGTAGAGAAGCTTGAAGCGGCAGTTGCTGCGGGGGATTCTGTATATGATCTGTTTTGCAACAACTCTTATCACGCGGCGCGAACTTCAATGAAAGGCAGCCTTATTAACCTCAAAACGCTTGAGCATCTTGATCTGAGCAAGCCATATTGGGCGAGATACTTCAATGATTCGGTTTCGGTTGGCGGCAAACAATACATCGCCACCGGACCGATGGCGCTGGGTTTCTACCGCTATCTGATGGTGCAGCTCTTCAACAAGAACCTGTTCACCGAATATAAAATCGATTACCCATACGAGGCTGTAAGCAATGGTGTATGGACACTCGATAAGCTGAATGAAATTGCTCAGAAGCTTTATAATGACATAAATGGCGACGGCAGCGCAGACGCGGGAGATCAGTACGGCTTCTACACCCGCGCCAACACCGACACATCTATCAACGATGGCTTCTGGGGAGCGCTGAACTTGCGGACCGCAGTCAAGGATGAAGATGACAACTATGTCCTTGACATTGATCTCGATCACTTCAGCACATCTATGGATAAACTCCTTGCATTGGTAAACGGTACGGGAACCTATAAGAACGCCGACAAAGATGACAACATCTATGGTAGCTTCGCAGAGGGCAGGGTAGGTGTTTCAAATGCGCGTCTATATATTGTTGAGAAGGATCTGCTTCGCAACATGAGCGACGAATACGGAATCGTGCCCATTCCCAAGAGCAGCGAGGCTCAGCAGAGCTACTATACCATGGCTCAGGATCAATTCCTGGTATACGGCATACCGGTATCTGCGGATGTGTCGAAGTGGGATGACATCGGTCTGTTCCTTGAAGCTTACGCTTCCGAGAGTTATCTGCTTGTCAAGCCGGCATACTATGAGACGGCACTGACCATAAAGTATGCAAACGACGCTGAATCGGTGGAGATGCTCGATCTCATAACCGGCAATATGTACCTTGATCCTGCGATACTCTATATCGGTATATTCCCTATAAGTGTCAGTACACTTCGCACACAGCTTAAAAACGGTCAGAACACTCTTGCCTCCACGGTAGCTTCAAGCGAGACTTCGATGACTGCAAAGCTTGCGGAAATCAACGAAGCCTATGCAAAGCTGGAATACTGACAGGAAAGTAATACAGTGCACATCTGACTTTGTGTTGGATGTGCACTGTATGGTCATAGTCGGATCAGACGGTTTTCATCCAGCGGACGGCATCGCCTACCCAATCGGAAATAGCTTCATTGTCCCAGCCGGGATTTCCGCGTGAGGTCTGGTCATCACCAAGAGCCACACCATGAGGGCAATGCGGGTATATGTGCAGTTCAAACGGGATATGTTTGTCGGCCATTGCGGAGGCGGTCAGTAGCGCGTTCTGTACCGGTACCACGGCATCGTCGGCGGTGTGCATGAAGAAGGCGGGTACGGTGCGGTCGTCTATATGCTTCTCTATCGAGTAGAGATCAAGTTGATCTTTTGTGGGCTTATCAGTACCTAAAATTCTGTGAAACGAACCCTTGTGAGCCATCTCACCGGCGGAAAGCACCGCATAGCAGAGGACCATACCTGCCGGTTTATTCTTGCCGTACTCAATGCCTGCCATGTCAACTGCGCTCTGCATATGCCAGAGTGTACCTAAGCTGGCGGCGAGATGTCCGCCGGCAGAGAATCCGACGCAGAATACACGGTCGGGGTTGATGTGATATTCAACGGCGTGAGCCTTGATATGCGCCATTGCAAGCGATGCATCGGCGAGAGGGCGGGGGAATACCGCTTTATCGCCTACTGAATAATTTAACACAAAGGCATTGACCCCGCGCGCTGCAAATGCAAGTGCAATCGGCTCTCCCTCACGGTCGGAGCATACCATGCCATAGCCGCCACCCGGGATAACCAGTATTGCGTCGCGCATGCGCCAGTCCTCATCCTGTACATAAGTTGTGAGTGTTATGTCGGGATCATCTTTGCGCAGACGAATAACTTCATTTTTCATGTGTTTACACCTCGGTTCTTAATGTAATGAGTATAACATCCGGTACCATGCCTGTCAAGTCGGAGGGTAGATTAAATGCCGCCGGGAAGGGATAGATTATGAGCAATACGAATACAATGGATCTAAAAAAGCGCGGTCTCGAGATGAAATGGTTCTTCGATGCAAAAGCCGCCGAAAGTTATGACGATGTGCATGCAGCTTTCGCGCCAAGCAAGGTAATGCTTACAGATGCGCTGCCCGACGACGTGAGAAATGTACTTGACCTCGGAACTGGAACTGGACTTGAACTCTTTCGCTTCTTCGAGCGCTTCCCGGATGCGCGGGTAACGGCGCTGGACATTTCGCCTAACATGCTTGCGCAGCTTTCAAAGCGTCCCTTTGCAGACCGCGTTGATATAATCATCGGCGACTTCTTCGAAACAGACTTCGGACTGCCGGAGGGGATAGGTTATGATGCGGTTATTTCCACATCTGCGCTGCATCACTTTCTCGAGGAAGATAAAGTCAGGCTGTTTAGAAAGGTATATGAGTGTCTGAAGCCCGGCGGAATATTTGTAAACTCGGATTACTATGCGGCAGATCAGGCATCTCAGGATGCATCACTTGAGTGGTATCTGGAGAATCCCGAGATGCGTCCCCACGGTGATACGCCGCTGACTATTGAAAACGAGATTCGCGCGCTCAAAGCCGCGGGTTTTACCGATATTACGTCTGAGCCGGCAGGCAACGCCAGATATATGCTTGTGAAAGCGAAAAAATAGCCGAAAACTGCGGTATTATTTGTATTTAATGCAGAACCCTTCAAGGTCGTTATCAAAAAACGCGACTCAATCAGCATGTTTCCGTTAATATTGTCAATGGTACGGTATACACAAAAATATTGTGCATAGAGACTAAAAAACACTTGATTTTCTACGGCATTAGATGTATAATTTACAAAATCAAATTGGTCTTAAGACAATTGTGCTAACATCACATTATTGGGGAGCATTTTGATGAAAAGAGTACTGTCTGCAGTTCTTGCAATCCTTATGCTGCTGTCACTGACCGCCTGCGGAGGCTCAGGTGGGTCATCCGACAATGCGGAAGCTACCACTGCGTCTGTCACGGAGGAAGTGACTGAAACAACAATAAGACGCCCAGTTCTTCCGGAATCTGACTTTGATGGTTATGAGTTCCGTATTATTTCGCGAGGCAGAAACACAGGCAATACCCACTGGTATATTTTTGATACGTTATATATCGAGGAAAAGGCAGGCGATGTTGTAAACGAGGCGGTAGCAATGCGCAATCAACTCATCGAGGATACCTACAACTTCAAACTCGGTATGGTTGAGACAAAAGATCATCAGGTGGTTGCACGGTCGAGTATACTTGCCGGCTCGGACGATTTCGATGTCTACGGTGAAAACTTTATTTCAGCATCGGCGCTGGCTGCAGAGGGGTTGATGGTGGACCTTTTCGGTGTGCCATATCTCGGGCTTGAGGAGGAATGGTGGGATCAACGCGCCCGTGAGCAGATGAGCATAGGAGGCAGATTGTATACCACCTGTAGCGATTTTACACTGCTTGACAAGCACGGCACTTGGGTTACCTTCTTCACGAAGAGCATGATTGAGAAGTTCAATCTTGATAATCCCTACGAACTGGTTCGAACTGGTGGGTGGACGCTGCCCGTTATGATTAAAATGTGCAAGACGGTGTCGTTTGAGGTTGATGGTGACGGTGTACTGACCGAGGCTGACTCATATGGTACCGTTGGAGAGTCATGGAATATAACAGCTCTTATGCTGGGTGCAGATTGTCCCACCTGTGTCAAGGATAATAAGGATATACCGCAGCTTAATCTTGAAAGCGAGCGTGTAATAGATGCATTTGAGATGGCAAGCAGCATTATAGGCGATAAGAGTATATCTCTATTTACAGACAGAATAAAGGGAAGTTACAACGATAAGTGGATTGATTGCTTCGGAGGTATGATGTCTGACGATCGGGCACTTTTCTATATCACAGGTATGAACCGTGTTATTCTGCTCCGCGGTATAGACATGGAATTCGGCATCATACCAAATCCAAAGTATGATGAGCATCAGGAAGGGTACAGTTGTGTCTGCTCACATAACAATACAAATGCCATATCAATACCAATAACAAATATAGAGCTTGAGCGTACCGGCATTATACTTGAGGCGCTAACCTTTGAGTCCAGCCAGACCACACTGCCAGCATATATCGAAATTTCGGTTAAAACTAAATACTCCCGCGATTCCGAATCGGCGGATATGCTTGATCTAATACTAGATTCGCGCTGCTTCGATCTGGGCATCGTCTTCAACTGGGGTATCGATTCAATGTTCACCAGGGTTATGACATCCGGAAGGGAAGGCTTCGTTTCAACCGTCGCATCCAATGCAGAATCATATAAGGCTGTTATTAAGAAAACCATGGATCAATTCACGAACCTTGGTTAATCATTTTAGGTACATAAAACACCGGAAAATTGTGCATAGATACTAAAAAGCACTTGATTTTCTACGGCATTAGATGTATAATGTATAGCAGTACATTAGTCTTAAGACAATTGTGCGAATATCACAATAATGGGGGCATTTTTTATGAAAAGAGTACTGTCTGCTGTTCTTGTAATCCTTATGCTGCTGTCACTGATCGCCTGCGGAGGCTCAGGGGGGTCATCCGACAATGCGGAGGCTACCACTGCGTCTGTCACAGAGGAAGTGACCGAAACAACTATAAGACGTCCGGTGCTTCCGGAATCTGACTTTGATGGTTATGAGTTCCGTTTTATTTCGCGAGGCAGAAACACAGGCAATACCCACTGGTATATTTTCGATACGCTGTATATCGAGGAAAAGGCTGGTGACGTCGTAAACGAGGCGGTGGCGATGCGAAATCAGCTTATCGAGGACACGTACAATGTCAAACTCGGCATGGTCGAGACAACAAGCCACCAGTCGGTGGCGCGCACAAGCATACTTGCCGGCTCGCAGGATTTCGATGTATACGGTGACAGTATATCCTCATCATCCGCACTTGCGGCGGAAGGATTAATGGTCGATCTTAAATCAATTCCTTACCTCGGACTTGAAGAATCATGGTGGGATCAGCGAGCCTGTAATCAGCTTTCAATAGGTGATAATCTGTATACAACCGTTTCCGACTTCACTCTTATGGATAAGCATGGTACTTGGGTTACCTTCTTTACCAAGAACATGATTGATAAATTCAGCTTGAAGAATCCTTATGAACTTGTCAGAGACGGTACCTGGACGTTGGCAGAGATGCTCGAAATGTGCAAGACGGTGTCGTTTGAGGTTGACGGCGATGGGGTTCTGACAGAAGCCGACTCGTATGGTACGGTTGGTGAGGGCTGGAATATCAATGCTCTTATGGTCGGGACAGGCACATTGATGTTCAAAAAGAACGCTGATGACCTTCCGGAACTCAATCTTGACGGTGAGCGTGTCATCAACTGCTTTGATGTTGCAAGTAAAATACTCAGCGACAAAACCCTTACATTTTTTATCGACCGAGTGAAAGGTACATATAACGACGCTTGGACTGACTGCTTCGGAGGCATGATGGCGGATGACAGGGCTCTGTTCTACATAACGGGTATGAACCGTGTTATTCTGCTGCGTGGTCTTGACACCAGTTTCGGAATAATTCCACAGCCTAAGTATGAAGAAAATCAAGATGGATACAGCTGTGTTTGCAGCTATGGCAATACAAACTCAATATCGGTGCCGATTATCAACACCGACATGGAACGCACCGGCATCATGCTTGAGTCCCTCTCATTCGAGTCAAGTCTGACCACGCTCCCAGCGTATATCGAGACCTCGGTTAAGACAAAGTATGCCCGTGACGAGGAGTCCGCGGAAATGCTCGATCTGATATTTGCTTCACGCGCGTTTGATCTCGGATTAATCTTCAACTGGGGCAGTTCGGGTCTTTACACCAGTATGCTCAATTCAGGCGCCGAAACCTTTGCCTCAAAAATCGCAAGCAGTTCCGCATCATATATCGCAGCTATGCAGAAGACCGTCGATCTCTTCGAAGGCATCGCATAAATCGATTGTTCGCAAATTATAGGTTATCATTGGGGCTGTCAATGTTATGCAGCGAACAAACGGGAAGCAAAGTAATTAAACAGATAGAATCGGGCTGTCCGAAAAGGACAGCCCAAATTTCGTACATACATATAATTTCTCCGTGTCAGTGTCAGATGAGAAAACAATCGAGGTATCGGTTCCAGTCATACCGGCTGAAGTAATGTGCGTGAGGACGCATAAAGAATCCGAGCTTGCCTTTGGTAAAAATGTCTCCGGGTTCAGGATAGCGGTCAACTCCGATCAGACCTTTCTCACCCAGCAGTTCCCAAGCCTGAGACGCTGCACAGCAGGAGAGATATTGGGATTCGGGATCCGCCCATATGTCCTCTTCCGCAGCACCGCAGACAACAACTCTCGGAGCACTTGCAGCAACCACAAAGTGCTGGTCAAAGGGCATATCCTGTTCGCGTCCGGCATATTCATTATACTTCGGTACGAACCAGAAAGGGAATGCCCTGTAGATTATTTCAACAGTCTCACCGCGTTTGCAGCGCGTGATTGCATCGCCCGAACAGCCGGAGTTATTCGCGAAGACATACTTGAAACGCGTGTCGTTTGCACCGCACCAAAGCGCGGTTTTACCCAGTCTCGAATGCCCGGCGACACCGACGCGTTCAAAATCGATATCGTTGCGTGTCTCAAAGTAATCCATACATCGGCTGGCTGCCCATGCCCACATGGTTATCTTCGACCAGCTGTATTCGGGACGGGGGTACATGCCGGCGATACCGCTCTCCCACTCGTTCTTATCAAGAGCGATATCATTGTAGTAAATCATTGCTACGCCGACACCGCGGTCGATTATCTCTTCGGCGGGGAGATATTTGTCCGGAAAGTCGGGGCGGAAGTTTATTAAAAGAACCAATGGACATTTGCCGCCCGGTTTCTTGGCGGGGGTGCAGATTAAAAGTGGAAAACTGAAATCGCCCTTAGAACCGCTGACGGTTAGAGTGAGACGCTCGGTTACAGCCTTACCGGCGCAGTCGCGAGCCGGCTTTGCGGCTTCCGCCGCACTAACCTTGAACTTCTCATCAGGCATATAGCCGTACTCCTCCCGTGAGAGTATATCCACAAGTTCAAGGCGGCGTTCCTCCCAGTTCTCGGCTGTTACTTCGCGTCCGTCCTCGAATTTCAGCAGTGCTGGAACACCTCTGCGTTCAAGTTCTTCTTTAAGATACATAAATGTAAACCGTCCTTTCAAAGTTTTGTGTTGTTTATATTTGTGTTGTTTATACTATATAAATGGGCACCAAAATTAATATTATGCGTATGTACCGATTTTGATTGAAAACCGATTACTCGGCAATTATGCCGATTTTTGATACCGGAATCTCCGGGAACCCGTCACGCTTTGTTACAAAGGTCAATGTGTCAAGATCAAAACCTGCTTCCTCAGGTGTGCGGTAGACCGGATTTTCACCGATTTTGCTGTAATCGCCGACGGAGCGCCCCAGTGACAGCGACTTTCCTTCCGGATGAATGATTATATTGTTCTCAACAACCGAATTTGCCGGATTGACCGGAAAGTCCGGATGGTCGACCATACTGAAGTCGGTGAGATAACGGGAAAGAGCAGGATACTTTTCAGCCCAAACCCGTGACTTTGTAGGCATGATACGAAGATTCTCCCAGTGTTTGGATTCAGGCGTGTTGCAGGACTGACGCGCCCATCCGCCATGAACAAATCCGTCACGGTTGCGGTCGTCATATGAGATAGGTGTAGCATCGCTTATTATTATGTTGTCGCGTACCACACAGTCGCGACCTCCGCCGACAAGGAAGGAATTTTTACCCACATTGATAATAATATTGCCGTACGCCGACTGCCCTGACAATCCGTCGTCCCAGTAGATACCGTCGGGATGGAAGCCGTCACCGCCGATATCCCGAAGTATATTATAGCGAATAACACATCCGTGTGCAGTCCAGTCATACCCGGCGTATATAGCGCCCGCATCGCTGGAATGGATGACTACATCGTGAATATTGTTATACTCGATTATGATGTCATTGCCGCCGTAGGTGATGGCTTCATGTGGTGAGTTGTATATTTCGCAGTGGCTGCAGGTATTGCCCACACCGCTGATACAAACCCCTGCCTGATAGGTCTGATAAACCTCGGAGAAGTCGTGAATAAGGCAGTTAGTTACGATACAGTTGCCGGGTGTTAGGGTTTCACGGTCGCCGCCACTGATGTAAATTCCACCTCGACCGGTGTGAGATATATGACAGCGGCTGACGGTAATTCGGCTGCCCGATGCGACAATTCCATGTCCTGCTACATTACTGACTTTAAGCCTTTCAATAGTGATGTTTGTGCCGGTCAATTCTGCTCCGTTGGTACAGGTGTTGGTTAGAGTGAAGCCTGAAATAACGGAATCACTGAGTCCTTCCGCTTTAATCAGCGGTTTTCGAGAGACAGAAACGGTTATTGTATCGCCGTACTCATAAGGATAGACATAGAGCAGTCCATTTTCGCGGTCGAGATACCACTCACCCGGTGAATCGAGTTCCTCCAGGATGTTGTAGAAATAATACAGAGCACCGGCGCGAGCGGCGAAATTACTTACATACTTTGGGAAAAAAGCCCTGTTCACTGTGTCAAGGCGTACCGGGGTAGAGGAATCTGCCCAATCCCAGAAGAAGTAACCGAATGCCCACGCTGTTTCCGGCTCACACCATCGTTTTGCACGTTCGTTGGTTTCACGGTCGATGATATAACAGCCGCCGCGCGGGTTTCGTTTAGTCCGGTTCTGTGTCCAGTAGTTTTGTGGCGGAAATTCGTTGCATTCGCCGCAGTCCAGCACTGCGTCAAGCTTAAGATAACCGTCGTTCGGATATCTTGCCAAAATCATTCGCTTATCGCCTGAGAAAACTTCAATGTTTTCACCCTGTGGCGCATTGTCGTAACGTGACGAAGTCTGATAAGCGCCGATTGCACATAATGGTCCCCAGTCGTCATAAGTTAACCCGTGAGTGCGCAGATCAATTACGCGTATGTGGGATAGGGCGTCGACATCGAACCTTTTAGAAATATCGTCAGAAACCGGTGAAGTGCTGTTGTATGGTATCTCATATCCGCCGGTGAGAACCGCACCTTCTTCGGCAATATATGATATACCTCTGTCATGGATGTCAAGTTCCAGTGTTTCACGGTAAATGCCCGGAGCAACATGCACAGTGGTACCTGGGCCATATACCCGTGCGGCATCCCGTGCGGAAATCAAATCATTGAAGTCCTTATCGGCGCCAGAACCGACATAAATTCGTTTATTGGACATTTTCTGCGTTCCTTTCGGTTGTTATTGACATGAAGTGACCGTGGTGATATAATTGTAACACGAATATCTCATTGCTTCAAGGATGGTTTTGTGGATATTTTCGTAAAAAGTCTGCCGTCCGTGAGAAAGGTTATTTAGGAATAAATAATAATTCAGAGTCATCAAAACGAATGTCGATCGAGTTCTGTTTGAAAGGCGGTCGTTGCATATCATCGACTGTGAGATGACGAGAACCGATCTAGCCTTCGAGCGATGTTGAAGCGAATATTACGGCGCCGGTGATAAGCATAAAGAATCTGCGAGCCGGCATAATACATTTGTCGGCAATGACAAGTTGATATTTGACGATACTGCGGTTGTCTGCAGGATTGTCACCGGCAATGATGTAAATAGGGTTTGATATATGGAACAACTTAAACTTTTGCGTCCATTCCGACGGCGCTTGCTTCCCGAAGCGATACTAAAATCGCTTATAGCCGGCGCGATAATCATCGGTGCGTTAGATGTCGTGGTTCTGATAATTCTGCACCTGCTTTCAACGGATCCCGGATGGTGGCTGCTGATTGCCTCATTGTCTGCGGTAATGGTGCTGGCAGTATTGCTGTTTGTTTTTAAATATTATCCGAGAACAAAGACATTGTGCGCACGGGTTGACGACGCAGGGTTATACGAACGGGCGTCAACCATGTACGCGCTGCGGAACGAGAATACCTACATCGCGCAGATGCAGCGAAAGGATGCTGCTAATCATCTTACAACAGTCGACCCGGCAAAGGTCAAATGGTCTGTCAGCCGAAAATCGGTTATTGCCTGCATAGCTGTTATACTCTCTTTCGCACTGCTCTCGGCGGTTCCGTATAACATAATGGAAGTATTTGCTGAAGATGAACCGCCTGTCAATGAAGCTTATCAACGTTTGCTTGAACTGATTCAACAGCTGCGTGATGAGGTAAACGCCCATGAGCTGGATGAATATATAGAGCGTGATATGCACGCCATGATAGACGAGTTTGAGGCAAATGTTCAGGGGCTTGAAGACCCGCTTGACATGGCAGCCGAGATTTCCATGCTTGAGGATCGGCTTCAGCGCAGGCTTGATCGGCTGACACGTGACGAGTTGGGAGAGGCACTGGCGGATGAAAAGCAGGGGCAAACTCCGGATCAGCCGCAGGAACAGGAGAATGCGCAGGAACAGGAACAGGGGCAGAATATAACCAGGGAACTGGGAGATGCACTTATTGCAGGTGATGCCGATGCAGTCACAGCTGCACTTGATGTCCTGCGCGAAATGTTAAATAACCCCGAGGATGAGCGCCCGATAGAGGAACGTCTCGCTGAGCTGTCACAGGCGCTGCGCGCTGCGCTGGAAGCCTCGGAGACTGAAGAGGGAGATGCCCTTCGCGATGCCCTTGAACAATATACCATCGATCTTGATGAAGCCGCTGAGGCTGCCATTTCTGAAGAAGAAACCGATATAAACGAAATGCTGGACGAAGCATTCGCCTCGCTTAATGAAGCGGTTGCCCCGGCTCTCGACCTTCAGCTTCAGGATGAAGGGATAATTCTTGCTCTGCTGGAAATTTTGAGACAGGCAAAGCAGGAGATTCTGGGCAATGAGGAAGAGGTTGAGGAGGAGGTTCCGCCGGAGGAAGTTCCGGTAGAAGAAGTGCCGGCTGAGGGGGAAGAAGGGGAGGAAGAACCACCACCTCCGGAGGGCGGCGAAGAAGAGGCTATCGAGCCGGGCGAAGAGATAGAGATGCTTATGACCGAGCCGATATATGACCCCTTTGCAGGCAGTGTGCCTTATGGTGAAGTTTTTGCGTTCTACTACGCGGAATATCTTGAAGCAATCGATAAAGGCAAGCTTGACGATGGGCTTACCGAAGTATTTGACGGCTACTACGGTGAACTTGATAAGTAAACGATAAAGGATGATAATTATGGTAAACGAACATGATCTGCAGTTCTTCTCAGGCAAATGTAATGAGATTTTCAATGAATTGTCAAAGGATATAGTAGGTCAGCGCGATGTTTTAGAGTGCTCGGTGATTGCGATGATTGCGGGCGGCAATGTGCTGCTGGAAGGCGTCCCGGGTGTGGGTAAAACAAGACTTGTGCGCTCAATGGGAAGAGTATTCTCGCTCCCGTTTTCGCGTATTCAGTTCACTCCCGACATGATGCCAGCCGATGTAACCGGCACGAATATAATCGAAAAAGATGAAAGCGGACGCAATCAGCTAAAGTTCCAGCATGGCCCCATCTTTTCCAGTATTATTCTTGCGGACGAGATTAACCGTGCAACACCAAAGACACAGTCTGCTTTGCTTGAGGCAATGCAGGAGCATACGGTTACCGCCGGTGGAAACACATATAAGCTCAACGAGCCCTTCTTTGTGCTTGCTACACAGAACCCCATTGAGCAGGACGGTACATACCCGCTGCCCGAGGCACAGAGCGACCGTTTCTTCTTCAAACTGCTCATGGGTTTCCCGTCTCACGAGGAGCTGATAAATATAGTAAACATGACACAGGAGACCGATGACGAGGTGGCATCTCCTGTTATTGACGGTGACGGACTCCTTGCAATGCGCGCAACAGCTAAGGAGATTCCGGTTATTGACGAGGTACTGCAATATACCGCAAAGCTTGTGACGGCAACACATCCGGAGCTTGACAGTTCTCCGGCTTATACAAAGAAATACATACGATTCGGCGCTAGCCCCCGAGCGGCTCAGGCTCTCATTACCGCCGCAAAGGTTCGTGCGCTGATGGCAGGCCGATTTAATGTTGCATACGATGACATCAACGCCCTGGCGTTCCCGGTTCTTCGACATCGTATCAAGCTCAGTTATGAGTCTATAACCGCCGGACTTGACAACGACACTGTTATTGCAGGTTTGCTTAACGAGCTCAACGGCAAGCCGGCAGATATTAAACCTATAGATGCAAATGAGCCCGCTTTTAAAAAGAAGGCGCGTGTTGGCAAATGAAGAACGTAGTTGACGGAGGATTCATAGATTTGCTGGACCGGTTGGATCTGAATGTTCGCGAGCTGATGGACGGTCGATTCGGCGGTACCCGACGTTCTAAAGCATACGGAAGTTCTCCTAACTTTGCCGATTTCAGAGAGTATCAGCCGGGTGACGACCTGCGGCGTATCGACTGGAACCTGTACGGACGTTTCGAAAAACTCTATCTTCGCCTGTATGAAGATGAGCGTCAGCTGCATCATCATATATATATAGATTGTTCTGCGTCGATGGATTGGGGAACTCCAGAAAAGTCGTGGTATGCGCTGAGAATGGCAGTTGCGCTTTCATATCTCGGCGTGTCGGCAATGGATCGTGTTTCTGTTTTCCTTTTGCGAGGCGGGGAATGCCTGCCGCTTATGAAGGAGGAGCGTACTATTGTAGGACGTGACGCCTTTTATCGCGCAGCTGAAGCGATGAACCGCGTACAGTTTTCGGGGGATGCGGATATCGGAGAGGCAGTTACATCCAATCCGGATAAGGCGAGGGGCGGCGGAATTTCCTACATCATCTCCGACTTTATGACAGACAGCGATTGGAAGGCAGCTGCCGAGCAGCTTCGCTCCAACCGTCGCGAGACGGTATTGATTCAGGTGCTGGCACGTGATGAGCTGACCCCGGAACTCAGCGGTAAGCTGATGCTTCTAGACTCGGAGACGGAGGAAGAGGAAGACGAGCGCAACATGAGAAAAGAAATGACCCGTTCTGCATTCAAAGCCTACGCAGCGGCATTGGAATGGCACCAAAATGATATCCATGAATTTTGTGCTTCCCGTCAGATATCTTTCATCACCACCGTGACAGATATACCTATCGAAAAGCTGCTTTATCGCGAGGCGGCAACTGCCGGAATTATCAAATGAAGTTTTTAATGCCTGCCGCTCTCTGGGCTTTGCTCGGTGTAGCGGTTCTGATTATTATATATATAATACGTTCCCGTCACGACGATTATATATTATCGAGCACATATATATGGCGGCTCAGCGAACGCTTCCAGAAGAACCGGCTGCCGCTGCAGCGTTTGCGCCAATTCCTTCTTTTTTTGCTGCAGCTGCTCCTGATCGCGGGAATTGCCATAACTGCAGCGCATCCAGCCAAGATTTTATACGGTGCAAACGTCTCTTATGCCCTGATTATCGACTCATCCGCCAGTATGAATATTGCCGACGGTATGGGCATAACCCGTTTTGAGCGGGCGCTGGTCAAGATATCGGAGTTCGCCGAGACGCTCAACTACGGCAGTGATCTGTCGGTTATCCTTGCTGCCGATTCTCCATCATACCTGATTCGTCGTGCAAATTCCAAGAACGATATTGATAAAGCGCTTAACAGCGCAAAATGCTCCATGGGACATTCGGATATTCCCGCGGCGCTTTCCCTGGCACAGGGGCTCTATGAGGAAACCGGTGCGGTGTCGATTGTTCTTTATACCGATACCGACTATGAGACAGTGCGCAATATAGAGATTATTGATATGCGTGATGAGAGCGACTGGAACGTTGCGATAACCTCCCTTGATTATGAGGTCGCCGAAGGCGGTTTCAACTTTTTCGGCGAAGCACTGTCGATGGGTCTCGACACTGTTCTGACCGCGTCGCTGACGCTCGACGGCAAGGTCATAGATGCAAAAAGAATTGAGTTTGCCGATGGAGAATACACGCCGTTTGTATTTGAACAGCCTGGACTTGCCACCTTTGAAAGAGCTACGGTCACGCTGTCGGCAAAGGACGGACTTGCAGAGGACAACTTCTACTGTGTGTGCCGTATGCAGAAACTGCCGGCTAATATACTTATCTGCGGTCTTACACCATATTACATTCAAAGTGTATTTGAGGCAGACGAGCGATGCACGGTTACGGTTGCCGAGTACCCCGATGCTGATTTGATGGCGGGTTTTGATTTTTACATTTTCGATGGTTGTCTGCCGGTGTCTATGCCGGAGGACGGCGCCGTCTGGTTCATAGACCCGGTTGAATCGGTTAACCTTGATCTGTCATCGCTTGGCATAATCCTCGGAGATACGATTGAAGATGAGCTTGCGATTGTAATGCCGACGGATGCGTCCGGTGAAGCCTTCAAAGTCTTAACTGACGGTATTACCCTTACCGACGCGGCTTTGAATATACACAAGCGGCTGATTATCGACAGCACATGGGAGACGATACTGACCTGCGGAGAGGATCCCGCATATATAACCAAGCGGATGCCCAACGGACTGCGCATTTCGATGCTCGCCTTTGATTTGCATGCATCGAATATTCCGATGTTATCCGACTTTATAGGCATGACTCAGAATCTGCTTGAGAACTCAATGCCGAAGATTTTATACGAAACCGATTTCGAGCTTGGCTCATCGGTGCCGATGTCGGTGCTGCCGTTCTGCGAGAGCTTTTATGTGGTGACTCCTGATGAGGAGATTATAACCTTTCCGACGGACGGCATAAGGGTTCAGCTGAAGCCTGAGAAGCCGGGAATCTATTCAGCAATGCAGACCATGTATACCGGTGTTGCGCGCTATGTTGACTTTTTTGTACACATGCCGGTATCCGAGAGCCTGCCCCAGACCGGAGGTTTTATCGGTGTTGCCATGACTGCAGCACAGCATGAAGCCATGACTTCCGAAGCGTCTGAAGGTGCTGAGGAGCTGAAACGCTGGTTCGCCGCCGCGCTTCTGATACTGCTGCTGGCGGAATGGGGGGTATATTATTATGACAGGATTTAAGCTGACATTTGAGCAGCCGCTTTTACTGCTGCTTATTATCCCCGCTCTGCTGATAATAGTCATACCGTATCTGATGCTTCCGCGCAATCGCCGCAAGGGTGTGCGCCGCATCCTGCCCCTTATCGTACATATGGTAACGGCAATACTTTTATGCACTCTGATCGCCGGTATGAGTATCACAGCATTTGAAGACCGTCAGAGTGTAATGGTGCTGCTCGACCTGTCCGACAGCACTGAGCGCCGCCGGGATGAAATGGTTGCGTTCGCCGGAGAGCTTTTGGAGGGTGCGGATTCAAACGCAAATATTGGACTTGTAGTGTTTGGCAGGGAAACACAATACACAGTGCGCCCCGGAGACTTCAATCGTTCGGTTGAACTCGGTGAGGTTGACTCCACCGTCACCGATATCGCATCGGCAATGGAGAACGCGGCAGGGCTTATGAGTTCCGGTTCGAACCGGCGTTTGATATTGCTGACTGATGGCGAGGAGACCGACAACAGCGCCGAGACCATGGCTGCCTATCTGGCAAATCAGGGTGTAAGGGTTGACACGGTCTGCTTTGATACTTCCGAACCGTCACCCGGCGAAGTGCAGGTAAGCGATATTTTGCTTCCCGACGAGATGTATGTTGACATTCCGTTTGACATTACAGTTGCTCTTGACAGCTCTGCAGAGGCACAGGTGTCACTGACCCTTACTGACGGCGGTAAACGCCTGAACTCCCGAAATGTCGTGATAATCCCGGGTCAAAACAGTGTGGTTTTCAGTGTAACTCCCGAGACAGCCGGTATACACAGCTACAATGTAGCGCTCTCATCCGACCTTGATATAAGCACTGTCAACAACAGCATGTATGCATACGCAAAGGTATACGGCGATCCCGCGCTGTTGATAATTGCACCGGAGGCGGGCGATGCGTCGCTGCTCAATGATTTGATCGGCGAGGATTATGAGATTACTCTGACCACACCGGATAAGGCTCCTTATACCATCGGCGAGCTTTGCGGGTATGATCAGATTGTGATGCTCAACGTTGACTACGACAAACTGCCGAAAAGGTTGTCCGATTCATTGAATCTCTATGTTGAGAAGTTCGGACGAAGCCTGCTGACTGCCGGCGGAGACGCTACTTATATGTATGGCGGTATGCAGGGAACTGTTATTGAGGATATGGCTCCTGTCACCTATGAGCTGCTGGCAGATACAAGCGGTATGTCTACTGCCATGGTGCTGGTACTCGACTGCTCGAGCAGTATGTCCAATGCTTCCAATTATATCGGACTTGCAAAGCAGGGCGCTATAAAGTGTGTTGAAGCAATGTCCTCAGCCGACTATGTGGGAGTTGTCTCCTTCAATAGCGGGCACTACCTTGATGCTCCGCTGACGCGCACTACCGACCTGAACAAGGCAGCTCTGACGCGAACGATTTCCGGACTTGCCACCGCGAGGGGTACCTATTACACAAACGCTGTAAAACTGGCGTATGAGCAGCTTAAGGATTTTGATGCCGACATCAAGCATGTGATGTTCCTGTCGGATGGCAATCCCAGTGACAGCGGTTATGACGAAGTCGTCGCCGAGATGAGCAGAAACGGTATCACAACATCTACCATAGCACTTGGCTATTCATCCCCGACACTCGATTCACTTGCAAAAACCGGCGGCGGACGCTACTACTGTGTACAGCTTGCCACAGACCTGCCTAATATAATGGAAGGTGAGACAGAGGAGATTCGTATTGCATCGCTCATTGAACAGGAAACAGTTACTTTAGTCGCTAAGAAGACTCCGGTAACTGCCGAACTTGGTGAGGAGTATACAATCCCTCTGCTGGGCGGATATCTCGGTTGCACGATGCGTGAGGATGCCGACTGCATACTCGTCACAGACGATGGGCGCCCCATATACGCGGTGAGACAGGTAGGTTTCGGTAAAAGCGCCATGTTCGCCAGCGACCTAAGCGGCGAGTGGAGCCGTGCTTGGTTCGACAGTGACACAGGGCGAGCGCTCATAAAGGCTATTGTTGCGTATACTATATCAGATACCCGCGGCGAATCCTCAATGTCTGCAAAGTATACCCCCAACGGATCAGAGATTAAACTGACAGTAAACACTGCCGGAACCGATGAAAACCAGACTGTTGTCGTAACATCAGTATCCCCCAACGGCAAAACTGCAGAATATACGCTGTATGAGGGACTTCCCGGCGAGTTTGCGGGGCGTATCGCCACCGCTAACGAGGGCATTTACATGCTGAGCATCATTCAGTATGATGCCGGTGGTGTACCTGCCGACCGGCTTGAAACGGTTGCAGCAGCGGGCTATTCACAGGAATACAATGAATTCCGTACAGACGGTGCCGACTTGCTCACCGCTGTTGCGGCATCTGGGCGAGGAGTGGCTGCCGAGAACATAAAAGACCTTATGGGCGTCAGAATGGAGCCGTTCAGCCGAACAATTGACCCGCTGCTGCCTATAATGCTTCTGCTGTTGGTTCTGCTGCTTGTCGATATCGCGGTTCGCAAGCTGCGCTGGAAGGATATTGCAGCGCAGTACCATCGGATAATGGAAAAGCTGAAATCTGGAAGGGCTGGAATATGATGGAAATGACGGCAAATGAACGGTTCGCCGCTTATCTTTCAGGTCTGGAAGTTGACAGAGCGCCCGCAATTGAATGGGCGCCCTGGTGGAATCTGACGGTAGAGCGCTGGCTGTCAGAAGGACTGTCACCCGAATATGCTGGTTGCGAGGCTCTGCAGGGATATTTCGGACTCGATAAATGTCTGCAAACATGGGCAGGCTGCAGAACCGGAAAGACGCCGCATCCCGAATCTTTCGGAGCGGCGATTATGAAGGACGAAGCCGACTATGAGCGGATAATACGTCCCACACTGTTCCCGGAATACAGTAAGATATTGCCCGATTCGCATTTCGAATGGCTTGAGATGACCCGCCGACGCGGCGACACCCTGCAGTTCTTTACAGTGGACGGTTCATTCTGGTACCCACGGACGCTGTTCGGCATTGAAGCGCATCTTTACAGCTTCTACGACGAACCTGAACTTTATAAACGCATATGTGATGAATATGCAGACTGGCTGTGCGGACTGTTTGATTACGCCTTCAGCCGGTTCCGCTTTGACTTCATGAGCTTCGCTGAGGACATGAGCTATAATGGCGGACCTATGATTTCGGTGGAGCATTTCAACGAGTTCCTTGCACCTTTCTACAATAGGCTGATACCGTTGATTCACAGCAATGGCATCCCGGTGTTCATCGATTCGGACGGCGACATAACTCAGGCGGTCGACTGGTACGCCTCGGTAGGAGCGGACGGGATGTTCCCGCTTGAACGTCAGGCGGGAGTTGATGTGGCTGTCTACATTGAAAAGCAGCCGCAGATGGCATTCCTGGGGCACTTCGATAAAATGTGTATGAGGCATGGCGAGAAAGCCATGCGTACCGAATTCGAACGGATTTTGCCCAGTGCACTGAGGGGAAAGGTTATACCCTCGGTTGACCACCAGACTCCGCCGGATGTGTCGATTGAGCTTTACAAGGTTTATGTTCGCCTACTCAAGGAATACTGCGGCAAACTGACACATAAGGACAGCTGCATTGAGCCATGTCCTGTATTTGCTGACACAGGGAGGTAAATTATGAGAGACCTGTTTTACTACACGCCCGGTATGTCATCATCGGTTTATTATCACGACCTGAGACCGCTTCATGACGATAAAACGGTTTTAGACAATCCGCATAAAGGCTGGTATCTGCACTATGTGGACAACGGAATGCGCTTTCCGCGCTATCGCAACACTCTGCGTGAAGGTGATGATCTAAAGTGGATGCCGGGGCTGAATCATATGTATCTTCGCCTCGACTGGAGCGATATAGAGGAGGAAGAGGGAGTATACCGCTGGGACAAGGTTGACGAAATAATCGATAAATGGAGCCGATTGGGATATACTTTCTCGCTGCGGCTCTGCACATTCGAGCTGAACCGCCCCATGATACCTTATTCAACTCCGAAATGGGTTTTTGATAAGGGAGCGGTGTTTTACGAATACCGCGGACTTGTACGCAGTTATATGTCGCTGTCCGGACGGGATGACGAGGAATATGTCAGTTTTGAGCCGGATTATTCCGACCCGATTTACATAGACTGTCTCGAGCGTTTCATGGAGGAATACGGCAGACATTTCAACGGCAATCCGCTTATCGACTTCATCGATATCGGTACATTCGGTCAGTTCGGTGAGGGGAATTTCACGGCAATGCCTGAGGGAGGAAAAGGCTACTCCACAGAGACGATTCGCCGCCATGTCGACCTGCATCTTAAAAACTTTCCGGATACATATATCCTCATAAACGACGACATGCTCAAGACCGTGGGACGGTACAATCCGGGGGACAGACAGGCTTTCGCCGATTACTGTGCTGCAAGCGGCATCGGTATACGCGACGATTCGCTTTATGTAACATATTATCGGGATCATCACGGAGACGATATGCTTGCGATCCCCACCGCCTTCGACATGTTCTGGAAGCATTGTCCGGTTGATCTGGAATGTGCTCATTATGTATTCATGAAGGACGAAATTACCTCTGACTACGGCATGCGCTATGTTGAAGCGCTCAGACGTACACACGCAACCTATGCGGGATTCCACGGTGATCCTTACGAATGGTATGGCAGCAACAAATCGCTGCATGATCATATCGCGAACCGGCTGGGCTACTGGTATTTCCCGGAGGGATATGAACTTTGTGACATTACCCGGGGCTGCAATACCCATCTGTGCCTTTG
This sequence comes from Clostridiales bacterium, assembly GCA_012514145.1. GTDB lineage: Bacteria > Bacillota > Clostridia > Oscillospirales > CAG-272 > JAAZAV01. Next base: position 28,096 of record JAAZAV010000014.1, on the reverse strand, counting down.
GATAAGCAACAGGGGATTTGCTCCGGCGTATCACGATTACGAGACTACAATATCTGTTATTGATAAGGAAGGGAAAAGATTCAAAATCAACCTTGACCGTCCCGACTGCCGCAGATGGATGTGCGGCGAGACTTCCGAGGAAAGAATATGTCTTGAAACACGACACCTCAAAAAGGGAACTTACAAGCTTTGCCTCGGTATCTTTTCGGGTGAGCATGCGATAAAGCTGGGATTAAACTCGGATTGCAGACTTGAAACAGGAGATTATACAATAGGAGAATTAAACATAATCTGACGCTTTACTTAACAATCCTTTATAGTACGCCATCGAATACGGAAAATCGCAAAAGAAGCCGGTACGCAAACAATATGAACTTTTTGGGAGGTAAATTCAGAATGAAACGTATCATATCAATCATACTGCTGCTAGTATTGCTTCTCATCGCCTGTTCCTGCTCAAACACACAGACTGTTGCTGAGACAACCGCCGCAGCAGAAACAACAACAGCCGAGACAGAGGAGGAACTTAAGAGCAATCTTCCAAACGATCTTGACTTAAATGGCATGGAGCTTATCATTTTCCACACAAGTGACGATATGTTCGCCGAGGAATCATTGGAGCTCAGTGGTGATGTTGTGAACGACGCCATTTTTAAACGCAACTCCACCGTCATGGAGCAGCTTAATGTCAGCTTGGTATACATGGAGAACGACGACTACGACTGCGCTCCCGAGGTTCGAGCCTCGGTTCTGGCGGGTTCCGACGATTTCCAGATTGTCTCCGGTTCACAATGGATCGTGGCACCTCTGGTGCTTGAGAACACCCTTATGAACCTTGCGGTGGGCAGTTATTTGGATTTGGAACAACCTTGGTGGGCTGTGGCATACAACCGCGAGGCTGCTATCGGCGATGATGTGCGTTTTTTTATCACCGGCGACATTACACTATGCGCACTAAAGCGGATGAGCTGCATGTATTTCAACAAGAGCTTTTACGAAAATATTTACGGTGATCCGAACGACATGTACGGTATAGTACTTGATGGCGACTGGACTCTTGACAAATTTGGCGAATTGGGAAGTGGGTGCTATTCCGACCTTAACGGAGATGGAGTCAAGAATAAAGACGACCAATACGGCTACGGGGTTATTACCGCCAATCTCACAGACCATTTTACATATGATGCAGGCATACGTGCCTCGACACGCGACAGTAGTGGTATTCCCGAGCTGACTATCAACAACGAGAAAACCATAAACTTTACCGAGAAACTTTACGATATCTACTATAATAACGACGGGGTATATGTCTTTGAGCCCACCGGTGACTCAGTAGATAAGGTAATGCCAGCCAAGTTCGCGGCGGGTGAGATGCTTTATAATCCCGGTTGGTTCTATACAGCAGACAGACTGCGCGACATGGAAAGCGACTATGGTGTAATCCCCTTCCCGAAATATGACGAGAAGGAAGAAAAGTACCTCTCGCTTATGCACGATACCACCCTTGTCTACTGCTGTCCGATAACCATAGGTAATAAATTCGAGCCATCCTGTGCAGTCATGGAAGCGCTTGCCTTTGAGGGTTACCGTTTAACGCTTCCTGCATACTATGATGTTGCGCTGAAGATAAAGTACGTACGTGACAGCGATGATGATGCGCTGAAAATTGTTGACATGATTCACGACGGCGCCACCACCGACTTCGTATACATATACAACTACACGCTTAACGGCATAGGACTTATAATGAGACAGCTTATGGGCAGCAAGTCTGCGGATTTTGCGTCAAAGTATGCCCAGCTGTCCGGAAGTGCGCTCAAGCTCTTTGACGAACTGATAGAGCTATATACCACGCTGTAGTGCGATACCGAAATGGGATTGCAAAAATGAACAAACGATATATAATAACGATGTCTCTGCTTCTGCTTGTTTCAATTATGCTCACTCTTGTTTCATGTTCGGGAGGTGCAGATAATACAGCCACAAGCACAGATACAACGGTTGATACAGCAGTGAGCGAGACATTGCCGGCTGAAACAGAGCTAAGCGACAATCTTCCTGACACTAAGTTCAACGGTGAAGAGCTTACAATGCTTATCAGAAGCGAATTTCTCTATGAGTTCGATGTTGAAGGTCTCACCGGCGACATCGTCAGCGACAGTGTATATACGCGCAACCGTGACATTGAGGAGCGGTTCGATATCAGGATAAACATTGTTGACGTGACCGGTTCATGGTCAACACAGACACAGTTTTTGGACACCCTTTCTTCAAGTGTCATGGCTGCGGACGGCGCTTTCAGTCTTGTAGCCAGTGCGGCAAATTATATGCTGCCGACAATTTCTAACGGCTACTTCATGGATCTCTATGCCATACCCCATATAGACCTGGAGAAGCCATGGTGGTCTCAGGGCTATGTCGAAAACATGACTATCGACGGCTCGCTGTACCTTGCTACCGGTTTGGCGTCCATAAACTTCCTTGACAACATGTGTGTCATGTTCTTTAACAAAAGCATGGTCGAATCCTATGACCTCGATAATCCCTATGACCTGGTGAATAACGGCAATTGGACATTTGACCGTCTTATGGAAATGTCGAGCGCGGTCACGGGTGACATCAACGGCGACGGTGAAATCAAGGTTGAAGACCGTATCGGTCACTTCACTTACGGTAACATGCTTATTGCCCTGACGCAGAGCTTTAACCTGGATTTCAGCAAACGCGGCGACGACGGTTATCCCTGTATCACTTACATGACCGACCGCATGGCTTCGGCATTTGATAAGATGACCGAATTCTATAACAGCGACGACATGCTGGTTTATAAGAATGCCGGCGATACACTGAGTCTTGCCGCATCCATGCAGAATATATTCAGCGAAGGCAACAAACTGATTATGAGCCAGGTACTGTCCTCCGCGTCAGTGATGCGCGATATGGAGACCGACTTCGGCATTATTCCGATGCCCAAGTATGACGATACTCAGGATCGCTACTATACCTGTGTAATGGAGAATCTGACAGTATTGGGTATACCGACATCAGCCGAGAACCCCGAACTTTCCGGAATATTAACCGAAGCGCTGGCTGCCGAAGGTTATAAGGAGGTAACTCCCGCGTATTTTGATATCGCGCTACAGGGCAAATATAGTCGGGACAATGAGTCAGCCGAAATGCTTGAGCTTATCCGCGACTCCGCCTGGTTCGATTTCGCATATCTTAATTCGGTATCCCTTGGTTCCATAAATCATCTCTTCAATAATCAGATGTACTCCGGCGGCAGTCTTGCGTCTGCCTTTGAGGCTCAAAAAAGCCAGTTTGACAGCAAGATGGCGGTTCTGCTCGACGGTTACAAGTCACTCAAGAAATAACTGTGTTCATACATTCTCATTTCAAATGGAGTAGTGATATGAAAACTCTTACGTCAATTCTGATTATATCGTTGCTTATGCTTAGCCTTAACGCCTGTTCGAGCGGTACGACAGACAATATTACTGCCGAAACTACAGCGGTTTCCACAGAAGCGCAGACCGAGGCGGTCATAACTGCAGCTCTTGAGGTGCGTGACACCGGCGGTTTTGAGCTGAAACTCGGCAAGCCGACGCAGGCTAATATGCTGTGGTCAAATATCTCATTTGCCGTTGCGGAGGAAAACGGCGAAGTTCTGAATGATGAGATATACCGCCGCAACCAGAAGATCTGTGAACTCTATAACTGTTCGATCGCCGAAACCGAGCTATCCAATGCCCAGTCTACCGTGACAAGCGAGACTGCAGCCGGCGACACGACCTATGATATCTACCTTATCGAGCTGTCCAAGGCTGCGGCATCCTCAAGGGAAGGAATATTCTTAAACTTCCATGAGCTGCCTGTGCTTGAACTTGAAGGCAAATGGTGGGATCAGGATATGCTGCGCGATCTCAATATCTACGGCGGACAGTATTTTATGAACGGTGATGTCATTTTCAGCGTATACGATAATCTGCGTACCATAATGTACAGCAAGCACCTGGCTGAGGATCTGCAGCTGGGCGACTTCTACCCGATGGCTGAGAGCGGCGGCTGGACAGTCGATATAATGCTGTCGATGACACGCATTGCAACCGCCGACCTTAACGGTGACGGAATAATGGATTATCGCGACCGATTCGGGCTGTTATATAACAACAGCTCATATTCGGCGTTCATGACTTCACAGGGGTTCAGGACTATTGAGAATAGCGGTGACGGCATGGCTGTTAACATTCTGAGCGAGAAGTTTGTCAAGGTTTATGATAACCTGGTGAAGATTTTCGAAATCGGTCAGGTTTTCCACTATAATAACGACAAATACCCCGGTCTCACCGCGCGTCAGGCGATAACCACGATGTTCGATGCCAAACAGGCGCTCTTCTTCGAGAACGGTATGTCTGCGGCATCACAGTATATGCGCAATGTCGAGAACGTGGACTTCGGCTTCCTGCCATGCCCCAAGCTTGACGAGGCGCAGGACAGATACTATTCCTTCGTAGCCATCGGCGCACCGGTACTGACATTTCCTATAACAACGGCAGGTGAACGGCTTGAGAATTCCTGTCTGATTATTGAGGCGCTTTGCCGCGAATCGAGCGAGAGCGTGGTTCCGGTATACTTTGAAACCTGCTTTTCTAACAAATATACGCGCGACGAAAAATCCTATGAAATGATCCTGCTTGCAACCGAGAGCCGCACCTATGACATCGGTCTGGTTTTTAATCCGGCGAAAATGCTTGACATAATCAGCACGGGAATCAAGAACAATCAAGCAGAAATCATGTCATCACTCACCGCCGTTGAATCAGCTATCGACGTAGAATTAAAGGATCTGGATCTGACAAAATGAAAACATATTATGATATTCTGGTAATCGGAGCAACCGTTCTCGGCTGTTCGCTGGCTGAGCGGTATGGTGAGAACTGCGTTGTAATTGAGCGGGGCTGTGTGCCGGCTCACGAGTTCTCGCTGACTCTCCGTCGTGATAATAACGTGTATAAGGCTGCAACTGAATCGGGAAAAGCGCTGTATGAAGAGTATTGCCGACGCGATGCTGTCGATGAACATGGCATATGGCCGGCAGCCGTATCTCCGATTATCGCCGCAAAGATTGGCAGCTGCGGCGCCGACATTTATTTCAGCTCTGCGGTAACCTCACTTGTCTATGACGGCGAGTCATACGATGTGAGCTTCGCCTCCTTCGGTATAACGCACAGTTTCAAAGCCGGACGAGTGATTGATACAACACCGGAATTTGCCTCATGCGGTTTCTTCGGCATTGATATTAAAGATGATGCACAGATAAGTATTACATTCAATGCCTATGATGAAGAGCTGAATACAGTCAGCGTGACCTGCGATTCTTCTGATATCGCCGCGGCACGTAAACTCATACTGGATATATACAGCGATCGTAAGCTCACAATGCTTGCCTTTGAACTTGATATGAAACCCAACCTTGAAATGACGGGAGGCATATGGCATCCTTCAACCGCATATGACAGCGTGATTGAAGCTTGGGACGCGGGTCAGAAACTTAATATCAGTGGCACCGTGCCCACCGTGGTAACTGCCGATATTGATGACGGTGAATTTGATGCAATCGTCGTAGGGCTTGGCACAGCCGGAGCCATGGCGGCAATAACCGCCGCTGAAAAGGGACTGAGAGTGCTGGGACTTGAGAACCTGTCTGCTATGGGCGGTTCCGGAACTCTCGGCGGTATCATGGGTTATTATTATGGTCTGCACGGCGGCAGGTATTGGAATCTCGATAACGAAGCATCTGCCGAGTTAGACGAAAACTTCGTGAAAACCCGTCGTATTGGTATATACCAGAAGCTGATAAAGCTCGAACAGACTGCCGCGGCTTACGATGTTCAGCTGCGTTACGGCGCCTTTGTGACTTCTGCAATAACTGATGGCGATCGTGTATGCGGAGTACGCTATATGTATAATGGCTGCATGCATATAGCCAATTCTGTATATGTGGTCGATTCCAGCGCCGATTCTATAGCGGCTGTGTCTGCTGGCTGCGAGATGCAGGGAGGGCGCGACTCGGACGGACGCTTCCAGCCATTCTCAAGCGTATATTTTCGACGCGGAGACGACAAATCATTCGGCTACGGCTACTGTGACAACGGCGCGGTGAACCAATACGACCCCGATGCCTACGGCAGGGCGGTTATCGAGTCGGCAGCGTCATATGTTCATCTCCGTGACAGCTACAAGGATCGACGATACCTCGGCATTGCTCCGCTCATCGGTTTGCGTGAAGGTCTGAGAATAATCGGTAAGGAAACCGTCAGTTTTGAGCGTATAGCCAATCTCGATCCGCACACCAAGAATATAGTATATAACGGGTATTATAATCTTGATAACCACGGAAAGGATACCGCGCTTGAAAATCGTACTTACCGTGACTGGGTAGGCATCTGCGGATTATGGGGATTAAATATAACCATACCCGTGCCTATGGGTGCACTTATTCCCCGCAGAGTCAAAGGACTTCTTTCTGCCGGACGGAATGTTTCCTGCGACCATGATGTTGCCACAGGACTTAGAATGAAGGACGATGCACACAAATCCGGCGAGGCGGCGGCGTTGATAGCCTGGCTTTCTATTCGAGACGGCTGTGAAGCGCATGAGGTTAATTCCGAGGAACTCATAAACGAACTTAGAGCATCTGGCTGTCTTGGTGCGAATGAGAGTTTCAGGGTCAATCGTCAGCAGGGCGGTATCGATTGGGACACGTTCAAGCGAACTGATGAAGAGATAGTTGAGGGACTCGGAAGCGACCGGTCGGGATGTTACATGTGGGCGGCAAAACTCAAGGGTGAAGAAGCTGTACCACTGCTTACAGGTTTGCTTGACAAGCCGGCGCCATTATCTGTGAACGCGGCGCTGACACTTGCTTTGATAGGTAACAATTCGGGTGTGCCGGTACTTATGAAAGCAGCAGTCTCGACCGACGGTTACATCCCCGACACAAGTTACATGCTGAATACTATGCACAGCCTGTCTGCGATAGACGCACTCGGACGTCTGCGCTGTGAGGAAGCGGTGGATGTTCTGCTTGAAATTCTGAATGACGATCACATCGATTCGGTGGAATTCAAGAGCTGCGAGATGTTCATGTATCGCGATGATGTACGCGCACAATACGCATTGCAGCTGGTGTGCGCGTTATGCGAAATTGCACAGGTCAGCAGCCGTCGTGATGAGATTCTTAGCGCCGTCCGGGCTTATCTTAAAGACCGCAGTGTGGAAGTTTCAATGCTCTTTACACCGTCTTTGAAACTTGACTGCACAACAACTCTCAGACAAATGGCTGGTATTTGATTAACGTGAGAAAAAGCGTTCCCGTACATTTTTCGTTCGGGAACGCTTTCTGTTGTTGGTAATCACTCTATGACAAGCTCACGAGCATCCATAAATACTTTTGTCTGCCATGGGGCTAAGACAATACCTTTTAGTCCCGCAGCGCTTGCTGTCTGAGAAGAATCAGAGTAGTTTACAAGACATGTGAGCACCCCTCCTGTCTTGCGATTCGTTCGCAGCATGCAAAGGACATTCTCATTGTCGGTATATGCAGAATAGCTGAAAACGCTGTCGGCAAAGAAGCCGGCGAGAGATGAACGAAGTCTCAGAATCGCGTGGGCGTAATCGGCATATGTTCCGTCAGAGGTTGTCGGATCCTCAAAACCGCCGAAAGCCTGTATACCGCCGTTATGGAAGCAGGCGGCTGAGAAAATCGCTTTAGCCTTGTCGGTTCCCAGGCGTTCGTGACGGTAAAGACCGTCCTCTGTAACGCCGTTATTCCATGTATCGTGGTTGTCGGCGAAATTCAACCAGACCGAGCCCCGCGGGAAGAAGGCTTCACGCAATTCGCAATACTTCTGCATATCACGTGCCGTTTTTTTGCCGAGACAAACCTCGGTTGATAACGACGACAGGTCATAGGAATATGACATATCGCAGCTGTCGGAATATGGGTAATAAGGTCCCTCAACAATCCAGACAAGCTCCCGCTCAACGTCGGACAGCGATTCTCGAAGTTCGCGGAACATTATCCAGTGACCATAACAGAGGGAATCAGCCCCGCTGTACGGCAGATCCGGAGCGGAATTTATGCCGCTCTGCCAGGTGGGAGCATCGTAACGGAAGCCGTCAATACCCCAATCACGAACCGCTATATTCATCGATTCGATTAGGTAGTCACGGAAGCCGCGGGAAGCGTGATCAAAAGTCCAGGTATAGCCGCGAAAAATCAACCCGGGATTTTCATACAGGAACCAGTCGGGATGCTTCTCACGCAGCGGCGAGATGTCGCCGTCGTGGAACTCGGGTATGCGTTTCAGCCACTCAGGCCAATAGAATCGACGTGAGGAGTATCGCTCCAGATTCCACGCAGCGATTTCCCGATCTATGCAACCGTGCAGCAGGACATCGAGTATCACTTTCATCCCCAGCCGGTGCGCTTCCTCAATTACCGGGCGGATGCTCTCGCCGGCGCCGTGCTGGATATCGGGATTACGCAGGTCGAATACCGAATAACATGGGAACAGGAAGGAAGGCATCATTTCAACAGTGTTGAAGCCTAAATCTCTAATGCGCATCAGGTCATCAGCCAGTTCCCCCGGATGGTCATAACGATGATGGCACTTTGTCTCAGACAGTCTGAGCGGGCCTATTTCCACTTCGTATACCTGAAGCGAACTAAGCATGGAAGTGAATTCACCGCGTCCGCGAAGTCCGGCAATCTCAAGCTGCTCGCGAACGTATCTGGCGGCATCAATTGCAGAACCCTTCACCATCATGCAGGATACACTGCCGACTATTATATCCTCGCTACAATTTAAGGGCTGTTCAACGGTAACTTTATAATTAAGTGGTGAACCTACCGAATTGTTTTCGAAGCGAGGATCGCACCATACTGACAGTGTTTTATCTCCGAACTCAAGAAACCGTGATGTATTGCCAATATTTTTGACCTTAACTTCGCCGTCAGCTGATGGAAGGGCTGCTGTCATGTAATGCAGCATAGTGTCATCGTCATCAAATGTACCGCGGCTGTGAAGCTCGAAACGCAGATTAAAACCAGGATCATCAGCCGACATGGAGTATATTTTCGTTACTTCAAGTTCAGCTGAAGACAGTTTACACAGCACGGTCATATGCAGCTCCGCGCGGTTATGGGTGCGCTTGAGCTTGTGGTTCAGATATTCGAACTCGGGAGAGTATGTTTCAGCGCCGGACAGCATCAGTGATGCCCAGTTTTTATTTTTGCCTTCAGTGTCGATAGTAGAACGGTACTTGCCGCCCACAACAAATGTCAGTTCAGTTTCTTTAAGGGTAAAGACTTGCTTTCCTAGTGTCATTGAGCAGAGTCTGCCGGTTGAATCAAAACGCAGCGCGGAGGATTTATTTGCAAATATGGCACCCTCTCCGTTCGGCTCGAGAGTTATCGAACGGTAAAGTCTTGCAGGTTGAATTGTCATACAACGCCTCCAATTGATATCATGTTATTCGTACCAGTCAATACAAGGTACGATATGTTTGTCATGCCTTGCTTTTATACGGTTATTTTCTATTGTCTGTGTATGCTGCTCTGCGGCGAACATCTGACTCCATTCGGGCGACATTTGCAAGCCGCTGCCCCTCTCTCTCAAAAAATGTCTTATACGACTTACAAAAGCGGTTAAAAGTCGAACCGTCCTTAATAATGACCCAATCGTGCGGACATCCGCCTCGGCATATGCTTAAATACCTGCAGTAAGAACATTCTGCGAGCTTGTTACATGACCGCAGGATGAAACTGTTAAAAACCTCACTTGACATTAGCTCTGAAAGAGACGAATCGACAATGCTCCCAATGCGCCATTCGTCAAGCGCATAGTAGTCGCAGGGATAAACGCCGCCGTCTGCCTCAATAACAAGATATCCGCCGCAGTCGCCGCATGCGGCACATGTCCCCGGAGGCATACCGAGCATAAGGTAAACATAATCCTCGAATGTACGTATGCCTGTATAGTCGCCTTTTTCCCAGTCTGTATACCACAGCTCAAAAATCGAGCATAGAAATTCACCGTAGTCGGCGGCGTTAAGTGACCATACACGCTCACCATGCTCTTCGCCAATCGGATCCATGCATGGAACAAACTGAATATACTTGAAACCGGTTTTCTTAAGCCGGTTATAAACCGCTCGCGGATGTGAGGCACATTGTTTGGTTACAACGCAGAGGGCGTTTACGTCAACGCCGGCTGAAATCAGGAGACGCGCGGCGCGTTCGGCTGACTTCCAGGAACCTTTGCCGTTTACATCAACACGGTTGAAGTCATGAATATCCGGGGTGCCGTCTAAAGAAAGCCCTACAAGAAAACAGTTTGAGTGCAGCAATGAAGTCCATTCATTATCAATAAGTAAACCATTTGTCTGAATTGACCAGCTTACCGACACATCACGGGGCAGAATTTCCCGCGCCTTATCGATAAAACGGCGATAAAAATCCACTCCGATTATTGTAGGCTCCCCGCCCTGAAAGGCGAATGAGACCTTTCCGCCCCTTTCGCATGCCTCTGCGGTATGTGTGAGCAAAGAATGAACCGTTTCGTCTGACATGAAACCCATGTTCGCCTGCCTGCGATTTGCGCATACATCTGTATAGAAGCAGTATCGGCAGCGCAAATTGCATAACCCAGACACCGGCTTGATAAGGTATTGTATAAATTTCATAAAACCACACTCAGGATCTAATCACATGCATGATAACATAACCTCGGCATAGTGTCAAGCAACAACGGGCGCAAATCAAAATATACTTGCAACCGGCAGACTTATATATTATAATGTGAAGGATCACAGAAAAACAAAGTAACGAGAGGTAGTATAATAATGATAATCAGAAGAATTCGACCGGATGAAGCATACAAAGCAGCTATGGTAAGCAGCATTGCCTTCAATGTTTCGCTTGATATCGAAGCTAAAAAAGGAGAAGAACTCAATAACGAGGTAATCGGTGCATTTCTCGATGACAACGAGACCCTGGCAGCAAAAATAACACCGGTGCCCGCCGAAAGCTACTACTGCGGAAGCGTCTTTCCGGCGGTTGGTATCGGAGGTGTATCAACTCTTCCTCAGTACCGTCGGAGCGGTTGTATCAGAGCAATATTTGACGAGATATTCCGCCTGGTGCCCGAACGTGGATGGGTTACAAGTTACCTCTATCCTTTTTCACATACCTACTACAGACAGTTTGGCTACGAGCGAATGACCATGCGCAGAACTATGAAGGTTCCGATAAACGATCTGAGCGTTGCCGAGCGGAATACCGACGGCGAACTTTACACCGGCAGCGACAGCCAACTGCAGACAATAACCGAGATCTACAATGAATTTGCCTCTCGCTTCAATGCTATGTACCGGCGTACTGCAAGTGACCATTACAGAGACCTTTATTCGCCGGATCCTTTCAAAAGCCGCAAATCCACATACATCTGGAAAGGACGCGCCTATGCTACAGTCAATATTGATGAAGGAGAATTGAAGGTAGGCGAGCTGGCATACACCGATCCCGAGGCGCTTCGCGGTATAATCGGATTCCTGCGCATTTTCGAAGGGCAGGTAGGTGCAATAAGATTCAGGGATTTGCCCGAAATATCCGAGGTGGATTATATATTCAGACACTATTCGAATTACGATTACGGAATAGGAAACTGGGGTATGGGCCGCGTACTTCAGGTTAAGCCGCTTCTCGAAGCTAATTCCTACCCAAATCGTTCCGGACATTTCAGCCTCAAGGTAAACGATACACTGGAATGGAATCGCGGTATCTTCGATGTTGAGTATGCTTACGGCAAGGCTGAGGTTTCACTCAGAAAAGACGGGCACTTTGATATCGAGGCTGAGATTCCGGCTCTTACTCTGATTATGATGGGCAGTGATGCTTATACGCCCGATACCGCTGCATATTTGCCTGGAATTACTCAGACCTGTGATACAACCGATTTCTTTGAAGCCTTCCCGAAGCGCAAGTTGCATGTCTTTGACCGCTTCTGATTTTATGGTCTGACATCTTCGTTTAATTCAAGGAGGAATGTATGATAATATGCGTACTAAATGGCTCGCCTGCCGGGAATTACAGCATCACGCTGCAGACAGTGAAGTATATTGAAAAACGGTTCCCCGGGAACGAAATGATATATCTGAACATAGGTACGCGTATACGTGCATGGGAGAAGGATTTTTCCGAACCTGCATCGGCACTTATAAAGGCGGAACTTATAATATTTGCATACCCTGTATATACCTTCCTGGCTCCTTCCCAGATGCATAGATTCATAGTGCTTATGAAGGCATCGGGCATTGATTTCTCAGGCAAATTCGCAACACAACTGACCACATCCAAGCACTTTTACGACATGACAGCTCATCGTTATATTGAGGATAACTGTCATGACATGGGCATGAAGGTGATACATGGTCTCTCGGCTGATATGGACGATCTGCTGTCCAAGCGGGGGCAGTGTGACGCGGATAATTTTTTTGCATATGTTTCCCATTGCGCTGAACATGGCATATATGAGTCCCCGCCTCAGGCAGTTTCCCGTACGATACCCGAGTATGTCTCTGTCTTTGAAGATGGTGTCAGCAGCGATAAGTCAGATAAATTCGATACTGTCATCGTAGCCGATCTGAGGGATGGCGACACACGTCTTGCAGCCATGATCGAAGATTTCAGGCATGGTTTTGTATATAAAACAAGACTTGTAAACATTGCAGAATACAAATTCGACGGTGGTTGTCTCGGATGCTTTAACTGTGCCGCTGACGGTAAATGCGTGTATAAGGATGGCTTTGACAGCTTCCTTCGGGAAGAAATACAGAATGCCGACGCAATTGTCCTTGCCTTTACGATCCGCAATCACAGCATGGGCGAAACATTCAAAACCTATGATGACCGACAGTTCTGCAATGGACACCGTACCGTCACAGCGGGTAAACCTTTCGGCTATATCGTTAACGGCGATTACGAAGCGGAGCATAACCTGCGCACTCTCATCGAGGCACGCTGCGATGTGGGTCATAACTTCCTTGCAGGTGTGGCATACAATCATGAGAGCATGAGTATGATGGTGCCCATGCTTAAGTATGTGTTAGAAAATCGTTATACGCAGCCCCGCAGATTCTATGGTGTCGGCGGCATGAAAATATTCCGCGATCTTATCTGGGTTATGCGTGGACTTATGAAAGCAGACCACAAGTATTATAAGGCTCACGGTATATACGATTTCCCGCAGAAGAAGCGTTTTATGATGTTAAAAATGTGCTTATTAGGCGCGCTTGTCCGAAATCCGAAGGTCAGAGCGAAGATGGGCAACCGAATGAACGAGGGCATGACAGCGCCATACCGTAAGATTGTCGAAGAAGCCCAGCCAATGATAAAGAGTTAAATACAGAGTCGGTATAAAAATCAAGAATTATAATTTGGGACCAGCGTGTTGAAGGCGTTGGTTCTGTGTTAATTTTAATTGATTATTAATCAGACTGCAAAGAGTCTGTCTCGGCGAATATTGAATTTCTTTATGTCTAAACCATGCTGGTTATACTAGTGTTACAGGTATGTGTGTCGCTTATGATGCTATTCCAGAGGTTACTGATAATTTAGAATCATGATGTTCATGTCATAATATTGTCAAAGTTCAGCCAATGCCGCAGTAAACGGCGGCAGCTTAACGGTCGTAATACCATCCTCAACCGTGAACGGCAGTTTTCCGTCAGCAGTAAGGATGCGCTTTGCATGCGCATTGAGCTTAACGGTACGCTCGGTGCGTGAGAAACTTACCAGTACCTGTGCCTCATATCCGTCAGCCGAACGCCATCTCGCAGTCTGAACATAGGAGTGGGTTTGGTCGAGATCAGGATTTTTTACACAGTGTATTATGTAGGGTTCCCCAGATACTGCTATTGGATATGCGCGCTCCATGCGTCCGCCGAAAAGGTATTTCTCGGCGACACCGGTGCGAAAAGCCTGATAATTCGAGATGCATGCGACAGCATCGGCGCGGTTCGGTCCGGGAGTGAGCCAGTCCATTCCCCATTCCCAGTGGATTTCACCGCCGCTCTTTATCGGGAAGGACATAAGATCTCCGTTTGCGGTTGCGTATGCCATTGAGTATATAAACCAGTCATCGTTGCCTTCAAGTCCGATGTTGGCTTTGAAGCCGCAGAGATTACCTAAGAAGTTATTGACATATTCGTGGTTTACATACTGAAAGGCGGGAACCGCCCGGGCGTTCATGTCGAAGAAACCGCGGCGGTTGTCATTGAAGCGCAGGTACCGCATATGCCAGTCGGCACAGGTATCTTCAGTGCCGATAAAGGCTTTTCCGCCGCCCATCTCACTCAGTTTCGCATAAAGCTTGCTGGTGGTTCCAGTGAGCCAGGCACCGAATACCGGAGGGTGACCGTGGTAGGGTGAGTAGCAGGGACATCCGAATCCGCCGAGATCCTGGTCGAACAGCTGGAAGAAGTCTACCCCCTCGGCAAAAATCTTCTCAGTCTGTTCCGTGGCAATGTCTCGTGTTACCTTAACTCCCGGACACATATGATGCCCGGTGCGTATACTGCCGCAGGCGCCCGGATAATACTCACCGTCGGGCTTGACACAGAAAGTGTCGGCGATGTTATGGCTTTCACGGTATTCGGTCATATCGTAGTCAACAAGCAGTGACTTGTCGGTCCAGTTCAGACCGCTGCCATAAAGACCGATATAATGTCCGGCGTTATGCAGCATTTTTACATAATTTCGGAAGCTTTCAACATCACCGAATGGCGGCCAGTTGAACGGCGGCGCCCAGGGAGCGGAGCCTTCCCAGTAGGTGAGAAATACAAAGATTTTAACTCCGCCCAGTTCGTCCGACAGCTCGTTTATATATTTCATGCCGCGCTCATAGGGATAAAACTCGTTGGGACCATAGTAACCTGTACCCCGAACACTCCGCGGCGGGTAGATTACAACAATTGGCTGACTTCGGTACCATTCGGGAAGGCTGTCGTCAACTGCAAGCTTCTTCGGCAGCGGGAAGCCGGAGGTTTCAATAAAGTGACGGTATAATTCGGCGGACGACTCCCATCCGCCGCCTGTCAGAGCGGTGACGGTCGGGTAGGGAAGAGACAACGTTGTATGAGGCAGCACACCGGGGAAGGATGCCATTGACAGGTATGTGTTATTTTCATCCCGATAGGCGCGGATGTTTTTGGGCATACCGGAAATGTCGTGCGCTGCAAAGTAAAAGCCTTTCTCGTTATTGTACCACGCAAGGTACTGCATAGACGCAACGCCTGGATAGATAGATTGATATGAATACTGCTTCAATGCGGCAACAGGATCGATCTTTGCCAGCCGATAAGTCTCGATTCCCTCGGTTTTGGGAATGAATACCCTGAAGCCATCGGATTTTTCCGGATCAGGCAGCGATGGGATTGATATGCACGGATACTCGGCAAGATCAATTGTATAATCACTGTCGTTTGACAGTTCAAGTCCCCATTCAAGTGAATCATCATCTGTGTGTCTGACGCTGCATGTAACAGATAATCCGGGAGCAGTTTTAAAATCGGCGAAGCGTAGTATTATTATATCTCTGGATTTTGATTTTGTGCAATTTCCTGCCTCTGACGATGTGACAATCGTAAACTCGCCGTTGCGCAGGAGTCTCAGACGAAAAAGCGGATCATGTCCTGAGGAGAAGCGTAACTTTGTACCGTCGGGATATTCGCCGTTAAGGCGCAAAATGCCTCCGTCCTTGCGAAATGCTATATCAATCATAATGCATACACCCCATATCTTAAATATGTTTCAGCAATATTATACATCCGGGCAGTCTGTGTTTCAAGAAGAAATATTAAGAATTACGTCTTGTAAGAACAACTGCGCAGTGATATAATCCACATATATTAGTTTAATGTGAGGTTGAAAGAATGAGAAAATCAAAAATCCGTATTATTGTCATACCGCTGCTGTTATCCATTCTTGCTGCTGCCGTGTCCTGCGCCGGAGGCGGCAGCGATGCAGATGCGTCTGTTTCGACAACCGCGCCGGCAGATTCAGTTGAAACCACATCCGAAGCTGTGGATGAAGAAACAGAGATTAAGGACGGCATAGGCGAATATGACTTTAACGGCAAGGTGTTTTCGATAGTGCTGTCTGATGACCAGCTCGGACCAACCTGGCCATATCATGTGGACGAGCTTAACGGAGACCTGCTGAACGATGCGGTATTTAACCGTGACTCAAAGGTAAATGAGCGTTTTAACACCGACATAACATATTTCAGTGCCGGCGGCGATTACGACAAACCGATTGCGGCAATGAAGAGCTCGGTGCTTGCAGGCGACGGTGCATATCAGCTCTGTATAAACCATATGTACGGAGGCTTCAACGGTGCAATAGCCGACGGCGTGCTTTATGATTTCAACAAGATACCGATTATCGATCTGACAAAGCCATGGTGGAATCAATCGATACGTGAGAATCTTGAAGTCGAGGGCGTATTGCTGACCGCAGTCAGCGACATTGTTTATGTGTATGTCGATGTTGTATATTTCAACAAAGAGATTATGGACAACCATAGTATTGAATATCCCTACGAAAAGGTGCATGACGGCAGCTGGACATGGGACTATCTTGCCCGGATAACAAAAGATATTACCGAAGACCTGAATGGTGACGGGCAGTATACCGAGGTTGACCGTTATGGTATGGTTATCGACGCTAACCTTTCATCAATGACGCGGCTGATCCACTCCAACGGCATGACCATGGCGACAATCGGAAGCGATGGCAGACCTACGCTTGAAGGTATTATGAGCGATAAGATGCAGAGCGTTATCGACAAATACTACTCGCTGCTCTACGATGACAATCGCTCTTACAGGACAAAAGTAGTCAACGAAATCTGCGTTATGTTCGCTGCCGGACAGGCAATGGCGATGCATACCCAGACCTCCAAGCTGACACAGCTTCGCGACATGGAGCAGGAATTTGGTATAACTCCGCTGCCTAAGTATGATGAAAACCAGGATGGATATAAGACGCTTGCCAGTTCACAGATGTTGCTGCTTGCCGCGGATATCACCGACGAAGAATTTGTCGGGGTTATGCTTGAAGCCATGTCGGCGGAGTCCTACTGTCAGATAACACCAGTACTCTTTGATGTAATATTTGAGAGTAAATATCTGCGCGATGAGGAATCTTTCGATATGTTCAAACTGATGCGCAGTTCGCTTGTTTATGACTTTAACTGGAACTTCGGTAACGGCAATAAGATGGCGTATCTGATCGGCAATACCGCCGGCAATAAGAATACGGATCTCGCCTCTTATTATGCCGCAAACGTAACTGCTGCCCAGACGATACTTGACAAGGTTTATGATGATATTATCAAAAACTATGCAGACTGACTAAAACAACAAGCACATCGCGTCCGGGTGAAACACGCCCGGACGCGTATTTGTTTTCAGGCGGTTGATAATGTTAACAAAAAATTTGTGTACAAATCAAAACGATGATGATATAATAAACATTCAGAACGCATTTAAGGAAATGGTGAAGCTTTGAAATTCTTTGACATGCACACCCACAGTCACTGGTCGTTTGACGGCAGAGAAAGCATTGAATCGCTCTGCGAGGCAGCGTTGGCAAAAGGGCTGGCGGGAATCGCCGTAACCGATCATAACGATATTGACTGTGTGGTTAAGGGTATATACCCGCCCTACGAAGCGGAGAAATATGCCGAGGAGCTTGCCGCGGTAAAAAAGCGGTATGCAGGCAGGCTCAGGGTGATAATGGGTGTTGAACTCGGTCAGTGTCACCTTGAGCCGATAAAATCACGCGAGTTGGTTGAAACCTTTGGTTATGAATATGTGCTCGGCGCCTTGCACAATCTGCAGGATGTACCGGACTTCTCATTTATGAAGTATGAAAGCATGCCGCAGGGACTGCTCGGAGAGCTGTTTGATCGCGCGCTTCAGGAGACAAAACTGCTTGCTGGCGAACCATATTTATCAGCACTCGCACATCTTACCTATCCGTTGCGTTATATGCGTCTTGCAGGTCGCAAGCTTGATATAACGCGGTATTATGACAAGATCAGTGAAGTATACGATGTTCTCATAGCGCGTGGAATTCCGCTTGAAATAAACACCTCGGGGCTGAGAAACGCTCTCGGTATGACACTGCCCGAGGAGGAACTGGTGCGTTTTTGGCGAGAGTGCGGAGGACGTCTGGTGGTACTTGGTTCAGATGCGCATCGCGCGCATGATGTTGGCGCCGGGCTTGAATACGCTTATGAGATGACACAAAGAATCGGCGGACTTGAGATATTCGAGCCGGATACGATATGACAGGAGATTGATTATGAAGACAATACTTGAATTGCTTGAGGATGACAGCAGACTTACACCCGAACAGCTGGCAGTAATGCTTGATAAAGAAGTAGGAGATATCCGCGATCTTATCAGGTCATTTGAGCGCGATGGGGTTATACTTGGTTATAAGACTATTATCGATTGGGACAAAACTGAACGCGGCAATGTCAGTGCGCTCATCGAGCTCAAGGTTACTCCTCAGCGTGACCGCGGTTTCGAGAAGATAGCAGAGAAGATCAGTAACTATGATGAGGTTAAAAACTGTTACCTTATGAGCGGCAGCTTTGACCTCGCAGTGCTTATAGAGGGTCGTACAATGAATGAGGTTGCGTATTTTGTCGCCGAGAAGCTGGCTCCGATGGAGTCGGTTGTGTCGACTGCCACCCATTTTGTGCTTCGTAAATACAAGGACAAGGGAGTTGTTTACGGTTCGGTCGAGGTTGACGAGAGAGGTCATGAGTTCTGATGGATTACAGCAATATACTGTCCGAACGCGCCGTATCTCTAAAGCCCTCGGGTATCCGCAAATTCTTTGATATTCTCGATGAGATGGACGATGTTGTCTCACTTACCGTGGGGCAGCCTGATTTTGTAACACCCTGGCATATACGCGAATCGGCTATTGAAAGTCTCGAACAGGGCAAGACATACTACACCTCAAACAGCGGACTTCTTTCCATGCGTGAGGAGATCGCTAAATACCTTAACCGCCGCTTCTCGCTTAACTATAACCCGAAAACCGAGTTAATTGTTACCGTCGGTGGCTCTGAGGCAATTGATATTACAATACGCGCGCTTGTCAATCCCGGTGACGAAGTTATCATCCCCGAACCGTGCTTTGTATGCTATGAGCCGATTACGCGCTTAGCGTGCGGCACTCCGGTTATCATCACCACTAAAGCAGAAGACAATTTTAAACTCACTCCCGATGCGTTGAGAGCGGCGATTACGCCGTGCACAAAGCTTCTTGTGCTGCCTTTTCCGAATAATCCTACCGGCGCAATAATGACGGCCGCGGAACTGGATGGTATTGCAGAGGTGCTCCGTGATACAAATATAATGGTGCTCTCTGATGAGATCTATGCTGAATTAACCTACGGCAGACGCCATGTGTCAATAGCCGGTCTCGATGGTATGCGCGAAAGAACGGTGGTTGTAAACGGTTTTTCCAAGGCATATGCCATGACCGGTTGGAGACTGGGGTACACTGCCGCTCCTCCAGAGGTTACCTACCAAATGTTAAAGATTCATCAATTCGCCATAATGTGCGCTCCGACAGTCAGCCAGTATGCTGCTTTGGAAGCACTAAGGAACGGTGATGATGATATCGTATATATGGTTGAGGAGTATAACCGCCGCCGTCGCCTTATAGTCAGCGGTTTTCGTTCGATCGGTATTGACTGCTTCGAGCCGGAAGGTGCTTTCTATGTATTCCCGGAAATCGGTAAATTCGGTATGCCGTGTGAAGAATTCTGTGAGCGTCTGCTTTATGAGGAAAGAGTTGCGATTGTTCCGGGCACAGCTTTTGGCAGCTGCGGGGAGGGTTTTGCACGCGTATCGTATGCATATTCGGTGCGGCATATTACCGAAGCATTGGAGCGCATGGAAGCGTTCGTAAAAAAACTCAGAAAATAAAGATATAATGACTACGGCGGAACACGATTCGTGTTCCGCCGTATGAGTAATCCGTTTTATGCAGGAAGTACATTATAGCCCAGTTCTGTCAGCTTCCTTATTGCGTAATCACGCTCATCGATATGCCTGTAAATACCGAAAAGCGAAGGTCCGCTGCCGCTCATTAACGCACCAATGGCTCCGGTACTTATTATCTGTTGCTTAAGTGTTTCAATTTCAGGATAAAGCAGTTCAAAGACATTATACAGCGCGGCACATACGACCTCGATCGAACCTGAAGCGAGCGCATCGGGCATGTTGTTTTCAATATGCACCCGTTTGGTGGCGTCCAATGCCGCATAAGCCGATGCGGTTGAGGTTTTCGTGCCAATCCCGTATAAAATTAAAACTGAACATTCGGGCAGCGGACTTACAGGTGTCAAAATCTCTCCGATACCTTCAGCGCGCATAGTGCCGCCAATGAGACAAAAGGGAACATCCGCACCGAGACGAGCTGCAATTATCATAAGTCTGCTTTGTTCCACAGCACCGGGGTAAATCATATCGAGTCCGCGAAGTACTGCTGCTGCGTCTGCACTGCCGCCCGCCAGCCCTCCGGCTACGGGTATATTTTTTTGAATTGTAATTTTAACAGGACAATCAAGACCTGCTGCGGCAGTGAATTCTGCAGCTGCTCTATAGGCGAGATTTTCACGCCCTGATAGTTCCGGTATAGAGCAGCTGAGCGAGGTGATGTCTGCCGTCTCAAGCGACACTGTATCGCAAAGTAACGCGGAATGCATTATCGTATCAATGTTATGGTAGCCATCCGGACGATGATCGCCCACTTCGAGAAAAAGGTTAAGCTTTGCCGGTGCATGCAGTATGACGCGCTCTGTTTTATTTGAATATATCATAGCTATGTTACAAAAATCAGTATTTTATCATTACAATTAGTGATATAAGAGTCATCTTATATCAAAGTCAGAATTGAACCATATCGGCAACAGAGTTACTCATCGAGAAATACAACAGTGATTATACATTAGAATACATTGATTTGTCAACTGTTACAATTGAGATTGCATGTTAATAAACAAATAAAGAAATTGTAAATTATACTAAAATCACCTGGCCGCGATTGACTAAATGTCAGCGATGTTATAAAATACACTTGATCGCACAACAGGGAGGTAGAGTTATGAAGCTTGAGGAAGACAAGAAACTCAGAACTGCAACAATATATGCCTGTATTGTCGCAATGGTAGCTGTTGCTGCGTTATTTATTGTTTTCAATATTGATTCAGTAGGTAAAATTTTCGACAAGCTCTCAAAGGTTATCGCCCCTATAGTCTGGGGATTTTGCATAGCCTATCTGCTTAATCCGGTATTGAAGCGTATAGAGCAGCTATTCGGTCTTATAAAAACCAAAAGACAGTACCCGAAATTAAAGCGCGCCGCTTCGATAATTGTCACATATATCCTGTTCGCAACCGTCGTCACACTGTTTATGGTTGCTGTAATTCCGGCACTGAGTGACAGTTACAACGACCTTATGGACAAGATGGGAGGTTATGTCGCTTCTGCTACCGAATATGTAAACGATATTCTAAACCCGGACACCGAGAATACCGGGATCATCTCGTTCATTGATGGTTACATAGACCTTGACAACATCTCAGATTATATCAGCAACTTTATCGCTCAGTCCTACGCAATATTCAAAGACTATGCGCCTGTGTTGATTTCAAAAGCTGTTCTCATAGTAGGGCAGCTTATGAATTTTGTTTTGGGCATAATTCTCTCCATATATTTCCTTGCGGATCGTGAAAACATCGCCGCACAGTTTAAAAAGCTGACATGTGCGGTCTTCAAGCCTGACACGACACAGCAGATTTTTAATGAAGCAGCATATGCTGACAAAACATTCGGCGGTTTTATAGTTGGAAAGATCGTTGACTCAACAATCGTAGGTATAATCACTTTCTTTGTTCTTATGCTTTTCAAAATGCCATATTATCCGCTGATTGCGGTAATTGTCGGTGCTATGAACATGATACCCTTTTTCGGTCCGATAATCGCTGCAATACCCAGTACTTTTATAATCTTCATTGCAGAACCGATTAAGGCGTTGTGGTTTCTTATAATAATCCTCGCAATACAGCAGTTAGACGGCAACCTGATTGACCCGTTCATAACCGGCGGCAAAACCGGAATCAGCTCTTTCTGGGTTATTATCGCCATTACAGTGATGAGTGGTTTGCTCGGACTCGTCGGTATGTTCATGGGAGTGCCGTTATTTGTCATCATATATCATCTGGTTTCAAAACTCGCCTCATACCTTATCAAACGCCGCGGGCTCGACGCCCCTGAAAATGCTTTGTCTTCTGTTAAATCCGGAGAGGAGGCTGACATAGTATGAAGTTCATGCATAATAAACGTTACCGAAAGATAGCTTTACACGCATGTATTGTTGCATTGTTTGCAGTGCTCTGCGTTTTTGTGGGTTTGTATCTTCCGTCGATTTCGTCGGAAATTGTGAGCTTCGTAAAGGCAATAAAATCTCTGATTTATGCATTCGTATTCGCCTTTATGCTTAGACCATTGGAGCGGATTTGCTGCAATCTGTTTGCCTTTGTCGAAAGAAAGAAACCTCATCCGAAGCTGAGGCGTGGGTTAGGCGTAGTATTGGTATACATTATTGTACTCTCTTTTGTCGCCCTGTCTGCTATGATATTTATTCCGCAGGTTATTGACAGCGCAAAGGACTTCTATTCGCAGCGGGATGCATACTTGGAACAGGGAAAAAATCTGATCAACAGCTTATCGGCTACAAACAGTCTGTTTGGTGATTTGTACGGATACTTTTCGGATTTGCTGTCTGAATTGATAAATGATTTAATAAATACCATCAAGGTCATATCATCGGCGGCTATATCTTCAGCAGGCACATTGATTAACGAAACCAAGAATGTGCTCTTGGGCTTTCTGTTTTCTGTTTATTTCCTGCTGAACTACAACGAATTGAAGAGAGTGGTCTCCAGATTCTTTCGCGCTGTGCTTCCGACTCGTGTGTATGATTATCTGAAGCATGTGGCAGCGGTATCAGGCAGCACCTTCGGATGTGTATATTCAGGCATGACGCTTGATGCGATTTTGATTTGTATTTGCAGTGTCATATTGCTTACGCTCTTC
This sequence comes from Clostridiales bacterium, assembly GCA_012514145.1. Lineage (GTDB taxonomy): Bacteria > Bacillota > Clostridia > Oscillospirales > CAG-272 > JAAZAV01. Next base: position 4,843 of record JAAZAV010000014.1, on the reverse strand, counting down.
AAAATCCGTTATGCACCAATGATAGGCTTGATTATCGGTATTGCAAGTTTTATACCGTATATAGGCATATTCATCGGCTCGGTTCCAGGTTTGGTTATTGTACTCCTGTCGTCTACAGACAAATTAATATGGTATATTATTATAGTGCTTGCTCTTCAATTAGTGGACGGCAACATAATTGAGCCTCGTTTGCTGCGCGATGTAAAAGACTTGAAAGCTATGCGGGTTCTTATATCCGTTATAGTTATGGGTGGTCTTTTCGGTGTTACCGGACTGCTGATTGGAATGCCGTTGTTCAATGTCATATATGTTCTTATAAAGGAAGCTGCAGAGAAAAGGTTAGCCGGTGCCGGACTTCCGGAAGATACCGACAGCTACCTGCAGCCCGGGGTGCCTGACATAAAATCGGACATCAAAGAAACAGCCCCGGATGATTCCGGAGCCGTGTAAATTAAGTCCTCATATAGGGTTAAAAGAGATTTGCCAGATCAAAGACCGAGCGTGCTGATATGATTTCCATACCTGCCGGTATATCACCGGAAGCGATGAGCTTATCGGCGGTACGTTTCGGTATTACGGCGCAGGTGAATCCGAGACGTGATGCCTCGCGAAGTCTCTGTTCTATACAGGATACAGTGCGGCATTCACCCGACAGCCCAACCTCTCCGAATGCTATGAGCCCGTCGGGAACGGGGATATCCTTATAGCTTGAGATAAGAGCCAAACAAAGCGCCAGATCCGCAGTCGGCTCGTCGATGTGAAGTCCTCCGATCACGTTGAGATATACGTCACTTGTCGAATAGCGCAGTCCCAGCCGCTTCTCAAGAACGGCAAGCAGAAGATACGCCCTGTTGTAGTCTATGCCGTTAGCCGTGCGTTTGCCGGAAGGGAAGACTGTCGGGGTAACAAGTGCCTGAACCTCTGCTATTATTGGGCGCGTACCCTCAATTATACAGACGGCACAGTTGCCGGATACGCCCTTTGGGCGATCTGCTAACAACATTTCCGAAGGATTCGGAACCTCGGTAAGACCTCGTTCGTCCATCTCGAATACTCCGATTTCATCGGTTGAGCCGAAGCGGTTTTTTACTGCGCGGATTATTCGATAAGCATAGCGGCGTTCACCTTCGAAATACAGCACTGCATCAACCATGTGTTCCAGCACTTTTGGACCTGCTATACCGCCCTCTTTGTTGACATGTCCGACTATGATAACCGAGACGCCATCGGTTTTAGCCCGTGAGATTATATTGAATGCAGCTTCTCTAACCTGTGTTATACTGCCCGGGGCAGAATTTATTTCCGGATTGTAAATTGTTTGTATCGAGTCTATTATTGTGACATCGGGTTTGATACGGTCAAGTTCAGACATTATTATATCAAGCGAGGTTTCGTTTAGCAGCAGTAGACCGTCTCCGGAAACTCCCAGACGCTCGGCGCGAAGCTTCATCTGCAGCAGGGATTCCTCGCCTGAAACATATAGTATTCTGCCATCGCTGCGTTCGGAGAGATTTGCGCATACCTGGGTAAGAAGAGTCGACTTTCCGACACCGGGTTCACCTGCCAATAAAACAACAGATCCGCTTACCAGCCCACCTCCCAGAACGCGGTCGAGCTCGCCGAGTCCGGTTGTTCTGCGGATATACTCGGTCAGCTGCAGCTGTGACAGCGGTAGCGCGGTTTGTTTCTCTCCGGAAACAGTCGATATTGCCCTTGATGACGAGGCGGTCTTAGATGGCACCTGTCTCACAGCATGTTCTTCAAAGGTATTCCATGCACCGCACTCGGAGCATCTCCCCAGCCATTTTGGGGATGTGTACCCGCATTCAGTGCAGACATACATGCTTTTAGGTTGTTTCATTGGATACTCCTGCTTGCGTTATTATTATCGGCGGTAAGAACCGCCATGGTGAAAAAATACCCGCCGGTACGGCGGATATCGTTTCCGTATACTGTTGAGTGTTACTTGTCATTCTTTTTTAGTTTGGATGCGTTAATATTGGTTTTAATCAGCTTGAAATTTCGGCTGCCTAACAGATATCCGACTGTGCAGATAATCAGTGCCGGCAGTATTATTATAAGATAAGCAAAGGGATTATCGTACATATACAGACGGATAAAGGCGGTATACATACCGTGAAGCAGCATATCTATGGTTTTTGCTGTACCATACAGGTTGATCGCCCAAAGAGGTTCGCCGGTCATAACTGTAGCGCCGGATGCCGGATCTACAACAGGTATCCACTCTCTGACAGAGAAATAACCGATGACGATGAGCAGACCGAGTATGATATTGAGTGTGTTTGCGCCGATGGATATATAAAGCCCCTTAAGCGGCATTGCGGTGGCTCGACCGCTGTCAACGCGAACACGATCCTTAGCTCCAATCTCCCAGGTCATGGTGTATAGCAGATACATATAAAAAAGCACGGAGAAGCAACCAGCGATAAGCAGCAGAGTATCGTTGGATGCCGTAGCCAGTGAAAGCGTAAGACCGAAGACGGTCATACCGAACTGGTATATGAACATCTTCACCATATTATAAGAATTGTCTTTGATAAAGTCAATAAAGCCTTGCATACAGCCCTCTGAAACGAAATTGATTATCCTTATTTTATCCTAATATTGAAAACAATACAAGCTATAACACGAAAATTTACATTATATCCAACAAAATATCATATTAGTAATATTATGAACAGTAATCCCGAAATATTAAATCAGTATTCAAACTATCTGAGTTCACTGCAGAACCGTTCACCGAGGACTGTGGAGCAGTATCTTATTGATCTGACCATGTACACCCGTTTTCTTATGGCACGGGAGCGGTCGCTGGTTCAGGACAGCGATGAGGCGCTTGCTCTCGATTTATCTGCCGCCGACATAGGCCTGTATGAAGCGGTAACACCGGAAATAATTCTGGAGTTTATCACATATACCGCAAATGAAAGACAGAACAAAGCCAGAACGCGTTCTCGCAAGCTGTCTGCCATAAAGAGTTTTTATAATTATCTTACAAACACAAGACATCTTATTGAAGATAACCCGGCTGCGGCAGTAGATGCTCCTAAAAAAAGCTCAAAACAACTCCCAAAGTTCTTGACGCTTGAAGAAAGCATAGCTTTACTTGACGCTGTGCGTACAGACTCAGAGAGCAAGACCCGCGAACGCGATTATGCCATACTTACATTGTTTTTAAATACCGGGATGCGACTGTCAGAACTGGTTTCGATTGACATAACACGTATGGACCGGGACATGCAGTCGCTCATGGTAATTGGGAAGGGAAGTAAAGAACGCGTTATATACCTTAATGATGCATGCCGTTCCGCTCTCACTGCATGGCTTCTGGTGCGGCAGACAATGGAAATTAACCCATCGCATAAAAATGCGCTGTTCATAAGCAGCCGCCGTACCCGTATCAGTATAAAAACCGTTCAATGGATGGTATATAAATATCTTGACATGGCGGGTTTGGGAAGTAAAAAGTGTTCGGTTCACAAACTAAGGCACACAGCGGCCACGCTGATGTATCAGACGGGACAGGTTGATGTCCGTGTACTAAAAGATATACTCGGACATGAACAGCTAAATACAACACAGATTTACACACATCTCAGCGATAAACAGATGGAGGATGCGGTAAAAGCCAATCCTTTATCAGAGATAAAAGCCCCGTCGGCAGATCTTAAATCGAATTCGAAGGATGAACCGGCAGATGAGGACAATCAATGAATCGAAACAACAACCGGTACCCTCGCGGAGATAATCGTAATAACCGATACAGTTCGATTGTTGGAGATTCCGGTACACAGAGACGGGTGAATCCTGATCAGAATAACAGCGGTTATGGATACACTAATAACGGTGCGAGCCGCGGTTTACCGCGTGATATGGCAAATAACATCGGTACAGGCAACAGGAACAGTAACATAAAAGGCAATAACCCATATAAGGCTCACAATAGAAATGCAAATCGCCCCATCACAGTAAGTCAAAACAACCCGAGAACACGCTCATTTCAGAACAAACAGAAAACCTCCGACACGCTTTATCGCCTGCCGGAAGGCTATATACCGCCCAAACGAGTGCAGCAAAAGCCGCGTCAGGGTACTGAGAGAAGATCCGTATCCGCCGTAGGAGCAGATAACTCCTTATCAAATGTATCAAATGCAGCGTCAGGCGGCGCAGGCTTTTCACAAATGCGAAGTGGTGCAAGATATAATGTCAACCGCAAAACCAGAGCAAAAACCGGTAAATACAATCCTTTTCGTATGTGGATACCGCGTATAGCGGCTTTGCTGCTTATATTTATTACACTAATAGTGCTTGTATCACAGTGCGGAAATGACACCACGCCTCCGGTTCTGCGCAGTTTCACTATCAGCAGTATACCCGGGCACGATGAGCCGCCCGAGAGTCTTAATGCGAACGATTATGCTTTTCAGCTTGGGGACGAATACAGCGCGGAATCCATATTAATGATAGATATGGAAACTGGCTCAATCATGGCTTACAAGAACCCCGATATAGAGCTCTTTCCGGCATCGTTAACCAAAATAATGACCGCTATTATTGCGATAGAAAATATCGGTGATACAGAGATGCTGGTCACTTTGGACAGCGATATGTTCGAGTATATAGACCGTCAGAACGCATCGACTGCCGGTTTCAAAGCAGGTGAACAGGTTAAAATAATTGACCTTCTTTACGGGTGTTTGTTGTCCTCAGGGTCCGAATGTTCTATCGGACTTGCGCGTGCGGTAGCAACAACCGAGTCCAAATTCGCAGCACTCATGAACGAGAAAGCGGCTGCTCTAGGAATGGAACATACACATTATGT
>JAAZAV010000013.1 GCA_012514145.1 Clostridiales bacterium | reverse complement strand
TTATAATTCTTCATGGGTGATTGAGTCCTTTCTGTTGAATTTTGTTGGGGGCAACATTATTTTAACACGACTCGATCACTTTTTCTACTCCTTTTATGTATGTCTCACATCAATTGTAACATAACACTTTTGTATTCCGAAAGTTAAAACCTTGCTTGACATAAGGCGCGCACGGGGGTATACTGTTTATATAAAATCAATGCAGGTGAGGAAATCAATATGAAGTTACGAATCCCCGACCATATACGTGTCTACACCTCCCTCGGGGTCGCCGATAAAGCCATAAGCGATTACGCAGAGGTAAAATTTAACATAAACGGCGGCCGCATGTCAGTGAGCCTTGCGGTTCGCCAGTCCGACACCGGCGTCAGCTATATCCGTCTGCGCTGGAACCGCGCACACTCCGGAGAGCGGCGCACCGAATCGGTAATGGTATACGGCGACGCCTGGGAACGGGGCTACGGCGACCTGATGTGGGGACCGGTCAATCCCCAGCGCACTATGCCCTGGTTCTGCATGGCGTCAAACGGATCAGACTCTAATACCGACTATGCCGGCCGCTTCACCGAGTGTTTCGGCGTGGGCGTTCTTGCCTCGGCTCTCGTCTTCTGGCAGTATGATGTTTCCGGCGTCACCTGCTGGCTGGATGTGCGCTCGGGCACCCGGGACGTTCTCCCCGGCAATCGTGTAATAAGTGTCTGTGATGTTATTTTCGGCGAGTATCGCGATATGTCGGCTTACACGGCGGGGCGCCTCTTCTGTGCCGCCATGTCTCCATCGCCGCTGAAAACCGCAAGACCGGTCTACGGCTCAAACGACTGGTACTACGCCTACGGCAAGACCTCCCATGAGGAAATAATGAACGACACCCGTCTGCTGATGTCGCTATGCAAAGGCAACGAAAATCCGCCATACATGGTCATAGACAACGGCTGGTCGCCGGTAAACTGCGACGCCCCATGGGACAGAGGCAACGAGAAATTTCCCGACATGGCGCGCCTGGCCTCCGAAATGGCGGAAACGGGCGCAATCCCCGGCATCTGGGTGCGCTACCTCATCGCCGAGGACAAGATGAACGACGATCTCATTCCCGTCGAGTGGCGTGCCGAGCGCTGCCGCGACAGCCTTGACCCCAGCATACCCGAGGTGCTGGATTATGTCCGTGAGACCACTGAGCGTTTAACCGGCTGGGGCTACAAACTCATAAAGCACGACTTCTCAACATATGACATGTTCGGCTGCTGGGCGCTTGCCGGGCGCACCGAACTTGCCGTGGCTGACGGGGGACGTGAATGGTCTTTCCGCGACCGTTCCAAGACTTCAGCCGAGGTAATAGTCAACCTGAACCGGGTAATCCGCGAGGCGGCCGGTCCCGACACCGTAATAATCGGCTGCAACGTCATAGGTCACCTTGCCGCAGGACTTATCGAGCTCAACCGCACCGGCGACGACACTTCCGGCCGCGACTGGGAGCGCACCCGCAGGATGGGCGTCAATACTCTCGCCTTCCGCGGGCTTCACAACGGCACCTTCTACGCAGCCGACGCCGACTGTGTGGGGCTTACCACCCGGGTGTCCTGGGATATGAACGCCCGCTGGACGCATCTGCTTGCCGTCTCGGGCTCCCCCATGTTTGTCTCCGCCCAGCCCGAGGCGGTCACCGATGAGGTGGCGGAATTCCTGCGCGAGGCATACCGCCGCAACTCGATTCAGACAGATGAACTCATACCTCTCGACTGGATGGAGAACATGACCCCCGCCCGCTGGCTGCTGAACGGTCAGCCTTATGATGTGGACTGGTTCCTCCCCGAGGGCGCCGACTCATTCCGCAAGAAGGTGCTATTTGCTCCCGGCGCGTTTTAATGTGACGCAGTATCGCGATAAAAACAATAAACCACCGGCTGAGCCGGATATCAATACATAACAACCCGAACCGAGGTAAAACATGAACCAGATCAGAATGCTCCGCTTTCCGAAGAAACGCTATACCAGAGCCGATGTCATCCTCCCCGAAGGATATTCGGTAGTCACTCACACCGATGAGCTCGTTCCCCAGTGGCTCGAAATCTGCGACAGCCTGAACGGCGGAAGCCGCGATATTGCGAAATTTGAGAACGCGGTGCTCAAAAATCCCGATATCTCACCCGAGCGCGTTTTCTACATCACCGATCCCGAGGGCAAATATGTCGCCACTGCTATTGCCCGCTGGTGGCCTGAGGAGAAGCATGGCGGTCTGCATATGGTTGAGACCCGCCCCGAATACCGTGGTCTCGGACTGGGCAGAGCAATCTGCACCGTTGCCGTCGCCGCCCTTGACGAGCTGGGTACCGTGCGCGACCGGCTTTCAACCGACGAATTCCGCATACCGGCTATCAAGATATACCTTTCCCTCGGCTTTGTGCCGTGGCTCTATGAGGACGATATGTACGACCGCTGGGTGGGCGTAATGAAAGGCCTGGGCTACAGCGAATACGACATGGCAAACCTTGAGGGCAACTCGGTGCAGCTTTATAAATTCTGATTGCCGCGTTTTGCATGCCGTATTTTATTAAAAGCCCGCGGGTGAGGTGACGGGCATATGAGTATGAGTCAGATAAAAATGCTGCGCTTTCCGGGCAGACGCTATACCGAGGCTGACATTGTCCTGCCCGAGGGCTGGTCGATGGTGACCCTGACCGATGACCGCATCGGCGAGTGGATAGGCATCTTTGACGTGCCCGAAAGCGTTCATCACGGCATGGATATCTACCGCCACGCCGTTCTGGGCTTCCCCGATGTGGCACACGAGCGGATATTCCTCGCACGGGAGCCGGGCGGGCGCTGTGTAGCGACCGCCGCAGCCCGCTGGAACCCCGATACCCGCCGGGGAGGACTGCATATGGTGCGGACTGTACCCGAATACCGGGGTCTGGGACTGGGTCGGGCGGTAAGCGTGGCGGCAACCGCCGCGCTTGACGCGCTCGGGACAGAGCGCGAAGAGCTTTCTACAGATGAATATCGCGTGCCTGCTATCCGGCTTTACCTTTCACTTGGCTATGTGCCATGGCTATACGAGGACGACATGTTCGGACGCTGGCAGGGAGTGCTTGAGGAGCTTGGCATATGTTCCTGCCCTGCGGCGGACAAAGCCGGAGAGAAGATCGAAATTATGAAATTCAAAACCGACGGAGAAATAAAATGAGACAGAAAATTACCATCTGCTTTATCGGCTGCGGCGCTTTCGCCCGCTCCTTTGTGCCGCTTTTCAAGGTACATCCCGACGTGGAGAAAGTCTATGCCTGCGACCTGATAAAGTCCAAGGCGGATTTCTACTCCGAGACCTTCGGAGTGGAGATAATCGACAGCTTCGAGGAGGTTCTGCGCCGCGGCGACATCAACGCCGTAGCTATCTTCACACAGCGCCACCTCCACGGTCCGCTGGTCATCCGCGCGCTCAAGGCGGGCAAGAATGTATACAGCGCCGTTCCCTGCGCCTCCGAGATTGAGGAGATATACGAAATCGAAGAGCTTGTGCGCAAGACCCGCCTCACCTACTCCATGGGCGAGACCGGCTACTATAGGGGCGCCGCCATGTTCTGCCGCGAGAGGATGCGCCGGGGTGAGTTCGGCGATTTTGTCTACGCCGAAGCCCAGTACAACCACGACCAGCGCCACTTCGACTTCACCCGCAACGGCGGCAACTGGAAAGCGGTGGCGGGCATCCCGCCCATGCTCTATCCCACCCACTCCACATCAATGATACTCTCCGCCATGCCGGGCGTATATGTGAAGAAGGTCTCCGCCTTCGGCTATGAGGAGCGCAATAACACTGACATTTTCGGCACCGAGGGTGTCAACCTCTGGAATAACCCCTTCTCAAACACGGCTATGCTCTGCAAGCTCTCGAACAACGGCGTCGCGCGCATAAGCGAAAACCGCTGTGTTGCCTTCGCGGGACCGAATACATATATCTCCCAGTTCTACGGCTCGGACGCCTCATATGAGTTCTCTATGGTGCACCACTATTACAGCCGCTGGAACCCCGAGAACAGGAATAAACTCATAACCGAGGATGTCTCAGCCGAGGTTCAGCCCGAATCGCTCATGAGCATTATAAACGAGCCGAATGTAGCCCAGAGAGTCACCGACGGCATCGGCTTCATCGATATGAGCCCCATTCAGATTCGCTACGGCGCCTATGGACAGCGCCTGCCCGAGGAGTTTAGAGGCCTGCGCAACGGTCACAACGGGACTCACCACTTCATGGTGGACGATTTCTGCAAAGCCGCCGCTACAGGCAAACTCAGTCCCACCAACATATGGCAGGCAGCACGCTATAATTTTCCCGGTCTTGTGGCTCACAAGTCGGCGATGAAGGGCGGCGAGCTGATGAACGTTCCCGACCTGGGCGATCCCCCCGCCGACTGGGAGGTTATCGACGACGAGACGCCCTATTTTCGGTGAGGCAGACAGATAAAACCCGCATCAGGTGACATACACCCCGAGCGCCGCGGATCCGATGCGGCGCTCACTTTTATCAAGCGGCGAAAAAACTTCCGATTATTTACAGGAATTTTACGATAATCTGTTTACAAACGCACAATTATCGGGTAGAATGGGCAGAGTATAGTTGCAGGACAATATTATAACGATTCTGAGAGCGGGTGAAAGCGAAATGAGCGCAATCCAACCTAAATACAAACGGGTGCTCCTCAAGCTGTCGGGTGAGGCTCTGAACAAGGGCGGAGACGGCGGCATACTGAACGGCAATGTAGTGCGCAGGATATGTGAAAGTGTCAAGCGCTGCGCGGATATGGGCGTGCAGGTGAGCATCGTCGTCGGCGCCGGCAATATCTGGCGCGGACGTATGGGCGCTGACATGGATTCGGCGCGCGCCGACCATATGGGCATGCTGGCGACCGCTATAAACTCGCTGGCGCTGGCGGACGCTCTTGAGCGCCTGGGGGTTCAGACCCGTGTTATGACCGCAATTGAGATGAAGGAGTTTGCCGAGCCGTACATCCGTCTCCGCGCCATCCATCATCTGGAGCTGGGCAGAGTGACAATATTCGCCTGCGGACTGGGTATGCCCTATTTCTCCACCGATACCGCCGCCGTCATGCGCGCCAAGGAGATCGACGCAGATGTGGTGCTCATCGCCAAGAACGGCGTTGAGTATGTCTATTCCGCCGACCCGGGCATCGCCCCCGATGCGGTCTGCTATAAGGGTAAGCTTGACTACTCCAATCTGGTGATCCGCAAGTTGAAGGTCATAGACCCCACCGCGGCGGTATTCGCCGCCGAGAACCATATCAAACTCCATGTTTTCGGCATGGACGATCCGGAAAACATATGTCGCGCCGTGGCAGGCGAGCCCATAGGCACAATAATAACCGATGACCCCGCCACCGTCTGCAACGAAGTTAACCCGACTGTATGATACATACATAATATTATAAACTGGAGGATAAAGTAATGAAGCTCAACACTCAGGATTACGAATATAAAATGAACAGGTCGATTGAGGTCTACGCGGAAGAGCTGTCGACCATACGCGCCGGCCGTGCGAACCCCGCTGTGCTGAACAAGATTACCGTTGACTATTACGGTGCGCCAACCGGCATCAGCCAGATGGCCGAAGTCAGAGTTACGGATGCCCGCACCATCGCCATTCAGCCCTGGGACGCCTCCACGGTAAAGGCTATCGAGAAGGCTATCCTCGGCTCAGACCTGGGTATAACTCCGATAAGCGACGGCAAGATCATTCGTCTGGCTTTCCCCCAGCTCACCGAGGAGCGCCGCAAGGAGCTGAAGAGACAGGTTGAGAAGATGGGCGAGGGCACAAAGGTAGCTATCCGCAACATCCGCCGCGATGCCAATGACAAGTGCAAGGAAATGAAGAAAAACTCCGAGATGACCGAGGACGAGCAGAAGCAATCCGAGAAGGAGATCCAGACCCTTACCGACGACTATATAAAAAAGCTGGATGCCGTTACCGAGGAGAAGATCAAGGAGATTATGGCAATCTGACCGCACAATCAACGGAAACGGAGCGGCACGGTTTTCCCGACCGCTCCGTATCTGTGATATCACGGACAGGATTTATTATGGGTATCGAAAATAAAGTCGCGGAACCGATTACCGACTGCGCCGCACGCGGACTGCGCCATATAGCCTTCATAATGGACGGCAACGGCCGCTGGGCAAAGCAAAGGGGGCTTCCCCGAGAGTTAGGTCACACGGCGGGCGCGGCTAATTTCAAGAAAATAACCCGTTACTGTTCGGATATAGGAATTCCGGCGGTGACGGTGTATGCTTTTTCAACCGAAAACTGGAAGAGGTCGAAAACCGAGGTTTCGGCTTTGATGCGCCTCTTCGGTGAATATCTTACAAACGAGTTTGATGAGATGATGGTTAACGACCTTCGGGTCGTCTTTCTCGGCGATCGGGCTCCTCTTTCAAATAGTCTCAAAGTTCTGATGGAACGCATGGAGAGCGCCTCGGTGAACAACAGCCGTCTGCTGAATATTGCCATCAATTACGGCGGCAGAGCGGAGATAGTGCAGGCTGTCAACAAACTGATCGCCGAGGGCAGAACCGATATTACCGAGGAGGACATAACCTCTCATCTCTACACCGCCCACTGTCCGCCGCCCGATCTTGTTGTACGCACCGGCGCGGAAATGCGGCTTTCGAATTTTCTGATCTGGCAGTCGGCGTATTCCGAGCTTTATTTTTCCGATGTGCTCTGGCCGGATCTGACGCCCGGCGACATTGACGCGGCGGTTGCCGCGTTCTTCTCAAGAGAACGGAGGTTCGGGAATGCATGAGCTTGAGGCGCAAACGAGACCTTAAGCCATAACTCTCCCGTTACACTTCATATGGTTAAACGAATTATTACCGCCGGCATAGGTCTTTGCGTGCTGCTCCCCTTTGTGATTTTTTCACATACCTTCATGCTGCTCATCTTTACATCGGTACTGGCTTCGGTGGCAGTGCTGGAGATGATAGGCTGTATTATCGCAGGCACCGAACACAACAACATGGGCGCATCCGAGGAAAACGAAATTATTGCCATTTTCAAGGGCATAAAGCGCTTCAGGGCGGTAATTCCTTCAATTATTTATACGGTGCTGATGCAGCTGCTGCCGAGAATTGCCGGCGAAACAGACAGGGCGTTCAAGCTGATGCTTGCGGCGACAACCGTATATTGTTTTGTGCTTTTCTCTGTTGCGGTTATTTCCGACAGGCGCTTCACCATTGTGCAGGCATGTCTTACCTTCGCAGCCGTGGTGTATATAAATCTCGGTTTTGCCGCGCTTACACTGCTGCGCGACATGAAGCACGGCATGCTCTGCTTCATGCTGGTGTTCCTCATGGCATGGATCACCGACGGCGGCGCCTACTTTGTGGGCTCAAAGCTGGGGCGGCATAAGCTTATCGTGCGGGTAAGTCCCAAAAAGACGGTAGAGGGCACTGTGGGAGGCGTTATCTCCTGTATTATATTTACCGTGGTTTTCGGATTTATCGCCGGCATGGTCACATCTGCCGTACCGAACTACCCGGCGCTTATTATCATGGCGGCTTTGGTGAGTATAGTCTCGCAGATGGGCGACCTTATCGCCTCGCTGTTCAAGCGCGAGTTCGGTATCAAGGACTACGGCAATGTTTTCCCGGGTCACGGCGGTGTTATGGATCGCTTCGACTCGAATATAGTGGTGGCGCCATTTATGTTTATCATGATAAATGCGCTCCCCTTCCTCACTCTTTTTGTTTGAAAAATATATTCCGTCCTCCGCATTCATCGCCTGTGAGATCTGAACATTCGGAATGATCTTTTGCAGTGAATACGGGCTATCGGAAGTTTATAGAAGTTTATATAAGGTAATTCGGTATATAATGAGTAACCAAACTATCGCCCTTCTCGGATCAACCGGCTCGGTGGGCGTGCAGACGCTTGAGGTTGCCCGGCATCAGGGCTGGCGGGTTTCGGCATTGGCAGCTTTCGGCAGCCGTCCCGAGCTGCTTGCGTCACAGCTCCGCGAATTCAGACCGGCAGTATGCGCGGTCTCCTCGGGCGAACTGACCGACGAAATTAAAGCGGCAGCGCGGGAGGCGGGCAGTGAAATTATCTGCGGCCCCGACGCCGCGTCACATTTAGCCGCCGAAGCGGAGGGCGTTGTCGTTGACGCCATCATAGGCTACGAGGGACTTAAGCCCGCCCTTGCGGCTCTGCGGGCGGGCAAGCGTCTGGCGCTGGCTAACAAGGAATCGCTTGTCTGCGCCGGTCCCTATTTTATGCGCGTATATAATGAACTGCGCCGGTCGGGTGTGCAATGTGAACTGATCCCCGTGGACTCGGAGCACAGCGCCATATTTCAGTGTCTTGACGGAAAGACAGCGGCTGCCGAACGCATATACCTCACCTGCTCCGGCGGTCCGTTTTTCGGCAAGGACAGAGAGTTTCTCAAAAGGGTAACCGCCGCTGAAGCCCTTGCCCATCCCACCTGGTCGATGGGGGCACAGATTACCATCGACTCGGCGACACTTATGAACAAGGGTTTCGAAGTGATTGAGGCGGCGCGGCTCTTTGACATCTCGGGCGAGGATATTGAAGTGCTTATACACCGCGACAGCATAGTGCACTCGATGGTGGGCTTCGACGACGGAGCGGTACTGGCTCAGCTCAGCCTGCCCGACATGCGGCTATGTATCCAGTACGCGGTCACATACCCTGAGCGTATCCCGGGGTTGACCGGACGTCTCGATTTTACCGCCATGAAGCCACTCTGTTTCAGCCGTCCCGACACCGGCACCTTCCGGCTGTTGGATACGGCATATTCGGCGCTCAGACGCGGGGGAGCAGTTCCCGCGGCGCTCTACGGAGCAAACGACGCGGCGGTTCGTCTCTTCCTTGAGGGCAGAATCGGCTTTACCGACATTACCGATTCGGTGTGCGCCGTAACCGAACTGCCATGGAACGAGAGTGACGAGGTCACCCCCGACGATTGCGGCGGCATCATCGCCGAGGCGCAGGCAAAACTTTATGAACATCTCGGAATCTGACAGAAAAGAAACACGCAATTCACACCATACGCTGAACCGATAGGAGATGAAGGTCAAATAGCACTCAAAATAATCTTAGCCGTAATAATATTCGGCTGTCTGATTTTCATACATGAGGCGGGACATTTTTTCGTCGCCAGAGCCTTCGGAGTCTCGATAAAGGAGTTCGCCGTAGGCATGGGACCGAGGATCCTGTCGAAAGTCAGCGAAAAGAGCGGCATACGCTATTCGCTGCGCGCACTGCCGATTGGCGGATTTGTCAGCATGGTGGGCGAGGATGAAGCCTCCGACGCTCCGGGGGCATTCTGCCGCAAGCCGGTCTGGCAGCGTCTTATAATCACTGCATCGGGCGCGGCAATGAACCTGCTGCTGGGCGTCCTGCTCATGTCTATAATGGTGGGCGGCTCAGAGGCGCTTCCCACGACTACCATACTTCGCTTCGCCGACGGTGCGTCCACCGAGGCGAGCGGGCTGAGAGTAGGCGACCGCATACACGAAATAAACGGAGTCCGTGTGCATATCGCAAACGATATGGTCTACGAAATAATGACCGAATGCACCGCGCCGACGGATGTCACGGTTATCCGCGGCGGCGAGAAGCTTATCATCCGCGATGTGTCTTTCCCCACCTTCAGTTACGAGGGCAGGCTCTACGGAACCGCCGATTTCAAGGTTTACTCGGATGCTAAAACTCCGCTGAACCTGCTGAAACATGCCTTCTGGCAGTCGGTGGGTGCGGTACACCAGATCTGGGACTCGCTGCTCAGCCTTGCAACGGGTCAGTATACCATCGACGATATGTCGGGGCCCGTGGGTATAACCGAAGCGATAGGCGAGGCGGCTGCCGAGGGCAAGACAGACCTTCTCTACCTCTGCGCGATAATAACTCTGAATCTGGGGCTTGTGAACCTGCTGCCCCTGCCGGCTCTTGACGGCGGACGCATCATCTTCCAGCTTGTCGAGCTTGTAAGACGCAAGCCTGTACCGCCGGAAATAGAGGGCTATGTTCATTTTGTCGGTCTTGTCCTGTTAATGCTGCTTATGGCGGTCATTACCTACAAGGATGTTGTCCGGCTTATAAAATAGCATATAATACAAGCCCCCGGACGCGAACCAGCGCTCGGGGGCTGCGGAGTTTGCGGCGCTCTGCCGCGGCAATCCGATATGCCGTGATGTGCCGTATTGAGAGGGAAAACGCCATGAATTACAATGAATACCGCCGGAAAACAAAGAAGCTGCATGTAGGCGAAACGGCGGTTGGAGGCGATTCGCCGGTCAGTGTGCAGTCGATGTCGAATATAGATACCCGCGACACCGACCGTGTTATAGAGCAGACCCGGCGGCTCTTTAAAGCGGGATGTCAGATAATGCGTCTGGCGGTGCCCGACGCCGAGTCGGCGGAGTCCTTCGGCAGAATAAAGAAGGCGCTGCCCCATGTGCCGCTTACCGCCGACATACATTTCGACTACCGGCTGGCGCTTGAGTGCGTGCGGCAGGGAGCCGACAAGATACGCATAAACCCCGGCAATATAGGCGGTGAAGATCGTGTCAAAGCCGTAGCCGACGCCTGCCGGGAGCGGGGCATACCGATACGCATAGGCGTGAACGGCGGTTCGGTGTCGAAAGCCATTCTTGCCCGGTTCGGCTCTCCCACACCCGAGGCTCTCGCCGAATCGGCAATCGAGCACGCCTCGCTGCTTGAAAAGCAAGGCTTTTTTGACATACTCATCTCGGTGAAGGCGTCGAATGTATATGATACCGTAACCGCCAACCGCATATTAGCCGCCCGTCTGGGAGAGGAACGCCCCTACCCGCTGCATCTCGGCGTTACCGAGGCGGGCACGGCTCACATGGGGCTTGTAAAGTCGGCTTGCGGCATCGGAGCGCTGCTCTGCTCGGGTATCGGAGATACAATCCGCGTATCGCTCACCGCCGACCCGCTGCTTGAGGTCGCCGAGGGAATTTCGATCCTCAAAGCCTGCGGAGTGCGCGAAGGCGGGCTTGAAGTGATATCCTGCCCCACCTGCGGGCGTACCCGCATAGATCTCATCGCCATGGTTGAGGAGTTTGAGCGCCGGGCTCCGCTGGAGCTGCGGGAGGACATTACCGATAAGCACATAAAGGTGGCGCTGATGGGCTGTGCGGTAAACGGCCCCGGCGAGGCGCGGGAAGCCGACATCGGGATAGCGGGAGGGCAGGGCGAGGCGCTGCTCTTTGTAAAGGGCGAGAGCGTCCGCAAACTCACCGAAGGCGACATTGTGGGCGAGCTGATAAAAGAGATAAACGCGATATTCTGAAATAATAACTATGTCAACGAAAACAACAAAAACATTAAGAGAAAAGCTGGAGCGCTACAACGCCGTCGGCAGAAACGCCGAGATACTCGATTCGGCGGGCAAGCACTCCATGCGAGCCGACAAAGAGCGCCGCATACTCGAAATTCGGGTGTGCTTTGACTGTCTTATTCCCAAATGCGAACTTCACGCGCTGGAGGAGTGTATACGGGAGGCATACGGGCTGAACGCAGCCAAGCTGCTGCCCTCCTATCCGGCGGAGCTTTTTGACGGGAGCTATATCCCCGAACTGATATTGGAACTTGAAAGCATCGGTTTAGTGGCGAGGGGGTTCTTCGATCGCTATGATGCAGAACTCAAGGGCGATCTGCTGCGTATCGGCGTGGACTTCGACAGCGGCGGCATGGAGCTGCTCCGCGGCGGTCAGACTGCCGAGATTTTATCAAACATCATCCGCTCTGAATTCGGGCTTTCGGTCAGGGTGGAGATATACGACAGCGGCCGCTCCGAGGAGCGCTACAACGTATTCCTTGCCCGCCGCAACGAGCAGATTGCCGATATTTCCCGCGAAATGGCGGAGGAGGATGCACGCAACCGTGAACGCAGTCAAAAAGCAGATGAGGACAGGAAAGCCGAAGAGGAGAAGCTTGCGCTTCCCCGGGTGGAATCGCTCTACGAGAAGACAGCGGGAGTAGAGTCGCTGGACGACGACTGCTACAGTGCGGGCTTTCTGCGCTTTAACGTATCGGAGCCCGAACTGATATACGGCAATCTGCCGGCGATAGTGCCCACTGCCATTCGTTCGCTGAACGAGCCGAAGCGCAATGTGGTATGCCTGGGCGTCACTTTCGGCATGGAGAGCAAGCTGAACCGCCGTGGCGACAAGCTGATAATCACCTTCGGTGTTACCGACGAGGAGGCCTCCATTACAGCGAAAATGGTGGGCGACCCCGAGAAGCTGCAGGTCGTGGCTGATATAAAGGACGGCACGCCGGTTGCTATTCGCGGAAACGTTAAGTTCGACACCTTTGACAACGAGCTGACCCTTACTCCCACCGATATAGTGAAGGTGAAAAAGCTGGAGCGCATGGACAACAGCGAGGAAAAGCGTGTGGAGCTGCATCTGCACACCACGCTGTCGGCTATGGACGCAACAATTAATCCGGCTGAACTTGTCAGAACAGTCAAGCGCTGGGGTCATAAAGCCGTCGCCGTCACCGATCACGGCAACGTGCAGGTTTTCCCCGAGATACTCGAAGCCGCCGAAGCCGAGGGCGTAAAGGTCATCTACGGCATGGAAGCCTACTTCGTGGACGATACCGCCCGGGCGGTCTACGGCATGTCGGACGAGACGGCAGCCGTCACCGGCTTTGACAGCCCTGTCGTTGTCTTTGACATCGAGACCACCGGACTTTCGCCGCAGACCTGCAAGATAACCGAAATCGGCGCGGTGCTGCTGGAGGGCGGCGAGATAAAGGACACCTTCAACACCTTTGTCGATCCAGAAATTCCCATACCTGCCAACATAACCGAGATTACCGGCATCACCGACGATATGGTGGCGGGCGCTCCGAAAACCGAAGAAGCGGTGAGGGCGTTCCTTGAGTTTGCCGGCGATCGTCTGCTAATAGCGCATAACGCCAACTTCGACACCGGATTCATACGCGCCGCCGCGGACGAGTACAAAATACCCTTCGAAAATCCCTATCTTGACACTCTGGCTCTGTCGCGCCACCTGAATCCCGAACTTAAGAATCATAAACTCGACACCATTGCCGACTATTACGAGCTGGGCGATTTTAATCACCACCGCGCCAGCGACGATGCGTATATGCTGGCGATGATCTACCTTCGGATGACCGAGCAGATGGCCAGGGAGGGCGTCGCCGACTTTGCCGGTATGCTTCGGGGTATGCAGGAGAAGGCGGACCCGCTGGTTCTTAAATCCTATCACATGATAATCCTGGTCAAAGATTTAGTGGGGCTTAAGAATCTTTACAAGCTTGTGTCCCGCTCCTACCTGGAGTTCCATAAATATGTGCCGCGCATTCCCCGCACGGCGCTTGACGAGCTGCGGGAAGGTCTTATCATCGGATCGGCATGCGAATCGGGGGAGCTGTTCTCAGCCATGCTGGAGGGCAAACCTCACGCGTCGCTGGTAGATATCGCAAAATACTACGACTATCTCGAAATCCAGCCAATCTGCAACAATCGCTTCCTGGTGCGGGAGGGCCGGGCTGCCGACGATGAGGCACTTCGCGATTATAACCGCCGCATAGTGGCGCTGGGCGAGGAGCTGAGCAAGCCGGTTGTTGCCACCTGCGACGCCCACTTCATGAACAGCGAGGATGAAATAGCCCGCAAAATACTGCTTGCGGGAATGAAATTCAGAGACTACGACAGCGACGTGGGACTTTACCTGCGCACCACCGAGGAGATGCTCGAGGAGTTCTCATACCTGGGCGAGGAAAAAGCCCGCGAGGTGGTCATTGCCAACACGAATCTGATAGCCGACATGATAGGCGATGTCCGTCCCATCCCCAAGGGGACATTCACCCCCAATATGGAGGGAGCCGATCAGGAGCTTACGGAGATGTGCTGGAACAAGGCGCGCAGCTGGTACGGCGATCCGGTTCCGGAGATAGTCTCGGCGCGTCTTGAGAGGGAGCTGTCCTCCATCATCAAAAACGGCTTTGCGGTGCTTTATATCATAGCCCAGAGGCTGGTGAGCTACAGCGAGGAGCAGGGTTACCTTGTCGGCTCCCGCGGCTCGGTGGGTTCCTCCTTCGTGGCCGCCATGGCCGGCATATCGGAGGTCAACCCTCTGCCGCCCCACTACCGCTGCCCAAACTGCCGCTATTCGGATTTTGAAGCCGGAAAGGCGGTCGGTTCGGGCTTCGACCTGCCGGACAAGGATTGTCCCGTCTGCGGTCAGCCTCTTATGGGCGACGGCCATGACATACCATTTGAAACCTTCCTCGGTTTCTACGGCGAAAAATCTCCCGACATCGACCTGAACTTCTCGGGCGAGGTGCAGGGCAGGGTGCATAAATATACCGAGCAGCTCTTTGGCAAGGAGAATGTTTTCCGCGCCGGCACTCTGGGTACACTGGCGTCAAAGACCGCCTACGGTTTTGTCGCCAAATATATCGAGGGCAAGGGCATCTCTGTAAACAAAGCCGAGATGAACAGACTGATAAACAAGTGCGTCGGCGTGAAGCGCACCACCGGTCAGCATCCCGGCGGCATAATAGTTATCCCCAGGGAGTACGAAATCTATGACTTCACGCCGGTTCAGCATCCCGCCGACGATTCCGGCTCTGACGTTATAACCACACATTTCGCCTTCTCATACCTGCACGATACCATACTTAAACTTGACGAGCTGGGTCATGATGTGCCGACGAAATACAAGGTGCTCGAGGACTACACCGGCAAGAGCGTAATGGACACCCCCATGAACGATCAGGCGGTCTATGAGCTTTTCCGCTCCACCAAATCCCTGGGCGTCACCCCCGAGGACATCGGTACTCCGCTTGGCACCATAGGGCTTCCCGAATTCGGCACCAACTTCGTCATTCCGGTCGTTGTGGAGTCAAAGCCTAAGAACTTCGCCGACCTGCTTCAGATATCGGGTCTGACCCACGGCACCGATGTGTGGCTGGGCAACGCTCAGGATTTAATCCGCGACGGCATCTGCGATATTTCCCAGGTTGTGGGCACCCGTGACGGTATCATGCTCGACCTTATCAAATACGGTCTCGACAACGCCATGTCATTCAAAATAATGGAGTTCGTCCGCAAGAACAAGAAGGGCAAGGCTATCCCCGACGAAATGGTGAAGGCTATGCGTGAGCATGATGTCCCCGAGTGGTATATCGATTCGCTGCAGAAGATCAAATACATGTTCCCCAAGGCTCACGCCGCCGCCTATGTCATGTCGGCAATCCGGCTGGGCTGGTTCAAGGTTTATATGCCGCTTGAGTTCTACGCGGCATTCCTGACGGCTGCTCCCGGCGGTTTTGACGGAGAGACAGTCTCACGGGGACGGGGCGCGGTGCAGGCCGCCATGGATGAGATAAAAAGGAAGGGTATGGACGCAACACAGAGAGAGTCCGACATGTACTCCACCTTCCAGATGGTGAACGAGAGCATGGCGCGGGGTATCCGCTATCTGCCGGTCGACCTCTACAAATCGTCGGCAAAATCCTTCCTGCCCGAGGACGGCGCCATACGCATACCTTTCAACTCGCTGCCCGGGCTTGGCGATACCGCCGCCGAGAAAATTGTGGCGGTAGCTTCTCAGGGCGAGCTCTTCAGTGTCGAGGAACTGCAGCAGCGCGGTCAGTTATCAAAGAGCGTCATTGAGATACTGGAAAAGAACGGCGTTCTCTCAAATATGAGCCGCACCAATCAGATTTCGCTCTTCTGAATTATTGCTCCGATTTGTGCGGAATACACAAATTATTACACCTGTTATATCTGTATTCATCACTAAAACGCTTGACTTTGGCCAAACAATATGCTATCATGTTACCACGCTAAAGCGAGCGAAGATAATATACAAGGATAAGAATCAATGACCGAAGAAAGACGAAATATCAGCGTACCGAACGGTACGCGGGACATACTGTTCGGCGAGGCGGAGCTCTATGACCGCCTGGGCAGAACGCTCAGCTCGGTATTCGAGCGGGCAGGCTGCCGGAGGATTATGACCCCTGCGATAGAGTTCTACGATGTGTTCGACAGCAGCGGCGACAGCATCCCCCAGGAGTCGATGTTCACCCTTACCGACCGCAGCGGTCGGTTGCTGGTTCTGCGCGCCGACAACACCACGCCAGCGGCGAGAGTTGCCGCCACGCGTCTGAGAAGCGCACTGGACGGCGACAGCCCTCAAAAGCTCTACTACTGCCAGAGCGTATACAGGGCGGGCAGCGGCTACACCGGGCGCCGCTCCGAACTCTTCCAGAGCGGAGTGGAGATGATAGGCGCCGGCGGAGTCAGGGGCGATCTCTGCTGCCTTACCGCCGCGCTTGACGCCCTTGCCGCTCTCGGCCCCGACTTCAAACTTGAGATCGGTCATGTGGGCTTCTTTAACTCATTAGCTTCGGAGTTAGGCGCCTCCCCGGAGGATGTGCGCCGCATACGCGAGTATGTCGACTCAAAAAATGCCGTATCGTTGCGCCTGCTGTCAAGCGAGGCGAAATCCCGTCTGGCATATGACAAGATCCGCCGTCTCCCGCTGCTTTATGGCGGCTGTGAGGTCTTTGACGAGGCTGCGGAACTGGCGGGCGGCAACAAGGGCGCCTGCGAGGCTCTGAGCTATGTCCGCCGTCTATATGATGAACTGGTAGCTGCGGGCTGGCAGGATCAGATACTCGTCGACCTGGGCATGGTCCACAAGATAGATTACTACACCGGGGTTCTCTTTACCGGCTATATCGACGGCGCGGGCGAAGCCGTGCTGCGCGGCGGGCGTTATGACAATCTCGTCGCCAACTTCGGCATGGACGTCCCCGCCATCGGCTTTGCGGTGAATCTCTCAGCGGTAGCCGACACGCTTTCGCGCAGCGGCGAAGATGAGGACGAGCGGCACCCCGACTGCGTCATTCACTACGACGACGGCGGATTTGCCGAAGCCGAGAAACTGCGCAGACAGTACATCGCCGAGGGCAAAGCCTGCGAATACTCCTGCTTTGACAATGCCGCCGCGGCATGTGAATATGCCCGGTCGGCAGGCGCGGGAGAGTTGATTATAATCAAGAACGGCAGGGCGGAGGTGACTGAACTGTGATAAGAATGGCACTTACCAAGGGGCGCATCGAAACGGGAGCCCTGAAAATCCTCAGCCGCGCCGGCTACGACGTCTCCGAGCTGGATGAGGACAAGAAGGGACGCAAGCTCTTGTTCCGTCTCGGCGGAGCCGATATAGAAATCGTGCTGGCAAAGGCAGCCGATGTCATCACTTATGTGGAACGCGGCGTATGCGATGCCGGCGTTGTCGGCGAGGACACCATAATGGAGTGCGGCGCCGAGCTTTATGAGCTGCTTGACCTGAACTTCGGCAAATGCCGTTTCGCCCTGGCAGGCCCCTCTGACAGCGGAGACCCTGCCGATATAGCCGCGGCGGCAAACCGCTTCTTCACCGGTTACCGGCACCGTGTAATTGCCTCCAAATATCCAAACGTCACCCGCGAGTATTTCAAGAGCAAGGGTATGGACGTGGAGATAGTAAAAATCGAAGGCTCTGTGGAGCTTGCCCCTCTGCTGGGTCTGGCCGACGCCATTGTTGATATCGTCGAGACCGGCTCCACACTCAAAGCCAACGGTCTGGAGGTTTACGAGGATGTTGCGCCCATATCCGCGCGGCTTATCGTAAACACCGCCGCCATAAAGATGAAGAAGGCGGAGTTTGACCCACTCATTGACAATATTGCCGCGGCGGTAAAGGCCGATAACGAATGACAAGGAAAACTTTCACATGCTGAAAAGGTATACAAATGAACAGCTGGACGAGCTTGTACTCGCTCTCGAGGAAAGAACTTCAACTGTTTCGACAGATATAGTAAACACCGTCCGCGCCACCCTTGACGCGATACGTTTGGGCGGCGACCGCTCGCTGCGGAATATGACAAAGCATTTCGACGGCATAGACATTGAGTGTTTTGTCATGACCAGGGAGGAGAAGGAGCGTCAGCTTGCCAAGGTCTCCCCCGAACTTTACGCCGCAATGGAGCGCGCCGCTGCGAATATAAAGGCTTTCCACGAGAAGCAGAAGACACAGAGCTGGGTCACCGCCGAGAACGGGATAGTAATGGGACAGCGTGTCCTCCCTCTGCGCCGCGTCGGCATGTATGTGCCCGGCGGTACGGCGGCATACCCTTCGACCGTGCTTATGGACGCCATCCCCGCAAAGGTGGCGGGCGTTAAAGAGTTAGTTATATGCACTCCCCCGAAGGCAGAGGGCGTCAGTCCCGCAGCAGTCGCGGCTGCCGAGATAGCCGGTGTGGATGAGATACTCACCATCGGCGGCGCGCAGGCGATTGCCGCTCTTGCCTACGGCACCGAAAGCATCGAGCGTGTTGACAAGATCGTAGGCCCCGGCAATATCTATGTCGCCACTGCCAAGCGGCTGGTTTACGGCTCGGTTGACATCGACATGATAGCCGGTCCCTCCGAAGTTCTGGTCATCGCCGACTCGGGGGCGAATCCCGCATATGTTGCGGCAGACCTGATGAGCCAGGCAGAGCACGATCCCCTCGCCGCCTCGGTGCTGATAACCACAGATGCCTCTTTCGCCGATGCGGTGGAAACCGAGCTGAACCGTCAGATAGCCGGTCTGTCCCGCAGAGATATCATTGAAAAGTCGCTGGCTGCCAACGGCGCCTGTGTGATAGTTCCTACCATTGAGGAGGCGGTCGCT
Source organism: Clostridiales bacterium (assembly GCA_012514145.1). Taxonomy (GTDB): domain Bacteria; phylum Bacillota; class Clostridia; order Oscillospirales; family CAG-272; genus JAAZAV01. The sequence continues at coordinate 19,877 of JAAZAV010000013.1, read as the reverse complement.
CTCTCCGACCGCATAGCCCCTGAACATCTTGAGCTTGCGGTGCGTGATCCCTTCGCCGTGCTGGGACTGGTGCACAACGCCGGCTCGGTATTCCTCGGCGACAATACCCCCGAACCTCTGGGCGACTATTACGCCGGTCCGAACCATGTGCTCCCCACCAACGGCACCGCCCGTTTTGCTTCATCTCTGGGTACCGATTCATTTGTAAAGCGTTCGAGTTACCTCTACTACAATGATGCGGCTCTCGATGCGGCTTCCGACGATGTCATACGTTTCGCCGAAGCCGAAGGCTTCACCGCCCACGCCAATTCGATAAAGGTGAGGAAAGAGGGCACATCGCTGTAAAGCAACCGAACGTGCTTTAATGCAAAGAAAGCGCATATAAATATGAAAGACATGCATGTATTACCCGAAAAGGTTGAACGGCTCGCTGAATATAAGCCTATCACAACCGCATACCGTGTGCGGCTCGATGCCAACGAGTCGCCATTTACCCCGTCAGCCGGGCTTCTGGAGCGTTTCGCCGATCTGACCCGCGGTATAGCCTATAACCGCTATCCCGACCCGACAGCCGGCGAACTGCTTAGGGCATACGGTGCCTTTATCGGCGTTGACCCCGACCGCCTCACCGCCGGCAACGGCTCGGACGAGTTGATTTCGCTCATCTGCACCGCCTTCATGCCCAAGGGAGGGCGGGCCGTGGTCTGCGTCCCCGACTTCTCGATGTACGAGTTCTACTGCGGCATCGCCGAAGCCGAATGCGTGCGCTATGTCAAGGGTGAGGATCACGCCATCGACTTCGCCGACCTGCTGACTGTCGTGCGCGAAAAGCCCACAAGCCTTGTGATACTTTCAAATCCCTGCAATCCCACCTCCATCGGCTATGACAGGGAGACGATTCTCGATTTCGTAAGATCAACCGGCTGTCTCACCGTCATAGACGAGGCATATATGGAATTCTCGCCAACCGACGATTCGGTGCTTGGCTGCATTGACGAATATGAAAACCTGCTGGTGCTGAAAACTCTGTCCAAACTGGGACTGGCAGCCCTGAGATGCGGATTCGCCGCCGGGTGCGAGAAGTTAACCTCTGCGCTGCGCAAGGTCAAAAGTCCCTACAACGTCAGCTCGCTTACCCAGGCGCTGGCAACGGCGGCACTGACCGACGGCTATGAGGACGAATTCCGCGCACACATCGCTGAAATAAAAGCGGGTACCCGCCGCCTGTATGATGAGCTGGCAAAGCTTGCCCCGGCAAACGGATATAAAATAAACCTTCCCCATACCAACTTTGTCGCCCTGCGCTTCAGCGCCCCGGAAATGCCGGCTTACATTTTCGATCGGCTGCACGATCGCTCGATATCTATCCGCTATATGAAGCCGTCGCTGCTGCGGGTCACCTGCGGCACAAACGAGGAGAACGAGGAATTCCTCGCCGAATTCAAAGCCCTTTTGAGTAAATGAAAATGAGATACAGTGAAAAAGAACGCAATACAAAAGAGACAAAGATAAAGCTGTCTCTCGAGCTTGACAGAACAGGTTCGGGAGGTCTGACCGGCACTTCCGGCATAGGCTTCTTCGACCATATGCTCAACTCCTTCGCGGTGCACGGCGGCTTCGCTGTGGCGCTTGAAATGACCGGAGACCTGAATGTGGACGGTCACCATACCGTTGAGGATGTGGGCATAGTGCTCGGCAGCCTTTTTGCCGAAATTCTTGGCAGCCGGAGCGGCATCGCACGTTTCGCACACGAATATGTGCCCATGGACGAGGCGCTTGCCTTCGCGGCGGTGGATGTGTCAGGCAGACCCTTCCTGCATTTCGACAGCTCGGCCTGCCCTTCGATTGCCGAAGGACAGCTGATCGGCGAATATGACGCCTCTCTGACCGTCGAATTCTTCCGGGCGCTGGCGTTCAACGCCGGCTTTACTCTCCACATGAAACTCGAATACGGCAGCAACACCCATCACGCCGTTGAGGCTCTCTTTAAGGCTGCTGCACGGGCGATTTCCGCAGCCGCGCGCGAAACCGGCGACGGCGTGCTCTCGGCAAAGGGCGTGCTGGGCTGATAGTGCTGACTATACTAATGCATATTACACACGAACGGATATAAACATATGATTATAATACCCGCAATAGACATTCTCGGCGGCAAATGCGTGCGTCTGGTGAAGGGCGAATACGACAGCGCCTCAAAGGTAGCCGAAGACGCGGTCGAGACCGCAAAGAGCTTTGAGGCAGCCGGCGCATCCTTCATACATCTTGTCGACCTTGACGGCGCCAGGGCAGCTAAGCCGGTGAACCACGAGCTTATCTGCCGCGTCGCCGCATCGGTATCGGTGCCGGTTGAGGTGGGCGGAGGTATACGCAGCATGGAGACGGTTCGCCGTTATCTTGACGGCGGTGTCGAACGGGTCATTCTCGGTTCGGCGGCGCTGACCCATCCCGAATTAGTGAAGGAAGCCGTCGCCGAATACGGTGAGCGCATTGCCGTGGGCATTGACGCCAAGGGAGATTACGTCCGCACCGAGGGGTGGCTGAAGGATTCCGAGGTCACCTATACCGATCTCGCGCTGGCGATGAGCGATGCCGGGGTGAAATACATAATCTACACCGACATCGAACGGGACGGCACTCTTAAAGGCGCTTCGGTGGAGCGGCTGGACGCGCTGAACCGGGCGCTTGGCGGCAGAGTCAATATCATAGCCTCGGGCGGCGTGAAGGACATAAACGACATACGTGCGCTTATCAAAACAGGCGTTTACGGCGCCATTACCGGCAAAGCGATATATTCCGGCTCCCTGTCGCTTGAGGAAGCCATACGTGAATGCCGCAGAGCCGAAACAGCGGTCAGATGATCGGCTATTCTATATTAAGGAAGTAAAAATGCAATGAGCATCAAGAAGATTATCCCATGTCTCGATGTCAAGGGCGGCCGTGTCGTCAAGGGCGTTAAATTTGTCGATTTCGTCGACGCCGGCGATCCGGTGGAGTTTGCAAAATACTACGCCTCTCAGGGCGCCGACGAGCTGGTGTTTTTGGATATCACCGCCACCAAAGAGCAGCGCCGCACCATACTTGACGTGGCGGAGCGCACAGCGGCGGCGATTGACATTCCCTTAGCCGTCGGCGGCGGTATTCGCACAATCGAAGATTTTTACGATATCCTCTCGGCCGGCGCCTCCAAGGTCAGCGTGAACTCGGCAGCGGTTGCAGACAAGACTCTCATTTCCCGTGCCGCCGAGCATTTCGGCAGCAAGTGCGTCGTGGTTGCGATCGACGTTACAAAAGTTGACGGCAGTTATCACGTGCTGGTAGCCGGAGGCAGCAAGGATACGGGAATCGATGCCCTTGAATGGGCTGCCGAGGTCGAGAAACTGGGAGCGGGCGAGATACTGCTAACTTCGCTTGACGCCGACGGCACCAAGGACGGCTACGATCTGGAGATAACCCGAGCCGTCGCCGACCGCGTATCGATTCCGGTCACCGCGTCGGGCGGCTGCGGCAAGCTTGAGGATTTCTATGACGCTCTCACCAAAGGCGGAGCACAGGCGGCGCTGGCAGCCTCCCTCTTCCACTTCCGCGAGCTGACGGTCAGGCAGGTCAAGGAGTATCTGAGGAGCCGCGGCGTCGAGGTCAACCTCTGAGGAACAACCATGGAAAACAACGAAAATACAGCGGTGACGCGGGAGAATCTTGCGCCGCTGTTTGCAAAATCCGAGCTTATCCCCGCCATAATTCAGGACATAGAGAACAACGATGTGCTCATGCTGGGCTATATGAACGAAGAATCCCTGGGGCTGACACTGGACACCGGCCGCACCTGGTTCTACAGCCGTTCACGCAAAAAGCTCTGGAACAAGGGGGAGACCTCGGGTCACTTCCAGGATGTGCGGGAACTGTGGTACGACTGTGACGCCGATACCCTGCTTATCCGCGTATTTCAGCACGGCCCGGCATGTCACACCGGAAGCCGTTCATGCTTCTTCAACCGGCTTGCATAATGCTAATTTAAGGAGAACAAAATGGATTTAAGCGTAATTGAAAAACTCTATGAGGTAGTCGCCGGACGCAAGGAAAACTACGAGGAAGGCTCCTACACCTGCTATCTGTTTGAAAAGGGTCTGGACAAGATATGCAAGAAGATAGGTGAGGAATCCGCCGAGACCATCATAGCAGCGAAGAACCGGAACAACGAGGAGCTTACACTCGAGATCAGCGACCTGATTTACCATCTCATCGTGCTGATGAACCAGGCTGAACTGCCCCTTGAGGCGGTCATTGACGAGCTTGAAAAGCGCTCTCAGAAGATAGGAAACCTCAAGCCCACCCGTCAGACCGACAAGAACAGTTAATTTAAGACACCGTAAAACATAATTATTATAATAGCAAAGCCTGCCGTGAGGTTGATTCTCCTCACGGCAGGCTTTGCTATTTTTACATCTCAGTTTTTTCCGCGCCGCATCAGAGCATTTCGCGGATCCGCAGCTTAACGCCGCAGGAATCGGCGAGTTTTTGGCATTTTTCGATGTCACCGTCGGGGATGGAGCCGCGGACTATCGACAGCAGGACAGTCGGCACGTATTCCTTTACATCCCGGGCGAAGGTCAGCAGACCGTCGAAGGCAGCCTCGCCGAAGTCGGGGGAGCAGAGTGCCACATAATCGGCGGCAGTGGCGGCATTCAGGCTCACAGACACGGTATCGAAACTGTCGGCAAAGCGGGGGGTGACATCCTCGCCTGCAATCAGTGATGCGTGTCCGTTGGTGTTCAGCCGCACAGGCAGGTCATATTCCGCCTTGAAGCGGCGGACGACATCCAGTATATCGTCAAGCCGCTCGGTGGGTTCGCCGAAGCCGCAGAAGACAAGCTCGGTGTATTTCGACAGATCCCGGGAGACTATCGATTCGTAAATCTCCTCCACGGTGGGCTCCCGGTCAAGCCAGAGATCGCCGTAGAGATTTTCGCCCACCACCCGCTCTCCCTCCGGCTTGGTGCGGACGCAGAAGGCGCATCGGTTGGTACAGCGGTTGGTGACGTTGACGTACAGACCGCTTCCGGTCTCATAGGTGACAGTCATATTGGTATTCCTCAGTTTATGCGGTAAAGACGTTTGCCGTTCTCACAGGTCAGCGCGCAGAACTCGTCAAGCTCCATGCCCCGCAGGGATGCAAGTTCGGCGGCGGTATACTGCATATAACCCGAATGATTGGTGCGCCCCCGGAAGGGCACGGGGGTCATATAGGGGCAGTCGGTCTCAATCAGTATGCGGTCATCGGGGATGGAACGGGCTACCTCCCTGACCCGTCCGGCGTTCTTGAAGGTCACCACACCCGAGAAGGAGATATACCACCCCATCTCAACCAGTTCGGCGGCGGTTTCGCGGCTGCCCGAGAAGCTGTGAAAAACTCCGGTGACGTTGGGATACCGCCGTGCAGCCTCCATACAGTCGCCGTGGGCGTCCCGATTGTGCATGATGACCGGCTTGCCCGTCTTTTCGGCAAGTTCAAGCTGGGCGTAAAGCCAGATGCGCTGGGTCTCACGGTCGGTGAAATCGTAGTGGTAGTCAAGCCCTATTTCGCCCAGGGCGACACACTTCGGGTGCTTAAGCTGTTCTTCAAGCAGCGGCAGATAGTCGTCCGGGGAACCGTACCGTCCGCTGTCGCCGGGGTGCATGCCGCAGGCGGCGTATATGCCGGGATAGCGCTCTGCAAGCTCCAGACTGTGGCGGGAAGTATCGGGATTGGTGCCGGCGTTGAGTATGTAATCCACGCCCGAGGCGAAAATCTCGGGCAGCAGGGTGTGAATCACCGGTGCGAGTTTCTCATCGTCATAGTGAGCGTGGGTGTCGAACATATGAACGGCGCCGGGCAGAATCTCATCGGGCAGGGAAATTGCTTTGTCGGACATGAGGCTTTTATCTCACTCTCTCGCCGAGCGGAGTGTCGGGGGCGAGGAATACAACTCGAACCTTTTCCTCGCCCGAGGCAAGGATCATGCCGTTGCTCTCGACGCCGCGGATAACGGCGGGTTTGAGGTTTGCGACGACGACAACCTTTTTGCCGACCAGTTCCTCGGGTTTATAGAACTCAGCAATGCCCGAACACACGGTGCGCTCCTCATAACCCAGGTCAAGGGTGAGTTTCAGCAGCTTCTTCGCCTTTGGGATGGTCTCACAGGCCTTCACTTGTGCGGTGCGCAGCTCCACACCCATAAAGTCGTCGATGGTGATAATTGCGCAGCCCTCGGGCTTTTCGGGTTCGGCGGCAGCAGTCTGCTTTTTGCGCTCTTCCTCGAGTTCGGCTAACATCTTCGTCTCGTCGATGCGCGGGAAGACGGCATCGCCCCGGCAGACCTTGACGGTGGGGCAGAGCGTTCCCCAGACGGTCGCGGAATCCCACTGTGCGGGATTGGTATCGGCATCGGCATCGGTGGCGGGCAGATACTCGGGAGCGCCTATCTGGGTGAGAATCTTCGCGCAGCTTTCGGGGATAAAGGGAGTGAGCAGAATGGCACAGATGCGTATAGTCTCAAGCAGATTATACATGACGGCTGCGAGACGGGCGCGGCTGTCCTCATTCTTTGCAAGAATCCAGGGCGCGGTTTCGTCGATATATTTGTTGGCGCGCTGGATGCGTTTGAATATCAGCTCAAGGGCATTCTGGAACTGGAACGCCTCCATCTCGGCTTTATAGTCGTCGCGCAGGGAAGAAACAAGAGCGATAAGCTCCCCGTCGGGATCGCCGCTTTGGCGGTCGGCGGGAAGTCCGTCGGCGCCGAAATACTTTTCCGCCATGGCGGTGGTGCGGGATACCAGATTCCCCAGGTCGTTGGCGAGATCAATGTTTACCGTATTTATAAGCAGCTCATTCGTGAAGTTGCCGTCCGAGCCGAAGGGGAAGGTGCGCAGCAGGAAGAAACGCAGTGCGTCAACCCCGAAAAGCTGGGAAAGCAGATAGGGATCCACCACATTCCCCTTGGATTTTGACATCTTTACGCCGTCAAAAACCAGCCAGCCGTGACCGTATACATGCTTGGGAAGGGGCAGATTCATGCTCATGAGCATAGCCGGCCAGATGATAGAATGGAAGCGGACAATCTCTTTACCCACGAAGTGAACATCTGCGGGCCAGAAACGGTCGAAATCGTCGTAGCGATCGTTGCAGAGACCCAGAGCGGTGGCATAGTTGAACAGAGCGTCCACCCAGACATAGACCACATGACCTTCGTCGAAGTCCACCGGCACGCCCCACTTGAAGGAGGTGCGGGACACGCAGAGATCCTCAAGCCCCGGCTTTATGAAGTTGTTGACCATCTCGTTGACCCGGCTGCGGGGCAGCAGGAAGTCGGTGTTCTCCAGCAGGTCGCGGATGCGGTCGGCGTATTTGGAGAGCCTGAAGAAATATGCCTCCTCCTCGGCGTCCTGAACCTCCCTGCCGCAGTCGGGGCATTTGCCCTCAACCAACTGGCTCTCTGTCCAGAAAGACTCGCAGGGCTTGCAGTACTTGCCCACATACCTGCCTTTATATATGTCGCCGTTGTCATGCATGGCGCGAAAAATCTTCTGAATCGCCGCCACGTGGTAATCGTCGGTGGTGCGGATGAAGCGGTTGTTGGAGATATTCATCAGTTTCCACAGTTCAAGGATTCCCCTGGGACCTTCGACAATTTTGTCGACAAAAGCCTTTGGAGATAATCCCGCATCCGCCGCCTTGTCCTCTATCTTCTGACCGTGCTCGTCGGTGCCGGTGAGGAACATGACGTCACAGCCCAGCATGCGCTTGTAGCGCGCCATGGCGTCGGCGGCGACGGTGCAGTAGCTGTGCCCTATGTGCAGTTTGTCGGACGGGTAATATATCGGTGTTGTTATGTAAAACTTTTCCTTCATTGGTTGCCTCGTGTAATGTATTGAAAATTGGTCTTCTGCGCTGCCGTGTCCTTTTCTCTCTATTGAATCAGACAATCTTCTCAAGCCGGCCGGCGCAGCAGATGGCGACGGGAGTGCGGCGGTCCGGGGCGAGGACAACGAAGTCGGCGCGCTTGCCGAGATCGATGGAGCCGATTTTGTCGTAGAGCCCCATGCTGACGGCGGGATTTTCGGTGGCACAGGGGATGGCGTATTCGAGAGGAGTGTTGGTAAATTTGCAGAAATTAAAGAGACCGTCCAGCAGATTCAGGGTGCTGCCGGCGATGGCGCCCTCAAGGTTGACCGCCTTGCCGTCCTTGACTATTACGGCGATACCCGCAAGAACATAATTGCCGTCGCCCTTGCCCGCCGCCGCGTTGGAGTCGGTAATGAGAATAATCCGGTCGGGTGACTTGGCGAGAGCCGCCAGCTTGACCGACGCGTGATGCAGATGAATGCCGTCGCAGATAAGCTCGGCGTAACCATTGGTGGTAAGAGCCGCGCCGGCGGTACCCGGTTCGCGGTGAGTGAAGGGGCGCATGGCGTTGAAGGTGTGGCAGAAGAAGGAGGCGCCGAGATTCACAGCCTCAACAGCCTGTTCATAGCTGCAGTCGGAGTGACCGATACCGGCACGTGCGCCGCGTCTGAGCGCAAGACGCAGGAAGTCATGCCCGCCCTCAAGTTCGGGGGCAAAGGTGATGCGCACCGGCAGATCGCCGCAGGCGTCGAGCAGGATGTTCAGTTCGTCGCAGTCGGGATTGCGCAGCAATTCGGCTTTGTGTGCGCCCCGGCGGAGCTGGTTCATAAAGCGGCCTTCAAAATGTATGCCTGTGACCGATGCGCCGAATTCGTCAAAACGGGAGGCTCTCTCCGCCATATGAGCCGCGCTCACCATCTCCTCAAAGGGAGCCGAGTCGATAGTAGCGAATATAGAGGTGGTGCCGCTCATTGCGTAGGAGCGCAGCATTGCGGCATAGCTGTCGGCGTCGGTGGTTCTGGCGAAATTTTCGCCGGCTCTGCCGTGGGAGTGAAGGTCAATAAGGCCCGGAATAATCCAGCAGCCCTCGTATCCGCCGATTGCATCAAAGGAGGAGTCGGATACAAAGCGTCCGTCCGATACCGCCAGACTTATATCGCTGAAACTGCGGGTACGGTTATTGTATATGTGTGCGCCGTCAATTCTGAATGAATGCATGATAATTCTCTCCTTAATTCTTGAAATATTGTAATTACTTTATTATATCACGACGCGGGCGTTAAATCAACAGAAAAATCCAAGTTGTGCGTTATTTGGCATTCATTTCACTCGGTTTTCGCCAATCTCCCGCAGTATAGCCGCGAAGGTGTGACGGGAGGGTGTCGGAAATTCGGGTATAGCCTTTTTCATCATCTCGAAATAGTGTTCGGCGACGGGAGCGGCATCGGTCTCACCTGCGGCAAATGCCGATTCGGCGAATCGGTACATGTCCTGCACGATAGCCTCACAGTCGTCGAGATAACGTCTGACCGCAGGCTTGCCGTGAGCCTCAGGGCGCCCCTCGATTTTGCCCTCGGGGCCCATATAGGGATGGGAGGCTATGATTGCCTCTATATCCATACCCCTCAGCTTATCAATAGAGGCGAGATATTCCCGGGGATTTGCAAGTCCGGTGCCCCATTTGCTCACGCCGTAAAGCTGCAGGCAGTCGCCGGTGACAAGCGCCCGGGTGCGGGAATCGAGGAAAGCGAAGGAATCCGCCGAATGTCCGGGCAGAGATACCGCGGTGACCGTTCCGAAAACATCGCCGTCGCGGAAAAGACCGGCACCGTCGGCGGGAGCCGCCATGTGCACCGCCAAATCAGGCAGACGGGCAAGCAGAGGTTTCATGCCGCCCATATGGTCGCCGTGGCTGTGGGTGGCAAGCAGATACCGGGGCTTGGCTCCGATATCTGTCAGCGCCGGAATAATCCACTCCTCAACATCCGATGCGGTGGTTGCGCAGTCGATAAGCAGGTCACATTCATGCCCGCAGCGGATGAGAAAAACGCTGGTGCCGTTGTTCTCAAAGGGGATCCAGAGACGGTACAGATTCTCACAGACCGGCTCGAAACGATGCGAAAATTCCATTTTGCACACCTCGGTTTTTATATGAAAAAAACAGCCCCGCAGAGGAAAACCATGCCTCGGCGGGGAAGTTCTTCGTTACTTTGATTACGCCATCTGATTGAGACGGGTGGTAAAGCTGCTCTTTCTTCTTGCGGCGGTATTCTTGTGCATAAGTCCTTTTGCAACCGCTTTGTCGATCTTCTGAACAGCGTTCTTGTATGCGGCCTCGGCAGCGGCCCTATCGCCCGATGCAAGAGCGGCTTCATACTTCTTGACTGTAGTCTTGCAGGACGACTTAAACATCTTGTTCTGCAGGGTTTTGGCAGACGTAACGAGTACGCGCTTCTTGGCTGACTTTATGTTCGGCATTAATTTCACCTCCGATTCCGTTAAGTCCATTCATACGGTCATACATAATATCATGTTTTAACCGGAATTACAAGAGATTTAACAATATTTTCATTTGTTAAATTAGTGTAAACGCGTTGAAAATTCTTGGATTGCCGTTGACTATTCGGGGATTATGTGATATAATTTACAAACTTGCGGTCTGTAAAAACAGCGCCGGTATATAATATAAGGTTCAAATTTCATTCTGCATACTCAGTTTTCGCGTCGAGCGCACCCGGAAGAACTCCGGAAGGCGCCGCCGCCCGGCCTGATACCGTACGTAACCAGCGTGACGGAGGGTCGGACACGGCGGCAGACCGCCGGTTTTCGAGTAGGGCGCCTCGTGTGTTTTCTGGGTATGTTTCTGTTATTCGGGTATCTCCATGGGGCGGGGAAGCCTGTTTGAAGTGTGACAACAGCGCCCCTTTCAACAAAGACGAAGGAGTGTATTCAGTTATGGATGAAGGAATGTATTCCCGTATTAACGTCAAACCCCAAAAGCTGGGCAAAAACATACGCCAGTCCTTTGCCAAAATCGAGGAGGCGCTTGAGATGCCCAACCTCATCGAGGTTCAGAAGCGGTCATATCAGTGGTTCCTCGACGAGGGATTCAACGAGGTGCTCCGCGATGTATCTCCCATCGCCGACTATTCGGGCAACCTGGCAATTGAGTTTCTCGGCTACACCATCGATTCTAAAGCCAAGTATCCGGTGGAGGAGTGCAAGGAGCGGGATGTAAACTACGCCGCCCCCCTGCGCGTCAAGGTGCGTCTGCAGAATAAGCAGACCGGCGAGATTCTCGACCGGGATATATTCATGGGCGATTTCCCCCTTATGACCGACAACGGCACCTTTGTGATAAACGGCGCCGAGCGTGTTATCGTTTCGCAGATCGTCCGTTCCCCCGGCATATACTACTCCGCTGACCTTGACAAGGCCGAAAAGAAGGTCTTCTCCGCACAGGTCATACCCTACCGGGGCGCATGGCTTGAGTATGAGACCGATGCGGCGGAAATATTCAACATCCGCATAGACAAGACCAGAAAGCTTCCCATCACCGTGCTGATACGCGCCCTCGGTGTTGGCAATGACAACGAAATTACCGAGATGTTCGGTGAGGACGCCCGTCTGCTCGCCACCATTGAGAAGGATAACATGAACGCCCAGGCGATTCAGAACGGCACATCTGCCGTGGACGAGGCTCTTAAGGAGCTTTACAAGAAGATCCGTCCCGGCGAGCCGCCGCTGGTCGAGAGCGCACAGATGCTCATGACCAACATGTTCTTCGATTCAAGGCGCTACGACCTGGCTGCGGTGGGCAGATACAAGTTCGATAAAAAGCTTTCCATAAGCTCGCGCATCGCGGGCCGTGTCCTGTCGAGAGCGGTTATCGACACCCGTACCGGAGAGCTGCTTTTTGACGCCGGCGCCCATCTCGATGCCGCGATGGCAGAAACAATAGAGCATGCCTGCGTAAATGAGGTCTACCTGTATCTGGAGGACGGTTCCGAGGCGAAGGTTTTCTCAAACGGCATGGTTATGCCCGAGGATTTCCTCGGCTTCTCCCTCAAAGAGATCGGAGTAGCCCATAAAGCCCGCCGTTCGGTCATGATGGAGCTGCTGGAGGAGACCGGCGGCGATATCGAAGAGTTCATGCGTCTGGCAAAGCAGCGCATCGCCGAGCTGGTGCCCAAGCACATCACCAGAGAGGACATCTTCGCATCGATAAACTATTTCATAAACCTCAGCCATGATATCGGCAGAGTTGACGATATTGACCATCTGGGCAACCGCCGTCTGCGTTCGGTGGGCGAGCTGCTTCAGAACCAGCTGCGCATCGGCTTCTCCCGCATGGACAAGATAGTCAAGGAGAGAATGACAATTTCGGACAGCCAGGATCTGACCCCCGAGTCGCTTATCAACATCCGGCCGGTGGTAACCTCCATCCGCGAGTTTTTCGGCTCCTCCCCCCTGTCCCAGTTTATGGATCAGAACAACCCCCTGGCCGAGATCACCCACAAGCGCCGTCTTTCGGCACTTGGTCCGGGCGGTCTTTCCCGCGACCGCGCATCCTTTGACGTGCGTGACGTTCACTACACCCACTACGGCAGAATCTGCCCGATAGAGACCCCTGAAGGTCCGAACATCGGACTTATCTCATATCTGTCAACCTACGCACGCATTTCCGAATACGGCTTCATCGAGGCGCCCTACCGCAGGGTGGAGCATATCAAGTGCGAGGACGGCAGCACAAAACACAAGGTCAGCGAAGTCATTGAATACATGACCGCCGACGTGGAGGACAACTATATAGTGGCTCAGGCGAACGAGCCGCTGGATGCCGACGATTGCTTTGCAAACAAAAAGGTCATCGCCCGCAACCATCAGGATATCATTGAGATCGAGGCGTCCCAAGTGGACTACATGGACGTGTCGCCGAAAATGGTTGTGTCGGTTGCCACCTCCATGATACCCTTCCTTGAGAACGATGACAACTCACGTGCGCTCATGGGTTCCAACATGCAGAAGCAGGCGGTTCCGCTGCTTATCACCGATTCGCCGATTGTCGGCACCGGTATGGAGTACAAGGCTGCTATCGACTCGGGTGTCGTCGTCTGCGCAAGGGAAGCCGGTATCGTGGAAGCCGTCAGAGCGGACGAGATTACCATACGCCGGGAAGACGGCCAGAAGGACATTTATCACCTTATTAAATTCAAGCGTTCCAACCAGGGTACATGTGTCAACCAGCGCCCGATAGTGGAACTGGGTGAAACGGTCGAGAAGGATCAGGTCATAGCCGACGGTCTCTCCACCTGCAACGGTGAGATAGCACTCGGCAAGAATGCCCTTATCGGCTTCATGACCTGGGAGGGCTACAACTACGAGGACGCGGTTCTCTTAAACGAGAATCTCGTTCGCAATGACGCATATACTTCGATTCACATAGAGGAATATACCCACGAGGCGCGAGACACCAAACTGGGGCCGGAAGAGATCACCCGCGAGATTCCCAATGTGGGCGAGGATGCTCTGAAGGACCTTGACAAGGACGGCATCGTATCCCGCGGCACCGAGGTCAGAGCAGGTGATATCCTGGTCGGTAAGGTTACCCCCAAGGGCGAGACCGAGCTGACCGCCGAGGAGAGACTGCTCCGCGCAATCTTCGGCGAGAAGGCGCGCGAGGTCAGAGATACCTCCCTGCGCGTTCCCCACGGCGAGAGCGGTATTGTCGTTGACATAAAGGTGTTCACCCGCGAAAACGGAGATGAACTGCCTCCCGGAGTTAACAAGGAAGTCAAAATATACGTAGCCCAGAAGCGTAAGATTTCGGTAGGCGACAAAATGGCGGGCCGTCACGGCAACAAGGGTGTTGTTTCGCGTATACTTCCGCCGGAGGACATGCCGTTCTTGGCGGACGGTACTCCGCTGGATATCCTGCTCAACCCGCTGGGTGTTCCATCCCGAATGAATATCGGCCAGGTGCTGGAAGTGCATCTGGGCTACGCCGCCAAACGGCTGGGCATAAAGGTTGCCACACCGGTATTTGACGGTGCCAACGAGGACGATATAGTCGCATGCATGAAGGAAGCCGGCATGTACCGCGAGGTTCTGCCTCTCGAGAATGTCAAGGGCGGGAATATATTCCTTAAGAGCGCCGACGGAGAGGGCAAGCCGGTTTACGAGCCGGTCGACCAGAGTATTTTCGCTTCTGATGAGGAATTAGCCGACTTTACCGCAAAGCATGTGGCGGACGGTACGCTCTACATAGTGGACGGCAAGTCAATACTCTATGACGGGCGCACCGGCGAGCGTTTCGACAATCCGGTGACCGTCGGTATAATGTATTATCTCAAGCTGCATCATCTGGTTGACGACAAGATCCACGCCCGTTCGGTGGGTCCATATTCGCTGGTTACTCAGCAGCCGCTGGGCGGCAAGGCTCAGTTCGGCGGACAGCGTTTCGGCGAGATGGAGGTCTGGGCGCTCGAGGCTTACGGCGCGGCTTACACGCTGCAGGAGATTCTGACCGTTAAGTCTGACGATGTAAACGGCAGAACCAAGACCTACGAGGCAATTGTAAAGGGACAGAACATACCGACCCCCGGCGTACCCGAATCATTCAAGGTGCTTGTCAAGGAGCTCCAGTCGCTGGCGCTTGATATCAGGGTTTTCAATTATGAGGGCAAGGAGATCGAGCTCTCAACGCTGAACGAGGAGGAACCTTACGGGCGTAATGTCGTATCGGAAATAACCGAGGATGATGTGGGCAGTACGGTCGTCACCGATGAGATTGCCGACGGCTTCGGCGATGAGGGCCCCGATGAGGAATCCGAAGATGAAAGCCTCTTTGACGAGGAGGATGTCTACGACGAGGACGATGAATTCGGAGCCGACGACGATATGGATGACTTCAACTGAGAGGAGACTGCGTTTTGGAACATAATGTATTTGATTCGATAAAAATCGGTCTGGCGTCTCCCGACATGATCAGGGGATGGTCTTTCGGTGAGGTAAAGAAACCGGAAACCATAAACTACAGAACACTTAAGGCTGAAAAGGAAGGTCTCTTCTGCGAGCGTATCTTCGGGCCGACAAAGGACTGGGAGTGCCTGTGCGGCAAATGCAAGCGCGTGCGCTACAAGGGCAAGGTCTGCGACAAGTGCGGCGTGGAGGTTACCACAAAGAAGGTTCGCCGCGAGCGAATGGGACATATCGAGCTGGCGGCTCCGGTATCGCATATCTGGTATTTCAGGGCGATCCCGTCAAGAATGGGGCTGCTTCTGGACATGTCGCCCCGTCTGCTTGAGAGGGTTCTTTACTTTGCTTCTTATATTGTCATAGATCCGGGTATCGGCACCAACCTGTCAAAAAATCAGCTGCTCGCCGAGCATGAATACCAGGAAGCTTACGAGAAATACGAGGACGGCTTTAAGGTCGGCATGGGCGCCGAGGCTATAAAAGAACTGCTGGCGTCTATAAACATAGAGGAGCTGTCAAAGCAGCTGCACGAGGATCTTGTCAAAGCTACCGGTCAGAAGAAGACCAAGCTCATCAAGCGTCTTGAGGTCGTTGAAGCCTTCCGCAAATCGGGCAACCGTCCCGAGTGGATGATTCTTGACGTTATTCCGGTCATACCGCCGGAGATCCGTCCCATGGTACAGCTGGACGGCGGACGCTTTGCCTCCTCGGATCTCAACGATCTTTACCGCCGTGTTATAAACCGCAACAACCGTCTCGCCCGTCTCCTGGAGCTGAGCGCTCCCGAGATCATCGTCCGCAACGAGAAGCGCATGCTTCAGGAGGCGGTTGATGCCCTCATCGACAACGGACGCCGGGGCAAACCGGTCACCGGTCCCAATAACCGCCAATTAAAGAGTCTTTCCGAGATGCTGCGGGGCAAGCAGGGGCGTTTCCGTCAGAATCTGCTGGGCAAGCGCGTCGACTACTCGGGCCGTTCGGTTATAGTCGTCGGACCTGAGCTTAAGATTTATCAGTGCGGCCTGCCGAGAGAAATGGCGCTCGAGCTCTTCAAGCCCTTTGTAATGAAGAAGCTGGTGGAGAGCCAGAAAGCCACAAATATAAAGAACGCAAAGACCAAGGTGGAGAGGGTTGATACCTGCGTCTGGGACGCACTTGAATCGGTCATCAAGGAGCATCCGGTGCTGCTGAACCGTGCGCCTACGCTTCACAGACTGTCAATTCAGGCATTCGAGCCGATACTTGTCGAGGGCAAGGCAATAAAGCTGCATCCGCTGGTCTGTACCGCCTTCAACGCCGACTTCGACGGCGACCAGATGCCGGTTCACGTGCCCCTGTCAGCCGAGGCTCAGGCTGAGGCGCGTTTCCTCATGCTCTCTGCCAACAACCTGCTGAAGCCGGTTGACGGCCGTGCAGTCGCCGTGCCCTCACAGGACATGGTTCTCGGTTCCTACTATCTCACCATCGACAAAGCAGGCGAGCCGGGCGAGGGCGGCATTTTCCGCGACTTTGACGAAGCGGTTATGGCACATGAGAACGGTTTGCTGGGCATCCATGCTCCGATTAAGGTGCGTATCACCCGTACAATCGACGGCGTGGAATATGCCGGCATAATAGATACCACTCTCGGCCGACTTATTTTCAACGCCCCAATCCCCCAGGATCTGGGCTTCGTTGAACGCAATCCGGACGACGCGCAGAGCATGATAAAGCTGGAGATTGACTTTATCGCCGACAAAAAGAAACTCGGTGAGATTGTCGACCGCTGCATCAAGCGCAAGGGTGTGTCGGTTACCGCCGAAGTGCTTGACAGCATCAAGGCGATGGGATATAAGTATTCGACCAAGGCGGCTATCTCCATCTCACTCTCAGACATGTCCACTCCGCCGGAAAAGCACGAACTGGTCAAGACAGCCGAGAAGGCGGTTGACGAGATCGGCAAGCATTACAGGCGCGGCGAACTTACCGAGGATGAGCGTTACGCCAATGTTATAAAAATCTGGGACCAGACCACTAAGGATGTGGTCGATGCCATACAGCAGCATTTCGACCGCTATAACCCAATCAAGATGATGTCCGACTCGGGTGCCCGAGGCAATATAACCCAGATGAGACAGCTTGTCGGTATGCGCGGACTTATGTCGGCCGCCAGCGGCAAAACCCTGGAAATTCCTATCAAGTCCAACTTCCGTGAGGGACTTAACATACTTGAGTACTTCATGTCGGCGCGCGGCGCGCGCAAGTCGCTGTCCGATACGGCGCTCAAGACGGCAGACTCGGGATATCTTACCAGGCGTCTGGTTGACGTGGCGCAGGACGTTATCGTCCGAATGGTGGACTGCGGCACCGAGGACGGCATGTGGATATCCGATATATCCGACGGCAGTGATGTAATAGAGCCGCTGAAGGACAGACTCCCCGGCCGTTTCTGTCAGGCGGATGTGATCCATCCCGAGACCGGCGAGGTGTTGGCGGCCAAGGGCGAGATGATTTCCGAGGAGCAGGCTTCCGCCATAGTGAAGGCCGGCATCAAGGAGGTCTTCATCCGCACGGTCTACCAGTGCAACGCAAAGCACGGCGTATGCGCCCACTGCTACGGCGCAGACCTTGCGACCCTGTCGCTGGTCAATGTGGGCGAGTCGGTGGGTATCATTGCCGCCCAGTCAATCGGCGAACCGGGTACACAGCTCACTATGAGAACCTTCCATACCGGCGGTGTTGCTGTCGCGGATATCACCCAGGGTCTGCCGCGGGTTGAGGAGCTTTTCGAGGCTCGCAGACCCAAGAAGACGGCGGTCATTTCCGAGATGGACGGTGTGGTTTCCATAACCCCGGTGAAGCGGGCAAACACCATCACGGTCACAAATCCCGAGACCGGCGATTCCGGCTCATACAACGCACCCTACGGTATGCGTTTGATTGTTCATGAGGGCGACCATGTGGTGCGCGGTCAGGCGCTCACAGAGGGAAATATGGCTCCGGCGGATATCACACGCATAAGCGGTCTGACGGCGGTATACGACTACATAACCCGTGAGGTTCAGCGCGTTTACCGTATTCAGGGTATCGGCATCAACGATAAGCATATTGAAGTAATTGCCCGCCAGATGACCCGCAAGATAAAGATCGACGACGCGGGCGATACGGGACTCCTTGCCGGTTCGACAATAGATTTCAGCGAGATGGAAGAAGAAAACGAGGTCATCCGCGAGCGCGTTGAGCACGGCGAGAAGGATCTGCGTGAGGCTGCAGGTACGCCGGTTCTGCTGGGTATCACAAAGGCTTCGCTTGCAACCGAGTCCTTCCTCTCGGCTGCGTCCTTCCAGGAAACCACCAAGGTTCTCACAGAGGCGGCTATCCGCGGCAAGACCGACCGTCTCATCGGGCTCAAGGAGAATGTAATAATAGGCAAACTCATTCCGGCAGGTACGGGTCTTGAACTCTACCGCAATATAGAAATCGATAAAGCCGAACCGTCGGGCGAATACCCAGACGACTGAGCCTCGGTTTTATTGCAGGAACCGCTTCACAGCCTTCATTAAAAGTTAAAATATGTCGGGCATTTGCACATTATTGATAAAACTCAAGCACAGTCATTTGTGCATATGCCCGATTTGCCTGTTATCCCATGCAAAGACTTGACAAAAGCGCTGTGAAAGTGGTATAATGGAATATATTTCGGGCTGCCGGCGTGCACATACACGCGCCGCCGGACCGGTAATATAACGGCTCAATACCGAAAAACATACAATTTTATAAGAAGGAGGTGCGGTATTTGCCAACCTTTAACCAGCTCGTAAGACATGGCCGTCAGGATCGTGTATACAAGTCCAAGTCGAAAGTTCTGCAGAAGGGCTTCAACAGTCTTAAAAACACTCCCACTGACCAGTCTTCTCCCCAGAAGCGCGGTGTATGTACCAAGGTTACCACTCAGACCCCCAAGAAGCCGAACTCGGCTATGCGTAAGATTGCAAAAGTCAGACTGACCAACAATCTTGAAGCTACGACATATATCCCGGGTATCGGACATAACCTTCAGGAGCACTCGGTGGTTATGATCCGCGGCGGTCGTGTTCGTGACCTCCCCGGCGTACACTACCACATCATCCGCGGTACTCTCGACTCTCAGGGCGTTGCCAACCGCAAGCAGTCCCGTTCGAAGTACGGCGCTAAAAAGCCGAAGGCTGCAAAGTAACAATCTGTTCGCGAAGATTTTCCCGCGCAGAACGTGAACAATACCGTTCTGCATAATCCGTGGCTGACCGCCGAAAAACGGTGCAGCCGCGATACTCAGCCGTGACAGCGGCAGCTGATATTCTTATAAAATTGTATGTTTTTGTACGGATGTCTGCTCCCCGGCGCGGCACGCACGGATATTTTTTTTCGAGTACCTGTGATATCATTTTATAGTGAAGGAGGGAAGTACAGTGCCGAGAAAAGGTCAGATATCCAAGAGAGATGTTTTACCGGATCCGTTATATAATTCCCAGCTCGTAACCAAACTTATCAACAACATCATGCTCGACGGTAAGAAGGGCGTAGCCCAGAAGATCGTCTATGATGCTTTCAGCATCGTTGAGACCAGGATGGCCAAGAACCCCGTCGAGGCTTTCCAGACAGCGCTTGACAACATCATGCCGGTTCTGGAGGTAAAGGCAAGACGAGTAGGCGGTTCCACATATCAGGTTCCTATGGAGGTTCGTCCGGAGCGCCGTCAGACGCTCGGTCTCCGTTGGCTTACCGCGTTCTCCAGAACACGCGGAGAAAAGACCATGTCTGAGCGCCTCGCAGCCGAGATCATGGACGCCTGCAATAACACAGGCGGCGCGGTCAAGAGGAAGGAAGAAACCCATAGAATGGCAGAGGCCAACAAGGCCTTCGCTCACTACAGATGGGCACCTCTAAAAACGTCAAATTTCCTTTAGCATATCATACCCCCCCGAAAAATCAAGGGGATTTTGCAAAAAAATGTATGAATTTATCGTAGAATCATCAAAATATCTGTCTTAAACAGCCA
>JAAZAV010000012.1 GCA_012514145.1 Clostridiales bacterium | reverse complement strand
CGCAAATGAAACGTTATCTGCGGCGATCAAATAACATTTGTATGGCTGTTCTCGGCTGGAAATCTCCAAACCAGAAACAGATGGAGCTGGAGCTCAACAGGTCTTGAACGCGCCGACTTTGCAGCCGGAATGAGGGGCTTCGCCCCTCATTCCGGCTGCAAAGTCTTTAACACACTCCATCCCTTTTTCTTGCACTTTTTAGTCTCACATCATTGACAAAACCACAATAAACATAATTTCGTGAAAATATATAAAACGCACCGTGAGGGAGAGGCAATAACCAAAATGATAACTGATATTAATAACGCAGGCAAAAACGCTCTGAATGTCCTCTGTCTCGGTTCCGGTCCGTGTGCGCCCCAGAAAAATAACGATACGGCGCATTATCTTATAAATGGTTCGGTTCTGCTTGATACCGGCTGGGCGACGGTGCAAGGGTTGATTGACCGTGATATTGACCCGCTGAGTTTTGATACAATAGTCTTTACCCATTTTCATCCGGACCACTATATGGGACTCCACTCTCTGATTTTCTATTGGCTTTGGAAGGGCAGAGATCTTAGCAAGCTGCGGATCGCCGGTCCCGCCGAGAATATCGAAATTATAGTCAGACGCGCAGCCGAATACTGGCAGGACGACTGTTTCCGGGGTATATATCCTACACTTATGCCGCTGAATCCGGGGGACAATATCAATCTTAACGGTATACACTTCGCCTGCCGCCGCGCCCCGCATCCCGTGCCTGCGCTTAGCTATCGTATAACGGCAGAAAGCGCGAAGTCGGATATCGGCTTCACCGGTGATACGCGCCATGAGCCGGGGCAGGCAGAGTTCTTTGCCGGCTGCGGCATACTCTTCTCGGAAGCATCCTGCGGTGCCTCGCGCAATCCCGATCCGTCATGGGGGCACATGTCGGCATATCAGGCGGGTCAGCTTGCCGCCGAAGCGAGTGTCGGGCGTCTTGTGTTAGTTCATACCGGCAGCCCGGAAATCTCATGCGCGGCTGCCCGTGAATACTTTGCCAATACAGAGCCGGCTGTCGTGGGGGCGGTTTACAGCGTATAAATACGGCAATATGGCTTCGATGCAGCGAATTTTAACTGCGACAAAATGAAAATATACAAAAAACGGTTTACAAAACGACTGTTTCGGTTTATAATGTTATATAGAAATGCGGAGTATTTGCCGCGTGTAAGGAAAACAAAAGGTAGTTTTAATGGAAGGCAGAATAGTAGACGTCAAGCGTTTTGCCGTTCATGACGGTCCCGGCATACGCACCACAATTTTCTTCAAGGGATGTCCGCTGCACTGTACATGGTGTCACAACCCCGAGAGTATCTCACCGTCTCCTCAGCTCGGGTTTATACCCGACAAGTGCATCGGCTGTGGGGAGTGCCGCAAGGTCTGTCCAAATGAACGTGATACGGACAAATGCGTGTTTTGCGGAAAGTGCGCCGAGGCATGTCTCGGGCAGGCGCTTCAGTTCTACGGCGCTCTGCGCTCCTCCGAAGAACTGATAGCCACAGTGCTTGAGGACAAGCTGTTCTATCAGACATCGGGCGGCGGAATGACCCTGTCCGGCGGTGAGCCGCTGCTGCAGCCCGAGTTCGCCCGTGAGCTGCTGGAGCTGGCAAAAGAGAACGGCATACATACGGCTGTGGACACCTGCGGCTATGTGGGACGCCGCGCTTTCGATATGGTGAAGCCGCTGACAGATATATTTCTGTACGACCTGAAACACACCGACCCGGCAGCTCACAGAAAACTTACCGGCTGTGACAACCGTCTGATACTTGAAAATCTCCGCGCCCTTGATGACGACGGCTGCAAGATTGAGGTCAGAATTCCGCTAATACCGACGCTAAACGACAGCGAAGAGAATATCCGCGCCTCGGGCGAGCTGCTGGCGTCGCTGAAGAATCTGACGCTGACCCGTGTTCTGCCTTATCACGATTACGCGCGTTCCAAGTACCGTTCGCTGGGCATGGAGGATACCATGCCGCATGTTGAACTGCCCGATGATGAATCGCTTAACCGAGCTGTTGATATTCTGCGCTCATACGGAGTAAACGCCAAATCGGGGCGCGAATGAAAGATGCTTGTTTTCACAAAGTCATAAGGCACGCAAAACATAGGAGTTACAATATGGCATTTAAGAGAATAACAGCGCTAATAATAGCGGCAGCGGCTGTGTTTGGGCTGTGTGCCTGCGGTCTTATAGGCGGCGGAAAAAATCAGGAAACACAGCCGGAGACAGACCCTCCGGTAACCCAACCCGTCACGACTGCGCCGCCGCCCCCGCCCGAAACAACGCCGGCACCGGAAACTCAGCCCCCCCCTCCCCCGATAGGTAAGAATCTGGAGCTGAAGGGTGTTATGCGACCCGAAAAGCGTCAGAAGCTTGGCATTCACATAGAGTGGAGCGCTTCGCAGACCGAAACCAGTGCGAATGCCGTCATAACGCTGAAGGTGTATCTTGACTGCTACTCGATACTTGTGGCGGATAAGAACTGCACCATGACAATTAACGGCGAGGAAATAAAATATAAGACCCCAAGGATATCACAAGAAGAGAATGTAGCTGCAAGTTACCTTCTAGCCACGCTTACGCACTCGGTTGCCAATCCGTCAGATACCATCTCTGAGATAAAGGTGTGGACGGCTTTCCCTTTCGGAGCCGATTACGGCAGCACCTACTTCGGTATGCTTGAGGTGTCTGGAACGATATTGCTTGCCACCGATGAAGAGCTTTCGATGATTAAATCAGAGAGTAAATCCGCAGCTGTGGATCAGCCGCCGGCTGAAACCGTAACTATCGCTCCGGAAACCAAGGCGCCCGAAACAACAGCGCCGGAAATCACGACACCGGTTACCACTGCACCAGAGACCGCTGCACCGGTTACTGCCGCACCCGAAACAATTACGCCGGTAACCACTGTACCTGAGGTCACCACACGGAATCCCAATGCGCCTGAGCTGCCCAAATCACCATTTGAGACAATAAAATAAACGGCAAAAATAGAAAAGCTGCGGAATTACAGTCGATCCGCAGCTTTTTGTGCTATTCGTTAAGTCCGGCGTAGAAGAAGTCGAGAGGCTCCTCGCTTGTGTTCATCTTGTGTCCGCCGTCCCAGAGGCAGAAAACTGCGTTTCCAGGAACACCGGCGGCTTCAAAGTATGCCGGTACCTGTTCACCCACCGGTATGGCTGATTTGTAGTCGAAAACGGCGTCCTCACGCCCAACATCGATCCACAGGCGCCGCGGCGCGATAAGTCCGGCGATCTCGGCGTCAAGGAAGGTGTTGCCGGAGTTGAACCAGCTCATATCCGGCCAGTTGTAGCGGATCCGGTCGTTGAAGCAGGCGCAGGTGTAGGCGCATTTGATACGGGTATCCGCCGCCGCAGTCATGAGGGTATAGAATCCGCCGTATGAAAGACCGTTCATGCCGATGCGCCCGGGATCTGTCTCCGGACGGGTGACAAGCCAGTCGATGGCGCGGGAGATACAGAACACCTCAACGGCAGTGATGCTCGAACCGAACTGCCGCAGCTCGATGTCGACCTTGCGGCGGTCATAGGGTGAGCCGACGCCGGGGATGTTGGATCCGGTGTCGTTGCCGGCGTTCCAGAGCAGCAGCTGGGGTGCGAAAACTACCGCTCCCCGTTCCAGATGCCGCCGCGCACAATTTCCGTAATTATTCTGCCCAACCAAGTCGCATATGAGTTCGGAGGTACCCCCGCCGCCATGCTGTGCGATAACCAAAGGCCGTTTCTCACCCTTGCGGTAATCGTTGGGTATCAGCAGAAGCCCGGAGAAATCGAAGTCCTCCATGACTTTAAGAGTGACCCGGTATGCGGTCGCCTGACCGTCGGTGACACATGGTTCAACTTTCGCCTCGGGAACGGGCATATCATAACTGCGTTCGGTCAGCGGAGCACCAAGCATGGCGATGTACTCAGCCCGATACTTTTCCCGGTTCGCGGCAAGCGATTCGGGGGAGATATATGCCCTGCGTTTTGCCGCTGATTCGACGCGCAGCCGCTCAAGATAACGATTCACCGAATCCCGGTATGCCTCCCGCTTGTCAGCCGCGTCATCAAGG
Organism: Clostridiales bacterium; assembly: GCA_012514145.1. Classification (GTDB taxonomy): domain Bacteria; phylum Bacillota; class Clostridia; order Oscillospirales; family CAG-272; genus JAAZAV01. The sequence goes on along the minus strand of JAAZAV010000012.1, from coordinate 22,636 downwards.
GGAATCATCCCCAGCTCAATACCCTTGTAATACTGTGTGATTCTCGACATATAAGTCTCCGTTAAGGAAACCGGAGGAGCGATACCCGCCCCTCCGGTGGATTTTGTTTAAGCCGTTACTATATGCTGCTGATGTAAACTCAGTCGTAGAGAGGACCGTAGGCGGCGCAGGCGCGGAAGTCGGCAGACTCGAGGTCGGAGGTGCCGAATGCCGACCAGGCGTGCGGACGATAAATCTTCTCGGCGGGAACGTTGTGCATGGAAACCGGAATACGGAGCATCGATGCAAGAGTAATGATATCCGCGCCGATGTGACCGTAGGTGAAAGCGCCGTGGTTTGCGCCCCAGTTAGCCATTACGCTGTAAACATCGGTGAATGCGCCTTCGCCGGTAAGGTTGGGAACGAACCAGATGGACGGCCAGGTGGGGTTGGTTCTGTCGAGCAGAATATTGTTTACATCTGCGGGCAGCTCAACAGTGTAACCCTCGGCAATCTGGAGAACAGGACCCAGCTTGTCAATCATGTTCAGACGGATGGTTGTTATCGGCATCTGACCCGCGCTGTGATACTGGGAGGAGAAACCGCCGCCGCGGAAGTTGTCCTTGCCGGCAGGCGCCCAGGTGGTGGCGGCGAGCATGGCCTTCATGTCCTCTTCGGTTACATCCCACCATGCCTTCATGCAGTTCTCGCCCTTTTCATTGAGACTGCGGCCGGTTCCGTCAAGAGCCGAAGCGCCCGAGTTGAGAAGATGCATGAAACCGTTGGCGGCAAGACCGGTACACTCATATCCGGTGACGCGCTTGACAGCCTCAGGAGACCAGTAGGTACGCACATCGGAGAAGATGGCAGCCTTGTTGGAAACCAACTTAAGCATTAGCATAGACAGACCGTTGAGACAGTCGTTCTCGGTGGCGAGGATGAAAGGCTCACGAGTGCCGTTCCAGTCAAAGCTGGTGTTTAGAATTGCTTCGGTGAAGTCGGCGTTGGGGTAGTAGTCGGTCCACTGACGCTGACCCTGGAAGCCGCCGAGGATAGCATTTCTGCCGTTGGACTCCTCGACCCAGCCCATCTCAGCCAGCTTCGGGTTGCCGAGCATGATGTCGCGTATGATAATAGTCATCTTCGCGGTGAAATCCCACTGCTTTTCCTCCTCCTCCGGAGTGCTCTGGAAGTGGGGAGGATTGGTCTCGCGGCCTCTCGGGCAGTTTTCCTTGATCCAGGCGAGCACCTTCTTATACTCATCGTGGTCGTAGATGCCCTTTTCCATACGGCCGAGAATTTCGACCATGTCGACCCATTCGCCGCGCAGACTGAAATACTTCTGCAGGAAGTTGCCGTCCACGAAAGAGCCGGCGATACCCATACATACCGAACCTAAGGCGCAGTATGCTCTGTTGCGCATGAGACCTACCGCGATGGCGCAGCGGGCGAAGCGAAGCAGCTTTTCGGAAACGTCATCGGGAATAGAGGTGTCGCCGCGATCCTGAACCTCGTGACCGTAGATGGCGAACGCCGGCAGACCTGCCTGGGCGTGAGCAGCCATAACCGCAGCCAGATAAACCGCGCCGGGACGCTCGGTGCCGTTGAAGCCCCAGACAGCCTTGATGGTCATCGGGTCGTTGTCCATGGTCTCGGAGCCGTAGCACCAGCAGGGAGTGACCGACAGTGTAGCGCAGACATTGTAAGCCGAGAATTTGTCGGCGCAGGCGGCTGCTTCCTTGCCGCCGCCGATGGTTGTGTCGGCAACGATGCACTCAACATGACTGCCGTCGGGATAGAAGCAGTTGGCTTCGATGAGAGCCTTGGCGGCCAGCGCCATATTCATGGTCTGATCCTCAAGTTCCTCCCGCACGCCGCGGCGTCTGCCGTCAATGATCGGACGAATGCCTATAACAGGTTTGTTATTCATGATAAACTCCTCCGTATAATAAGATTTACTACAATATACCACATATCCGGCACACTTGCAAGATAAATTCCAAGAATTTGCCCTCAGTAAATCCCCTTTGAAGTCTCATGTTTTATAGAGAAATTATTTCAGTTTGTCGATTCTATGCATTCAATTTGTTTGACAAGAGCTATGTATCGGGGATTGTTTTCCAAAGACATAAACGTATCACATTTTAAGAATCTCGTTAATTTCCCCGAAAGATCATGATATTCCGCGTTGCCGTCATGACCGTAGCCGAATGAACAATCGCGAAGAAGGGGAATATCAAGATATCTCTTTTTATTGTAGTTCTCCGCCTGTGCAAGAATAAAAGCGAAACCGTCTTCAAGCATTTGTATTGCTTCCTCCTCCCGCCCTAATCTCACAAGACATTCCGCAGGGAAACGGTATAACGGATAATAATCATTAATAAACGGCGGTCTGTATTTTTCCTTTGTATAAATTGCATCTACTATGTTGCGAAAAGCGGAATAGCAGTATAATGCGTCTTCCAGCCTGTTTTCATTCATATACAGGCTGCCGAGCATAGCGGTTTCATGTCCCAATTTTGAAGAAAGCTGTTCAATATTTGAGCAGTGATACTTTCTTTGTTCAGCGGTTTCCCCGGCTGAGTATTTCAAATCCGCCATCAGTATACCGCGCGTTTCGCCTATATCATTCGGAAAAGTTTCTGCCAGACCGTAGGCTGCATCCCAGTTTTTTCGATGAACATGAATATCAATGAGTCCCCGTTTGGCTGATAATACTTTATCAAGTGAGGCAGAATATTTTATAACAATATCAGCCCAACGGACAATCTCATCCACAAGATTGTCAATGCCTTCCTTGCCGATGAGAGTCTTTAAGTCCGACTCATAGAATAATACCAACATTTTTCCGAAAGCGATTGCTTCGGTTAGAATTACGGCATTGTTTGGGTACACACGTATTGCATCACGGTATTTATCCAGAATTATCAATGCGGTTGAACCTTCTTCCCCATCCTTACAGCCGTCATAAATCCGGTAAATATCTTCGAGGCGAGCGTTGATTTCCTCATCTTGCCTTGTGTCGTATATGCCAAACAAAACATCTGTGGGAACACCGAACAGATTGGCAAGCGGAATAATCTGTGAGACATCCGGCATACTGATGTCGTTTTCCCATTTGGATACGGCAGGTGCTGAAATATTCAGTTGTTCAGCAAGTTCCTCCTGCGTAAGATTGTGATCTTTTCGCAGATGTTTTATAATTTGACCCATCGTTCCTGTCATGTTTATTTACCTCCCTGTTTTCTTTTTCGGTACCGTGTGTATATTATAAAACACAGAATCTGAAAATTGAAGATATTATATCGAAACCTTAGAATAACTATAAGTTAAATCTGCCGCAAATGCTGCTGTTGCAGTTGTTTTAAAAAGTTGCTGTTTGCGCAAACACCATCAAATCTTGTGCCTGCCGTTGAAAAATCCATTGGCACATGCTATAATCACCGGAAAAGGGAAGGAGGTGCGCCTGTGGGAGAGCTGCTTGACGGAATACGGAAAAGACCGCTTATGTGGATGTGCGCGGCATTTCTTTGCATGCTTCTGCCGCTGCGCTTCCTGAATCTGACGGGAAGAATTATGCTCACCGCCGCTGTCGGATTTGGAATAGTCTTACTGTTGGCAGCACAGTGCCATAGGTTCCGACAAAAAGCCGAAACCGGCAATGATACCGAAAATCGTATCCGAGATCCGCATCGCGTCCTGCTGATTCCTCTGTGTGCGGCGATGTTCGCATGTGCGGTTTCGCTTGTATATTATGACCTTTTCACCGCTTCGGTAATACGCAGATATGCGGGCAGGGAAGTCGAAACCGAATTTGTTATTACCGGCGGCGGCGCATCGGTGTCCTGGGCATCATATGCCGAAGCGCTGGTACTGCCCGAGGATGGACTGCCTTTCAGAACGCGGGTCGAGCTTTTGGGAGCCGACATTCCGGAGACGGGCGAACGCTGGCGGGGAATTGTGACCTTCTCCGAGTTTCCGGAGTACAGCTTCACCTTTCGCGAGCGGCTATACTACACCTCCCGCGGACTGATTCTGAAGGGCGAAACACATGGCGCCCTTCCCGTGGGCGGTGATTCGCTGCTTACCGTACCGCTGAGGTTGCTGGGGAGACTGCACAGCTTTTGCGAGCTGCGGCTTGAGGCTTGTCTTTCCCGTTCTGCAGCCGGATTCGGCAAGGCGCTGCTTCTTGGGGAGCGCAAGACCGCAGATCCGCTGCTTCGGCGCGATATGGAGCGGATTGGTTTATCGCATATGCTGGCGGTCAGCGGCATGCATCTCACGATAGTCACCGGCGGGGCTTCGGTACTGCTGGGAGCGCTGGGTGTGGATCGCCGAAAAAGGGTGCCGCCGCTTATCCTCCTCGCCATCGCATATGCGGCGCTCACCGGTTTTTCATCATCGGTGACCAGGGCACTCGTTATGTTTATAATGTCGGGCATTGCGATGTTGAGCGGCAGCCGAAACGACGAGCCGACCTCGCTTTTTTTCGCGGCGGCGCTTATATGTCTATGCAATCCCGCCGCCGTGACCGATGCATCGCTGCTGCTGTCCTTCGCCGCAACATTGGGCATCATCACACTTGGCAGATATATGACTCGCCGGCTGTATGCAAAAAGGCACAGAGGCTGGATTGTCAGAACCCTGTGGGCAGTGGCAGCGGCAATACTGGTTTCATTGGCGGCGATGCTCTTTACTCTGCCGGTCAGCTGGGTATATTTCGGCTCCTTTTCGCCTTGGTCGCCGTTGACTACACCTCTTTTCTCGTTGCCGGTGACGCTGTTTCTCGGTACATTGCCTCTGATAGTCCTTTTCGGCGCTATCACGCCAATTTCCGTCTGCCTCGGTGCGGTGGCGGAGACAATGTATCTTATAATCACGTGGGCGGCTTCGCATATTGCCGGTTTGCCTTTCGCGGTAATATCGCTGCGTCACGGGTTTGTCAGATATGTAATCGTACTTACTGCAACGGCGTTTATTATACTGTATCTTACCCGGGCCAGGAAGTTTCGGGCATACGCTGCCGCGGGAGCAGCCGGATTGACAGCTCTTGCTGTCTGTTTAACAGTGACGGGAATCGCTGCACGCGGCAGCGTCAGAATGGTATACGCATCCTCCGGCAGCGGCGATTGCATAACGACCGTATGCGGAGATACCGCAGTGCTCTGCGATCTGACCGAAGGCTCATACAGTATTGCTTCTGCTACAATTTCGGCAGCCGCAGAGGAGTTAAACATCACGGAGTTGAATGCGGTGATCATGACATCCTATAATCACCGAACCGTTTCACAGCTGAACCGCCTGTTGTCGGAAATAATGACCATGCAGCTGCTTCTTCCGATACCTGCCGACATAGATGACGAATCTACTGCTGCCGCTGCCTCGGACACAGCGCAGAGGATGGGTGTCCAGGTGTTGTGGTACACGCCCGGGGAAGATGCTGTCTCAATAGGTGGGCTGAATATCATCGTCAAGCTTTCGGAAATCGGACGATCGGCGAGAGTCTGTCGGGCTGTCAGCTTGGATTTCGACGGCGGATGTGTGCTATACTCAGGTTCGTCATTCTGCGATTCGCCGGACGCTTCCTTTGTGACTTCAAAATGGGACAGCTGTGACGCACTGATTTTTGGCGCCTGCGGTCCGGTTACGAAATACGCGCCGCTTTACAGCCCCGGTGAGGTCTCGGAAATAAATACGATAATATACGCAAACGATAAGCTGGCGGATATTATATCCCCGTTTATGCCGGAGAAACCGAAGCGGGTCACCCTTGGCGGTTCAGATTGGTATACAGTGCTGAAATTCCATTTTAATAAGTGAAAATGCCGGCGAATTGTAAATATTCAATGAACATCACCGATTACACAGGAATTAACGATTTAACTGTTGAAAAAAGCAGCTCTGCGGTTATATAATACAAGGTAGGGATTCTTCCCGGGAATGGAGAATTAACATGTCAATAACCAAGCTTGAAGTGGCGCGGGGCGTTACGCTGAACGTCATGGAGACAGATAAATTCAAAACTAATTATCTCTCGGTCAATTTCCTTGTACCGCTGCGTGAAGAAACGGCGTCGCTCAACTCGCTCATTCCCCGTGTACTCAGCCGGGGCAGTGAGAAATACCCGACTCTCGAGCTATTTAATAAGCGGCTCGACTACCTGTATTCCGCAAGCTTCAGCGAGAGCGTGATGAGGCGCGGCGAGAATCAAATGATAGAGTTTGCAGCGCAATTTGTTGATAACGTCTATGCCTTCGATGACACCGACATTACAGGCGGGGTCATCGAAATGCTGGACCAGCTGATCTTCCACCCACTGACCAAAGAAGGACGCTTTGTCTCCGAGTATGTGGAGAGTGAAAAGCGCAACCTTATCGATTCAATAAAGGCGCAGATAAACAACAAGCGGTATTACGCCATCGCCCGCTGCGGCGAGGAGATGTGCCGCGGCGAGAACTACCGCTTCAGCGCCGAGGGTACAGTGGAGGGCGTGTCAGCAATAACCCCCGAGTCGCTCTGGGCACAATACAAACATCTGCTGAAAAATTCCCGTGTCGAGATTTTCTTCTCCGGACGCTGCGATCCCGAAAAGCTGCGGGGTATATTTGCCTATATGTTCGCCGGCGGCATGGACAGCATACCCGAGCTGAAAACCGAAGTCATTCGCACGGCAGGCGAGGTTCGCGAAGTAATCGAAGATCAGCCGGTGGCACAGGGCAAACTTTCGGTAGGTTTCCGTACCGGTCATGTACTATCTGACGGCAACTATCACATCTTTGCCCTCTTCAATGAGCTGTACGGCGGATCTCCCACCTCAAAGCTTTTCACAAATGTCCGTGAACGTTTAAGCCTGTGCTATTATTGCAGTTCAAGACCCGAGGCGCTGAAGGGCGTCATGATTGTTGCATCGGGCATCGAGGTTGACAAGTTCGAACAGACCCGTGACGAGATAATCGCACAGCTTGAGGGTATCAAAGCGGGCAACTTCACCGATGGTGAGCTTGAGTCGGCAAAGAACGCGCTTATCAACGGATATCGTGCACATAATGACAGCCCTGCCGCTCTTGACGGCTGGTATCTCAGCCGCATGCTTGCGGGTTTAAGCGATTCGCCGGACGACGCGGCGGCAAAGGTTGCGGGCGTTACCCGTGAGCAGATAATCGAGGCCGCCGGCAAAGTCGTGCTTGATACGGTATATTTCCTGCGCGGCACCCTTCTTCCAGAGGGTGAAGATGACGCGGAAGGCACGGAGGAGTGAGCAGATGAACAACAAAGCAACAAAAACAAACAGCCACGGTTTCACCGTAAGGGAAGACAGCTCCATCGGAGAGAAATATTTCTACACCCGCCATTCAAGCGGACTTGACATATATGTGTTCCCCAAGAAGCTGACAACATATTACGCGGTTCTCGGTACGCGCTACGGTTCGATTCACAACCGTTTCCGCCGTGACGGCGACAGCGAATTTATTGAGGTGCCCGACGGTATAGCCCACTTCCTCGAACATAAGATGTTTGACAAGGGCGACGGTGTTGACACCTTCGAGCGTTTCTCGAAGACCGGAGCTTCGGCAAACGCCTTCACCTCCTTCAATATGACGGCATATCTATACTCCTGTACCTCGAATTTTTATGACTCCCTTGAGATACTGCTTGATTATGTCACCAAACCGTATTTTACCGAGCAGACGGTTCAGAAGGAGCAGGGCATAATAGCGCAGGAGATCCGCATGGGAGAGGACAACCCCGGCCGTGCGCTGCTCTTCGGTATGCTTGGCGCGATATACGAGAAGAACAGCGTGCGTATAGATATCGCCGGCACTGTTGACTCGATAGCCAAAATCAACGCCGACCTGCTTTACCGCTGTTATGAGACCTTCTATAATCTGGGCAACATGGCTCTCTGCGTCTGCGGCGATATCGAGTGCGAAAAGGTGCTTGAAACGGCGGATAAGATTCTCGGAACCGAGCCTCGCCGCGCATTCAGAGTCGAGAGCGTTCAGGAGCCGGAGCCCCGCGGTGTGTATAAGAAGCGGTTCACCCGCCATATGCAGGTGGCACAGCCTCTCTTTGCTATCGGTTTTAAGGACTGCGACATTCCGGACGACCCGAAAGAGCGTATGAAGCGCGACCAGGCTCTCGGGCTTATCTCAGATATGCTCTTCTCCAAGAGCGGCAGCTTCTACAACGAGCTCTACGCCGAAGGACTGCTTAATCCTGATTTCGGCACCTGGGGAGGGAACGAGGAAAGCTATTCCTTCAAGTCGATAGACGGTGAGAGCCGTGACCCCGAAGCGGTTTACAGACGGCTTATGGAGTACATTGACCGACTGCACCGCGACGGTCTTTGCCGCGAGGACTTTGAACGCTTCCTGCGTGTGGCATATTCGGAGTATATCAAGAGCTTCGATTCCATATCGGAAATTGCCGAAAAGTCGCTCAGCGATATTATGAAGGGTTACGACCCCTTTGATTGGCCGGAAGTTATCCGTTCCATAGACTTTGACTATGTGACGAAGGTGTTCGGTCAGGTCTTCCGCGATGAGAATGCCGCTATGGCGACGGTGCTCCCGCTGGATGATAAAACAAAATCCGAGAGCTGACGCTGATGGAGCCTTTAATTAAATGGAAAATATTATTTCATTCCCGGGTCTGGGTATTGAAGGGATCAAGCTCAACACGGTAGCATTCAATCTTTTCGGCAGAGACATCGCCTGGTACGGAATCATCATCACTTGCGGAATCATAGCCGGGTTCATGTATGCAATGTACCGTGCAAAGTTCGAGAAAATAAGGGAAGACGATGTTCTCGACCTTGCCATCTGGGTGGTGATATTTGCGGTAATAGGTGCACGGGCATACTATGTGCTCACCAACCTGGACAGCTACAAGACCTTCTACGACGCGATAGCCATATGGAACGGCGGTATCGCCATATACGGCGCGATTATCGCGGGCGGTCTGACCATCGCGATATTCTCAAAAATCAGGAAACTGAATACCCTGAAATTGCTGGATATGGCAAGCCCCGGAGTCATGCTCGGGCAGGTCATAGGACGGTGGGGCAATTTCGTGAACGCCGAGGCCTACGGTGAAATGACAGAGCTGCCCTGGCGCATGGGTATTCAGAATGCCCACCACCCCGAGACGATTTATGTCCATCCCACCTTCCTGTATGAATCGCTCTGGAATCTGCTGGGCTTTATTATTATCAACAGCTTCTATACCCGTAAACGCTTTAACGGTCAGATTTTTCTTTCATATATAACCTGGTACGGCTTCGGCAGGATGTTCATAGAGGGTCTGCGAACCGACAGCCTCTATGTTGGATCCTTCAGGATATCGCAGGTTGTGGGCTTTGCCTGCTTTGTAATCGGCTCACTGCTGCTCATCGCGTTTTCGCTGAAGTCAAAGCTTAACCGAGGCACGGCGAATCTGACGAAGGCGGATGCCGCACTGTATGAGATTGACGGCGGAAAGCACAAAGCCGGCGAAACATACGAAAAATCCGACCTTGATACAGACAGCGCATGTGCCGACGATTCTTCAGCGGACGATTTGTCCGGTGAAGGGAAAACAGAAGTAACAGAAGAAACAGGGAAAAACGCAGAAACGCAAGGGGGCAAGGATCAAGATGGCAAAGCTGATTGACGGCAAAGCGATATCCGCGCAGATCCGCGAAGAGCTTTCCGATAAAATAAAAACAATGGACAAAAAGCCGGGGCTGGCTGTGGTGATCGTAGGCGAGGATCAGGCGTCAAAGGTATATGTGCGCAACAAGCACAAAGCCTGCGAGGAGGTCGGCATCTACTCGAAGGTCTTCGAGCTGCCCGAGGAGACCACCCAGGAGCAGCTTTTGGCTCTTATTGACGAATTGAACGCGGACAGCGCCATACACGGCATACTCGTTCAGCTGCCTCTGCCGCGCCATATATCAGCCGACGCGGTCATCGAACGCATCCGTCCTGACAAGGATGTGGACGCTTTCCACGCGGTTAATGTGGGGCATATCGTGCTGGGGGATCCGCTGTTCCTGCCCTGTACACCCGCCGGCTGCATGGAACTCCTTTCACGCAGCGGCATTGACGTCGCAGGCAAGGAATGCGTTGTTGTCGGCCGCTCCAACATTGTGGGCAAGCCGATGGCAATGCTGCTTCTGCATGCCAATGCCACAGTCACGATCTGCCATTCCCGCACCGCCGATCTTGCAGGTGTGACCCGCCGCGCCGACATTCTCGTGTCGGCTGTTGGCAAAGCCGGCTTTATAACCGCGGATATGGTCAAGGACGGCGCTGTTGTCATCGATGTAGGTATGAACCGCAATTCCGAGGGCAAGCTCTGCGGCGATGTGGCATTCGACGAGGTTGCGGAAAAGGCTTCGTATATCACACCCGTACCCGGCGGCGTGGGCCCCATGACAATAACCATGCTGCTTCGGAACACCATCACAGCCGCCGAAAATTTTGCGGCTGCAAACAAGTGAGGATAATCAGCGGCGGGAAGGGTATCGATATACCCTTTACCCGCCGCGTTTTACTGTCGGAGCTGCTCACCCAAGCCGGGATACCCTTTGACAGTCCCTGCGGCGGGAAGGGTATATGCGGTAAATGTACCGTAGAGGCTTCCGGCAGTCTTGAACCCCGGCCGCAAAACGGCAGATGCCTCGCCTGCCGGACCTGGGCGACGGGCGATGATGTGACGGTAAGAATCGGTGCGGGGTCGGATGTCATAGGTATTACAGAAAGTTCGGTTTCCCTTAAAGGCGGCACGGGTCTGCCGCTGACCGGCGATGAGGTTTGCAGCGGACTGGCGGTTGATATCGGGACCACTACCGTGGCGGGCTATCTCTACGCTTTGCCCGAGGGAAAGCTGTTGGGTTCGCTCTGTCTCCCCAATCCCCAGGCACAATACGGAGCGGATGTTATCTCGCGCATAGAATACGCATCTTCCGGTGGTCTTAAGCAGCTCACCCGGATGATTCGCGATACCGTTGCCGACCTCTGCAAAGAATTAGGTGCGGTGAACTGCCGTCGCCGTGTGTTGGTAGGAAATACGGTCATGCTTCACCTCTATGCGGGACTTGACCCGACGGGAATATCCCGGGCGCCCTTTACTCCGGTCAGCCTTTTCGGCAGTTCATTTAACGGAGCGGATGAGACGCTTGTGCGCTGCATCTCGTCATATCTCGGCGCCGATACGGTAGCCGCCGTACTTGCCTCGGGAATGGCGGAACGTGAGGAAACGGCGCTGCTTATCGACATCGGCACAAACGGAGAGATGGTTCTCTCACACAATGGACTGCTAATCGGTTGCTCCACCGCCGCGGGACCGGCGTTTGAGGGAGCGCAGATTTCGCAGGGAATGCGGTACGCGCCGGGAGCCATCGACCGTGTCAGCGTGTCTGAGGGCAGGGCTGTCTACACTACCGTTGGAGATAAAAAGGCAGTGGGAATCTGCGGTTCGGGGCTTATCAACGCTGCTGCCTGCATGCTTGCCCTCGGAGTAATGGATGAAACGGGCTATATAGAAGAGTCCTGGGAAATCTCGGACAGCGGAGTCTTTATCACAGCAGGTGACGTGCGCAAACTTCAGACGGCAAAAGCCGCCATACGCGCCGGAGTTGACGTAATTCTTGACCGCACGGGCATTTCAGTTGATGAGATAGACACCCTTTACCTTGCGGGCGGATTCGGCTCCTTCGCCGATATGGGCAGCTGCAGCGCTATCGGTATGATCCCCGCCGAACTTGTGCCGCGCGTAAAGGTTCTGGGCAATGCCGCCGGTGCGGGAGCCTCAATGATTCTGCTTGACCAACGGAATCTCGAACGCACGGAGGAAATCGCCAACCGCTGTGAAGTACTGGAGCTGTCGGGCGACTCGGGTTTTGCCGATGCCTTCATTGAGCGCATGATGTTTGAAGAATAACCATAATATAAAAAATATAACGGCAGACCATTCTGAATTGGCGGTCTGCCGTTAGTCTTTTATGCAGATAAATCAGTCGACGTCTGAATCCTCGATAGCTTTATAGCGATTCTTCATCTCCTCAGGTTCGACATATGGCGCGGGCTGGTCGTTGGCAATAGCTTCATCAGACCAGTCCATAGTCCAGGGCTTCTGAGTGCGGAATTCGTGGACGAATCTGTTCTTGAGTACTCCCCGCCTCTCGAGGCTGATCATACAGGCACGGGTACAGCCCCGGGCGCCGCATACCGCTTGTCCGGTGTTGTAGAGATTTCGCGGTTTCTTGAAGAAGGGCGAAATGAAGTTTGGCTTGTAGTTTTCACCGTTGTAACCGCCCTTTTCGCCTTCCTTCACCCTCTCGGCGCCGGTGAAAACGTAATTGCATCGATCCTCGTCTATCTTACCCCACTCCACCTCCTTGCCGGCGAGCGTGACCTTGACCGTTTCGTTGGGGCTGATGCAGTTGCCGGGGCACTCGCGGACGCATGCCATGCAGCGGTTGCAGAGGGTACCAGGTTCCATAACGGGATCGGGTTCCAGTTCCAGCTCGGTGATGATAATACCGATGCGCTGGCGCGGTCCGAACTCGGGTGTCAGCAGCATCTTTGAGTAGCCTATCTCACCGAGACCGCAGAGGTAGCCGGCGATGCGCAGGTGAACCATGATATCGGGAATCGGCTTGCCGGGTGCTATGGGACGAGAGTAACCCTTACGCGGTCTGCCTACATTGTCAATGGCACGCCAGTCCGATTGATGTCCCATGGGAACAGCCTCATAACCGGCGTCCTCGATGACCTTGGCGACGTTGATAACCGTTATGGGCATGTATAGATAGGTTATACCGCCGTAGCCCATCGACGAGTAGTTTGAGAAGTAAGTACCCTCTTCGATCCCGCGCAGCGAACCCCTGAATACACGGAAGCCCATGGCTATGATCGATTTGGCGCGGGGCATTATCTGCTTGGGGTCCATCTGGGGCGGAGCGGTGTTCCAGCGTTCAATGTTGCCTATACCGACCACATCGGCGCCCATGCTTTTAGCCAGTTCCTTGATCTGCTTTGAATCAAGTGCCATATTTTTAATCCTTTCTTTCTGCGGTTTTTCTCGCGCGCTGACTCTTTACTTGTAAAATCATGTTGTATTTTGGAAAACTCTGTGGTATGGTGAGTATACCACAGTTATTTACATATTGCAATACACGATTTGAACATGATATAATACAAAACGAACCGATTTGGAGGAGTATATCATGAGAGTTAAGGATTTGGACGAGCGAATCGAGGGCTTCTCGGCGCGGGATGTGACCTCTAAAAGGTCGGAACGACCCTGCGGTCATGTGGGCGGCTCGGCTTCAACATATCGTCCTCGAAGCATGTTTCTCTACGCAGCGGAGGGCTCCTTTGATATGATCGACAGCGGCGGTGCGGTGCTTATTACTGTCGGCACCGGTGAGCTGCTTCTTCTGCCCCAGGGCTGCCGTATAGGAAGCGTATATACCGGAATCCGCAATGTTTCGGTATGCCTCAGTGCGACTTTTATCGATGATATCGGCCCTTTTGTACTCAGCCGCAATCCCGTTAAGCTTAGAGAGCCTCGTCCCGGGCTGTTTAGCAAGCTCTTTGAACCGCTGGCAGATGCCGATTATCTGCCCTCCCGCAACGGCATCCGTGAAAGTGCCGTGCTGTTTCGTCTGCTGGACGAGCTTGGAGATATTTCGAGAGAAGGTGAGGTATACGACGATATCAGCTCCGACAGCTGTGCGGCTGAGATTCGCCGCAGCTTCACGAAGAACCTGCCGGTATCCCGGCTTGCTGCTTCGCTGAACATGTCGGAGGGGCACTTCAGACGCCTATGCCGCAAAAGCACGGGACTCAGCCCGGTCGGTTACCGCAATCGTCTGCGTGCGGAGAAGGCGCGTGAGCTGATTCTGAGCGGCGGTTATACCTCGGCTGAGGCGGCGGCAGCGGTTGGCTTTGCCAATGTCAGCTATTTCTGCCGCGTCTACCGTAGTTTCTTTGGCGAAACGGCTGGAGATACGGCGGGCAAGTGAACAGGGAGGTGCGAAATTTACGTGAAATATAACGATTATCGCTTGCAAGACGCGGCAATATATGATAGGATATCATCATTAAACAACGGAGGACTGATATAGTGTATACACCAGAAATGATTAAGGCATACCTTGAGCGCATCGGACTGGCATACGATCCGGAGCGGGCGCTTGACGCCGGCTATCTGCGCGATCTGCAGTACGCTCACTGTACAACGGTACCATATGAGAATCTTGACATAGTGGAAAGAATACCGCTTAAGCTGGACGCGGAGTCTTTATATGACAAAATAGTAACTCGGGGGCGCGGCGGCTACTGCTTCGAGCTCAACGGCGCCTTCGGAGTTCTGCTTAGCTCTATAGGCTGGGATGTCACCGAGTATCTGGCGCGTTACCTGCGCGGCGAGACCGAAATTCCCATGCGCCGCCATCGGGTACTGCGTGTCAAATGCGGCAGTCTCAGCTATATGTGCGATGTAGGTGTCGGTCAGTCGGCGCCCCGTGAGCCGCTGATTATTCAGGAAGGACTTGAGCAGACACAGGTCAGTCCCGACGGCAGTGTCAAAGAGACCTACCGCTTCAGCCGGGACGATTTCTTAGGCTGGGTGCTCAGTGACTTTCACAAGGGCGAGTGGCGCCGCTATTTCTCCTTCACCACCGAGCCGCAGCTGCCCATTGACTTCGAGATGCCCTCCTGCTGGTGTGAGTACAGCCCCGACTCTCCCTTTACTAAGAAAATATCGCTCTCCCTCAAGACGCCCAACGGCAGAATAACTGTTGACGGCAATGCCTTCCGGATTTTCGAAGGCGACAATGTGACCGAGACCATACTTTCAGTGGATGCTCTCGAGACCGTAATCGCCGAACGCTTCGGAATACGCAGATAAGCATATCAACCGATTGGGAGGTAAAACATGGCAAAACTCAGAGAAAAGCTGTGGATATGGGGACAGGATATTGGAAGTCACCATAAAGTAAGCAACAATGTATGGAACCTGCCCGGCGAAAACAAAATGTCGCCGGTTGAAGGTTGCCGTTACCTCGGAATCCCGAACTGCTGCCGTGTGGTCATGAGCGGCAAGCCTGAGCCGCCTTTTGACGGCGAGGCGAAAAAGCTGGACGTGCTTGAAAAAGTCGTCTGGAGCCTGATAGGCGACGGCGGCTCACGGCGCAACAATGATACCACCGATCTTGAGGAAATAATCCGCATAGCCGGAAACCATCCTAACATTGTGGGCGCCATTATGGACGACTTCATGAATCCCACCCGCATGAAAATCTTCACCCCCGAGGTGCTGGCTGGTATACGCAGGCGTCTGCATACCGCTGTCCCCGGCCGCCCATTTGACCTTTGGACGGTTATCTACACACATGAACTAATTGAGGAAGCGAGAGACTATCTCGCGCAGATAGACCGTGTATCGCTCTGGACCTGGCATTCTGCCCGTGACCTGGGAAAGCTTGCCGATAATCTGGCAAAGCTGCGCGGTCTTACCGAACCGGACAAGCCGATACTCATCGGCTGCTACCTCTGGGACTACGGAGTGGGTGCGCCCATACCCGGAGAGCTGCTCGCCGCGCAGCTTGAGAGCTGTCATAAATGGCTCTGCAGCGGCGAGATCGACGGTATCATCTTCTGCTCAAACACTATAGCCGACCTGGGTCTTGAATCGGCTGAGTATGTGCGCGGCTGGATTGCAGAATTCGGTGATGAGGAAATCTGAAAATCATAAAACATAAGGAGGTTTTGTCATGTTAAACTGTGATATTCGCGAGTTCGGTGCGATAGGCGACGGCGTGACCATGAATACCGCGGCAATTCAGGCTGCTGTGGATGCCTGTTCGGCTGCCGGCGGCGGTACCGTTACCATTGCCGAGGGATGCTACCTCAGCGGACGCTTCAACATGCGCTCCGGTGTTATGCTCAATATCGAGATCGGCGCTGTTCTGCTCGGAAGCACAAACGGATACGATTTCCCGGAGATCGAGACGGATTTCTGGAAAACCGAATTCGCCCCCCGCTTCAACAAGCGCTGCTTCATCTATGCCGAGGGCTGCCACGACATCGGTATCTGCGGACGCGGCGTAATCGACTGCCAGGGAGACGCCTACTGCCGTCCGGTGGAGGGGCGCTGGCTGTATGAGCGCATTACAACCATATCGCCAGCGAGAATGGTGTTCTTCATAGGCTGCCGCAATGTTACGATCTCCGACATCGTCATGAAGGATCCGGCTGCCGGCTGGTCCTACTGGATCTGCGATTGTGACGATGTGCGCATACGCGGCATACGCATATATGCGAACCTGCGTCATCCCAACAGTGACGGTATACACGTCAACTCCAGCCGCGATGTCGTCATCTCTGACTGTATTCTATCCTGCGGCGACGACGCTATTATTGTCCGCGCATATACTACCCCGCTTCACGAACCAAAGCCCTGCGAACGGGTCGTGGTAACCAATTGCGTATTAACCAGCCGCGCCTCGGGGATACGTCTCGCCTGGTACAACGACTGGATAATGCGCGACTGCACCTTCTCAAATCTTGTCATGCATGACACCAACAACGGTATCGCCATGCAGCTGCCGAAAATTGGTCCGACCAGGGGCAGCGACCAGGGCGACACACCGACACATATCGAGCGCATCATGTTTAACAACATAGTTATTAAACATCCGCACGGCCATTCTATCCTCTTTATTACCGCAGAAAATCCATTATTCGACACGGTGCGCGATATTACATTCTCAAACATCAGAGCGGAAGGTAAGCTCATGCCCAAGTTTGTCAGCCGTCCCGACGCATATTACAAAAATATAACAATCGAAAGCTCCGAGTTCACCGTTCCCGACGGCGGCAGTCCCGAGTTCAGGTATGTTGACGGACTGCGTCTCAACAATGTGACCTTCAATAACTGAACTGTTTGACATTTAATCCCGTGTAGCAGACTATACCGGCATGACAGTTTTATACATTTTCATGGTTCATCGGAGCCGGACGGGCAGCCTGTAATCGTATGAAGCTGTTAAACCGTAAAACACCGGTGTGTATACGTTATGCACCGGTTAAATAAACATGAGGTAACGAAACACATGAACAATAACCGTCTTAAGCCCATCTCACTTATTCTCCTTGCCGCGCTGGTCGTATCGCTGGCATTGTCGCTGCTTGCCTGCGGCGGCGGAGACAAAACAACTGCTGAAACCACTACGCAAGCTGATACCACCAAAGCGGCTGAAATCGAGGAGGAGGTCGACAGCCTCACCGCGCGTCAGAAGGTGCTGGACGATTTGCCCGACTTCGACTTTGATGGCAGGCAGTGGCGTACCCTCACCCAGACGGAATATGCCTGGGATGTCTGGGTCGAGGCGGAGACGGGCGATATAGTCAATGACGCCGTATACCAGCGCAATCGCGCCGTGGAGGAACGTTTTAACATAGTCATACTGCCGGCTGACGCACCGTCGTATACCGAAGCGAGCGCGAAAATCAAATCCACCGTGCTTGCCGGTGAGGATGCATACGATGTGTTTCAGGGTCATATGATTCAGACGGGCGGCGATGCGCTGAGCAAAATATTCCTCAACCTGTATGAGCTTAAGCATGCCGATTTCACAAAGCCCTGGTATCCGAAGTATGCTATAGAGGGTCTGACCATGAACGGTCGTATGTTTATCGGCCTGTCGGATATGACACTTGCTATCATCCATCGCACCTACTGCTATATCTATGACAAACAGATGGCGGATTCCTACGGCATCGAAGATATATCGAAAATCGCCCTTGAGGGCAAGTGGACGGTCGACCGTCTGATAGAAATAACCAACCAGGTATACAGCGACCTTGACGGCGATTCAACAAAGAGCGCGGGCGACTATTACGGATTCATGTCCCCGGTGGTCAACGCATCCACTACCTATTACTACAGCTTTGACATAGAGCGTCTGAGCGTGGACAGTGACGGTGTTCTTACCCTCGGATATAATGACGAGCGCATGATGACCGCCTACGAAAAACTTAATACTCTGTTCGCCTCCGAGGGAACCTGGAGCGACAGCAAATCTGCTTCTGTTAATGACTTTGCCAATGGCCACTCGTTGATTGTCAGCACGGTTGTGGGCAACACCCTGTCTTCGCTGCGCGATTATGAGAACGAATATGGTATAATACCTTATCCCAAGCTGGACGAGGCGCAGGATAACTACTACACCATCTGCGGCGGCGGTGTCAGCACCATATCAGTACCAAAGACTATATCCGATACAGAATACAACGGCGCGGTAATAGAAGCGCTGTCATCCGAGACCTGGCGCAACACCGTACCGCAGTATTATGACGTGGCGCTTAAGGTGAAAGGCACCCGCAATGAGGAGTCGATTCAGGTGCTCGACCTGCTGCTTGACGGACGCGCGGTAGATATCGCCCTCTGTTATGACGGCTGGAAGGGTTTCTCCTATAAACTTCATACACTCGTGGGCACCGGAACCGAGTGGGCTTCTTACTATGCTTCAAACAGTGAACCCATAAAGGCACACTATCAGAAGGTTGTAGATCTCTTCTTTGAGGATTGAATATCAGACGGGTCCCGAAACTGTCATTACAATATAACTATTTCAGGAGACATGACCCAATGAACATTAAGAGACTATCAATAATCCCTTTATTCCTAACTCTCTTTGCCGCGGTTTTCTCATCATGCGGCGGGGCTTCAGATAATATGCTGTCTGTTACCGCAGATACCGTCACCGCGACGGAATCTGCCGAAACCGAGCCGGCATATGTATATCCGGATGTGAACTACAACGGTGCGGAGTTTCGAATCCTCAATTTCGACCAGCTGTGGGATATGTTTATACACATAGACTTTGAGCAGCTGGACGGTGAGATACTCCATGACGCCGTATACAACCGCAACCGCAAGGTGGAGTCACAGCTTGGCTGCAAGATTGTCGAAAAGGAATTGGTAAATACCTCAAACACCACATCGGAACCCACCAAGGCGGCAAAGGCTTCAATCCTCGCCGGCGAGGATGCATATGACATCATGTACCTTGATTTCAAGTCCGACACCTCGATTATGACCGAGGGCTATCTGCTGAACCTGCTGGATATGCCGGAGTTCAATTTTTCGGAGGAATGGTGGGATACGGCAATAACCGATTCTTTGACTTATAACAACAACCTTATAGGCGCATCTGGCGCACTGAATCTGATGCCCTTTGATGCCACAGCGGTGCTGTTCTTCAATCAGGACATGTGCAACGAATTCGGTTACGACCTGCCATACGACAAGGTTCGCGACGGTACCTGGACATTTGACGCACTGGCTGAGTATACCAAGTCTGTGGCTAACCTGAACGGCGATGCTGACTGGGGCTGGAATCAGAATAACAAATGTCTGTACGGCATGGCAATACATCAGTCCGCTTTCTGTCAGCGCTTCATCTACTCCGGCGGCGCGGATTTCGTAAAAGTCGGCAGTTCCGGCAAATTCGAGCTGACTATCGATACAGAGCGCTTCTATTCGCTGATGGAAAAGCTGGCGTCCTTATGCAAGGCTGGAGAGGGTTACGCATTTAAGGCATCATGGGACGATTTCAACGCAGATATAGGCGGTTACTGCTATACCTTCTACAATAAGCGTTCACTTTTCCTCACAGCTGAGATAAAGACAGCCCAGCTGTTCCGCGACATGGAGGACACTTTCGGCATCGTGCCAAATCCCAAGTATGACGAGGCTCAGGAGGAATACAGAGTCTGCGTCTGCCCATTCCTCATGACCGTTCCGGCGACAAACACAAATCTCTCCCGTACAGCTACAATAGCCGAGGTGCTGACCCATGACAGCCATTGCGATGTGATACCCGTCTATTACGATTACATAGTGAATCAGAAGGGGTTGCGCAATGAGGATTCCATCGAGATGATGGACATTGCCCGCCGCGGACGGGGTATAGAATTAGGCGAGGTCTACGGCCTGGCAAACGAGCTTCGCAACAAGATGAACGATCACATACTTGCCGGCGACCCGGCAGTGGCTTCGGTGGTGGAGTCATACCGCGCGAATGTTGAGGCGAATATAGAAAAGTTCATCGCGGCTCTCGAAAATTAAACCGAAATATTGACAATTACGCCGCCCTTTGGTATAATCAGCAAAAAGGGCGGCATTTGTCCGCCTGTTAAAATTATGGAGGACCTCTTGAAAAAAACTATTTCAATTATCCTTGCCGCGATTATGCTGATAATAAGTGTTTCGGCTTCGCTGATTTCCTGCGGCGCGTCTGAAAAAGACATCCCGTCTGCAGCCGGAACTACAGCGGCAGAGGAGACAACAACCGTTAAACTCTACCTTGACGACCTGGGAAAATATGACTTCAACGGCGAGACCTTTACCGCTCTTGTACGAGCTACACGAATTGATCAGATAGACGTTGAGGAGGAGATCGGCGAGATCTTCAACGACGCGGTCTATAAGCGCAACTCCAAGGTCAGCGAGCGCTTCAACATTGATATTGAGGCTATAGGTCTCGAGGATAAAGCCGCCCTCTGGAATACTACAATCAGCGGCTCCGTTATGGCGAACGACGCCGCCTACGATGTGGTAATGCCCGACTACTGGTGGGGCTGCGAAACCGGCGGCTGGTTCTTGAACATGCGCGATTATGACGACACAATAGCCTTCGATCAGCCCTGGTGGTGCGCCGGCTGGAACGACAACGCTGAGATCTACGGTCAGATCTACTCGGCGGTTGGCAGCTATTGTATAGACCTTTACAAGAACACCATGGTGGTGTTCTTCAACAAGATGCTTGCAGAGTCCTATAAACTGGAGTCACCATATGCGCTGGTTGACGCAAACAAGTGGACTCTTGACAAGATGATGGAGATGGCGGCCGCCAGTTCCGGCGACGTCAACGGCGACGGCGTACTGGATCTCGCCAACGATCGCTTCGGTGCATACTACAACCTGTGGTCCGGCCGCGCGCTGCTGCACTCCTGCGGTTGGGAGTGCGCCTCAAAGACCGATGACGGCGCTTTTGAGTACAGGTTCTGGAATGACGATTTCGTAAAGCTATACGACAGAGTTTTCGAAATTATCAATAATACCGACTATGTAAACTACAGCGGTGATAACCCGAACAACGCTTTCACCACCGACCGTCTGCTGTTCTACAACATCCAGATGGGCAAATCCGCTGAGCTGCGTGATATGGCAAGCGATTTCGGCATCGTGCCCTATCCCAAGTACAATGAGGCTCAGGAAAATTTCATTTCCTACAACCTGGGTACCTACTATATGGCTATTCCGCTCTCCGCGGGCGATCCGCAGATGAGCGCCGTAGTTCTTGAGGCTCTCAACGCCGAGACCTATGCCAGCGTTATCGATGCCTATTATGAGATCAATCTCAAGGAGAAGTTCAGCCGCGATACCGACACTCAGCGCATGCTTGACCTGGTGGTGGATGCGATAGTATTCGACTTTACTTTTGTAAACGAGGCGGCTACCGATCATATCGTTATGTACTTCTTCGATCAGATCGCCAAGAAGAATGCTAACATATCCTCTGCATACGAGGCAAAGAAGGAAGCGTTCCAGCTTAAGCTGGAGCAGCTCTTTGAGACTTATGCCAAGCAATAACAAACTGTCAGCAATACACTTAACAATTATTACAGGAGGCTATTAATATGTTCACGGCTAACATTCTGTCTCAGACCGCTTCTCATCATGTTGTTGAACAGCATGGCTGCTTCAATACAGTTGAGTATACCCAGGATTACTCGGTTACACACGATACGGCGACAAGCAAGTATTTCGCAGCACAGATGAACCTTCGCAAGCGTCAGGTTGTTGCGGCTCTCAATGGAAATGCAGTAACCCTCCAAGCCGGAGCGATGCAGATGCTCATCGGTCAGGTCGATGCTGCCACCAATGTAAAAGGAGCAGGCGATCTCGTAAAGAAATTCATCGGCAGCAAGGTAACCGGAGAGTCTGCAATTAAGCCCGCTTATACCGGACACGGTCTTGTTGTCCTGGAGCCCACCTATAAGTATATACTTTATGAAAATGTCGAGAACTGGAACGGCGGCATGGTCATAGACGACGGACTTTTCCTTGCCTGCGACAGTACCGTTGAGCTGGGAGTGGTTGCCCGTTCTAATCTTTCGTCTGCAATTCTGGGCAATGAAGGACTCTTTAACTCAATTTTAAAGGGCAATGGTATTGCGGTTCTTGAAAGCCGGGTTCCCGCTGAGGAGCTGTTCGTAGTTGACCTCAACAATGATGTACTCAAGATTGACGGCAACATGGCAATCGCCTGGTCGGGTGCGCTTGAGTTCACGGTTGAGCGCACTACCAAGACGCTGGTCGGTTCAGCCGCTTCGGGCGAAGGTCTGGTCAATGTATACCGCGGCACCGGCCGTGTGCTCATGTCTCCGGTTGGCTGATTCGATTAACTTCAAAGAGGAGTGCTGCATCGCTGCGGTGCTCCTTTTTCTTTTATAGATTAAATACACAAAATATTTCCCGAAATGTTATGTTACAATTGATGTGAGACTAACACAAAAGGAGTAGAAAAAGTGATCGAGTCGTGTTAAAATAATGTTGCCCCCAACAAAATTCAACAGAAAGGACTCAATCACCT
>JAAZAV010000011.1 GCA_012514145.1 Clostridiales bacterium | reverse complement strand
TGTTATAATCTACCTGTTCCATTGAGTTACCTCCAGTTGCTTTTGTTCGCAGCCTAAGTATAACTGGTTTCATTCCTCAATGGAACCCCTTTTTTATTCTCTTGGGCAATTCATTTTACAACTTGCCCATATCGTTGCATTCGGTTTCATATGTAAATCCGTTAATTCAGCGCTTGACAGGAAGGTGAACCTGACGGTATAATCAAAACGAAAGTGAGGCGATTATTGTGTATTCGCAAAAAACAAACATGCTTAGAGATTTCGGAGAGGTAACGCCTCTGCCCCGGGTGTGGGGAATGCCGTCCACGCCGCCGCCGCAGACCGGCAAGCATCCGAGGCTCATGTTCGACGCAGACAAGCTGGATGTGATAAGGCTGAACACGAACTCATCTGAGAATGCACCGGCTTGTGAGGCACTGAAGGCTTTTATCGGACGCGGCTTCGACGGCATTTTGCCGGTACCCGGTCCGGACTCACCACACAGTTATAATTATAACGGTAACGACCTCGCGGCAATCGAATCCATGGCATTCGACTACGCGCTGACCGGCAATATTGCGTCCGGCGAGCTGGCGATTACCGCGATATTCAACTACATCAACACCTTTGTTATTACCGACGAGTTAAGCGACAACACTCGCGCATACTCTCACATCATCCTTGTCATCGCAGAAGTCTACGACTGGTGTCATGACCTGATGGACGACGAGGACAGGAGAATGCTTGTTGCCGCGGTCTGTAACATTCTGGCACCCAGCATGGAGATGGGCTTCCCGCCTGATCGTCAGGGAGCTGTTACAGGTCACGGCGGCGAGGCTCAATTACTGCGTGACTGGCTGGCGCTGGCAATCGCGGCGTATGATGAGTATCCCGATATCTGGTACTTCGTAATGGGGCGGATTGAGAATGAATTCGTGCCAGCCCGCAATTTTATGTACGAAGCCGGCTCCCACAACCAGGGCTCCGCCTACGGTCCCTACCGCTTCTACTTCGAGTTATGGTCGGCGCTGCTGATAAAACGATTGAACGGCTGCGAGCTGTATGATTTCGGAAACATGCGCCGTGTCATGCCCACGTTTTTCAGTTGGCTGCGTCCCGACGGACAGAGCCTGCGTATCGGCGATGATTTCAACGAGAAAGCTAAGACATATACCAAGGGAGCATTGTCATCGGCTGCCTTCTACAGTGCGGCTCTATTCGGTGATGGGGTGAGCAAGCAGTATGCTTATGATGTCTTCGATGGCTTCACTAAGTTCAACTGCAGCAACAACATGACCACGCCGGCGCAGTTACTGATATTTAATGATCCCCTTGTGCCGATGCGGTCGATGGACTTATTGCCCGCATATCACATTACCACATATCCGCGGTCGGGGGCGACCCTGCGCACCTCCTGGGACACCGACGCGGCGATGGCATATATGAAGATTGGAGAAGCATATTCAGCCAATCATGAGCATATGGACTGCGGCCACTTCATGTTGTTTTACGGGAAGATTCTCGCCTCTGATTCGGGATTGTACGACTCATACGGCAGCGAAGAGGATCTGTTCTACAACAAATACTCGATAGCTCACAACTGTCCGCTAATTGAGGAGCCCGAAGAACCGGTAAGCAGCAAGTGGCGCCTGCCCTGCGGCGGCCAATATACCGTTGAGGGGACAACGAACGAGAATCGCGATCTGAAGCTCTGGTTCGAGCGGGGTACAGCCGACCGCTGTCGTACCCTTGGTATAGCTGCGCGGGCGGATTGGGCACACGCCGCCACAGATCTGACGAAGGCATATCACCCCATAAAGGCGCGGTCGGTGATTCGGCGCATGACGGCGGTGTGCACCCGGGACAACAGCCGCCCCATGGCGTTCTTCGTTTATGACCGCATACGCACCGTCAAGCCGGAACAGACGGTGGTATTCCCACTGCATGCTCAGACCGAGATCAAGACAGCGGAAAATGTGATACGCGTCGACAACGGCGGTTCACTTATCTGCCGTACTCTGCTGCCGAAAAAACCGGTGTATACTCTTATCGGCGGCGAAGATGCAAACTTTATGGTCTGCGGCAGGCAGATGGCTCTGCGCAAGCAGTTTAACCGTGAACAGACTGTCATAGAAGACGGCTGGGGGCGGGTCGAAGTCCGCTCCTCTGAAGTATCGAACGACACAGAATTTATGCACGCCATGTATGTAACCGACTCCGGTGAGAAATCCTCAGCCCCGGCATCGCTTATAACCTGTGAGACCGATGCATCCTGCGGTGCCGTCGGAGCTTTGCTTGGAGATGTGGCGGCTATATTCACCCGCGGGGCAGAGAACGCAAAGCGATTTACATTCATTCTTGAATCTGCTGCTCGGGTCTATATTTCGGGTGTCGGCGCCGGCTACTGGACAGTGACGGTGAACGGTAATCGTCATGCCGCGCGCCGGGTGTCACGCACAGAAGGAATGCTTGAGTTCGCGGCGCCGGCAGGCGAGATTGATGTTGCGCTTGCTGCCGTTGCCGAGAACGACTGATTATACAGACAATGACTGCCGAAAACCGTATCGAATGTCTTATCAGAGCTGCCGAACGTCTCACGGGCGGCAGGGTCTGCATATACTGCCAGCACGAACCGGCGAGAAGCCTGGTTTCGGTGCACCGCCGTATCCACTATCACCCCTGGTGCCGTATCGCAATCGATCTGGAACGCGACCGCTGTATCCTCTGCGACACTAAGCACGCCACAGATGAAGCGATGCGTCTGGCAGCAGCGCCCTATGAGCTGCAGCAGCCTTTTATCAAGTACTG
Source organism: Clostridiales bacterium (assembly GCA_012514145.1). Lineage (GTDB taxonomy): Bacteria > Bacillota > Clostridia > Oscillospirales > CAG-272 > JAAZAV01. The sequence goes on along the minus strand of JAAZAV010000011.1, from coordinate 102,821 downwards.
TCACGCCGGTGTTTGCGAGGCGGTGGTGCCGGTTCGTGACGCCTCCGGGAAAACCCAGGCGGTGGTGTTCGTAGGTCAGTGTCGTGTTATACCCGGTGAACTGAGCCGTGAAAAACTACGGGAGCTGGTGAGCCTCGGCTATTCCGAAACTGAGGTGATATCAGCGTGGGACAAGCTGAATGTCACGGATGAGACTATTCTGTCGGATACCGCCCTGCTGCTTGCTTACGGTATCGAACAGGTTATCACTTCCTACACTCCCGAGACCAAACCGGACGACTATGTAAGCGCTGCACGGGAATATATATGCCGCAATTTACTGGAAAGCGACAATTTAGTGAGAAGTACAGCCGGGCATATCGGAGTGTCGGTAGAGTACCTGGGGCGTATTTTCAAGCGCTCTACCGGCATGACAGTAAGCAAATACATTACCAATCTGCGAATTGAAAGAGCCTGTATCCTGCTTGCTAATACCGGGGACAGTATTGAGTCGATAGCCTACGCCAGCGGATACTCTGACCCGAGCTATTTCTCACGCGCTTTCCGCCGCAATACTGGTATGACTCCCGGAGATTACCGACGTATGCCGCGGGTATGATATTACAAATAGACCCAGGGCTTCCGCAGCTGACGGAAGCCCTGGGTCTATTTGCTTTTATAAGATTATCTCTGCGCCGCCTTTGCACGCCTGATGAAGCCGTCCTGTTCCTCAGCAGACAGCCCTGTGAAGGCGGAATTCCAGCCACAGACACGAATCTGCAAGTCGCGGTATTTTTCCGGCTCACGCTGTGCCGCCTCAAGTGTCTCAACATCAAACACATTGAAGTGGATTGCGAAACCGCCGCCGGCGATGAAGGTATCCAGCAGTGCACGGAAGGCGAGAAGCCCCTCGCTGCCCGCCACCGCGCTGGGATGGAGCATGATATCCACCACACCGCCGTTTCGGAAGGCGGATGAATCTATCCGCATACCCGACTCTATGGCTGCGGTGATGCCTCTCAGCTCAAGTTCGGGGCTCATGTTGCGGGACATTGCCTCACCGTTGAGTCTGCCGTCCGGAGTGGCTTTTGTGCTCTTGCCGAAGGAGATGTTGCGATCAATAGAGTAAAAGCCTGCCTTAAAAACACCGCCTCTGCCGTTCGGCTGGTTGTTCACCAGCTCATCTATAAGTGCCACAACCTCGGTGGCTATAGCGTCTGCTTCCGGGTCGGCGGTGCCCCATTTGGGCGCACGGTTGCGGATTATAGCCCGAAGGATTTCGCCGCCCTCCCAGTTTGCGCAAAGAAGCGCCGTCAGCTCGTCATATCTGCACAGCTTTTTGTCAAATACGGCATACTTGACTGCGCAAAGCGAATCCACAAGAGAGCCGAAACCGGTTGAGTTTACACCGCTGTTGCAGTAGTCTGCACCGCCGTCATAAGCATCGCGTCCGCTCTCGAGACAGTTAATATATGTGCCAGATAACACCGGGGTAGAGAAGTGTCTGCCGTAAACCGTTTCAATTTTGCGGCTTTTACCAAGAGCAATGTTAAAAAGGGTGCGCAGATAATCGAACACGGCTGATTTGAAACTCTCAAAGCTATCGTAGGTTAATCCGTCATTGACGGCATACTCAACACCCTTAAGAATGTTTATGGCACAGGTTTCGGTGCAGGCGATTTCGCGACCCATTATGGTGCTCTCATAACAGCCGGTGGGAGTGTATTCATGAACCCATTCCCGTTTAGCGCCGCTGAGAACCGCGTTGTCCAGTGCCACACGGTCGTTGATGAATACCAGCGCGCTCATACCGTCGCGAATTCCATTCAAAGCGAGGTTTAAAAACTCATCCTGATACTCGTTGCCGGGAGTTGCCACACGGATCTGCATCTTGGGATTATGTACGTTCAACTCAAGATAGGCGCGTATTATAATTACGGTGAGAGGGTTCGCCGCACAGCTGCCGTCAGCTAGGGAACCGCAGAGATAGAAGGGTGTGTTGGCGCCGTGATTTATCAGCGTCAGACGGAACATATAGAACTTAAGAAGTTCAGAGGCATCCTTCAGCGTGATGCGCCCGGCTTCAAGGTCGGCGCTCAGGAAAGGCCAAAGCAGTCGGTCAAGACCGCCAAGGGAGCGTATATCCGCTTCTCCGCACCAGTGTGTGTAATATATAATCAGCGACAGCGTGAGCGCCTCGGCAAAGCAGCCGGGGGCACCTGCCGAAGCCCATTGGCAACCTGCTTCTCGCAAACGAACCATATATCGCCCGAGTGCGGCATAATTATTCTCCATAGCGTCAAAGAAGACAGTCATTCGCTCGTCCATACTTCCATCGGCAATGTGTGACGCGCGGTATTTCTTCACACGTGCCGCCAGCCCGGAGATTCCGAGATTCATAATCGCGTTCCAGTCGGGCACGGTGTGACCGAAATCGGTAACCGCGAACCAACCGTCACCGCTTACATAGTTGCCCCAGCCCTCACCGAAAAGCACTCGCGGAGAGGTTTTGGGATCGGTACGGGTGAGACGAACTGCAGCGGAGAACCCGGCAAGGTCGGGAAGTGTGACAAATGGATCCGAGGGCATCAGCTTTATGCGTGTGCGGTCAAGCAGCATTGCGTAGACATCGCTTTTTATTGTTACATACGGGCGCCCGTTCGGATTAGTCAGCTCGGCTGCATATACTTCCGCAAGCTTTCCGATTTCGGAGGGATCCAGACCGTCGGTATGGGCAGGCGAAGCGTGTTCCGCTTCAATGGCAGCGCGCTTTTCATTGAAATCGTACATATAAATTGCCTCCTTTTACCCCCGGTTCGCGGGAAGGGCATTGTTAACGGATAAATCATATACAGAATCATTATACTATCGCTGATTTGATTTGTAAACAGCAAACTGGTAAATATTGCGTAAAACGGCATTAAAAAACGATGTGAAGAGCAAACGCAACTCACACCGTAAATAATGGTGACCCGTAGGAGAATCGAACTCCTGTTACCGCCGTGAAAGGGCGGTGTCTTAACCTCTTGACCAACGGGCCTTAAAAACCCGGGATCCCACTGAATGGGATCCCGCAGTGGATTTATGGTAGCGGAAGTTGGACTTGAACCCACGACCTACCGGGTATGAACCGGTTGCTCTAGCCAACTGAGCTATTCCGCCAAAGCCCGGTTATTATATCACATGTAAAGACGCTTGTCAATAGCTTTTTGATTATTTTTAAAAAACCGGAAACAATGTGAATTGAATCGAACAATCACATTGTAAAATCAAATAATAATTAAAAACCGGCGATAAATGTTGATATAACTGTTTAATGGTGATATAATAAGAACAATGAAATGATACGATTTGAGGGAAGTATAATGTTTGGAGGTAATTATCATGAGAAACAGAATGCGTATTTATGCTGCTCTATTAGCTATTCTGATTTTAGCAGGTTCAGTGTTTTCCTGTTCAGACACCGGAATGGAATCACCTGCGGAGCAAACAACAGGTGAGACAGCTCCGGTTACCGAAGCTGTCAGCACATCTGAGCTTGAGGGACGGAAGCTGATCCCGGACAATCTTCCGGAGACTGATTTTGAAGGACGCGGCTTTCGCATATACACCCGTGAATCGTATTTATATGAGGTGTATACGGAGGAAGAAGACGGGGAGATAATCAACGATGCCCTGTTCGCAAGAAACCGCTCTGTCGAGGAACGATTCAACACAAGCATTAAAGCCGTTACAACCGCCGAAGATTCGAATGCTTCGATAAATTCCCTTGTTAAAACAGTATCCGCCGGCGACAACGCTTATGACCTTTCGTCTACTATCGTCTATACCTCAGGTGCGGTCATAACCAACGGTATTTACCTAAATATTCTTAGTGTCCCGTATATTGACCTTTCCCGTGAATGGTGGATAAACGGAATTAACGATAAATTCCGAATAGAGGATTCGGTATACACCGTCGTCGGCGATATGTGCATCTCCACGCTCCGTCTGACATATGCCATATATTACAACAAGCGGCTCGGGAAAAACTACATGATGCCGGATTTATATCAGGAAGTAAGGGACAACAAATGGACAATTGACCGTATGATTGCCCTGACGACCGACGTTTACAGCGATATAAACGGAGACGGAATAAGAGACAGCGGCGACGAATACGGTTTTGCCGGAGAGACAGCCACGAATCTTGATGTATATACCTTCGCCTTCGACATACCTATTATCAGCCGAGGGGATACCGGGCTGCCCGTACTCGCCCTCAATACCCCTAAAACACTTGAAGCGGTGGACAAGATAAATACTCTTTACTGGTCTACCGGCGGCTCATATATATGCGAACAGGGCGAATGGGGCAATGAGATCGGAATGTTTAAGAACGGCAGCGCCATGTTTGCTACCACCTGGCTTGGGCAGATGTTCGGAACTTTCCGCGAGATGGACGACGATTACGGAGTGCTTCCTTATCCAAAATGGGATGAATCGCAGGAAAAGTATCTGACCGGCTCGATGGACAACTACTCGGTCCTGGGTATACCGAAAACCGCTACGGATGTGGAGTTTGTCGGCATAATCACCGAAGCACTCAATTCTGAAAGCTATAAGCAGCTGTTTCCGGTCTACTTCGAACAGGCATTGCAGACAAAATACGCCCGCGACGAAGGCACCATTGAGATGCTTGAGATACTGATGGAGGGACGAAATTTCGATATGGTAACCCTCTTCTCGAGCCAGATAAGCGGGATGCCTTGGCTCATCCGAGAGCTTGTAGCGAAAAAATCCACCGACTTCGCTTCTTCATACGCAAAGAATGAGACAGCGGCACAAAATGGACTTGACAAGGTGATTGAAGCCTATCTCGAAAACGCATGAATTGAACAGCACATTATATAGAGTATTATATAATATTCGCATGACTTGACACATAGCAAAATAACATAAAATAATCATCTGACAAAAAGGGCACCTCACGCGAAGTGCCCTTTTTGTCTTATATGGATATATTCAGAGTATCGCCATCTTATCGCCGCCGTCAGCCACAACGGTATGACCGCAGACAACCTCTCCCTCCTCGCTCAAAAGATATGAAGCGAGAGCGGCAATCTCGTCCGGAAGAATAAACCGCCCGATTGCATGGCGCGGATAGGGCTGGTCGGCGCTGTGAGCATAGCTTGAAATCATCGGTGTGAGCACGGCACCCGGAGCTATTCCGTTGATTATTATACCTTTCTCACCGTAACGCTTTCCAAATGCTCTGGTCCAGCGGATGATTGCATTTTTTGCGGCACCGTAAGAACCTATCACATCCATGCATGCCGCGTTAGATGCAAAGGTGAGAATATTGCCTTTGCGCCCTGTACCCAGCAGATAGTTGATCTCGTTCCTTATCAGGAAGAAAGCGCCTTTAAAGTTGGTATCAGACAGCAGATCCCATTCATCCGGAGTGATGTCGAATGGCTCATAGCCCCGCCCGAGTGTCTGATGTCCTCCGAGGGCTGCCGCATTGACGAAACCGTCAAGTCCGCCAGGAAGCAGGGCATCGGCTTCTGCGAGTTTCGCGGGTATGGCATCGCAGTCGCCGATATCCATCTCAAGGGTGAACAGACGGGTATGCCGGTCAGCTGCCTGAAGCTTCACACGGGCTAACAATGCCTCAAGCTCAGCCGGGTCGCTGCCATTATAGCTGAATGCTACACCCCGGTCGGCGGAAAGCTCCTCATATGCCCCGGCAAGTTTGTCGGCACTGCGCCCGGCTATGACAATATTGGCACCTTCGCGCAGCAAACGCTTAGCGATAGCTTTGCCCATTCCGCTGCTGCCGCCAATTACAAGTATGTTTGAACAACGAAGTGACATATTTCATTCCGTCCTATCATGACTGAATCATTCAATCGGCTCTCTTGTAATACCGGAGAACACACCGGACAGAGGACCGCGAACACCGCTCAGACTTACCGCACGTACACGATAGAAGTATTCGGTGTGGTTCTCAAGTCCCCGGTCGATATAACGTCCTACGCGGAATATACCCGGCTCCACATCTGCTATATGGGTACCTTCGTTGCAGATAAAGTCGGGCGATGTCGATCGGTACAGCTCATAACCGCCAAGGTCAGGCTCAATATTCTGTCCCCACAGCAGGTACAGCATGCCGTCCTCCTCGCCGCGGGCTGCCTTCGGTTCGGTTATGAGCCCGGTATATACCGAGCCTATGGGAGCCGGTACGCCGTCGCTGCCTATGATGTCATATATCGACTGAGTTTTCGTCTTAAATTTACCGCGTCCCGCACGCAGGGTTGAGAAGCCGTCGGATACGCCGCCTTTGGCGGTACTGCGCTCCACGATGTCATTCCATTCGTCGGCAGACTCACCGAGTATACCGACCGACGCGCCTCGGCTGTCGCCGCAGAGGCGAACTATCACACCGTCTCCGTCCTCTGCGGGCTTGAGGGCAACAAACCGCGCGTCGGTATTGAATTCGGCAAAACTGTATGTTTGCGGCAGAGAACCGTTTTGAGCCGGTATGTCGCGGCGTATTACCGGATTGCACTTAAGTTCTGCGGTTTCAGCGAGTTTTACTGAGCGGTGATTACCCTCGTAGGTGGTTATTGCGAAGCGAAAACGGTAATTCTCGTGACTGCCGCCTATTGAATGCATCTGAAGCCAGTCATTGGCAAGGTAAGCGTAAACTGCGCTCCCCTCTCCGGCGTCACCGTAGTCGGTCTTGTCGGGATGAATGCGGTCAAACTCCACAAGTTCGGAATCTAATTGCAGCAAACCGATACCATAATCATCCGTCTCAGCACAGCACCATTCGGATGACTCCATATATGTGTCGGTGCCGTGCCCGGTCAGATCCACCGCATATTCGGCGACCGCACCGTTGAGACGGCAATATCTGCGGCAGTTATTCAGCTTGAACGGGAAACCGCAGTAGCAGTAGCGATAGTACCGATTGTTGTTGATCATGGCGCGGACGTGGTCCAGTTTCAGCTCAAAGTCGATACGCCTCTCATGTTCCGGCAGGAAGACAGTCAGCATTACCCGCGCCCCCGAAACCGGTTCATCGGCGGTTGTAATTACCTTAACGCCGTCAGTAGACTTATATGCCGCGAAAATCGCCGAGCCGGGACGCACAAAGTTCTTGTGATTATCCTCTGTATAGATGAATTCAGCGAGATTTCTGCCATCAGATAACTCGTGTCCGGCAATTTTGTCAAATATCGACGCCACAGAGCCGTTCTCGGCAAAGGTTAGCCGGTAGAAAGCGTTTTCAATCACAGGCAGACCTTCGAAACTCAGCGGAACCGGTTTATCCGGTGCGGGAACAGGAACAGAAGTATAGCCGAACGGAGGTATTTCAACAGCTTTCCCCGCAATAAACTCGGTGCGCTGTCTGCCGGTGGGATTAAACAGCACCGTGGATGGCTCGCTTGCGGCAATAAGCGGGGTCAGTATGTCAAGAGCGCGGTTCAGCTCGGTTTCTGCCGTGTTGTGAGCCTTGTCAACCCAGTCGCGGTGCTGCATCCAGGTCTCGTAGACCCTGCGTCCCTGATAACCGCTGGTGCCGTAGGAATGCTCGTCGTTGAAAATAAGATAATCCCACGCTCTGCGGAAAGCCTCGGATGGGTAGGCATAATCGCTGTCATAAAGCGCCGCAAGGGTTGAAAACTTCTCGGCAGTCGGCAGCAGCCTGTCCGCCTCGTGCTTCTTCGCCAGAATAATCGGCGCAGAAAGGGGATGTTGGTACCATCCGCCGGTCATCTCGCCGCGCAGCGTTGGAATAACATCGCCGAAGCGATTGCGAAGAATATCGAATGGCTCGTCGGGATTGCCCAGGGTACGAAATTTCGGAAACGACCATTTGGCGTTCCACATGGCAAGCAGGTCGGTGACATCACGGCTCGGATGCTGGTCATCATGATAATTCGCAATCAGCCAGACATCATACGGAACCTTTTCCTCTATGTCCGTAATCCTTGCCGGTACGGCGTTCTCCATGCTTTCGAGAGACGCGGTATTTGCCTTGGAATTCGGGTTGAACCCAAAGGGAATAGCGCCGTGTCCGTATTGGGTTGAGGCGCATACAAGCAGCCGGGAATCCGGGTCGTCGTCCTGTCCCTGCCACCAAAACACCATCGGGATATCAGAGTCATAACGTACATCGACCCTTGCACCGCCGCCGCCGGCACCGGGATTCCAGGTGTAGCTTTGATGGCGGGTATCACGATAGTAAACGGTGGAGGGCAGTGGATTCCACTGGTTCGGCGCGAAGATAATGTTTCGGAATCCTGCGTTGGCATATGCCTGAACCAGCGGCCAGGATATGCCGTTGTTGTCGATCATTGTCATGGTGTGGGTGGAGATGCCCCATTTCTCCTCCTGGTGCGCCCGTTCATATGCGGAACGGCAGAGCTGCTCAAGACCGTAGCACTGGGTATGGTTGCCTGCGCAGCTGCCGCAGAGACCGATTCTACCGGGCTTTATGTAGTTCTCAACCACATTCCGGGCGGCTTCTTCACCCAGGTCGGCAGCATAGTTGTTCCAGAACCAGGTACCCTCCATGACATAGCGGTACTGATCCTGTTCGGGACGGTCGGCGGTCTCGTCGCAGAGCTGCATGGCTGCATCGAGGAAAACCTCACTGTAATAACGCTGATGGTACTGGGAGTTATGCAGCCCGATGTCGGTGTGAGAGGACAGCATAACATAGATTGTCCATTCCCGCGGCACACGCCATAACACCTCGGTGCGGGCAGCCTCGCAGCCTGTGCGGTCTGTCAATATAACTGAAGCGTTGAAGTCGGAGGTCGGCGGGGGCAGCATCATGCGCACATAACCGTCGCCGCCCTTGAGCGCGATATCGCGGGGCGGCATATACTCACTGTCGCCGTCCAGTATGGTCAGCGTGAAGTGTGCCGAACGTTCGGGCTTGCAGTCGAGTATAACCAGCTGCTCACCGGTATGACTGAGCATGGATACCGGCGTGAAGCTCAGATTTTTGACTTTAATCATATACATGTCCCCGTTTGCTATTTGATTTCCGCCAATTTGGCGTATGATTCACGCAGGGCGGGATAAAGTGAGCGGTATATTTCGTAGTACTTCGCGTATTCGGCACCCGCCGCAGGGTCGGGAGACATTGGTTCGCGGTAGGTTACAAGCTCGGCACAAGCCTTGGGAACCGACGGCCAGATACCGACGCCCACACCCGCCAGAATAGCGGCACCCAGTGCGGCGCCCTCTTTTGATACCGTGATCTTAACGGGACAGCCGAAAATATCGCAGAGCATGCGCCGCCACATAGGACTTGCCGCGCCGCCTCCGCAAAGGGTCATATCGGAGATCTCGGCACCGATGCCGCGCAGAATGCCGGCACTGTCATTCAGAGCGAAAGAAACACCCTCCAGTACGGCGCGAATCATATCCTTCTTGTCATGCACCGCCGATAGTCCAAAGAATACTCCCCTGGCGTTGGAATCGAGATGAGGTGTGCGTTCACCCATGAGATATGGCAGATAGAGGAGCCGCGAGCAGCCTATCGGAGATTTCTCCGCCTCCGAGGTCATGATATCGTAGGGGTCACAGCCCAGTTCTGCCGCCTTCTTCTTTTCTTCTTCACAGAAGGTATCGCGGAACCAGCGCAGAGACAGCCCTGCCGACTGTGTGACTCCCATAACATGCCATTCACCCGGCACGGCAGAGCAGAAAGTGTGGATTCGTCCGCACGGATCAAGCAGCATCTGCGAAGTATGCGCGTAGACAACTCCGCTTGTGCCTATTGTCGTGAAGGCTCTTCCGTCAACTACGGTTCCGGTACCCACCGCGGCGGCGGCATTGTCGCCCGCACCTCCGGCTATCGGAGTACCCGCTTTCAGTCCGGTAAGAGCTGCGGCTTCATCCGAAACATATGAGCTGATATAGGGTGCTTCAAACACATCAGCCAGCAGTTCGCGATCTATGCCGAGTTTATCCAGCACTTCATCGCTCCAGCGGCGTTCGCGGACATTAAGCAGCTGCATGCCGGCGGCGTCCGACATCTCGGCGGCAAAAGTGCCGCTGAGGCGGAAGCGTATGTAGTCCTTTGGCAGCAGTATTTTACGGCAGCGTGCATAGTTCTGCGGCTCATGGTTCTTTACCCACATTATTTTCGAAGCTGTGAAGCCGGTGAGAGCGGGGTTAGCCGTAAGTTCGATGAGCCTTTCGGCGCCAATGCGCTCGGTTATTTCGACACATTCGGCACCGGTGCGTCCGTCGCACCAGATAATGGCGGGACGAATTACGGAATTTTCACTGTCAAGCATGACAAGTCCGTGCATCTGCCCCGAAAGTCCGATACCGGCGATGTCAGCGGCGTCGATGTCTTCGGTGATTGCTTTGAGCGTAGTGACAGTTGCCTCCCACCAGTCCTCGGGAGACTGTTCAGCCCAACCGTTCTGCGGCTGATAAAGCGGATACTCGGCGGACGAAGACCGCACCACCGAGCCGTCGGTATTGAAGAGAACCGATTTGGTACCCGATGTTCCTATATCAATTCCTATAAGATATTTCATGCTTTGCCCCTTTTCGGTTAAATCTATGGATATACCTTTGATAGTTGAAACGATTCAATGCGCCTTAATGTGCTTGCCTTTTGCATCGCCGTTGTATTCGTCAAAGAAAAACTGCGCACCGCGTCTCATGCTGACAGCGATATCGTCTCCATCAAAGCGAAACTCCATGACGATATTTCCGATGAAGTCGCCGACAGACTGTACCTTAATTCTAAGCGTATTATTCTCGAAGGCGCCGGCTGCGATGCACTTGTATAACTCGTCGGAAGGCATGTAATCACTGCCCGGATAGCCTGTCTGCGGAAAGAGTATATTCTCCCAGCGGCAGAGACCGAATGGCAGTTCCTTCTCACCCTGTGCGTTTTCATAGCGCATCACGCCTCTGTCTCCGTCAAATGTGAAAGATAACTTTGTAATGCCCATGCTACAGGGTTCAAGTGAATATACAACCCGGTCAAGCACCGACATAAGCGGCGACTCGGCACTTCCGCGGGGAACAGCATATTGAAGCTTGCTGAGCCTTGCAAGCAGTGCGTCATAAACTGCCGGATTTTCCGGAAGCGGCAGGTCACCGGGGGTCAGCCGGTCAACAATACACTCCATAAGACTGTCAAATATAACTTTGCGCAGAGAACTGCTGTTTGGTCCCTGGTTGTCGGCCATACAGCAGAAGGTAAGATCCAGATCTGCAAAACAAAAGCCGTTCTGATCGCCCATGCCGCTGAAAAAGAAACGGTCTTTGCCTGGCAGCATCCAGAGCTGATAGCCGTATCCGTTGCCGTGATGTAATAGCTTGGGAGCTGCCGCAGGCGATATTTTCGGAGTGTTGTCAATCATGGGCGAGGTCATCTCGTCCATAAATGAGCGGGGAATGAGCTGCAAACCGTTCCATTCGCCCCTGCGCATGACCAGTTCCACGATAAGCGAGAAATCGCGCTGCAGAATAATCATGCTTGAACCGCTGTGGCTGTAACCGTCGGGCATACTCAGGCACTTGACACTGTGTGAGACACCTATCGGATCAAAGAGCCGCGGACGCAGGTAATCGATCAACCGCTCTCCTGTAAGCCGCTCGGTAATGACATTGAGAGTATAGGTCGCAGAGGTATTGTAGGAAAACTTCGTTCCCGGCTCGTAGTCGGGCGCCTGGTGCAGGAAATCGTGCACTCGATCGGTCATGCCGTAGTAGTAGCAGTCGGTCTTAAAGGGAGTTGCCATCATCAGCAGGTCGCGCACCGTCATGGCGTCGACATACGGATGCGGCTCAATCTGAGCCTTGTCGGGCAGCAGGTCAATAATCCTGTCGTCAAGCGACAATCTCCCCTCACCGATAAGCAGGCCAATTGCCAGTGCGCCCACAGTTTTACCGCTGGAATATATGCGGTGAGGTTTGTCGGCTGAATAGGGTGCCCAGTATCCTTCAGCCGCCACACATCCATGACGGGCGAGGATGAAACTGTGCATATTGACACCGTGTTCCTCGATCCTGTCAAGAAACTCGAGTATATTGCAGCTGTTGATTCCCAGCGATTCGGGCGGTTTTCGCAATCGCGTATCCGGCATATTCGTCACTTCCTTCGATTCCTTCGATGTAGTCTTGTTCTTGGCATAGCCGAAGTATAGCATATGCGACTTCGGCTGTCAACGCGGGTTTAAGCCGATTTACAAACGGCGGGAGCCGATGTGACTCCCGCCGTAAATGCTTATGTATTTATCCGCTTCGGAATGCGTATGTATTTATCAGCTTGCGTAAATTACGGAAGAGCCTTTACAATTTCCACAAAAGCGTCGATTCTTGCTTGAGCTGCCGCTTCCTTTGCGGCATAAGTCGAAGCCCAGTCGGTTTTCTTTCCGTTGATTGCGTCGCGCAGACTGTCGGTCAGACCGACGATAATATGATAGGTATAACCGAAGTTGAACTTCATGCCTTCCTTGATGAGGTCGTACATCTGAGCTGACTGGAGATCGCGGCTGTACTTGACCTTAAGTGCCGACTCGAAATAAACGGGAGACAGTGTGCGGTAGTTCTCAGAGGCGATGGCTTCAAGAACCGCGCCAGTCATTTCGGCATCCTGTATGGTAATGGGCACAATGAAGGATGAATAAACATTGCGTGCGACAGTGTAGTATCCGTCCTGTTTGTCGTCCCACTTCGGGGCGGGCAGAACACCGTATTCCTGCTCCATGTCTCGATAAAAATCTGAATTAAAGAACTCGGCTGATATAAAGAGCAGTCTGCCGCTTGTGAAAATGTTGCGAACAGCCTCATGCTTACTAAGGTCGGCGCCCGCGTCTGAGAGATTGTTAAAGCCTATACCTTCATTGTCCCACAGCAAGCCTACTATGTACTCAACGGCATTTACGACCTTCTCGCTTCCGAATGCCGGTACGGGATAGCCGTTTGAATCCACGTCGGTAACCATAAGGTCAAAGGCGCCGATGTACATATTGAAATGGTTGGAGTCGTAGACCATATAACCGTATTGGTCGTCAAAGTCGCCCTCGCCGTTGCCGTTCAGGTCTACATAGCCTTTTTTGGCGTCGGCTTCCATGCGCTCCTTGGTCCAGCTGCCGTCAAGCACCGAATCATAAGGACTGTCGATACCGAGAGAACTGCATAGGTCGGAATTGAAGAAGAGACAGAGCGTTTTCTTCACAAGGCTTAGACTTATGTCGCCCGACACAATATAAAGCTTGTCGTCAATCGAGCCGAGAGTGGTCAGATCGCTCACCCACCAGGGCTTGTCGAAATCGATATGAGGCAGAGTGTTGAGGTTAAGGGTTACGCCGTTCTGAACCAGAGTCGGCATATTATAGGTAAGCATGCCGACTGCCTGGAATTCGTCGTCACCCGCCAATACTGTGCTGGTTACTGTGTTTATGAACTTTGCGCGTTCGTCGTTGGGATTGCCTATCTGGGTTTTTACAGCCAGCTTGACATTCAGGCGTTCCTCTACGTTTCGGTTGCTCCTGTAAACTGCGTCATCGACGATGTCCCCGCTCTGCTCAGCCATGAAATATTCATCAACCTCCTCGGCGCGGTACATGGTGGTGAATGTCGCACCGTCGAAGTTGAGATCAGAGGGCAGAGAATCGGGTTCAAAGGGCGATGTTTCTTCGTCAACAGTGGTCTCCGCAGCGGCTTCACCCGTGTCTGACGACGAACCGGATGATGTGTCTCCCCCGCAAGCCGTAAGAGCGGCTCCGACAGTGAGAGCAAGAAGCAGAAGCAGTGCGGTCAGTTTGATTTTGTTCATAATATCCTCCGTCTTCCCGTTATTTTGTTAACCGATTGTATTATATTACGCATTTTTGTATTTGTCAATAGTGTTTATTGTGCGTTTTTGCTTATTGCGGATTGTAAGATGAATAGTAATAATAATATGAAATTAAATGTACATTCGATGTGTTTGCTGATAAAATTCTGCTTCTGATAAATAAATATATTTGCGACATGTCCGAATTGGACATATCAGAATTAATAGTTAATATACAGGAATCTAAGAAGAACAGTGCTTTTCGATTCATGTATTGTTTACAAACACAGATTGTTTTTATCGTCTCCGCTGTTGACAAAACATTCAGACTGTGTTATAATTCACAGCGTTGCGCAGGTGTAAAGTGATTCGCTATACACCGCTGACGGTACGCTTTGTGATTCGGAAAGCGGGATGCCGTGCGATTCGGAGGCAGAGCCATGACTGATAATTCGGAAGACAGACTTAGCCGGTCGGTTGGTCTGGCGATGCTGCTTGATGTTTATGGCGCGATGCTCAGCGAGGAACAGCGGACGGCGCTGGAACTCTGGTGCTCTGAGGATTTATCGCTGGCAGAAATTGCCGACATCTGTGGTATAACCCGTGCAGGAGTTCGCTGCAGACTGCTCGCCGCAGAAAAAATACTCAACGAACTGGAGAGTAAACTCGGTTTCGCAAAGAAAACCGATGAATTGCGGGATGCGCTCGAAGTTATTGCATCAACACTTCACGAAACACAGGCGGAGTCTCTGCGCAGGATAATACAGGAACTTTGAATTAATCAACCTGAAGGAGGTCGGCAGTGGCGGTTTTTCAGAGCCTTGCGGACAAGCTGTCCGGAGCGTTTAAAAAATTCAAAAACAAGGGCAAACTGACCGAAGCCGATGTCCGTGAGGGTATGCGGGATATAAGACTCGCGCTCCTGGAGGCGGATGTCAACTTCAAGGTTGTCCGGGATTTTGTCAAGACGGTGACCGAGCGCGCAATCGGCTCCCAGGTACTTGAGAGCCTGATGCCCGCTCAGCAGATAGTAAAGATTGTCAATGAGGAGCTTATAGCCCTTATGGGCGGCGAGCAGTCAAAGCTCAGCATAAGTTCAAAACCGCCTACCGTCATTATGATGTGCGGTCTTCAGGGCGCCGGTAAAACCACGCACTGCGCCAAGCTTGCCGCTCTGCTAAAAAAGCAGAACAAACGCCCGCTGCTGGTTGCATGCGACGTCTACCGTCCCGCCGCCGTGAAGCAGCTGCAGGTTGTGGGCAGCCAGGTGGGTGTTCCGGTCTATACCGTTGAAGGTTCAACCGATCCGGTGGCAATTGCCCGCGCGGGCGTGGACAATGCAATCAAGCATGGCAACGACATAGTGTTTATCGATACCGCAGGCCGGCTCCATGTGGATGAGACTATGATGACCGAGCTGCAGAACATAAAAGCGGAGGTCAATCCCACCGAGATTCTGCTTGTCGTAGATTCAATGACCGGTCAGGATGCAGTAAATGTTGCCGAAACCTTCAATAATCTGCTTGACATAACCGGCGTAGTGCTTACCAAGCTTGACGGCGATACCAGAGGCGGTGCTGCTCTCTCGGTGCGCTATGTCACCGGTAAGCCGATAAAATATGTCGGCATGGGCGAAAAGCTTGACGCTATTGAGCCATTCCACCCGGACCGGATGGCATCGCGCATCCTCGGTATGGGCGACATGCTTTCGCTTATCGAGAAAGCTGAACAGGCATTCGATGAGAAAAAAGCGGCAGAGCTGGAGCAGAAACTGCTTGAATCCACATTCACACTTGATGATTTCGCCGATCAGTTCGACCAGATTCGCAACATGGGCTCAATGGAACAGCTTGTGGGTATGATTCCCGGCATGAATACCGCAGCGCTCAAGGACGCCAAGATAGACGAACGGGCGCTTGACCGCATGAAAGCGATTATCCTCTCAATGACGCCTACGGAACGCAGGAAGCCCGACATCATCTCGGCCTCGCGCAAGAAGCGCATAGCCGCGGGCAGCGGCAACTCGGTAGAGGAGGTCAATCGGCTGCTTAAGCAGTACGATCAGATAAAGCAGATGATGAAGAAGCTTTCGGCAGGCGGTATGAACTTCCCCATGGGGAAGCTGAAGCGCAGTCAGAGAGTTCATTCAAAAAAGAAGCGTAAATAAATGAAAATTAACGCATAAAACAGTCAATCCATTAAAATACATATAAATTTATTCGGAGGAATCCTAAAATGGCAGTTAAAATCAGACTTAAGAGAATCGGTGCGAAGAAGGCACCCTTCTATCGTATCGTTGTTGCCGACTCCCGTACCCCCCGCAACGGCCGCTTCATAGAGGAGCTCGGTTATTACGATCCGCTGAAGAATCCGGCAGAGATCAAACTCGACAACGAGAAAGCTAAGAACTGGATTAAAAACGGTGCTCAGCCCACCGAAACTGTAAAGACCATTCTGAAGAAGAGCGGCGTTATTGAATAATGGCAGAACTTCAGGAAATTCTTGCCAATATTGCCCGGGAACTCGTGGATGATCCCGAAGCTGTCAGTGTTGAGCAGACCGGGGACGGCGATGATCTGACTCTTGTGCTCAATGTTGCGCCGGATGATATGGGCAAGGTAATAGGCCGTCACGGCCGTATTGCCCGCTCAATACGCCTTGTTATGAAAGCTGCAGCCGGCATTAACGGAAAACGTGTCACGGTCGATATAAGATAAAAGTCAGGCAGGGGTGTCGCGTTTTGCGCGGCACCCTGTTCTTGATTAGTTCAACAGTCATACATAAGAGATAAAAGATCGAAAGGCGACCGAACGAGTATAATGCAGTATGTGCATTCCGAATACAGAGGAGGGCTATAATTGTGTTGAAGTATAAATATCTGCTTATTGACGCTGACAACACTCTCATGGATTTTGACCGCGCGGAGCGTCATGCCTTTTCGGCAGCACTCGCTGAATATGGAGAGAACTGCACGGACGAGAGGTTCAAACTTTATCATGAGGTGAATGATAATCTTTGGAAGGACTTCGAACGGGGACTTATAACCAAAGAAAAACTTGAGACCGAGCGTTTCCGCATCGCATTTGAAAAACTGGGTATCAATATATCCCCCGTGAAGTTCGCGGCAAGCTTCATTTCGCAGCTGTCGCTTTGCACCTACGAAATAGAAGGTGCATATGAGGCTCTGAAGTCTCTGAAATCTGCCGGCGGTAGGATTTATATTATAACAAACGGCATCGAACGGGTGCAGAGTTCCCGCTGGTCCCTTACCCGTCTTAAGGAGTTTGTGGACGATATTTTCGTATCCGAGGCAATCGGCGCTCAGAAGCCCTCCCGTGAGTATTTCGACCGCGTTGCCGATCGTATACCCGGATTTGACAGCAAACAAGCGGTTGTAATCGGCGATTCGCCTTCAGGTGATATACAGGGCGCTTTGAACGCAGGATTAGATTCAATATGGTTCAATCCCGGCGGTTCAAATGCATTTACCGGCTGCTCTCTGTGTAAGGATGGTCCAACGTACACCATATATTCGCTTGACGAACTGGTACCGCTGCTCACCTGTCCGGAAGTTCCCGATATCTTTGTAACAATCCCCTTTGAAGATTCTTACAGACAGAGGCTTGCCGAACTTGCACCGAATTCGCGAATAACCTATATTTCACCGCCGGATATGCTCTCGCCGCGCACGGTTATCAACGATGAGATGCTCGATGAACTGCACAATGCGGACATAGTTCTCGGCAATCTGCCTCCTAAGGAATTGGCAAATATGAAGAAGCTGAAATGGGCGCATTTGCAGCTGGCGGGTGTTGATTCATTTGTCAAAAACGCGGTGATGCCCGATGGCGCGGTTCTCTGCAACTCCACGGGCGCCTACGGTCAGGCGATATCCGAGCATATGCTTGCAGCGGTACTCATGATGCAGAAAAAGCTGCATCTCTACCGGGATAACATGCGGGAGAAACAGTGGCTCGACCGGGGACAG
Source organism: Clostridiales bacterium (assembly GCA_012514145.1). Classification (GTDB taxonomy): domain Bacteria; phylum Bacillota; class Clostridia; order Oscillospirales; family CAG-272; genus JAAZAV01. The sequence continues at coordinate 85,044 of JAAZAV010000011.1, read as the reverse complement.
GTTACCTCAATCAACGGCAGCACCGTGCTTGTGATAGGTATGGGTGATATAGGCGGCAGTTTTGCCCGGCTCTGCAAAGCCCTCGGAGCTTATACTATCGGTATCTGCCGTACAATCCGTGAGCGCCCCGATTATGCAGATGAACTGTATGCATCAAGCGATTACGGCAGTCTCGGAGAACTCTGCGATATTCTGCTGCCCCGTGCCGATGTAGTCGCAATGGCTTTGCCGGGCACCTCGGATACGACCGGACTTTTTGACGCGGCGCGTATTGAAAATATGAAGAACACCGCTCTGCTGGCAAATGTGGGGCGGGGCAACGCTATTGATTGCATCGCACTGGCATATGCGCTCAATTCTGGAAAACTGGGCGGGGCGGCTCTTGATGTTACAGACCCCGAGCCGCTGCCGCAGGATCATCCGCTTTGGCACTGTGAAAATGCGCTGATCACGCCTCATATCTCGGGCTTTTTCCATTTACGGGAGACATACGAAAACATAATTGAACTCATGCTTGAGAATGTAAGGCGTTATATGTTAGGTGAGGAGCTTGCCTGCAGGGTAGATTTTGAGACGGGTTATCAGGCAAAGAGCTGATATGTTTGTTTTGAAATTTACAGATTATAATTCAGACAAAGAGTATTATTGACTGATAACGTAAATATGTGTTATACTTGACAAAACCGATGAACGGAGGTGAAGTAGTGTGCCTGATGAACGGCTCGAAGCACTGACTATTAAGACGCTGACAATTGAACGCTTCGGCTGTCTGCGCAGCCGCAGCCTGTCGCTGTCCGAGGGAGTCAACATAATCGAGGGCGCCAATGAATCGGGTAAATCCACATTGGCTGCCTTCCTGCGATTCATGCTTTACGGTTTCCGCGACAAGGCTGATCGCGAGTTCTGTATGCCGTGGCTGATAACCGGCAATTCAGATGTATATACTGCGTCAGATAATCCGGCGGTCGATTCAGCTTCGGGCAGCCTGACCTTTGTTCTCGGCAAACGACAGCTGCGCATCGAACGGGTCTGCTCACCGTCAGGCAGTGAAAAGGTCAATGTTGTCGACCTTGCGGACGGAAGCATTATCTCCAATGCCAAAGCTCCGGGTGAAGAACTGCTTGGCATACCGGCGGATATATTCACACGCACTGCCTTTATCGGTCAGCGAAATGCGGCTGCGCGGATGGTTGATGACGGCGCGGCTATTGACGGTTCGGCTCTGAGTACAGCTATAGGAAATCTGCTCTACTCTGCAGATGAAACACTGAATGTAGACAAGGCGCTCAAGCGACTCGATAAAGAAAGCGTTGAGCTGATGCATAAAGATGGCGGCGGAGGGAAAATACCGACGCTTATGAGCGAGCTGGATACGCTTAAAACAGAGCTTAAACGCGCATCTGCCGAAAATGTCCGCCTCATATCCGCCGAAACCTCACTGCAGGCGCTGCGGGTCAAGATTGAAGAGCGCAGGAGTGAAGCGGCAGAACTTAAAGACGAATATGAGCGGGCTTCGGCATATTTAAAACTCCAGAGTATCAAATACCGGGAAAGTATACGCGTCTCGGCTGAGCACTCGTCAGCTGAGCTTGCGGAGCTGGATCGAAAATACACTTACGCCGGATTTACCCCCGATGAGAGCTATCGAAACGACCTTATAAGAGTGTCCGGTGAGCTGAACCGTCAGGATGACAGCCTCAAACAGATTCGCGAGGAGTTAACAGGAGAAAGCATAGTCCTGCCAGAGTTGTCTGCTGACTGCCAAAGGCTGCGTGATGTAGGCGGATCGGCGAGGATTCTGAACGACCTGGACAAAATGCGCAGCCGTCTGCGCAGGTACTCTTTCGGCAGTGTTATAATAGGAATCTCCGCAATACTGATGCTGATTGTCGGTGCTCTCACCATAAGCGGTTCGCCTCTGTCGGGCGGGGTTGTGTTGTTTACCGGAACGACGCTTGCGGTTGTTTGCGCGGTTCTCGCAACTTATGCCGCAAAATCCTCAAGTGAAATCGGCAGGCTGTTCAAATCATTTGGTTGTGAAAATGAAGAACAACTGCGTGAAAAGCTCGATGACCTGAGTCGCGAAACCGATGAAACCGAACGTCTCAGATCTGCCGGAGTAGCGGCACGCATGCGCATCAGCTTCACTAAGAAAGCTCGCGCCGATCGGCTGGAAGAAGCGGACTCACTGCTCAAACGCTGGGGACGCAGTTCGCTGGCGGCGGCAATATCAGAGCTTGACGAGTATCTGCTCCGGCGCGCAAAACTGCTGCTTAGTGTTGAGCACGATAAAACCGTCTATTCTGAACTGGCTGCCATATCGCCTGCAAGCGAACCCGATTCAGTACAGATTGAAAAACTGAGTAAGATATTAAATAACAACAGCAGTGACGGCGACAGGAAGCGCGTATATACTGACGAAGATCAGAACAAACTCAGAAGAAGTTATGAATACACAACGGCGGCCATACAGAAGCTCGAAGAACGGTGTCATATCCTAGACAATGAGATAACGGCTATAAAAGCGTCATATGTGCGCCCGTCAGATGTGTCCGACCGTATTTACTATATACAAACAGAACTGGATGAACTGAAAGAGCGGCACGCGGCGCTTATGCTGGCTCAAAGCAAGCTCGGCGAGGCGGCGAAAAACCTGCGTGAGAGCATATCCCCGAGATTGTCGCAGTATGCAGGCCGGCTTATGGAGCGTGTTACCGGCGGACACTGCGCTGTTCTCGGTGTCGACAGCAGTATGCAGCTCACCTTTGAATCCGGCGGTATGACCCGTGAAGGCAGTGCCATGAGCTCAGGCACCCGCGACGCAGCGTATATCAGTCTGCGTTTCGCGCTTATAGACCTGCTTTATCACAGCGCCAGACCTCCGGTGATATTTGACGAAGCTTTCGCCCGTTTGGATGATAAACGTCTCAGCGGCATACTTGGTATTCTCAATGAATTTTCGAACGGAGGTACGCAGGTAATTATTCTGACCTGCCATAACCGCGAAGCGGAACTTATGAAGACAATAGGCGATGTATCTGTCATAAGGCTATAAAAATACACCCCCGGAACAAAAACCGGGGGTGCGGCTATTAAAGAGTTGAATTCGATGCCGTACCGGTTGTTATATTAAACTGACGGCACCAGAGATTACAGGGAAAGGACTTATTTGTAAAGCTCAAGCATGTTTCTGCGGGCTTCACGGAAACGGGCGTATTTTTCGTTGTACAGAGCCTTATATGTTGTCTCAGGTTCATATGTATCGGTGTATGAGACGAACTTTGCGGCAGCTTCGGCGAGATCGGAATAAACTCCCATCGCAACGGCGCCGTGCATAGCGCAGGCACAGGCTCCGGCCTCATCGGACTTGACACGGACTATCGGCAGTCCGAGTATGTCGCTCTTTATCCTTAGCCATATAGGAGAACGCGCACCGCCGCCGGTGGCGCAGAGACGGTCGACTTTGATACCGCATTCGGCGAGTTTTTCAAGGTTGTATTTCATCTCAAAGGTCAGCCCTTCAAGTGCGCCGCGATATATATCGGGAAGAGCAGTTTTCATCGTAAGACCCGAGATGGTACCTGTTGCTGTTTTGACCATGTCGGGAGTGCCCCCGGCTCCCATGAAGTGTGGTATAACAAACACCTGAGTGGGCTCGACAGGGCAGGTATCGTCAAGCATTCTGTATACACTTACTCCGAGCTTTTCTGCTTCGGGTTTAAGATGTGCGGCTAAACAATCACGGTACCACTTAAGGAGAGCGCCTCCGGAAAAGTTGAAGGCATAAGTGACATAGAGATTCTTATGAGGATGAGGCAGACAGCTGAAGTTGCAGTCGGTGAACTCACGTGAGTTGCGGATGCCTTCAAACACCGGAGTGATGCACTCGACCGTGCCGGTGCCGTCGACAGCCTGACCGGCATTAATTACTCCCGAACCGATGGCGGCGGAAATCTGGTCATGGGAGCCTACCAGCACCTTAACTCCGGTATGAAGCCCAAGTTTTTCGGCAATATCCGGCAGGAGATTGCCCACTATTGTGCCGTCGGGTACGGGTTCGGAGAGCATATCGGAAATTATGCCCGCACCTGACAGCATCTCGGGCGACCAGCACCGGTTTGCCAAATCGAGTGCCATTGCGCGGCAGGCAAGACTGTAGTTGATCTTCGCCTCTCCGCTGAGTTTGAAAGCGGCGTAATCGGCGATAAGTAGGAACTTCCATACCTTGTCGGCGACCTGCGGGCGGTTGCGCAGCGTCCACATGATCTTAGGAAGAGAATACATGGAATCCGGCAGGTTGCAGGTTATGCGGCGGATGTTGTCATCTCCAACCTTGCTGATTAGCTCCGCTGTTTCGGCGACACCCCGTGCGTCGGTATACATTACAATGTCGGCGAGCTCCTTTCCGTTTTTGTCAACCGGGACAAAAGATTCGCCGAAGGAGGTAACCGTAATGGCAGCGACCTCGCCCGGAGTTACCGTTTTGTCGGCAGCACATCCTGTTATGACTGAGCATATCGCTTCAAACATTGTACACGGATCCATATCCGACTGCCCTGCGGCTGAAGGATATTCGCTGTATCTTGAGGCGAGCTGTATGCCGTCCTCGCTGAAGGCTACGCATTTGCAGCCGCTGCTGCCTACGTCAAGACCGAAAAAAATCATTGTTTAACCTCCTGATCTTATACAGTGTGGTTTTATAATCATACCGCCGGAATAATGCAAATAACCTGTATATTCATTCAGATTATAATATGCGCGGTAATAAAAGTCAAGCAGACATATACTTTTTCGGTAATTTGATGAATTTTCGCTTAAAGGCACAATATTTCATTAAAGTACTTGATTTATTGCACATTTATTGCTATAATACCTCTATACCCTTTATTGATGCGAAATTTCAGAGAATTCTCAGATAGGAGCGTTAAGATGATATCAAGAGAGGTAACCATCCAGAACAAGCAGGGTTTACACGCAAGAGCGGCTACTTACTTTGTACAGAAGGCCAGCTCCTTTAAGAGCACGATTTCCGTTGAGAAGGGCGAGCACCGCATGAACGCTAAGAGCCTCCTCGGTGTTCTTTCACTGGGAATTAACCAGAACACTACTGTTACCCTTTTTGCTGACGGTCCTGACGAGGTAGAGGCCCTCGAGGCCCTTGCCGAGTTAGTTTCCAAGCCCGAAATCAAGCAGCTCTGATTGACGTTGTCCCCTGCGAAACAAATGCGAAGCAGGCTTAGAGGTGTTACAAAACACTGTTGACAGACCTGAAAACAGGACAGTTCGCCGGGATGACCCTATTATGCCGCCGATTGAAGTTTCTGACAGGTTATCGGCGGTCAGTCGGTATGCGCAGCAGTGAACAGACCGATATTTCAAGCGGACGCCTCATTATGAGAGTGTCCGCTGACTTGTTTTTACATGAATGAACAATTAAGCAGGCTTTATGAGAGCGCAATGGATCTGCCGATGCATCCAGGCGTATATCTTATGAAGGACAAAAACGGCAAAATAATCTACATCGGCAAATCAAAGGTGCTGCGTCAGCGCGTAGCCCAGTATTTTGCAGCCGGCAGCGACCACAGCAATAAAACGGCGCGTATGGTTTCTGATGTATGCGATTTCGAGACAATGCTGACCGACACTGAGATCGAGGCGCTGGCACTGGAAAACCGTCTCATAAAATTGCATCTGCCGAAGTATAATATCAAGCTTAAAGACGGCAAAAGCTATCCATATATAAAGGTAACGGTGAACCAGCCATATCCGAGAGTGGAGGTAACCCGTAAACGTTCAAATGACGGGGCGCGTTACTTCGGTCCCTACTCCGGCACCGGCACTGCCTATACAATACTTAAGACGGTGCAGAAAACATTCCGAGTTGCCTCATGCAGCCGCGAATTTCCGCGGGATATCGGTAAATCCCGCCCCTGTCTATACAAGCAGCTCGGACACTGTATAGGACCCTGCAGCGGAGAAGTGACGTCTGAGGAATACACCGAAATATTCCGCGATGTATTGTCATTTTTGAGGGGCTCATTCGGCGAGGTTAAGAGCAGCCTTACTGATAAGATGGAATATGCGGCCGAGAATCTGATGTTTGAGACAGCCGCAATTTATCGTGACAGAATAGAGGCGCTTGAAAGGCTCTGGGACAAGCAGCAGGCGGTTGGCGCACCTGACACCGAATACGATGTTTTTGCGCTATACACCGACGACACATGCTCCTGTCTCAGTGTGTATTATATTCGCTCAGGCAGCGTTATTGATTCTGACAACTTTATCTTTCCTGCCGAACAGCTTGTTGATTCCGTAAGCTTGTCCGCGTTTATTGCTGATATATACACAAAGCGCGAGTTTATCCCTAGAGAGATACTCTTAGGATTTCGTCTGGATCCCGATGACATCGAATTGTTGCAGGATTTTCTTAAGGCGGAATCGGGATCAAAGATAAAGTTAAAATTTCCGGAGCGTGGACAACTTCGCAAGCTCTGTGATATGGTGGGTGAAAATGCCCGTCAGCAGGCAGAACAGTACCGAGTTCAAAATGAGCGTGATTCGGCACTGCTGGTGAAGCTGGCATCAATGCTTGCACTCGAGGTAATACCCGAGCGGATAGAATGTTTCGACATCTCCAATTACGGCTCTGAACACATTACGGCCGGTATGATTGTCGCCGAAAACGGCAAACTGCGCCGCAGTGAGTATCGTGTGTTCAATATTTCCGGAGACGGTGTCCCGGATGATTACGCCGCCATGCGTGAAGCAGTGAGCAGACGGCTCGACCACACTTCAGTGCTGCCTGATCTTATTTTGCTTGACGGCGGACGGGGACATGTTTCGGTCATACGAGCGCTGCTGGACGAACGTGGAATCGACATACCGGTTTTCGGTATGGTGAAAGATTCCTACCACAAAACCCGGGCGCTTACTACTGACAGCGAGGAGATAAGCATCGCCCGGGATCAGGCGGTATTTGTTTTCATATACAAACTTCAGGAGGAGGTTCATCGTTTTACTGTCAGCCGCATGACCGGAGCAAAGCGCAGGACATTGCGCACATCAGCACTGGAGAAAATCAAGGGCATCGGCGAGGTCAAGGCGAGAGAACTGCTGCGTCATTTTAAGAGCCTTGAAGCGATTAAACATGCCGGAATCGAAGAGCTGCGCGGCTGTAAGGGCATCAGCGCTGCGAACGCAGAGGCGATATACAGCACCTTCCACGCCGATGAATCAGAATCAGGCAAACCTAACGATGCGGACAAAACAAACGAAATTGAGGAAAATTTATAATCATGAGAATAATTACAGGCAGCGCGAAAGGTGCAAAGCTTGAAGCGCTTGAGGGAGAAGAGACCCGGCCCACGGCAGAGCGTGTAAAAGAAGCGGTTTTCAGCATGATACAGTTTGATATAGAGGGCAGGCGAGTACTCGATCTGTTTGCCGGTTCGGGCCAGATGGGACTCGAAGCCCTGAGCAGAGGCGCCGAACGAGCGGTATTCACCGATTCAAACCCACATGCGGTTGAGATTATAAAAGCTAATGCGCAGAAAATCGGACTCTTCAAGCGTTGCTCTATATCCTGCACAGACTATGCCCGTTATATACGCTCGGCGGCGGGAGAGAAGTTTGATATTATCTTTCTTGACCCACCATACGGCAGTGATCTCTTGGAAGATGCGCTGAAAATGCTCACGGCGGCAGATCTGGTGGCAGACAACGGCTATGTTATTTGCGAAACCGATTCCCCGACGCCTCTTTCTGCAGAAGGAATGAGGCTGAAACGTCATTATAAATATGGAAGAATATACATTTCTCTGCTGACAAAGGAGGCATCCGACGATGAGTCGGGTGATGATGCCGAATGAAAGTACTGATTCCCGGCAGCTTTGATCCGGTGACGCTCGGACATCTTGACATTATACGCCGCGCCGCCTCCATATTCGATGAGGTAACCGTCTGTGCCTTTGTGAACACAGAAAAGAAGCCGCTCTTCACCCCCGAACAGAGGCTTGAACTGCTTAGAGCCTCCACCGCAGGACTCGTGAATGTTAGCTGCGATATCTCTAACGATATGGTTGTCGACTACGCCGCCGCTCATGGTATAAGAGCGCTCGTGAAAGGAATACGCAACACGGGGGACTGGGAATACGAATATACCGTGGCATCGGTAAACCGTATCTTCGGTGATGGGCTTGAAACCGTATTTTTGCCCTCCGGTGGAGAGCTTTCCCATATCAGCTCCACGGTAGTGCGTGATTTGATAAAATATGGGAAGGCACTCGATGGCTGGGTGCCTGAAAACGCGATTGAGCTGATTTGGCGTATGTACACGAAATAAATGCCGAAACACGCGAAAACAGTTGCAAATACGCAATATCAGAACATAGTGAACAAAAACATACGCAAGATATTCTGTAATAATTGTGAAAGCGAACAAACATGCAATTCGCATGTTTGTTCGCTTTTGTTTATGCAAATAACAAACAATTGTTCTTAGCGCGACATAATTGTTCCGGCTTTTATCAAAATCGGGAAAAACCGCTATTGTAAAATTCTCCGGGTTGGTCTATAATAGGAGCGCAGTGGTGGAAAGTGGTGCGATGTGGTTATTATAGGGAATGGATTTTTCCGACCGGAACGAATCGACTTATATGTGATTGCTAAGTCGCTGCCTGTCGGCGCGTAGCGCTTTAACACCTGCACTGGACGCTTATAAAAGTACAGATGCTATAAAGGTACAGATACAACGATGATATCGGGCGAATATAAGCATAATATAGATACGAAGAATCGTCTGATTCTTCCGGTTAAGCTGAGAGAGGCTCTCGGAGACAATGTAATAATGACTAAGAGTGTCGATCGGTGTATAGCCCTATATCCGAGTGATTCTTGGGCTGTCTTTACCGATAAGATCAACGCTCTTCCCGAAATGCAGTTGCGTAAAATCAAACGGTATATTTATTCATCTGCCGTAGAAGCCGAACCCGATTCCCAGGGTCGGATTCTTTTACCGTTAAATCTACGCGTATTTGCCGGAATTGACAAAAATGTTACTGTTGTCGGCGTAGGCGATCATGCAGAGATTTGGGATGACGAACTTTGGAATGAGGAAGTAAACAGCGGCGAAGGTGACGATATTGCCGGCCAGCTCATTAATCTCGGCTTTTGATTCATATCTCATATCACAAAACAACATGGATAAAAATGAAGTTAAAAACAGGAATTCTTTAAGTTTCAGTCATGAACCGGTTATGCTGCGTGAGTGTATTGATGCACTGTGCATAAAGCCGGATGGTATATACGCCGACTGTACCGCCGGTGGCGGCGGACATTCGATTGAAATTGCCGGGCGCCTAGACAGCGGTCGGCTTTTTGCATTTGATCAGGACTCAGACGCTATAAAAGCCTTGAACTCGAGGCTGGCGCCGGTGGCGGAGCGTGTGACTATAGTTCACCGTAATTTTGTCGAGGCGGCGGATATGCTGATGGAAAGCGATATTTATCTTGACGGCGTACTGTTCGACCTGGGTGTATCATCTTATCAGCTTGATACACCGGAACGTGGTTTCTCCTATATGCAAGATGCGCCTTTGGATATGCGAATGGATACAACGTCTCCGATCAGTGCGATGGATGTGGTAAACGGTTACTCGAAAGAAGCACTGACCTCGCTGATATACAAATGGGGAGAGGATCGTTACGCTCCACGAATAGCCGCCGCTATCTGCCGCGCCAGAGAAAGAAGACCGATTGAAACAACTCTTGAACTGGTTGATATCATCAAGAGCGCGGTGCCGTCGAACAGCAAGGACGGTCATCCAGCAAAGCGTACCTTTCAAGCGATACGCATAGAGGTAAACCGTGAACTGGATATAATCGAGCCGGCGTTGACCTCCATTGTCGAAAGACTCAAACCCGGCGGAAGAATCGCCGTGATTACCTTCCATTCGCTCGAAGATCGTATAGTGAAGCAGACCTTTGCTTCGATGGCTAAGGGCTGCACTTGTCCGCCTGATTTTCCGGTGTGTGTCTGCGGTAAAAAACCGATAATCGAGTTTGTGAGCAGAAAACCGCTTATACCGTCAGAAGAAGAACTAAGCCGCAATTCAAGGTCTCACAGCGCAAAACTGAGGGTTGCCGAAAAGCTGTCAGCGGGATAAGCGGAACAGGGGCGTTTTTCGATGAAAATTCACGATTTTACTATACCGGCATTACATTTTTACGGTATTATAACCCTTTAAGCGATTCTATTTACAAGGCATAGTTGCGAATAGAACGAACTCGCATAAACGTGCAGTGGAAAAAGGAAGGGAGGGAGTACCGTGAATTATCATCTGCGGGGCGTACAGGGCGGCATGCGGATTTATTCAATATCCGATAATGTTCCGCGCAGAAATAGAACCGATGCGGCTGTTAACAGTGGTTCCTCCCGAAATACATCCGGTAATCCACGAGTTACTCCCAACAGGGAAGCGATAAAGCGGCGTACGGCGGCAGGCGGTACTGCCTCACGGGGCAGGCGTGCTCCCGGGAGCAAGAGCAGGAGCGCTCAGCCGGCAACCGTGTCATCAGGCTCTTCAACTGCGGGTCTCATGACCTCAAGGAAGCCTGCAAAGCGTGTTCATACAATTGTAGCCGCCGAACGCAAACCGTTTCCTTTGCTTACCACAATAATGGTAATAGCAGCGACGACGCTTTTCCTCGCCATGATTAGCGGTTATGTCCGCATAAACGAATTTTCGAAATCTATCGAAGAAATGAGAGTCGAGCTAAATACACTTGAAGCCGAGAAAAAAGATCTTACGCTTCAGCTTGAGGAGAAGAACGACCTGCGTGTAATCGAGGAATATGCCACCGAGGTTCTTGGGATGGTTCAAAGCGATCAGAACGCAAAGAAATTTATAACGGTCACCGCAGAGGATACAATAGAAGTTTTAGACGAATACGGCGATGTGGCTGAACCGCGCAAGACAATGCTTGAGCGGCTTCAGGAATTGTTTGACGCTTTTGTTGAGTTTATAAACTCCGGCGCGTAACTTGTGATATAAAACCGTAACTTGTGATATATTTGTGATATTAAAGAGGGAGAACACCGGTGCCGACAGAAAGACAAGACAGAAGCACGCCTTCTGCACGGCGTACTTCGGACAAGGGCAAAGCTGTTACCCAGGATAAAAAACAGAAAAAATTACGCAATCCGCGTACAATGAAGAAAATAATATCGATTCGCAGTATAGTTGTGCTGGCAGTATGCATATTCGCCTGGGGACTTATAATCGGCAGACTTTTCACGCTCCAGGTCAATGACTATGCCAAATACAGGGTTCAGGCTGCGAACAACATACGTTCCACCACCAGTCTGACTTCGGGACGCGGATTGATCTATGACCGCAACATGACGCAGCTGGCGACAAATATGACTACCTATCGTGTGTTCATATCGCCGAAAGCCGTCTACAGGACAGAACAGGAAGGGAAATACGGAACACTGTCCTACTCAGGGCGTGATGTACAGCAGCTCAAGCGGCGTATTGCCGAGGGGCTTTCTGACATGCTTGATGTTACCTACGATGAGGTTTACGCGCTTTACGACAGAGTAGACAGACAGGATGTCACGGTACAGAAGAATATAGCCGATGCTGATCTTATCGCCCGTGTGCAGGATTATATAAACTATGATTACGGTGAGACCGACGAAAACGGCAACCACATTGAACGGACTTTAAAGTCATATGTTTTCGTGGGTTCTTCTCCCAAGCGCTACTACCCCTATGGTTCGCTTGCTTCACATGTGATCGGCTACGCCAGCTCCAGCAGCGGGCTTATAGGTCTTGAACTGCAATATGACACCGAGATGACCGGTGTGGACGGCCGTTATGTTACGGCACGTGACGGCATACGGCGCCGTATGCCTTTTAAATATGATGTTTATGTTGAAGCACGCAACGGCTATAGTCTGGTGACAACTCTCGACATCAATATACAGGCGATGCTCGAAGAACAGCTAAAGAAGACTTACGAAGAATCCATGCCGCTGAACCGGGTAACGGGAATTGTAATGGGCGTCGATTCCGGCGAGATACTTGCAATGGGTACCTATCCGGATTTCGACCTGAATGATCCATTCACATTGAATCCGGAAGCCCAGGGCAAGCTGGATGAATACAGATCAGGATGGGACGAGGGCGGCGAAGAATATATCGATGAAAACGGCGAGATAGCCTATACACCGATAGTTCATATATACCCCACAGAGGAGGAGATAAAGAGCCGCTACAACGACCTGCTTTACGGTATGTGGAAGAACAAGTCGGTATCAGAACTCCATGAGCCGGGTTCAACCACAAAGATCATAACAACGGCAATGGCGCTGGAAGAGGGGCTTGTAACTTTCGATGAGATGTTTGAATGTGAAGGTCTGCTGCATATTGAAGGTTACAACAAGGCTATACACTGTCACAGGCTGGCAGGGCACGGCGTAGCGAATTTTGCCACTATGCTTCAGCAGTCCTGTAATCCGACGCTTATGACGATAGCTTCCCGTATAGGGCGTACAAAGTTTTACGAATATTTCCGTGCCTTTGGCTATACCGAAAAAACGGGCATTGATCTGCCCGGCGAAGCGGCTCCGATTTACCATGCTTTTAGCGGCTTTAATCAGGTCGAGCTGGCTGTCTACTCATTTGGTCAGACTTTCAAGGTCACACCATTGCAGCAGCTGACAGCCATATGCGCCATAGCTAACGGCGGATATCTTGTCACCCCTCATGTTGTGAGCGCCCTCATCGATGATAACGGAAACATTGTGCAGTCATTTGAAGGCGGCATGAAGCGTCAGGTTGTCAGTACCGAGGTGTGCGAGTCTATAACTAAGGTTCTGGAAGAAGGGGTATCGGGCAACGGCGGCGCGAAAAACGCCTATGTCGCCGGTTACAAGATCGCGGCAAAGACAGGTACCTCAGAGGTCCGGGATATACTCGATGAAAACGGCAACTCATATCTTAGAATTGGTTCATGCGGCGCTTATGCGCCTGCGGACGATCCCCAGGTGGCGGTTATCATAGTAGTGGACCAGCCCCAGTGTGAAAGCATCTACGGCTCGATAGTGGCGGCGCCTTATGTTGCTAACCTGATGAATGATATACTGCCCACACTCGGCGTTGACAGGCAATATTCCGAAGAGGAACAGTCGATGCTCAAGATCAATGTTGCCAACTATGTTGGCTGGCCTCTCGAGGACGCAAAAGCTTCTATTAAAATCAAGGGTATAAAGTGCTCGGTTGTGGGCGATGTCGCCACTGACGGATCGGCTGTGGTTAACTACCAGATGCCGCCCGCCGGGAATTCGATACAAAAAGACACCGGTAAAATCATTCTGTATACAGGTGAAGCTACAGCCGACAATATGATGGATGTACCCGATTTAAAGGGATACACAGCAAAAGTCGCAAATCGTATACTGGTTACATCGGGCTTCAATGTCAATATCGTCGGTGCCACAAATTATGACATAGGTACCGGCGCGGTTGTTACGGCTCAATCTCCGGCCGGCGGTGAGAAGGTCGCATACGGCAGCGTCATCGAACTGACCCTGCGTTATCTTGACGGTACAGCGAACTGATATGTCCGGGAGGGCAGTTATATGAGTGCAGATAATCTGATAACTTTCGAAACGCCAATTCCGGTATCCGAAGCGGCGCTTGCCGTAAACGGACGGGTGTTCGCGGGAAAGGGCAGCGGGTATATCGGTTCTGTTACCAACGATTCGCGCCTTTGTTGTAAAGATACACTCTTTGTAGCTCTGCGCGGGGAGAAGGCAGACGGTCACAGCTATATCGTTTCAGCTTTGCAGAATGGGGCTTCATGTGCCCTCTGTGAGCGTGAGGTTATACTTTCTGAAAATCTTTCAGGTGATCTGATTATAGTACCCGATGCATTCGAAGCGCTTCTTAAACTCGGAGCATACAGAAAATCTCAGCTTAAACTTCTGACTGTCGGCATTACCGGTTCGGTAGGAAAAACCACAACAAAGGAACTTACCGCTTCGGTGCTCGGTGTACGGTACAATGTCTGCCGGACAATAGGTAATCTTAACAGCCTGATCGGAATGCCGATGATGCTCCTAAGCCTGCGCAGCGACCACACAGCTTTAGTACTGGAGATGGGCATGAGCGAACAGGGCGAGATTGCGAAAATGTCGTCAGCCGCACAGCCGGACTACGCTTTTGTCACTAACATAGGTTCAAGCCATATAGAGTATTTCGGCAGCCGCGAGGGCATCAGAGATGCAAAGCTCGAAATTGCGGGCGGAATTAAAGACGGCGGATTTCTGATTCTTAACGGCGACGAGCCGCTGCTTGATGATGTTAAAGACAGCCGGATAAACCTGCTGCGCGTGTCGGCGCACGGCAGCGGTGATATCCTGATTTCAAATATACACAGCGATGGCGAACGGACCGCATTCAACCTTAGTGTCTGCGGACAGCGTCTTGATTCGCTTATAATTCCTGTTCTGGGCAGCCACAATGCCTTTAACGCCGCCTATGCGGCTGCGGCGGGTGTTCTTATAGGTTTAACTTATGACGAAATCGCATCGGGGCTAATGAATTTCAAAAGTCCGGACATGCGGCAGAATATTTACAGTATCCACGATCTGCACATTATAGAGGACTGTTACAACGCATCACCCGAGTCGATGAAAGCAGCTCTTAAAGTGCTGAGAGACACGGCGGAACGTCACGGCGGACGTGCCATAGCAGTGCTGGGCGAAATGCGGGAGCTTGGGACACATTCCGAACGCCTTCATTTTGAGGTGGGATTGGCGGCGGCACACGCCGGTGTGGGTATGCTCTATGTCTTCGGCAAAGCTGCGCTGCCGATACTCGACGGTGCACGCAGCGGCGGACTTCCCGTTTCCTCAACTATGTATTTCCCGGAGCTTGATGATTTCGAAGCGCTTGCAAACGCCGTTTATGATGGCTCACGATCTGACGACACCGTTCTGTTCAAAGCAAGCCGGGCGGTTGCCCTGGAGAGAGTTATATCTTCACTGCGGTTGAGGCTGGTGAAATAACAAGCACAATATAATATCGAAAGTTAATAAATAATGGACATCAAACTGACTATATGCTGTGTGTCGGCGCTGCTTATTACCGCCGCATTTACCGCTATTATCTGCCGATTTCTTATTCCAAAACTTAAAAGTCTGAAACTGGGACAGAAGATTCTTGATGTAGGCCCCCGATGGCACAAATCAAAAGAAGGCACCCCCACAATGGGCGGCATCTCATTCATAGCAGCCGCTCTGCTGACATCGCTGGTATTCGGTCTGATTGCTTTTTACAGCGACAGCGATTCACTTATAAGATTGGCGCTGATTTTCGGATATGCACTTCTAAATGGCTACATAGGCGTGATGGACGACCTTGCAAAGTTTTCACACGGTCAGAATGAGGGGCTGAAAGCATGGCAGAAATACCTTCTGCAGCTCATCGTAACATCGGCATATCTGGCTGTACTGAGAGCAACCGGCATTGCTTCGACCTCTTTTGTTGTTCCATTCGTCGGAATCAATCTTGAGCTCGGTATATTCTGGTATGTTATATCGGTTATACTCTGCACGGGAATTGTAAACAGTGTCAATCTGACAGACGGTGTGGACGGACTGTGTTCAACGGTTACCGCGGTCATCGGGGTGTTTTTCCTTGTTGCATCATTTGTGTTCAGCAGCAGTTCAAACGCCCTTGCTTCGGCAATACTTGTGGGCTGCTGTCTCGGTTTTCTGGTTTACAACTTCCACCCCGCGCGGATTTTTATGGGCGATACCGGCTCGCTTTTCCTGGGCGGTTGGGTAATCGGTCTCGCGTATAATTGCGGTTCACCGCTGATCATTCTTATAGCCGGCATGCTGTATGTGCTTGAAAGCTTGTCGGTTATAATCCAAGTATCATATTTCAAATTGACACACGGTAAACGGTTTTTCAAAATGTCACCCATCCACCATCACTTCGAGAAGTCCGGTTGGGGAGAAATAAAAGTTGTTACGGTGTTTTCAACCTTCACGCTTATAGTATGCGTGTTGGCTTTCATTGGTCTATAAAATATAATTATTGTGAAGGGAGGCTGCTTCAGTGAATAACAATAAGAACAGACAATCGGGCGGAGACATAGCCAGCGGCAAGAGCACGGAGCGCTCCCGGGTAGGCAGTACACGCTCTGCATATGCTGAGGCAAGAGAACGGCTTAGTCGCCGGCAGCAAAATGAAGCTATGCAGAAAATGTCAAATGGCGGAAGAAACACCATCGGAGGCGTTCCGGCATCATCAGAAAGAACAGAAAAAAGACAGCAGGACACCTCCCGCCGCTCAGACACCAAAAGAACCGGTGCTTCGACAGCATCCGGTGGCACAAGCCCGCGCAGAACCGCATCGAGACGCGCAGGCGGAAATACTGTATATACGTCGGCTAAGAGTATGTCGGCACATCCAACTCCGCGCAGGACACCGAGTGAATCAAAAAAACGCGCCCGCGATTATGTGGCGTCCGGAGATCTGATTCGCGTCAAGGGTGTTGTGGATCGACCCGCACTGATACTCATTATTCTGCTGGTATGCTTGGGAACAATTATGATTTTCAGTGCCAGTTATGCCTATGCATATCAGAAATATAACGATTCATTCCACTTTATCAAGCGTCAGCTGATGTATATCGGAATAGGTGCGGTTGTTATGGCTGTCGCAGTATACTTTGACTACATGTGGATAAAAAAGCTGACCTTGCCCGTGTTCATTATGGTCACTGGTCTGATGGTGCTTGTACCTATTATAGGTATTGCGGAGGGCAATGCCACAAGATGGATAAAAATCGGTCCGATAACCATACAACCGTCAGAATTCCTTAAACTGGCGCTGATACTCTTCCTTGCGCTGTATTTCGAACATTTCAAAGATAAAATCATAAACGGCAATTTCTGGACGGCATCTGTTTATGGAGTTCTGATGCCGATTATAGTTGTGGGTTTTGAGTGCATACTCGTAGCTCTGGAATCGCATTTCTCAGGTGTTATCATTATATTCTGCATAGGTGCCGCTGTCATATTTGTCGCCGGAGCCATGATGAGGTGGCTTATAGGCTTTGCGTCGGCGGCAAGTCTGCTTGTACTAGCGGGAATTATGCTGACATCATATGCCAGCAACCGCATCGATATGTGGCTTAACCCTGAAAATTTTTCAAGCAACAGTGAAATAATGCAGACACTGCAGGGTCTTAACGCGGTTGGGTCGGGCGGTATATTCGGAGTCGGGTTCGGCAACAGTACACAGAAACATATGTTTGTTTCACAGCCGCAGAATGACTTCATATTCGCGATTGCATGCGAGGAATTGGGTCTGGTCGGCGCGTCCACGATAATCCTATTGTTCATACTGTTGGTATGGCGGGGGATCCACATAGCCCGCAACGCCCCCGATGTCTACTCATCTCTTATAGCGTTCGGTATTACATTCAAGCTGGCGCTGCAGTCCATACTGAACATGTGTGTTGTCACTAATATGATACCCAACACAGGTATTTCGCTTCCGTTTTTCAGTTACGGAGGAACTGCATTCATTATGCTCATCGGTGAGATGGGTATACTGCTGTCCATATCGAGGTATTCGCTAAGCAGCAGGGAAGTGACAGCACAAACTCCGGCGAATGTAAGAGGATCGAAAAATACCGGAACCCAACACTCGGCTCAATTTACCGCGGCGGGTGAATAAGCAGACCGTCTAAATTTCACAATAGGTGACATAACATGAGAGTAATGATGACAGGCGGCGGCACCGGCGGACATGTGAACCCCGCTATCGCAATCGCCAATATTATCAAGCAGAACGAGCCAGATTCAGTGGTGGCTTTTGTCGGAACCTCCCGTGGAATCGAGAACAAGCTGGTGCCGAAAGCCGGCTATGAGCTGTTTCATGTAGAGGTGCAGGGGATAAAACGAAGGCTGACACCGGCTAACATCAAAGCGCTTTGGCTTGCCTTCACATCGGTAGGACATGCAAAGAAACTGGTAAAGAGCTTCAAACCCGACCTTGTGGTAGGAACAGGGGGATATGTATCCTGGCCGGTTTGCAGGGCAGCCGCGTCCCTCGGAATACCTACGGCGCTCCATGAGAGCAACGCCATTCCGGGATTTGCCGTTCGGATGCTTGAGAAGTATGTAGACAGAGTTTATGTTAATTTCGAAGCTACCCGCGAACGTCTGGCGTTCCCGGATAAATGTGTAAGGGTAGGTAATCCGCTCAAACCGGAATTCCTTTCTCCCGACCGTGAAGCGGCGCGCAGAGAATTGGGTATAGCAGAAAAATATGATAAATTTATCCTTTCATGCGGCGGCTCCATGGGCGCCGAGAATGTAAACATCGAAGTTCTGCGGCTGATGAGGGAGTATACCTCAAAGCACCCGGAAGTGCTCCATGTACATGCCACAGGCGCCATTGAATACGAGGAGGCTACCAGGCAGTTCCGTGCTGCCGGGCTCGAGCAATATCCGAACCTTCAAATGCTGGAGTATATATACGACATGCCGCAGCGCATGATGGCGGCGGATGTTGTAATAAATCGAGCCGGAGCCATGACCTTATCAGAGATTGCCGCACTGGGCAGGGCAAGCATACTGATACCGTCGCCGAATGTTACAGACAACCACCAATACAAGAATGCAAGAGTCCTTGCGGATGCGGGCGCGGCGGTTCTGATTGAAGAGAAGGAGTTTACCGGATACTCCGAAGCGTCTGAAAGCAGGCTTACAGAGGCTGTCAAGGGACTGCTGGAGGATGACTCAAAACGTGAGGCAATATCCTCAGCCGTATCGAAATTCGCCGTGCTTGATGCCGCAGATGTACTGTACAGAGAACTGAGAGCGCTTGTAGATTCTAAATCGGTCTGAAACAAACAGAATATCGAATACGGTGCAGTCTGATATCCAAAACTCATGAAAGGAGCGCCGCGAAACCGTGCGGCTGTATGACGAGTGAGCAAAATAAAACCGCGTCGTGAATCAGCCGGAAGAAGATTTTCGCGATTCATTCAGCGCGAGAGTCTGGGCGAGGAGTTGATTTCAGGCAATACATTTGCCAGATTTCGCCGCAGAAATTCATTTCGCAAGTATCGCAGATTTGTCTGGTATGCCTTGCTCCTGTTCTTTATTTCGGTGATTATTGTGGCTATTATGGTGGCGGCATTCTTCAAGGTGGAAGAAATCACGGTTGAGGGCAGTCTGATGTACTACAAAGAAACCCTGTCGGCAGACTGCGGTGTGTCGGTAGGCGACTCAATTTATACCGTCAGCCGTGCACGCTCGGAAAGATTTATGAAGGAACAGTTTCCGTATATAAACGGTATATCACTTACGCGTATTCTGCCGTCCAGCGTACAGATCACGGTGACCGAAGATCTGCCATACTACTATACCGACATCAGCGGTGAGTTCTTCATACTGTCAGAGGAACTGCGTGTGCTGCAGCGCATGGACGATATTGCCGACATGCGATACAACTACAATCTAAAGGAACTTACCCTTCCCGAAGTGGCATATGCGGTTGTAGGCAGGCAGATACGTTTCAAGCGTCAGGGCAGTTACCAATATGCGGTTGACATGCTGCGCACCATGAGGCTTTCCGAGCTTTACGAAAAATCCGACCATATCAATATCAGAGACAAATATACGATCTTTTTCGTTTATGATAACAGCATCAAAATCATACTTGGAGACCCGGACGATATCGAACTGAAGCTGGCGACGGCTGTAGAAATCATTGAACAGATGAGCGAACTCATGACCACAGCGAATGGTCTTATCGATGTTCAGGATGTATCGGTTTGTTTCGCCATACCCGGAGCCGATATCGGTATATGACGGCACTGTTTACCGATGAATAAATTGTAAACAATGTCAGTGCAACTGGAATTTAAGCTAAAAGCTATTGCAATTCAAGTAAATAAAGTATAAAATAACACTGATAAGCTCGTGTTACTGTTTTTGCGCATTCTTTGCGGTTTCAGGCGGGTTTTTAAGTTTTGCTTTATGTTAATTAACGCCTGCCGGCAGACAATACGGCATGTCGGTGTTTGCATATCTATCTGCTTGTGACAGCTGCATTGCTGCCGCGGATAGTTACGGTTGCATATGATGCAGGCGGCATTGCGGCATAAAACGCAGCGACAGAATATTTAGGAGGAGACGACACATGGCGTTCGAGTACAACAACGAATTTGACAGTGGGGTAATAATAAAGGTTGTAGGAGTCGGCGGCGGCGGATGTAACGCTGTTAACAGAATGATTTCCGACGGTGTGCGCGGGGTCGAGTTTATAGCTATCAATACCGATAAGCAGGCACTTAACAGATGTGCTGCGAATCTTAAGATTGCGATAGGTGAGAAGATAACCCGCGGTCACGGAGCCGGCGCAAACCCCGAGATCGGTACAAGAGCGGCAGAGGAGTCCGAGGAGGATATCACCGCAGCGCTCAAGGGCGCAGATATGGTGTTTATCACAACGGGTATGGGTGGCGGCACCGGTACGGGTGCGGCTCCAATAGTAGCAAAAATCGCCAAGAGCCTTGGTATTCTCACCGTAGGAGTTGTAACTAAACCGTTTGCGTTTGAGGGCAAACGCAGAATGGAAGCCGCCGAAGAAGGCATCGTTCGTCTCGGCGATATAGTAGACTCGCTTATAATAATTCCAAATGAGAGACTAAAGTCTCTCAGCGAGAACAAGATTACATACGCCAACGCTTTCATGGAAGCGGACGCGGTTCTTAAACGCGGTGTGCAGAGTATTTCTGATCTTATATCCATTGAAGGATATATCAACCTTGACTTTGCAGACGTTGAATCGATTATGAAGGATGCCGGTTATGCCCACATGGGTATCGGTACCGCTACCGGTAAGGACAAGGCTATTGAGGCTGCCAATATGGCAATCGACAGCCCGCTGCTTGAGACCACAATCGCCGGTGCCCGCGGTCTTATCGTCAATGTCACTGTATCTCCCGACATCCCGCTGGAGGAAGTTACAGACGCCTGCGAGTATATCGAGAGCAAGGCGGATCCGGATGCACGTATCATCTTCGGTACCGTATTTGATGAGAATCTTGATGATACTCTGACGATTACCCTTGTTGCCACCGGATTCGATGCCGAGGAACGCAATGAGAAGTTCGGCAGCACCGGCAGCCGCGGATTCAGCGACCGCAGATCAACAGTTGAGAGAACTCAGTCAGCGGCTCATACCGGCAGCGACAAGAAGAGTGAGAAGTACGCGGAAGTTAATGTCAGTGATGACAAGGATGAAGAAGCGTCTGCCGAGTTAAGGGAGGACGCTCCGGCTGAGGACGAGAAGAATGATGATGTCGGCATATCAGATTCGGATTTTGACGATATTCTCAGTATCTTCAGTAATAAGCTGTAAGCTGTAATTCAGTATATAATGACGGAGGGATTATCGAATCCCTCCGTTTTCGCATAAAAACAGAACCGGCTCGTGACTACGAGCCGGTTCTGTTTTTCTATAATATTACTTGGTTATGGTGACTTTGTTAAGCAACTTGGAAGCATCGGGGTCTATGCCGTTTACCTCGGTGAGCTTGAGAGCGAGAAGCTGCATTGTAACTGCCATGAGGAAGGGAGATAGAGCGTCTGAACCGAGCTTGGGAAGCGGCAGAGCGAATTTTGATTTTGAAAGTGCCTCATCGCTGTCACTGATTACCAGGACTTCTGCGTTGATACCGTTCAGACGGTCAATCATGGCGATGGCGTCTGACAGCATTGGACCTTCGGCGGCCAGAACGATGGCAAGGTCATTCTCAAATAACTGAGCGAGCGGTCCGTGATAGAAATCAGAGCTTGCATAACCACGCATCTTGATTCTGTTAGTTTCAAGTACCTTTAGAGCGCCCTCAAGAGCAATAGGATATGCGGTACCGCGCCCGAGAACAACGCCTGCTTTAAGATGACGGCAGCGCGGAGCAAAGCCTTCGATTTTGGTTGGCATATATTCAAGCAGTTCGGTAACAGCGGCAGGAACCTTTTCAAGACCTTCAGCGAGCTCCTTGCTGCCGGAAAGTTCTGCAACAAGAAGGGCAAGGGCGTAGCACTGGCTGGTGAAGGTTTTGGTTGCAGCTATCGAAGTCTCTGAACCTGCGTTGCAGAAGAGGTGATATTTAGCCTCCTTGGCGAGGGGAGAGTCAGTATTATTGGTGAGGGCAACGGTCAGATTTCCGTCGCCGTTGGCAAGCTTTATTATTTCAAGAACGTCGGCTGCCTTACCCGACTGAGAAACGCCGATAACCAGTGAACCGGTATACTTGAGCTTGCTGCCGTAGACGGTAACTACCGACGGAGTAGCAAGCATAGCTGGAATGCCGGCATAAATTCCCAGAAGATACTGGGCGTAAATCGAAGCATGATCGCTGGTGCCGCGGGCTGCGAAAACAATATTATTAAGACCGCGTGCGCGGTACTCGGCTGCAATAGCCTTGATTGTATCGATGTTTGCGGCCTTGACGCCGGCGAGTACAGAAGGCTGTTCGCGGATTTCCTTCTCAAGGTTGATCATTTTACCATTCATAGTCATTTGACACTCCTTATATAAAGTTTATTATTGACATGTTATATTAAAGCAAAATATTTCAGCAGGAATATCGCACCGAAGAGTGTGAATGTACAAAGCAGTGTTGTAAACAGCAGGATCTGACCGGCAAGCTCGTAGTCGCTCTCCATATTCTTTGCCATAATGTAGCTTGATACGGCAGCAGGTCCGCCAAACAGTATAAGAACAACGCCCAATTGCGGCCCGCGGTACCCTAAAAGGATTGCTGCAGCGAGCATAATTGCAGGCAGCACCACCGTTTTACATACTGTTGCCGATATTGCCAGACCGAAACGGCTTTTAAGCGAATCAAAGGAGAATGAGGCGCCGAGGGCAAGCAGTGACAGGGGCATTGTGCTGTTCTTAAGGTAGACAAGTGATGTATTAATAAACTTCGGAAGGCTGATTTCGAATAAGAGGAATGGAAGCGCCAATACGACAGAAATAATCAGCGGATTCGTGAAGATATTCTTTGCCAGGACTTTTACCAGCTGCATCGGTGACAGTTTCTTTTCGGCAGGACCGAATATAGAAAGAATAGTGACTGCAAAGAAATTGAAGAGTACAATGGCAAAGGGGAGCACCATGGCAATCTGTTGTACACCCTCGTCGCCGAACATGTTGTCTGCCAGAGTTACGCCGAGTATCGCGAAGTTAGATCGGTATACGCCCTGTATGAAGGCGCCGCGTTTATCGTTCTGTTTAATAATAAGCGGTACGATCAGACAAGGAATAATGAAGGACACGATTATTCCTACAACGCAGAAGCCGATAAAAGCTCCGTCAAAGATTTCTGCGCCATCGGCAGTCGAAATCTCGATAAACAGCATGGCGGGAAGCGCGACCTTGAAAACGAACTTCTCGCTTTGTGAGAAGAAGTTGTCATCAAGAAATTTGAACTTCTTCAGCAGTCCGCCCAATACGGTGACGAGTAAAATCGGTATTATGGTGTTTGCACTGAATAAGAAACTTTCAAGCAAAATATCATCTCCGGTTTACTCAGGCATTGCCGAGCTTACTGTGAAATCGATTTTTGTGCCAATCGGCACGGTATTCGCGGTGTTGTGCTCTATACTCTGACCAATAATCGTTCCCTCAGGCTCGTTTGAAGGCTGGTAGGTTACATTCCCGAGTTTGAGGTTTGCGGAAATCAGCGACTTGTACGCTTTTGCTTCTGTCATGCCGATGAAGTTCGGCACCACAGTGTATTTCACATCCTGACCGCTTGATACATAAAGGGTCACCGTGTCGCCCGGCGAGACGGTTCCTCCTGCCGGAGGGTCGGTACGGATTACATAGCCCTCAATAACAGTGTCGCTGCTCTCATATTGGGTGGTGGAAATGAGGTTCAGAGCCTTTAGTTCCAGCTCGACTACAATATGCTCCAATATGGTGTAGTCGTTAATCGTCATGATTTTTGTACCCAGAGATACGGTGAGTTCAAGGTCGGCGAACTGACGCCCCTCCTTTACCTTACGTTTCTCCCCGGGCATCGGGTTTTGTTCGATTATCGTGCCCGCTTCGTAGTCGGAATTGTATACCTTCTTAACCGTGACCCTATAATAGGTCTTTTCCAGTTCCTCCTCAAGGGTTTCGCTGTAGAAGGTATCGATGAATTTAGGTACGGTTATTACCTTAGATGCGTTT
Source organism: Clostridiales bacterium (assembly GCA_012514145.1). GTDB lineage: Bacteria > Bacillota > Clostridia > Oscillospirales > CAG-272 > JAAZAV01. Next base: position 60,757 of record JAAZAV010000011.1, on the reverse strand, counting down.
TCCTCAGTATTTCGAAGCAGTGCCGATATCAGGTATGCGGCGCATATTGCAATTACAAGCAACAGCGCCACCGTAACACCGGATATAATAGGCAGCATGGTGGAGCGGCGGCGGCTTCGCTGTTTAACCTGGGCACTTTGGCTGGTGTAGCCCGCCATCTTGCGTCTGGTCTTAAATACAAACTTCGGGTCGCTCTTGAGCTTTTGCACATGTTTGAGCATCTGCGTAGCACTCTGAAAGCGATACTCGGGGTTCTTTTCCATTGCGCCGAGTATAAGCTGCTCCATGCCTATGGGAATTGATGTTAAAAGCTGACGCGGCGGTATGGGCTGAGTCTGCACCTGCATCATCGCAACCGAAACCGGATTCTCACCGCTGAATGGCAGTCGTCCGGTCATCATCTCATACATCATGACCCCAAGGGAATAGAGATCGGAACGTGCATCAACCGGCGCTCCGCTTGCCTGCTCGGGACTTATGTAGAATACTGTGCCGATCGCGCTGACTGTAAGTGTTTCGGCATCCGGCAGTTTTGCGATACCGAAGTCTGTTACCTTGATTCTGCCGTTCTTAAGCATCAGAATATTCTGAGGCTTTATATCGCGGTGGATAATATGCTTGGCGTGCGCATGTTCCAATGCACGGAGAATCTGTTCGGTAAAGTTCAGAGCCTCCCGCACATTTAACTTGCCCTTGCGGGTTATATAATCTTTAAGTGTAATGCCGTCGATGTACTCCATCACCATGTATTTAACATCATCAGTGACAGAGACATCGTAAATCTTAACTATATTCGGATGAGACAGCAGGGCGACAGCTTTGGACTCGTTGACAAAACGTTTGACCGAGGCTGCATCCTGCGCGATATGCTCGCGCAGCATTTTAACAGCTACGCTGCGGCGCGCCGACAGGTCATAGGCTTCGTAGACCACCGCCATACCGCCTACACCAACAACACGCTGCAGCCGGTACCGTCTGCCCAGTATCTGACCGATGTATTTCTCGTGGGAATCCATCGAATCAATCGCCTCTTACAATAATAGCAGAGATATTGTCGCCGCCTCCGCCTTCATTAGCGGCATCGATCATAGCCGAAGCAGCTTCTTCAGCCGAGAGCGACTCATCCTCAGACAGCGCAACTAACTTTTCATCGGAGCAGAAGTTGTAGAGACCGTCTGAACAGAGTAGTACACACCACTTGCCCTCTGGCAGTTTTACCGAGTAGTAATCCGGTTTGGGGTCGGTCTCACGTCCGACAACTCGGGTTATAACATTTTTGAACGGACTCTTCTTTGCATCCTCGGGTTTAATCATGCCGGCATCTACCATCTGCTGAACATAGGAATGGTCACGGGTGACTCTGCAAAGCCCGCCTCCGGTTATGACATACAGACGGCTGTCGCCCACGTTTACTGCACAAAGATCGCGATCCTTTATAACCGCGGCTACAAGCGTGGTACCCATGCCTTTATATTGTTCATCTTCAATTGAGCGGGTGTATACAGAAATATTGGCGCGCTTCAGACCTTCGGTAAGCATTTCTTTATGTGTAGGGATGGGAGCATCTTCGTCGGTTTTTCCATCAACCTCGCTTATATATTCGGTAAACGCGGAAATTGCCGCCTCACTGGCAACAGCGCCTCCTTTGACGCCCCCCATACCGTCGCAGACGATGGTTACGAGCGAACCGTCATTCATTTCAACCATGGCTATGGCGTCCTGATTTGCCATGCGTTTTTGTCCGATATCTGTCTTCCCGGAATACGTCATGCTTATCACCATCGTGTCAAATGTAGGTGTTTTCGTGTTACATTTTCATGTTCTTTCTATTATAACCTTAATTATCGGGAAAATAACAGTCATTTTTTGTTAATTTTCAGATAACTCCTGCCGTATGTCCGGAGGAATGACACTTTCTATATGTTTTTTGCGCAGCTGACCGCAGGAGGCGTTTATATCGCTGCCCAGTCTGCGGCGTATTGTAGCGTTGATACGGCGTTTCTCAAGCGCATCACGGAAGCGCTCGATCGAATCCCGCTCACCCGCTGCAAATGCTTTGCCTTCCACAGGATTTACGGGAATCAGATTCACATGGAAGGGAATGCCCCGAAGATAGCGCATCAGACAGTCGGCTAATTTACCGGCGTCATCCATAGAATCGTTCTTTCCGGATATAAGGGTATACTCAAAAGAAATCCGCCGTCCGGTTATCTCGAAATATTTACGGCATGAAGTCAGCAGTTCTTCTATGTTCCAGCGGCGGTTTACCGGCATAAGCTCGGAACGTCCGGCATCATCAGCACAGTGCAGAGAAATTGACAGAGTAATCTGCAAATCTTCCTGCGAAAGCCGAATTATACGGTCGGCAAGTCCGGAGGTTGACAATGAAATATGCCGACTGCCTATGTCAAGTGAGTCAGGCGAAGTTACCTCATGAAGGAAACGGACAACATTGTCATAATTGTCAAGCGGTTCGCCTATACCCATCAATACGACGCTTGAAATCCTTTCGCCTATGTCAGCCTGAGCGCATATAATCTGTCCAAGCATCTCGCCGGATGAAAGATTGCGGGTCAGCCCGCCGATTGTGGAGGCACAGAAGACACAGCCCATACGGCAGCCAACCTGTCTTGAAATACAGATTGAGATGCCGTGGCGGTAGCGCATGACAACGCTCTCGATAACATTGCCGTCCCAAAGCTCAAAAAGGTATTTTACGGTTCCGTCAAGAGCGGAAATGTGCTTCTCCGCTATGCGCGGCAGTCCGGTACGGCAGTTTGCGTTAAGCAGTCCCCGGTCGGCGATGCCGATATCCGTCATGTCTGCAAAATCAACGGTACCGCGCAGAAGCCAACGTCTTATCTGGGCAGCCCGGAACTGTTTGAAGCCCAAAGAGACAACATACTCGGTCAACTCTTCGGTCGTAAGGTCGATCAGATTTACTAAATTCTCCATGAGAGCATTGTAGCATATACCGTGGTTAAATGCAACGGGACACAATATTTTCGTCTTGGAAAATATTAATATCCCGTTAAGTGCGGGTAAATATTTATTTAAAGTACTTTACTTGCTTTAGATAATGTGTTAGAATCGCACTACCAAATTTCTGGAGGTAATAGTAATGTATACTTGGAAGCCTTTTGTTAAGGAAGAGCCTAAGAAAAGCGCTCTTGAAATCTTCGTTAAGGTTGTAATCGTAGTCGGCATTATCAGCGCTATTGCAGTTGCAGCATACATCGTCTACCGTAAGTTCAGTAAATATATGCGAGAGCTCGTAGCTGACAGCTGCGACGATTATCTTGACGATTGCTGCTATGACTGTGACGACGAGTGCTGCGAATGCTGCGAGTTCCTCGATGAGTGTGAGTCCGCCGCTGACGATATAGTTGAGGTTGTTGACGATGCTGCCGAGGCTGTTATCGATGCGGATGACGCGAAGTAATTCCTAATATAATCGCTGAAAATCATTAAAATCAACCCCAAATCATAAGAAAAGAACTAAAAACCGAACAAACATTCAGACGGGCTGCCGACATATAACCGGCAGCCCGTTTCCTGTTACCATTTATTGTCAATACTCAATCCGAGTAGTCTGCCTAGTTCTTTCGGATCAGCTGCAATCGCAGCAGCCCCGGCTTCTTCAATCACATTTCTGTCGCGATAACCCCAGAGCACTCCGATTGGAGTCATACCGGCATTAATGCCGGTTTCCATATCTACATTTGAATCCCCCACAAGCGCCATATCTGACGGTAGAAGCCCGAAGAGTTTGGCTATATGCAGCGGCGCGGCAGGATCAGGCTTAATCGGGAACTCTCCCTGACCGATAATAACCTCAAACATATCGCTGCCGTAGAGATATTCGGTGACCATTACAGTCTGACTATGCTGTTTGTTTGAGAGCACGGCAAGTTTCACACCTTTGCCCTTTAGACGCTCAAACAGCTCACTCATGCCTTCATAAGCTGAGGTTTCCTCACAGCAATGGCTGCAGTATGTGTCATGGTAGAGGCGGAAGAATTCTTTCAGCAGCGGTTCGTCGGTTTTATCCACATAATCCGGCAGAGAACGGCGCACGAGATTCATAGCACCGTTGTTGATGAAGCTGATGATCTCTTCCCGTGACCGCTCGGGATAACCATATTTACGAAGAGTACTGTTCATTGAGGGCACTACATCACCCATGGTGTCGCCTATTGTACCGTCGAGGTCGAATATGATTCCTTTGTATTTCATTCGGTTCATTGTGTTCTCCGGGATTTCTTTATTTTATCGGTGTTGAATTTGTTATAAACCTATGTTATAATAATACCAGAATTCAAAACAGAAAGGATTACATAATTATGAACGCTTCAAAAATGCCCGTCGCACTTGAGCTTTATTCTGTCCGCAACACACTTAAGGATGACCTCGAAGGTACTCTCGAAAAGGTTAAGGGCTTCGGTTACGACTGCGTTGAATTCCCGGGTTCACCTGTATTCGAGGCAAAGCGCATTGCCGCTGCTGTCAAAGCCGCCGGTCTCTGGGTGTGCAGCTGGCATGTGGGTTTCGACTCGCTCATATGCGATGATGAAAAACTCAAAGCGACCATCGAATACCATCTGACCGCCGGGAACAAGTACCTGATTATTCCGTGGCTGCCAAATGAGTGGCTTGCTGACCCCGAGGCAATCAAGCGCTCCGGCGAAAGGCTTAACGAGCTTTCCGAGAAACTCGGCGCCTATGGTCTCTACACCGGATACCACAATCACTCGGCGGAATTCAAGCCTTTGGGCGATGAGGGTAAGACCGCCTGGACACTGCTGCGCGAAGCAACCTGTGACAAGTTTGTCATGCAGATTGACACCGGCAACGCCTTCCACGGCGGAGCAAATGTTAATGCCGAACTCCTTGCCGCCCCCGGACGTTCGGACATAATCCACCTTAAGCCCTACTCCTCCAAGACCGGCTATGCCACGATGATCGGCAATGAAGATGACATGAACGACTACCCCACCATACTGTCATTCTGCCGCGGCGAAGGCAAGACCCATACTGTTGTTATTGAGTATGAGTGCGTTGAGCTCTATACCGAGATGGAGGGTGCTCGTCTCTGCGTCAAGAATCTGCGCGAAAAGTTCGGCAGCTATCTTGAAAAATAATAATCGATAAAGACGAAAATCTTAAAGACTGATACAGTATAAACAGCATCAAAGCCGTGACCCGAAACGAATGGGTCACGGCTTTGCTTATGCCCGTCAGTTTATTTCTTACTTGAGGAAAATTTCAATTACCGGAATTTCAGCGTTGCAAGGTTTCTTGATCGGGAGTTTGAGAGCAGCCGTATTACCCTCAGCGTTTATCTGGAACGGGATCTCAGAGGCATCGGATAGAATCTGAGCGTAGTCGATATGTTTGACAACTTCACCCTTAAGTGTTATACCGCCGAACTGCCAGGACAATACATGCAGATAAAGGGTACGGGTATCAGGATTGTAGGTATATTTGCAGAAGTCGGGGCATTCGAACTCCAGCGGAGCCTGAGTGCAGCCGTAGATGGAGCGGCTGTGACGCTTCATCCACTCGCCCATGGCTGTGAGACGGTCAAGGGCGCGTTCGTCGAATTCGCCGCGTCCGGTAGGGCCGACGTTCAGCAGCAGGTTTCCGCCCTTGCTTACCGAGTCGATGAGCATAATAAGCAGCTGCTCGGAAGATTTCCAGGTTTCCTCGTCGCGGTAATAACCCCATGAGCCGGAGAAGGTGTGACAGCCCTCCCAGACAACAGGAGTGCCGTTAACCTCTACCCACTTCTCGGGCATACGCTGCTCAGGGGTCTTTACATCCTGGTCGATCTGGAGACGGTCGTTGATCATTATGTCGGGCTGCCAGCCTCTGATTTTGGAAATCAATTCCTCAGAGCGCCAGGTTTCCTTGCCCTTACCGGCGAATCTTCCTGAGGCACCTACCGAGAAATCATACCAGAGAATGTCAACCTTGCCGAATTGGGTCATGAGTTCTTCGGTCTGACCATGGAGGTAGTCCACATACTTGGATGTATCACGTCCGGCGTTGGCAGCGATGAACTCCTCGTTGATGCGCATCGGATGGCAGGCGTCAACCGAATACTCGGGATGATGCCAGTCAAGCAGGGAATGGTAGAAGCCGATTTTCAGTCCCTCACTGCGGAAAGCATCAACCATAGGATGCAGAATATCCTTGCCGTAGGGGGTGTTGGTGGCTTTGTAGTCGGTCAGGGCGGAATCCCAGAGACAGAAGCCCTCATGGTGCTTGGTGGTGACTACGAAATACTTCATACCGGCGCCGGCAGCAGCCTTTGCCCAGACCGCGGGATCATAGAGGTCGGGATTGAAGTGCCTGAAGTACTTCTCATAATCCTCAACCGAGATCATCTCACGGTTGCGAATCCACTCATGGCGTGCCGGCAGCGCATATAGTCCCCAGTGGATGAACATACCGAATCGGTCATGACGGAACCAGCTTGTGTCGCCCGGTGTAGGTGCGGGCTGTACCAGTGTGAGTTTGTCGAGATCCATAGTATACCTCCCATATATGTGTTGTTTTGCCTGCTTATGAATATTTATAGTAGCCTATCTCATCGAGATGTACCGTGTATTCTTCAAGGCACATGCCAAGTTCTTTCATTACGGCTGCATGATAAAAACCGACATACCGGAAATGCCATGGCTCGAATGAAATGCCGGTAACCCCCACCTTATCTTCGGGGTATCGGAGTATGAAGCCGAATTTCCAGCAGTTATCAGCCAGCCACTGTGCCTCCTTTGTTGCGGCAAACTTTACATCTGCCGCTGTCAGATTATGCATATCGACACATAACCCGCTTTGATGCTCGCTTGAACCGGGTGGGTTAACTATCTTGGCTGCTGCGGCATAAGCGCCTTCTTTACCAAGAGATGAGAACTGCTGGAGCCGCTGGTTGAAGAGATAACTCTGCAGAGAGTAACTGCGGTAGCCGCTTGTGACCGACACATTGGTGACACCTTCAGCCTTTGCTTCATTCAGGAAGGCTTCCAGAGCTTTGGCAGCATAGAGGCGAATTTTCTGCTTGTCGTAGCCCGACCGGGTATCGCGTATATTTGTGAGATCCTCGGGAACATATGCTTTATCGAGTGGAAAGTAAGTGTTTACAAGAGTTATATATCCATCGGTGTCTTCGGGGCAAATATACTGTTCATATCCGGTCATGTCGGACTTGAACTCGAAGTCCCAGACTTGCTTCGGCAGCAGCGCCATGCTTTCCTGGTCGAAGGGAGGCTCAGGTTCCTGTGAAGTGGGCAGTTGCGAGCGTTCGGGTGAATAGTTAGGTGCTTTAGTCCGCTCACCGATGTGCAGCGATACAAAAAGACACGCACCCGCTATGCTTAGCAGTATGGTAACGAACACAAGAAATACTATTACCCGCGCCATCCACATAGTTGAACGACTGACACGCGCCGGCTTTACCTTTTTTGAACCAGAGGATGACTGCGGAGGCAGTGTCTGCTCGGAACGAGTCTGAGTCTGAAACTGAGCATTAACCTGTGTTTGTGTTTGCCGGTGCCTTAAATCCCCGGAATCGGCTACAGTCTGAACAGCAGGATCGGCGTTTCTGTTACTTACCTGCTGCTGATATGACCGGCTGTATTGCACCTGCTGCGGGTTTTGTACCTGCTTAGGTACTGCAATGTTCGGACGCTGCATCGCCTGCTGCTGTGCCTGTGGGTTACGGGCAGGAGCCTGGGGGGAGGCTGTGCGTGATGCGGGGTTGTTCATAACGGGAACTCGCTGCGGACTGCGACGGGGCTGCTGTTTTCCGGTCGGAAGTTCGCCGTTTGAAGTCTGACGTCGGTCATTAGAGTTGTTCAAAGCTATCCTGTCCTTTCGATGGGGTGCATTGGTGCGAACCGACATTGCTGCATCGGTGTTACGGTATTATCCGACGGTCAGTTGCCTGACGCCGGCGGCGGAGCGACTGTCGATCTCCCGCTGACCGAATTGAGAATATCTTCTGTAAAAATAACGCGGTTGGGATCGGTAGCGAGAAGGGTTTCGTTATCAAGCTCATCTTCACCGATATTATCAGGGAAAAGGTTAGGTAATATTCGGAATCCGATGTCTACATAGGACAACAGGATACCTTTTTCATCGTTGATTCGCTCACGCTGTATTATAAGGGTGTTTTTTACGCTGTCATAGGCAGCTTCGATGCCGATGAAGTATTTATCGAATACTTCGATCGGTACAAACAGCTCCTCCCCGACGGTGAAGGCTATGTTGTTTAAACGTACCCGTTCGCCGTTGATTTCCGCCTCGGAACTGCCTACAACAAATCGGATATTAACGCCCGGGTCATTGTCGACAGCCGGTTCGATTATATATTTAAGTATATCTTTGTCGCCTGTGATGGTGAAGGAATATAACTCGGCGAGCTCAGAGATATTTATATACGGCACACCGTCTATGATAACGCTTTCGTAGTCAAGCTTCCGATTAGAATAATCGGGATCTTCCTTCTTCGCCCCTGTCTGATAAGTGACGGTTGTAGGATGGGGCTTGCCGGGATTATAAAGCAGGTTAACAAAAAACAGTGCAACTGCAAGCACAAAAAATACGGCGAAAGTGATCAAGAAAAGAATAAACCTCGCTGTCCAGAGCTGTATAAACTCACGGCGGCGTTTCTTTGCACGCTGTTTGAGCTTTGCCTCTACGCGTCTTTGGTATTCTAACTCCTCGGGAGTGGGCTTGCGCTTACGCGTTCTGCGAGTATTTTGCCTCGATGCAGATGCATTACGTGCACGAGAAGCGCTCCGGTTATCTGCCGATCTTCGGTTCTGCGCCCCTCGCTGTCCGTATGCACCGCTTCGGTTTTGTGTACTGCTGCGGTTCCCGGCTTGTTTTGTAACGGTACTTTTGTATGAATGTTCACCGCGCTGACTTCTGATATCGGTACCGCGCCTACTCCCGGACTGTCCTGCATCACGCCGGTTCTGTGCAATATAACCGTACTGCCCTGTGTCACCGTATTCGGGAGCAGCTCTTGAACGCCGCTGTGCCTGCGGTTGGGATTGATTTCTGTTCATTTCGCCTCAGGCGTATCAGTGGTCGGTAAGCTTGCGTCCGCTGAGCAGCTGAGCCTTGTTCCAGCGGATAATTGGGTCGCCGCAGCGCTCCAATTCATGGTAGAGTTTTTCTCTCAGTTCCGACAAAACAGGAGCCAGACTCTCGTTACGGATGAGGTTAGTCAGCTCATGGGGATCATTTTTCAGATCATACAATTCATCGATATCGGTGAGATTCCAGACATACTTATAATGTTCACCGACTATCATGCGTTCGCAGTACAGGCCGAACTGCTGTCCGTTGTATGTGGACACGGCGTATTCGCGTCCGTCGCTGCTGTCTCCGGCGAGAAGCTCGGGTGACAGATCTTTGCCCTGAAATACGCCATTCGGCACCGGCAGACCCATGAGCCCCATAATTGTGGGCGGCAGATCCAGCATACTGGAGACAAAGCCGGTGAAGCGGTTGGGCTTGATGCGGCCGTCCCAGCGGACAGCCATGGGAACATGGGTAATGTCCTCATACATGTTATAATGCTTATCTATAAGCCGGTGACCGCCGCAGAGATCGCCGTGGTCGGTGACATAAACAATTATGGTGTTCTCAGTCTCGCCAAGCTCGTCAAGCTTATTGAGAATGCGCCCCACAGCATCATCATACTGAGATATGATACCGTAATACATGGCGGCGGTATATTTCCAGTCGTTTTCCCATGTGCGGTTTTCCAGTTCCCAGTTGATAAGCTGCTGATGCTGTATATATGGCTTATTCTCGAAAGTTTCGCCGATGCTGCCCCAGGCGGGCAGTTCATCGGGGTTATACATTGTGTCAAATGGCGCTGATGGACGGCAGGGCAGATGAGGCTCCGGATTGTCAAGATGCAAATACCAGGGCTGACCGGCTTCGTGAAGCTCCTCAAGCTTCTCACAGGCAAGACGAGCTACCTGATGGGTATAAGAATGCTCCAGCGGTATAGGGCTGGGTTCGCCGAAATAGCCGTTTTTCCACTGAATACCGGAGTGCTTTTCGTTAACCAGCTTGTTTATATCGCTGCGTCCGATATAAGAGTTAAAGCCGTAGTCGGAGGGTTGCTTATGGCTGTCTGCTTCCCATAAACCAATATAAGCGGTGTTGTAACCGCTGTCTCGAATGTCGCGGGTCCAGCTATAGCAGTCATCTTCCATACCGTGAATCGGGAAAACAATATGAGGGTTCCATAGTCCGCCATATGCCTCGGGACGGCGTCCGCTGAATAGCGCATTTCGGGCGGGTACACAGACGGGAATCGGGGTGTATGCCTTCTCAAAAAAGACTCCTCCATCGGCTATTCTCGCAAGGTTGGGGGTCTTTACCGGGTTCATGCCGCTCATTTCAACGCAGTCGTAGCGCTGCTGGTCGTACATAATGAAAAGAAGATTCGGTCGCTTCATGTAAAAGCTCCTGTCAATAAAACACAGAATAAATATTAGCCCTGATACGGATCGCCGCGATATGCGGTAACCTGAGGGGAGATATTTTTGTCGAGGGACTCATGCCAATTCGCGCCGTAGACTTCACAAAGTGCACGCTTTGCCATCTTCGAAAAGACCGAGCGGGCATCGCAGGTATATTCCGAAAGTCTTACGGCTCCGGCAAGGGAACCGCAGTGTGCGGCGGCACGGGCACAGCCGATCTCCAGCAGAGTGATCCGGGGAGGTGTTACAGAGGTCCACATATCATGGTATGAATGTTCTGTATGAATCGCAATGCGTTCAAGCAGTTCCTCCAGCGGTGCGGCAGCGGAACAATCCGCGAGTCGTTCGCAGGCGTAAATCAGACTCCACAGCCGATCTTCGCAGAGCAGCTTGTGACCGTCTATTCGGTTGAGGGCATAGGGGGTGAGTCCGGAAAGACGCTGAGAAGTAAAGTCGCGCTCAAGGGCTGTATCAAGCTGTTTAAGCACCTCGTCAAGACCCTCTCCGCCCGCTAAACCAAGCAGGACAATCAGAGCGTTTACAAGACCATATGAACAAATCGGATCACCCATCGGGACGCTGACATAGCCGTAGGTTTTATTCGGATTCACCGAACAGCTGCCGCCGTCGGCGCATATCGCCGTTATCTCGGTGCCGTCTACATCAAACCGCAGAGCGTCCCGGGTAAGAGCGCGTTTCAGCAGCGAAAGCAACCTGGGAGAGGCTTCTGGACAGCCGTGCCAGCCAAGTGCCATTGCAGCATTATCGCCGCGTACACCTCTGTCGCACAGGGCTTCAAGAAGAACAGGAACAATACCATCACGTGGCTGAACCATAGATGAAAATCCGAAGTCAACGGGATCGGAGAGAGCCTCTTTCGCCTCAGTAATTCCAAGTCGGTCGGAGGGGGAACCCGCCCAATCAGGCAGGATTCTCAGCTCACGAAGTTCTGTCCTGACATCAGAGAGGTCTGTGATATGAATCGGCGTGCCCTGCGTCAAAGCCGCCGAAACTACACATCCAACAGCGTATCCGGAGTTGGAAATATCGGGGTTCATACGGCAGAGTGCCGCTGCCTCCCGCTCACCCGCCATACTCTTGCCGACTATGGCAAGGTTGTCGGTGCCAAAGGGCAAAAACATACCGAGTGGCATCCTTATGCGTATATCATCGGCGCCGGCTTCCATCATGCGTGACGAAAAGAGATAGAACTGATTCATAAGCGAACTGGGGCGGCAGTGGGAATCGTGCCGACAGTAGCCCACCGCAATGTCATCATCGTGGCACTCACGCCGCGCAATACCCGCCATTGTAAGCTCATTGCGGCAGTCGAAGTGTCTTGACTCACGCTGCATACACATCTCGACGATTTCATATTCACTGTTTTTCAGGTAGCCGAGACCAATCCCGCGCATAAGGTCGGCATAAGAATCGGGATCTATCACATCCTCATCGGAGTTGAAGCGCGTAAGGGGGAACGCTTTGGTAATCGAGTACTCATATCCCCACATGCTTGAAGTTTGAAGCATACCGTCACGCTCACCGCCGATGGTGTAGGGCAGTCCGGCAAAAGCGGCAACATCGCCGTCCGCAGTGCCGTCAATAACATATTTTGAGTATACTACCTCAAAGCCATTCTCTCCGCAGAGCAGTACACCGGCTATTTTGCCGTCAGAAAGCTTGGCACCGCAAACCGTCATGCCGCCGAGAAGCGAATCACCGAGCACACGATCCCACATCAAAATGGCAGCTATACGGTTGCTTAAAGCCGGAGTTTCAGCCATTTCCTTCACCAGTCTAAGCCGCTCTGTGAACATAGCATCGTTGTAACCGTGCCAGTTTCCGAAAACTCTGCCCACGGTATTGGTTCCGCCGCAGCAATACAGAGCGTCCGCAGCTATGCAGTCTGTATTCTGATTCTTCAGTGCCCATGCCGCCATTGCGCCGCCGGTTCCCGCGCCTGCCACCAGAACATCGGTTTGCCGGGTGATAAAGTTCTGCTTGGTAAAGTCAAAGTTAAGTCTGTAAATACCTGGTATCTCCGTGTCCTCACGTGTAATACCGTGTATGGGACTTCCCATACTTATCAGTTCACGGTCTGAAAGATTCACCGTATTATCTACATAAGGAAGCACAAGCCTTTCCGCTTCCGATTCGGCGTTTCTCTCAAGAGTACGCCTGTCAGCGAGGGTAAAATCTGATGGCAATGCTGCTTCTATATACGGCAAACGGCTGTCGCGTATCGGTTCCCGGCAGGTAAGTCGGGTATGTGAGCCGATGAGCTGGACACTCGCTCCTGCGTAATCGGGCAGGGAACGGAGCTTTATAGCTATGGCGGCGGCGAGCTCATGAGCATGACGTTCGATTTCATGTCGCGTCATTGTGCTGTCAGACGAAACAGGGAAGGAGAAGGAAATATTCGCAGTATTCGAGCGCATGGTTCGTCCGATCTTTACACAGTCACCCGTCAGTCCGAGCCCCGGCATCGGTTCAATTGGTTTCATTACGGCATCCACACCCGACATATCGAAGCCGTACTCCGCCTCAACGGGGCAGGGAAGTCTGCCGGTGAGAAACGATGCGCCGGAGCCGTGAGGAGTACAGTCAATCACCAAGTCAGCGTCAAGGGCAAGTATCCCGTATTTTGTGGCAAATGCCGCGCCGGTTACCGATTTACCATCGGTATATAGACCGCACAGACGAGCCATGAAGCAAACATTAACACCGGCATCGCGAAGCCTGCCGTAGAGTTCAGCTTTCATGCGCCCGTTGGGCTGGTCGATACGACAACCGTAACGCCCGTTGACAGCGTGAGTATGCTGACACGCAACGATATCACCGCCGGCGAAGCTGTGTTCATCAATAATACTGACACTGTGTCCCGACTCCGAGAGCCGGCATGCGGCGGCAATACCCGCGAAACCCGCACCGAGTATAATAATGTTCATATAATTTCCGTTTCATTTCGGAGGCGGTATTGCAACCGTCCGTCAAAAAACCGACATACTACTTAACAAACTTATTATAGCATAGCAAATAATAAAATTCAATACAATATAGTAAAAAAGGACAGACCCGACGGTGCATTCCGCACAGCAGGGTCTGTCGGTATCATTCAATAATGCTTATCTTAAGGTATGCGCCTATTCATCGTCCTCATCGTCGGACTTGCCGTCTATTTCCTCGTAACCTTCATCATCGGCGGTGAGGTCAATGCGTTCGCCGCATTTCTGACAAACGATATCCGAGGGATCGGTAATATCGTCAATTTCTATTGCAGTACCGCATTTCGGACATCCAATATGGATTTCGTCATCATCGTCGTCATAGTCATCGTCAAAACCGTCAAAATAATCAAGCTCGGATTCAATATCCTCAATGCGCTCGATAATCTCGTCAACACTGTCACCGAGTTCTTCGGTGCTCTCGTCAAGATCATCAACGGCAAGCAGAAGTTCTTCGGCAACATCCGAGAGGTCACCCAGTACGTCGATAATGCCCGCTATAAGCTTGTGCTCCGGATTTGAGGGATCTAGCTTCATTCCTTCCATGAGCCCGCGAAGATATGCGGCTTTCTTTGCGAAGTCGTTCATTTTGGATAACGTCCTCCTTAACAGGGCTGTGGTGTGAATACTTATGCTCTCTCGATATACTCACCGGTACGGGTATCTATGCGTATAACATCGCCGATATTGATGAACAGCGGGACCTTGATGGTGGTGCCGGTTTCGAGAACCGCAGGCTTGGTTGTGCCGGTAGCGGTATCGCCCTTGAAGCCCGGCTCGGTGTCGGTTATTTCAAGCTCAACAAACATGGGCGGCTCAACCGCGAATACGTTACCCTTGTAGGAAATTACCTTGCACATCATGTTCTCCTTGACAAAGACGAAGTTATCGTCAAGCTTATCCTTGCCGAGAGGAAGCTGCTCAAAGGACTCCATATCCATGAAATAGTAGAGATCTCCGTCGTTATAGAGATACTGCATCTCTTTGCGCTCAACATAAGCGTTCTCAAACTTGTCGGTAGGGCTGAAGGTCTTCTCAACCACGGAGCCGGTCATAACATTTCTCAGCTTTGTTCTTACAAAGGCAGCACCCTTGCCCGGCTTAACATGCTGAAACTCGATGATCTGCATTACGTTGCCGTCCATCTCAAAGGTTACACCGTTTCTGAAATCGCCAGCGGTTACCATAAATAATAATCCTCCAATAATACATTGCGTTTAATTGTCTTCATCCGATTGATTCTACACCAAAACCGGCTTATTTGCAATAGGAAAGCTGTAATGTTAATCTTTAATTAACATAAGACACGCTATGAATGTCCATGACAGTATGTATATCGCGTATGCGTTTATCTGCAGAGCACAAGGAGATCCTTGGGTGCCCGGGTCAGATTCTCCATGCCGCCTTCAGTGACATGTGCCATGTCCTCTATCCGAACGCCGAAGCGGCCTTCAAGGTAGATACCCGGTTCAACGGTTACAACATTTCCGGGAACAAGCTGGCTGCTGTCATTGTGTGCGAGCCGCGGAGCCTCATGAATCTCAAGCCCCACTCCGTGCCCCAGACTGTGACCAAAGTTTTTGCCGTAGCCGGCGTCGTCTATGACTTTGCGCGCTGCGGCGTCAATATCAGAACATTTCGCACCCGGTTTGATGAGCGAGAGGGCAGTTGTCTGAGCGGCGAGAACAGTTTCGTATATATTCCGTATCTCATCGCTTGGCTCACCGATAAACACCGTTCTGGTCATATCCGAACGGTAACCGCCGATCACCGCGCCGAAGTCCATTGTCAGCGGACCGCTTTCAAGGGGGATGTCTCTTGGTACACCGTGGGGCAGCGAGGAGGCTTGACCCGATACGGCGATGATATCGAAGGCTACGCCTTCCGAGCCGTTCTTGCGCATAAACAACTCAATCTCAAGAGCAAGCTGACGTTCGGTTATATCGCGCCTTATATAATTCAGGACATGATTGAAGCAGGCATCGGCTATGCGCTGAGCCGCAATGATTTTGTCAGTCTCGCAGCGCTCTTTAACTGCGCGAAGTTCGGTAAAAAGCCCACCGCAGGGGATGAATTCCACATCGGGCAGTCCTTTCCTCAACCCCTCAAAGCCGGCGCAGGTGATTGAACGATCCTCGTAGCAGAGGTAGGCTGCCGGGCTCTTCACCAGCAGCGAGCGCAGCAGGACATTTCTGTCGCCTTCGATGAGAACGACCTCGAATTCGGATGAGCAGCTGTTCTTAGCCGCCTCATAATAGCGGGAATCGGCAAGCAGATAGGAGGCGCCTCGGGTGACCAGCACATATCCGTCAGAATAGTTGAAGCCGGTCAGATAACGCTGATTTATAGGTGAAGTTACAAGTATACCGTCTGCCTTTTCAGGAAGTGCTATTAACAGATTGGAGAGCCTTGACATTTTTATGACCATTCCTTTCGCTGCGCTCAAGTCACAAAAGGGTAATGAAACCAAATGCGGCAGCGCAGAGTTAAACGTTGTGATATGATAAGCTTGAGAAAAAGGCACACTACAGAGTACATGGAGGTGAGTGGACACAGAGCACGCTGAACCGCATTTAGTCTCATACTTACGACGGTTGAGTATTATTTATATCTATCTCGATCACTTTACGGAGGTATGTTTTCTGCGCCTGTTTTTATTCACTTGGTTGATAGTTATGTTTCAATCTTTGGGAAGTTAATGGCAAGTCTCGGTTTCATTTGATTCACTTGCAGCTTTGACATAGAATTCCGACTGCTTATCGAACATTTCTTTATATATTCCGCCTTTAGCATAAAGTTCGGAATGTGTGCCGTATTCTTCAATGTGACCATCGTTAAATACTGCTACTATGTCTGCAAGCTGGACAGCGGAAAGGCGATGTGTAATTAATATTGCCGTTTTGTTTTGAATAATCATGTGAAATTGTTCATACATTTCATACTCTGCCGTCGGATCAAGCGCGGCAGTCGGCTCATCCAGAATATAAACAGGCCTGTCATGGTAAATTGCTCTGGCGATAGCTATCTTTTGCCCCTCGCCTCCGGATGGTTCAAACCCATCGGCGCACTCCCATTTGTATACCTGAGTATTGTCTGAGTATTTCAAAGAATTTATTAATTTATCTAAATTGCCGTCACGATATACTTTTTCAAGCCGAATATTATCAACATCCTGAGCCAAAACAACGTTATCGCGTAATGACATAAACAGCAGTTGAAAATCCTGAAAAACCGGAGCAAACAAATTTTGATATTGCTTATAATCATATTCATTAATATTTACTCCATCCAGAAAAATATTGCCCTCGGTTGGTAGATACAACCTTGTTAACAATTTGACAAAAGTGGTTTTCCCTGAACCGTTTGCACCGACAATACATAATTTTTCCGAACATTTTACTTTAATATTCAGATTTTTCAGGGCATAATTATCGCTTCCCGGATATTTAAAAGAGACGTTTTTAAACTCGATAACTGAATCTTTTGTAAAATGAGGCTGTTTTGTTCCCGACTGCGCCTGCTTCCTTGGAATTTTTAGAAATTCAACTAACTCGTCAATTTTTAAACTTCGTCCGTATAAATTTACATACGAAGAAAACAGGAGTTCCAGGCTATTGGAAAATTGACTTACCGATGCCAGATAAATTGTCATTTGTCCGATCGATATCACATTTGAAAGAACATTAATCGCCAGGATTGTATATACTATGAATTGTTGAATATTATTCACAAGCGCTTTAAATGCTTGTGCTTGGAATTGATTTTTTCTATGCTTTTGCCATATTCTATCTTCCTCTTTTTTGTTGCGGATAAAAAGGCTAATCATATAATCCTTCAGGTTATATAGTCTTAATTCTTTTGCATAGTCATTGTCATCAAAAACACATGTGTTGGCATATATTTTTCTTCCGAACAAGGAGGTCTGAATACTAATCTCGTGGGTACGATCATTTAATATTTTTTCGATATAAGCATTTATACAAACCTGAATAATGACGAGAATCATTATTATCGGATTCAGCGTAATAACTATCGCAGATATCGATATTAATCGAATAACGGAACTGATTAACCCAAGCACAGAATCTACAATAGATACCGATGATTCAATTGTTTGTTGCGCACGACCCTTCAGCGCTTGAATTTCCGGCGATTCATTTAATTCAAAGTCCATATCAGCGACATGAGAATAAAAGTCCACACTAAACGCTAATTCAAGTGATTGACTATAAATTACAATTTTTTTATATAACAAAACATGAATGACTTCATTAATAATTGGGGCTAAACATAATGCAATTATATAGTACATAACGAATAACAAACGCTGATCGTTTAATAATTCGTCAATTATCAAGCCCGGAAATATTGCGTAAACAAGCGGAAGAATAGAATCGAGAAAAGCAACAAACAATTTTAAAAAGACGTATTTTTTCCCGTCAGGCTTTTTCCAAATAGATGCAAACATATACTTGGTTGCATCTAATGTGTTTTTCAAATTTTGCTTTTCATTTCAATTTCACCTACAAACTAATAAATTCAACATACTATAATACTGAATCATAAAGTGTAGAATATAGCCAGACTAACCTCATTTTTACCGTTCCAGGATTTACTGCTTATTCGTCTATCGCCGTTATCGGAAAAATCGGTGTTGACATGTCGGTGTTTCCGACTTCCAAGCATCTCTGCTCTTGGGCGGGGCTTGTACCTCAGAATGACCAGAGCGCCGGAAAGAAGAAAACCACTCGTATCAGCCGCGCAGGTGTTTACATTAACCCCCTGCTTGTTTAGTGTGCGCTTTCTGCTATTAAAAGCAAGAAGAAGTCCCCTGAAATTGTCAAACGTTACAATACTCTGAAAAAGCGCAGGGGTCACAAGAAAGCCGTCATTGCTATTGCTCGAATGCTGCTGACTGCCATCTGCAGCATTCTCAAGAAACACGAACCTTAAACCCGGAGCTTTATCGTAAATCCGACACTCCCCCCGGAGCATCGCAGCGTGACTTTTAATGAAGCTGTCTTTATATTACAGCGTCATGGGTACTTTATTTCGTCTTAGTTTTCAGGTGCTTGTGTATTGTTTATATCCTTTTCGGCCGCTTTTAAGGGGTCTGTTTTTCTGCGCGCGTTTTTATTAGATTGGCGGTTAGTTATGTTTCAATCTTTAACCCTCCGTATTGTCTCGGAATGCATTATAAGTCTGCTTGAGGGTAGCCGCGTCCTCTGCCATGGTTCCGTCCGATTCACAGATTATGCACGGATAAAGCCCGTCGGCGGCAATCGCTTCGCAAAGCGGTTCGAAGGGCGGGCCGTATATGGTATCTTCAAAGGTTAGATGTTTCTTTTCGCCCGCTTTGGTATACATAATTTTCGAAAAATGACAGTGGAGGTACATAGCCTCGTCATTTCCGAGTTGCTCACCAATGGTGTCAAACACTCTGCGATAATCGTCGACAGTTGTAAAATATCCGCCGATCTCCCGGGCGTTTATATGTCCGAAGTCAACAACCGGACAGAGCCGGCGATCCAGACGGCAGAGGGTGAGAACTTCGTCCAGGGTACCGAGCTGGTTGACTTTACCCATTGTCTCAAGCCCCCAGCGTATCCCCAGGTCGGGAAGTTCGGAAAGAGCCTTGTATAATGTGTCGGAAGCAAGATTCATGGCTTCTTCGCGGGTGATTTTTGCGGCTGAACCGGTGTGTATGACGATGATATTGGCTCCCATCGCAGCAGCGGCGTTCTGACTCTGTTCTATATAATTCAGGCTTTTCAGCCGCTTTTCAGGGTCTATCCCGGACAGCGATATGAAGTAGGGAGTATGCAGCGACAGAGTAATCCCGTGTTTTGCAGCCTCCTCGCCAACCCTTTTAAAGTTAGCCTCCGAGCCGGTAAGACCGTTTCCGGCCTGATATTCGTAGGCGTCAAGTCCCCGCTCCGCAAGCCACGCGAAGGCTTGGTAGGTGTGTTTGTAACCTTCGGTTTTAAAGCTGTCACTGTTTCCGGCAGGACCGAACAGCGCTTTGGTTCTCATAGTAATTTTTGTTCCTTTCGCTTTATATGTTTAGAAAATGACCGCAGTATCGGCTTCTCAAGGGTACGCTTTATGCGGAAGAGCGGCGTCAGCTTGTCGCGTATGGGTTTGACAAGAATGGTTTTTGTACCTGCCAGCCGACCTGCCAGAATATCAGTGAATATCTGGTCACCAAGCACTGCTGTCTCATCCGGTTTGACATCCATGAATGCCATTGCCTCTCTGAGCCGCTTGACGCCGGGTTTGCCGCTTTGAGATACGGCATAACACCCTGTGCCCTCGGCGAAAATTTCGGCGCGAGGAATGCGGTTGTTCGACACAAAGGAGAGTTTGATTCCACCCGTTCTCATGCTCTCGAACCACTCAAGGCAGCTCTCTGTGGGCAACGGGTCGTCGTAGGTTACAAGAGTGTTGTCTATATCGCAGATTAGCGCCCTGACGCCGAGTTCTTCTAACAGTTTAGGGGTCACAGAAGATATATCGTCAAAATAGCGGTCGGGCCACAGGTATTTACGAATCAGCATATCACAGCAGCTTCAGCAGGGTGATACGGCGGCGCACATAGGGTGCAAACTCCAGAGTTTTTGCCAAGAACTCCGGGTCGGCGGGCAGACCAAGCTGAGCGATTTCGGTTTTGGCTCCGATGCTCTTCATAAATGCTTCAAGCTTGTCAGGATCGGGCAATCCTCTGATGAGCTGCCGAATGCGGGGTGCAGCTGCGTCAAGTTTCTCCTGAGTGATGTTTGCCATCGGGTTGGGAGTGTTCTCGGCGGCAATGCCCTCAGCCATATCACCGTAAGCGGTGCGGAGGTATTCCACATTGTTGTCCTTTGGGCGGAAAATGATGTGTTTGTCGAGCAGACTTTTATACAGCCGCAGTATGATAAGTGTTGAAACACCTACCTTTTCACCGTGGAGCGCCTCAACATCTTCGTTTATGACATGCATCTCCCAAATATGGGATAGGTGATGCTCGGCGCCGGACGCCGGACGGGATGAGCCAAAATACTGGATAGTCATGCCGGTCATAACCAGTCCTTCCAGAACCGCCGTATGGAAATCGGGAGACGCCGGATCTATTGAAAGCATTTTATCTATGGCATCGGTCTCCAGCTTAACCAGATCTTCGTCCACCTTCTCACCTGCTACGGCTTCGGCGACCTTCCAGTCAAAAACCGAAATATACTTTCCGAGTATATCGCCCATTCCGGCGAGAGTCAGTCTCATAGGTGAGGTCTGATACACAGCAGGTTCGGCAAAGAGAGCCACAGGCGGCTTGGCGGGGTAGGTTATCTTTTGACCTTTTATAGTCATTGCAGCTATGCTTGACACAAATCCGTCCATGCTGGGTGCCGTAGGATAGGATATGAAATCGACACCGGCATGGAATGCCGAATAACGGGTAAGGTCGTGTATGGTGCCTGTGCCCACCGCTACAAGCAGCTCGATACCGTCGCTCTTTATTTGATCGATAAGATGAGCGGCGTTAACATCGGTTGCTTTCCAACCGTCCGGGAAAACGAACCGCGGCAGAGCGGGGAAATATTCCTCGGCAAATTTCTGAGTATTGGTATCACAGACAGCGCAGGCTCTGCGGCTGCCGATAAAGGATAGCGCATCCGCGGTCGTACCTTCTCCCATGCGTATAACTGCGGTTGCGGGTTCCTTGAGAGCCATAGTACACGTCCTCCCTGAAGAATCATTTTGTTGTATTTTATCACAGTTCTGTTCATTCGTCAACATTTTTCGTATCTTGCATCAACAGTCGCAGATAATAAAAACTTCTTAGTCATACATCAATAAGAAATATTGAAAAACACTCTTTTCAAAACCGCAAAGAGATTGTATAATATATAAAAGCGAAACGGAGGTAATCATATGAGCTGCAGCGGCAAAAAAATCAATATAACCGTTTGGAACGAAAACGTTCATGACAAGGAAGAGCGCGTCAAGGCAATATATCCCGAGGGCATTCACGGTGCGGTGAAATCGGCACTGGATGAGGATAACACCTTCAAAGTAACGATTGCCACCCTGGATATGCCCGAACATGGACTGAGCGACGAGGTACTCAATAACACGGATGTCCTCTTCTGGTGGGGGCATGTGGCGCACGGTAAAGTTGATGACGCGTTGGTTGAGCGTATATGGCAGCGCATCCTCGGCGGTATGGGCTTCGTCGGGCTGCATTCCGCCCATTACTCGAAGATATTTAAGCGTATAACCGGCACCGGCTGCCGTCTGAAGTGGCGCGAATCCGGGGACACCGAGCGCATCTGGGTGGTTGAGCAGGGACATCCCATAGCAGACGGTCTGCCTGAATATTTTGAGTTGGCACAGGAGGAGACATATGGTGAAAAGTTCGACATCCCCGCTCCCGACGATCTAATATTCCTGAGTTGGTTCACCGGCGGCGAGGTCTGCCGCTCGGGCTTTACCTACAACCGCGGAAAGGGAAAGATTTTCTACTTCCGTCCGGGTCACGAGACCTACCCCATCTACCTGGACGAAAATGTCCGTAAGGTACTGCGCAACGCGGCACACTGGGCGGCTCCGGTTAACGGCCCCTCACCTACCTACGGCAAATTCGAATCGGTAAATCACTGAAATTGACTGCGAGGTTAACAATGAAAGATATTATCGGAATAGGGCTTATAGGTTGCGGCGGCATTTCCGGCGCACACCTTCCCCAGATAGAAAAGGCGGAAGGTGCCAGGCTCACCGCTCTCTGTGACATCAATCCGGCTAGGCTAAACGCTGCCGGCGACAAGTACGGCATACCCGAGAATCGCCGCTTCCTTGACTATCATGACCTTATCGCCTGCCCGGATGTGGATGCGGTTGATATTTGTACGCCGAACAATATGCATGTTCCGATGTGCAATGCCGCGATAGATGTCCGCAAGCCCTTCTGCTGTGAGAAACCACTCGGTATCTCGACCGAAGAGTGCGAAGCTCTCCGCGATCGTGCAAAGGCTGAGGGGATTCTCTCAATGATCTGCTTCTCCTACCGATTCAGAGAAGCGGTGCGCTACGCCCGCGAGCTGGTGGACAACGGCGAGATCGGCAATGTTGTCAATATCTATGCCTCATATCTGAAGTCATCGACATATATGCCCGGACGCCGTCTCGACTGGCGTTTCGACAAGACCATTGCGCAGTACGGTGTTTCGGGCGACCTTGGAGTGCATATCCTCGACCTGACCACATTCCTTGCCGGCGACATGGATATGATTACCGCCGATATAGGTACGGTGATCAAACAGCGCAAGCGTCTCGACTCCGAGGAGCTGGTGGACGTTACCACCGATGACTGGTGCCATATTCTGGCGCGCTTCAAGGGCGGCGCTTCGGCTACCTACTCCATTTCCCGCGCTATGTACGGCAACAACAACCACATCATTGTTGAGATGTCCGGCGAAAAGGGCGGTCTGCGCTTTGACCTGAACAACAGCAAGCTTGAATACCGCTCCTCAGACATGCCCATAGACAAGATGAGGGAGATCGAGGTTCCGGCCGAATACCGTGCTGGTCAGACACAGACATTCATCAACCTGCTTCACGGAAAGCGTGATAAATATATCCCAACACTTGACGACGCGGTTAAGATGCAGCGTATTTTGGACGCAATTCTCGAATCGGCAGACAGCAGAAGCTGGGTAAAAATCTGAAATAATCACACGACAGATAGTATTATGATATGACAATAACAGCGGGCGCATCAATTCGATGCGCCCGCTGTGGAAATGTAATGTATGTGTATATCAGTCTATCTCGGTCATAACAACGCCGTTCTCCCAAAGTGAATAGGGACATACCGGTACATCGAATACCGACAGACCATAATGCAACATTACTTCCTCGGTAAAGCCGGTCGAGCCCACGGTAGCTATTACATCGCCGGCTTTGACAATGTCGCCCTCTGCGACATTAATGGCACTCAGGTGGCAGTAGGTTGATTTGAGTCCGAAACCGTGGTCGATTACCACAATCTTGCCGGAAACCACCTGTTCACCCACATATATGACCTTGCCGCCATTTACAGCCACAGCCTTTGCCGCAGGATCAACCAGGAAATCGACGCCTTCGTGACGGTACTGGGTACCGCTGCTGCGGATTGTCCGATAGATACCGAAACCGGTGCGTATGCCGCTGTCCTTGTTGGCCGCTCTCAGGAATGCGCCGCTGAACAGTTTCTCCTCAAGACGGGAAGTGTAGGTGTTTGACATTGCCTTATCGAAGGCTTCGAGCACTGCGGCATTGCGTTTGACATTTTCTATATCCATGGAGATATTTATAGTCTGAGGCTTGAAGCGCTTGTCCTTTACAATAAGGGTAATATCCTGGGTAATGCCGGAACAGGATACGGTGAAGGTGTAGTTGACAGTCGCTCCGGTTGTGCCCGAATTTGGCAGGGCGAGTATTTCGGGAAGATATATAGAAATCGGGATAAGAGCTCTGTAATATTTACCGTCTTTAAAGAATACCGGCTCGAAGTCGATGTCGGGTGAACTGGTAAAGGTGATGTCCTCAGCCTTTTCTATATTAAGACCGGTTAGCACTACGAACTCGCCCGGCTCTATCTCGTTCTGACCGAGGTAGAACACCGGCTGAGCCTGAACCTCGCCATAGAAATTATAAACTGCCTCGCCGTTGCTGGCACGTGTTTCACTGTCATACCATTTTGCGACAAGAGTTATGCTGACGGTTGTCTCCTGAACAAGATTTACCTGACCGATGTTTTCGTAAAGGTCGTTGAAGATCTCGACACCGCGCTCCACAATCTTGACAGACAGGAAGTCGGGCTCTATGTCGAAGTCTAACTGCAGCTTACCGCCGATAATGCGGTAGGAGGGAACCACGGAGCCAACATTGTCAATACTGGCAACCGTCTTGTAATCACCCAGCACGTTCTTATACTGCCAGAGCATGGTCTGGGGCTCGCAGACCTCGTCGCGAACGGTCAATACGGGCACATTTGATGCCGGGAAAAGGCTTTTTGCATAGTCGGATAAAATGAAGCGCTGTGAATACTCACCGGGAATGCGGTGAGCCTTACCCTCGTTGTCAACAAAATAGGCTTCATCCGGGTTATCCGTAAAGTAGTAGCGGAACAGAGATTCGTTGTTGTAGGCAGTGAAGGCGACATTAAAGCAATCGGTTCCAACGAGCGGCTCGGGCAGCGCGGAAACCTCCTTTGAGCTGTCGTTCATCTCGAGGAAGAAACCGATCATGTTGTCGGTCAAATCGTCTGACGAACCCTGGGAACGCTCAAAGTTGTATACGGCACCGTCCGTATCGGTTAAAGTCATATGGCTCACCACCTTTACATCCATAGGGGCGTTTTGAGCGGCGATATAATAACCGATGGCAAAGTAGGTGGGGATAAAGAGCAATAACAGCGCCAGCAGTACAATGAGTTTGCTTTTCAATTGCTGTACCTCCTTGTGGAATATCGGTATGTCCTCGGGGGGGTGTAATCAACGGTATGTCTTTTGCTTCTCAGATGTTAATGCGTTATCAGAACTGTTTGGTGGTGTGTCTGTGTCAGATTGCAAGACCTCATTCGTTGTCGGCTCAGGTTCGGTAATTGTTTTTTGCGGCAGGCAGCCGGAGAGCAGACGGACGGCGGCAAACAGTCCCACGCAGAACTCCGAGGCATAGGTGAACAGTCCGAAGGGATTCACCGGGTAACCCATCAGTTCAAATGCTGCGGAACAAACGGCGGGTATAATAGTCAGCGGTATCACCATGCAGGCGATTGCGGTATAGAACCTCGGCATTGCGATGCCCAGCAGATAACGCAGTTCAAACAGCATGAACATCATGATGAATATCAGCGAAATCTGATGCTGTATGCGAAGCGGAGAGTTCAGGGGCGTTGTTTTGTCGAAGTGAGTTGCCAGCAGCGTAACCGCCGACCATATTATCACAAAGAAGCCGAACACAATGCGCGGGTTTTGACTCTGTGGTTTTCCGAACACTATGAAGAAGAAATACACCGCTGCGGGAACAGCCAGCAAAGCCGAAGCAGTCAGCCATTTGTCAGCACCGGAAGAAAAAGAACGGACGAAATAGATAATCGCCTGTGCCACAAACATAAAAGCGGTCATGGAGGATATGAAAATAAAAGCGGTGTTGTCAGGCGGAAGCTCCTTTCTTTCCCGGTCGGCGGTGAAGAAGGAGAGTCCCAGTATTACCATTACGGCGAAGAGCAGCCAGTGATAGACCGCGGGCACAACGGTACCCGGTGCGTATAGGCAGTCGGATATATAATAGTTGTTATACATTAGGTAATACTGAAATACCGAGGCGGTGACAGCGGTTATGCACGCCGCGGCAGCGAAGAACACTGTTGGTTTCAGAGCGGTTTTTTCTTTCATGAGCAATATCCCTGTTATTTTTTCTCTTATGAGGCGTTCCCGGCACAACATGCAATAAGATACACCACAAAGCATTATAAACCTCTTTGCCTGTTTTTTCAAGTCCTATATTTAAAATATTCGTCAATTCAGCGAGAAGTTCGGAAAATAACATGAGCAAATCAGCCAATCGCATTCAGCCTGTGTCTGCGCCCGCAGTTAAAATTCAAAAATAGGGCTTGCATATAGTTATGTAAGGGGTTATAATAATCTTATACGGCGGTATGCTGCAATACGGTCTGGCGCCGCATTCCGGCGGAAGCATGCGGCGCCCTGTAATACCGTTTACGATATTAATTTCCGCCGGAGAAAGTGAGAACGACATGGCAATAAAAGTAGGTATACTCGGTTTCGCACACGGTCACGTGGGTAGTTACGGCGCGCAGATCATGCAGCACCCCGAGTGGGGTCTTGAGTTTGTCGCCGGGTGGGATCACGATGCCGGGAGAGCAGAAAAAAGCTGCGCGAACTTTAAGATTCCCGCGCTTGAGTCACCGGAGGCGGTTATAGCTCTCAGCGATGCAATTATAGTTTCGTCGGAGACAGTCTACCACGCCGACCTTGTTGTAAAAGCCGCCGATGCCGGAAAGAAGATCATCTGCTATAAGCCTATGGCTCTCCGCATGGAGGAGGCAGATCGCATGGTCGAGGCGGTTGAGCGCAATAAGGTGCCATTCACCCTCGGCTATCAGATGAGAGTTGACCCGCAGAACATCAGGATGAAGGAACTGATAACCGACGGAACCCTTGGCAAGATCTGTCTCTTCCGCCGCCGCCACTGTCTAAGCACCCACCTTTGGGGCAACTTTGAGGATACCTGGCACAACTCGGCGTTCTACAATCGCGACATTTTCGCCGATGACGCCAGCCATCCAATCGACATGATGAATTGGATTTTCGGCGTTCCCGAGACAGTTTCCTGCGAATTGTCCACAGTAGTGAATCCCAAGGTTCCAAACGATGTGGGTGTGTCTACCTTTAAGTATGCAAACGGCACCATTTGCGAGATTTCATGCTGCTTCTCCTGCTGTGCTGCCGAGATAACCACCGAGATATACGGCTCCAAGGGTTCGGTTCAGCAGTATTACGGCGACGGCGTTTCTACCGGTCTGGCGCGTCCCGAAGGACAGCCCGGACTTAAATGGATGCTTGCCGGCGACAAGGCATGGACCGACAGCGGTATTCCAAGCCCCGCAGGTCACGGCGAGCGTATCGCTGCCCAGGGCGAGCAGTTCGCAGCCTTCCTTCGCGGCGAGCGCGAACCCGTCTGTTCGGTATACGAAGCCCGCAATTCCCTGCGCATGGTTTTAGCAAGCTATGTGTCGGCAAAGTACGGTGAGCGTGTCCGCATCGACGACCCGAGAGTATACGAAATCTAAACAATTGAGTACACGGAAGCCCTGTCATGCCTGGGTTTCCGTTTGTCCGCCGTCAGGATTGCCCGCGGCGGATTTTTATTGGAGTAAATCTCATGAAAAACTACACCTATAAAGAAGACATATCAGCCGGCAACAGCTTCCGCAACGCATATCTGGCAGGCATAACCGGTTATATAGAGGATATGAAGTCAGCCTCTGCCGCCGACCGTGAAGCAAACATTATGAAATACTTCACCGATTCAGGCTTTGACAGCGAAGCCGCGAGACATGACTTTTATGCCATGCTTGGCGGTCCTCTGGTTTACGGCGAATTTCCGGCTGCCGAGGCAGTGAGCTTTTATCCGGTCGCGGTCAGCGGCGATTACGAAATAATCCGATGTGTGTTTGAAATCTGCGGCAATATTCCGTTCTACGGTATCCTGTTCAGACGGCTTGACTGTGAAGGAAAAGCTTTGAAGGCTCCACTTATCCTTTCGCTGCATGGCGGACTGGGCACACCCGAGCTTTGCTCGGGGTTATTCGGCGGCTCTGCCAACTACAACGACATCACTTACCGCGTGACGCGGTATGGAGTTCACGCATTCGCGCCGCAGGCATTGTTCTGGCGCGACAAACAGTTTGGCAATACCCCGGAACGTCAGGATCTTGACCGAAAACTCAGATACCTTGGCTGCTCTATGGTGTCGCTTGAGCTTTACGGCATGATGGCGGCGGTGACCGCACTTTCGAGCGTGGAGTATGTTGACCCTGAGCGCATCGGAATAACCGGACTGTCCTACGGCGGCTCCAATACTCTCTATATGGCGGCTGCCGACACCAGAATGAAAAGCGCCGCGGCATGTTCATTCTTCAGCGACCGCAGCATATATGACTGGCAGGATGTCACCTTCTTCAACTTCATGAACACATTCGGGGACGCTGAGATTGCGCTGCTTGCGGCACCCCGGTGTCTGCATATAATGACAGGCGACCGGGATGAGCTCTTTGACTGGCGTCACGCACAAAGCGAGTATTGGCGGCTGAGACGTTACTGGACGCTTGCGGGCTTTGACGCCGACCGGCTGAGTTTCACGGTATTCAGCGGTACACACGAATATATCAGAGACGACGACATACTTGACAGACTGATAGCCGATTTGGGTTAATGTATATGAAACTGGGACTTTTTGCCGACCCTCATTACGCCGACATAGAAGCCATCGGCAATCGTCGACCGTTCCTTTCACTCGGGCGGCTGAAAAAGGCACTGAGATGCTTTGAAGCCGAAGGCGTAGAACTGATTGTCTGTCTTGGAGATCTTATCAATGCAGTGGCGGGTGATGACTTTCGAAATGCAGCCAATTTAAAAACGATAACAGACCCCATACGCAATTGCGGTATACCATTTGTATTTGTGCCCGGCAATCATGACACCGAAGCATTTACCCCGAAAGAGTTCCGCGAACTGCTCCCTTGGGCTGAAATCGCGTCTACAGTGCTTGAATATGGCGGCGTTAAGCTGCTTTTCGTGGATGCCTGTTACTATACCGATGGCAGAGCCTATATAAAGGGAACCAACGACTGGACAAATACCATGCTGCCGCCGGAGCAGCTTGATATCCTCAGAAACAGCGGCGGTGATTGTATCATCTTCATACACCAGAACCTTGACCATGACCCCGGAAATCCGCATATGGTGAGAAACAACGCCGAAATCCGCGGTTTACTTGAAGCTTCAGGACGGGTAAAACGGGTGTATCAGGGACATCGCCACGGCGGCGGGTACTGCATACAGGGCGGTATCGAGTACATAACATTGCCCGCCATGTGCGAGGGAGACGACAGGGAGTTAATAATTTCAGTTTGAGTGTTTTAATACTGAAAAGTCGTGTTGACAGGGCAGAAGTATGGTGCTATAATACGGTAGTAAACTAATTGCGCAAATTTGTAGTAATCCCGCAATTAGTTCCGAAAACATACGGAGGTACAGGTACGAGATGAAGCAAATCAAGAGAACCAGACCAAAGACGGGACTGCTCTTCATCGGAGCGAAGCGCTTCAGACAGCTGGGAGAGGGAACCGCAGACGGCACCTACGAGGTACGAAAAAAGACAGAATACAAGACCTATCTTGACGCCTTCGGCAAGTTTACCGATACCGTCAGCTGCGGTATGTGTTATGACCGAGAAGATGCCGAGAGGGCAATCGAGCTATTTACCGCAGAAAAGGTGGATTGTGTATGCGCAATCTTCATGTCCTGGGCGGAGGATTTCGCCTGGATACGGTTCCTGCGCGAACTGCCTCCCATGCCGCTGCTCTTCGCCTCGGTGGTGCGCGATGAGCTGTTCATTACCGACACTAATGACGAAAATCAATTTGTAGAGTTCCTGTCGGCAGGCGCGCTGGTTGGCGCTCAGGAAGGTTCCGGTTCTTTCAGACGTTTCGCGCGTCCGATGTCGGACATCTGTATCGGCACTCTTGATGAGGTGTCGGCGAAGCTGAAGATTTTCTCCGAAGCGGCACGTGTGCGTACAATTCTCCGCCGCGGCAATGTCAGCCTGCTTGCCTGTTATAACGAGGCTATGTGGGCAACCTATGTCGATCCCTACAACATGTTCATGAAGATAGGTCCGGAGCTGCACTTCCTGTCAATAGCACAGCTTATGACCGAGGTGGACAATACCCCTGATTCGCTGGTTGACGAACTTGTTTCCTCCATGACTTCGCGCTACCGTATAATGCCAAATGTGGACTTCGAGAAGCTCCGCGCCTCGGTGCGCGCCTCCTATGCCATGGAGCGCATTGCCCTTGCAGCTGACGCTGATCTGCTGGTGCTCAACGACATCGACACCGAGCTTTTCCGCAACATAGGTCTGCGTCCCGGTTTCATCCCCACAACTCCCGATCTTGACCTGGTCACAGTGCCCGAGGGCGACCTTGGCGGCGGACTGGCAACCTTCATTCTCCAGATGCTGGCAGGCGTACCCGCCAACTTCATTGAGCCTTTCTACATCGATCACAAGCGCGGAACATTTGCCGGCGGTCATGCGGGTCCCAACAACTACAGCGCCTGTCCGGAAAATGTGGTTATCGCCCGTGACGAGCGTTTCGCAAAGACAGCATGGAAGTATGCCGGCGCGCCCTTTGCCTGGTATGTATTCCCAGAGGGAACAAAGACCATGCTGCACATGAGCGAGCTTAACGGCCGCATGAAGATGATCTGCACCCTGGTGGATGCGCTGCCTACAAAGCACTATCTCGCAAGCTACAGCCACGCCGATTTCAAACCTCATGAGGATATCTCCCCGGAGGAACTTTTCTCCCGCATACTGCCTCATGGTGTCACTCAGCACTATGGCATAGTTGACGGCGACTGGACGCCGCAGCTTGAGGCTTTGGCAAAACAGTGCGATTTTGAATTTGCAAGAGTCTGAGTATCATATAATATTTATTAAGAATGGTGAATAATTATGAGTTTCATGTTTAACCCCTATCCCTACAACGATCCGAACGCTGTTAACCACATTACAATAGACGGCTTCGACACCGAACGAATTCTCAAGGGCAGCCAAGCGCTTGCCGACCTGATTACAAACCATATGGCGCGTCACGGCGGTCACTGTATAATAGGTCTTGACGGCTATACCACCGCACCCTTTGCTTATCTCGCCGGACTTGTGGGCGAAGCGGCTGCAGTAATAGGTCTGCCATTTTCCTCTTACTGTACAAACACGCTCTGCCGTCCCTCCGACGATATCGACAATATGCTCTCGGAATACCTGCCTATGGATCGCGAAAAAGACCCTGTACTGCTCTACGGTAAGGTTTACGAGGGCGGCTACGAAGGATTGTTTGATCCCGACAAGAGCACCGCGCTTCGCAAGAAAATTAAGGAGGCTCCCGGTGTAACCCTGATATACGGCTGCGGTGCGCTTTGCGATTCGATGCGTGATATCTATACACTTAAGATATTCGCCGATATCACCCCGAAGCAGGCAGTTCTTAATGTAAAAAAGGGCGGGTATCTCAACCTCGGAAGGGCTGAACCGCTGCCCTTTAAACTGGCGATGAGACGCAACTACTACGTGGACTTCGATACCGCCTTCAAGCTCCGCAAAAAACTGCTGAGTGAGGGCTTCGACATCTACGTCAATGCCGACGATACCGAAGCGCTCACATCCATGGACTACAATACCCTCAAAACCATACTCAACCGTCTGGTTGACTACCCATTCCGCTGCCGTCCGGTTTACCTGGAAGGCGTATGGGGCGGTTACTTTGTGAAGGGTTTGAGGCGTTTGCCGGAAGAAATGCGCAACTGTGCCTGGGTATTTGACCTGATTCCCATGGAAGTATCGGTTGTAGCTGTCATCGACGGCGTGGAGGCGGAATTCCCGTACTACACCTTCATCAATACAGTGGGCGTCAAACTGCTCGGACATGACTGCGAGAAACGTTTCAACGGCTATTTCCCGATCCGCTTCAACTACGACGATACCTTCCATGCCTCGGGCAACATGTCGATTCAGCTTCATCCCGGAGAGGCGTTTCTGCGCGAGAATTCCAACGAGCTGGGCAGGCAAGACGAGTCATACTATATTGTCGCTACGGCTCAGGAGGCAAAGACCTACCTCGGCTTCAAAAATGATGCGGATATCGACGGTTTTATCAGCGACATCCGGCGTTCGGAAACAGAGCGCAAGCCGGTTGACTATCAGAGCTACATTAACGCAGTAAAGAGCGAACCGGGTGTGCAGGTCATGATTCCGGCTGGTACAATACATGCTTCCGGTCGCAACCAGCTGATTCTCGAGATCGGCTCTCTGACAATAGGCTCCTATACATACAAGATGTATGACTATCTCCGCCTCGATCTGGACGGCAAACCGCGCCCCATCCACAGCTACTACGGCACCATGAATCTCAACCGCGATATGCGCGCCGACTATGTAAACGAGAATCTTGTAAACGGCCGCAAGCGTACCCTCCGCTCGGGTGACGGCTGGGAGGAGTTTGTTGTGGGCGAGTGCGACCAGCTCTACTTCTCACTGCGCAACGAGCGCTTCACCGAATCCATCGAAGACGACACAAAGGACAGCTTCCATGTTCTTACACTGGTTGACGGCGAGGAGGTCGAGGTCCGCTCCAAATCCGATCCAAGTCTCTCCTTCACGCAGAAATTCCTTGATATGGTCGTTGTTCCCGCTTCAATGGGCGAGTATGAGGTTATAAACAAGAAGCCTGGAACGGTTGTTACTATGCACAAGACGCTTCTCAAACCCGCCTGCGACAATAAGTAAACCATGTCCGAACTTGTGTATATTGCGATAGATGCAGGCGGCACCTACTTCAAAAGCGCACTTGTGACACCCGAAGGTGAAATAAAAGGACCCATCTCATCCATTCCATCCGACAGTTCGGGCAGCGCGGAGACAATTCTTGGCGCATATCGTGAGACTATTCACATCCAGGCGGCGGCTTTATGTGAGAATGGGTATAAATTCGGCGGCGTTTGCATCGACACACCCGGTCCCTTCGACCTGAAGAACGGTATCAGTCTTATGGAGCACAAGTTCGCCGCCATAAAGGGCATCGATCTAAAAACGCATATTCGTTCGTGCCTTGAGGCTGAAGGGCTTGACAGCGGTCTGCCGATAAGTTTCACTCACGACTCCACTGCGTTCCTGCTGGGCGAAGCAGCTCCGCTTGAGAGGGCAGGTTACAGGCGGATCGCCGGCGTCATGCTGGGTACCGGTCTCGGTTTTGCCATGGCTATTGACGGACGACCGCTCCTCTCACCCACGGGCGGCCCGGCGGTGTCAATCTGGGCGCGCCCGTTCAAAGGGAAAATCGCCGAGGATTTTATCTCCGGACGCGGCGTTCAGGCACTCTACGGAGACAGCACAAAAAGCGCTCTCGATATAGAAAGACTGGCGAAAGCAGGAGACGAAAAAGCCGCCGAAGCGTATGCAGAAATGGGAAGTCTGCTTGGCGAGCTGCTTGCTCCCATATTAACCGAGTACAAAATTGAAGCTTTTATTGCAGGCGGTCAGATTTCCCGGGGATTTTCATTGTTCGGCGAGACACTAAAAGCTGCGCTTGCCGGCGTGCCCACACTAAAATATATCGGAGCGGCGGAAAATGTCGACACCTGCCATCTTGTGGGAGCGGCTTTGGCCGCCGCGCGGGGAGTATGAGTACTCTGCGATGTCTGGTCAGGCTGCGTGAAAGCCTGGATCGGCTGCCGAAAAGCGAGCAGAGGATAGCTGAATATATTCTTGCGAATTCCGCCGATATACCGGGTATGCCAATATCCGAACTGGCACAGATCTGCGGTACCAGCAAAACCACGGTAGTACGGCTCTGTAAATCAATAGACTACAGCGGCTACAAAGAGCTGTGCATGATGCTCCACGCCGACCTGTCCTCCGATTCTGCCGATTTACCCAATGAAATCGATACAAACGGGGGACTGAACGAGGTAATAACCCGGGTACGGGACAACAATATTTCTGCAATCCGCAACACCGTGGATATGCTGGACAACGAGGCACTCGTTAAGGCAGTCGATTTGCTTGAATCATGCAGCCGTGTGGACTTCTACGGAGTGGGTAACTCGGGATTCATAGCACTGGACGCACAGAACAAATTCATGCGTATCGGTAAATTATCGGTAGCCCAGACCGACCCGCATCTGCAGATTCTGAGCGCCTCATCGCTGCATATCGGCGATCTTGCGATATTCATATCCTATACCGGAGAGACTGAGGACATCCTTGAAACTCTCACCGTGGCGAAGAAAGCCGGGGCTGCCACAATGTCAATAACTCGCTACGGGCCGAATACGCTGGCGGACGCCGTCGATGTGCGTCTCAGTGTTATGAGCGATGAGGGCTTTATCCGCTCGGGCGCCATGGCATCAAGGATCGGGCTGCTGACGGTTATTGATATCCTCTTCTCGGCACTTACCGCACGCAACTATAGTGATTATAAGCCCTACCTAGACCGTACCATCGATGCCGCCAGACTGAAAAAGCATACGGGACACAAATAACAGAATGTACACAGAAAGGGAGTAAAAAACATGAGCGTTGACTACATCCTTCAAAACGAGTACCTGCGGGTTTCGGTAAACGGAAACGCAGCTCTCACCTCACTCTGCAATCTAAAGGGCGACGGAAAGAATGTCATCGATGCCCCGGCGGATGAAGGTTTCTTCGCATGCCTCGCCTTCCGTGAGACAGAGCGATTTGAGAATTTCATCTGCGGCAGCCGCCAGAGCTGGAAGATTGTTCAGGAGGGAAATACCATCACCTTCTCGGCAGACAGACTTATATATTCTGACGGTCTCAGCGATGACTGTGTCGCCGATGTTTCGCTTATACTGAAAATTGAGCTTCGCGGCGAAGATCTGCTCTTTACCGCGGATGTTGACAACCGCACAGATGCTTACTTCACCGACTTTGAGTTTCCGCGCGTGGGTGAAATACGCACCCTTGGAGACGGTATTCCCACACTGTTCGTACCGGATGCCTCGGGTATGGCAATAACAAATCCCGGAGAAATCGTTTCATACGGTCAGAGCCGCGAGAGTCATAACAACGTCATGGATTTCCTTTATCCCGGACCGATTTCAATGCAGTGGCTGGCGCTCTGCGGAAAGGAAAACTGTTTCTTCTTCGTAGGCAACGATTCCACGTTTTCAGCAGTAAATTTCCGTGTTGAGGGCAGATACAACGGCAGCGGTGCTATGACCTTTATTTATGACCGATTCGCCTGCGTCAACCCTAATTCAAAGATTTCCTTTGATCCGCTCAAACTCAAGCTCTATAGCGGCGACTGGCGTCACGGTGTTGCCGAGTATTCAAAATGGATTGCCCCCTACCGTCCGAAACATGAGCGGCCCGAGTGGGTCAAGGATACGCAGGGCTATTTCCTGGTTATCAATAAGCAGCAGTACGGCTATGATATGTGGCCTTATGATACACTGCCGAAACTGTATGAGCTGGCAGAAGCTCATGGCTATGACACCCTCGGTCTTTTCGGATGGTATGAGAGCGGACACGATAACCGCTACCCGGATCTTGAGGTATCCGAGACTCTCGGCGGTGAGGATAAACTGAAAGCCGGAATCAAGGCGGTACAGGAGATGGGCGGTCACGTAACTCTCTATTATCAAGGGCATCTCATCGACTCCAACTCGGATTTTTACAAGAACGGCGGCAATGCCTATACGCTCAAGACCATCTGGGGCAACGAGTATATCGAGTATTACAACAAGTCCCATCGCAGCAGTTATCTGAGGAATTTCTCGCACAAGCGTTTCGCACTCGCATGTCCTTCCTGCCCTGAGTGGGTTGACCTCATGACCGAACGCGAGGATTGGCTGGCATCCTTCGGCGCGGACGGCTGTCTTTATGATCAGATCGGCGGAATACGTCCCTATGTCTGCTTTGATGAGAACCACAAGCATGACGGCGACAGCCCCGCAAGAGCTGTATCAGGCGGCAGGCA
Source organism: Clostridiales bacterium (assembly GCA_012514145.1). Lineage (GTDB taxonomy): Bacteria > Bacillota > Clostridia > Oscillospirales > CAG-272 > JAAZAV01. The sequence continues at coordinate 24,914 of JAAZAV010000011.1, read as the reverse complement.
GCGTCTTATGGGCTCTCTCCAGCGCCATTCCAAAGAGATTGCCCCCGAGTTCGCCTTCTTCACCGAGAATATTACAGACCTCTACTCAACTTACGCAGACATGCTCCATAGCGTCGGTGTATACCCTAACGGCAAGGGTGTCGAAACAGCCGCCGCAGAGCATCCCGAGCGGGTGATCCGCTATCGTGTGCCCGAGCTCTTCCGCACCGCCTTCCCGGAGGTCAAAATTACAGTCCGAAATCCCACTCCCAACACAAACGAGCGTTTTACCAACCTGGCGTTCCTGCATTCCTTCATATTTGAGCAGGAAATTCGCTACCGTGCCGACAAGGACGATATACTTGCCGATAAATTCGCACCTCAGCGCGAATACACAAAGAAGGTGTCAGACCTTAGACGCCGCTGCTGGGATATAATCGGCCGAGGTGTATATGTTGACCGCAAATATGTGAATCCCGTTAATCCGTCTTTTATGGCGGTAAGCTACGAGACTGATGACAAGGTGGCTGTCACAGTGTGGAACGATTGTACTAAGGCTCAGCCCCTGTCAGTTCTTGGCATCGATTCCTCGCTGAAATTCAAGGGCTATCATACCATCGACGGTGAATTCGAAGCGCTGCCCGAAACCGTACCGGCTGACGGCATTGCAGTAATAACCTACACAAAGTGAGGTAAAAAATGCAAAAGTATAAAATTGACGACACCCATGCTGAGAGCCTGCTTCCCGACGGAAACTGGAAGCTTGTATGGAACGATGAGTTCGACGGTACCGAGCTTGACCGCAGCAAGTGGGATTTCAGGCTTCACCTTATGCATACCCGCCACAATACCTATACCACTGAAGGTGTAACGCTTGACGGTAACAGCTGCGTGCATATCGGTCTGGTGGAGAAGGACGGTCACTATTACTCGGCACAGCTGCAGACCGGCTACAATTTTATGGACATACCGCCCTCCGACCGCTACGGCAAGTTCACCTGGCCTATCGCCACCATGAAGCCCAACCTCTACACCCACGGATTCGGTTACTATGAGTGCCGCTGCCGTCTGCAGCGACAGCCGGGCTGGTGGTCGGCATTCTGGCTGCAGTCCCCGAAAATAGGCTGCTCCCTTGATCCCGAGACCGACGGTACCGAGATTGATATCATGGAGAGCTTTGAGCCGGGCACGGTTATAAAGCATTGCGTGCACTACAACGGCTACGGCAAGAATCACGGTCAGGTCGACTCCCACCCTGGTCAGAATCCGAAGACGAAGCTCTCAGACGACTTCCATTACTTCGGTGTTGACTGGTCGGAGAATGGTTATACCTTCTATATCGACGGCGTGCAGGATGGTGAGACGGTTACCGGACCGGTATCCCGCGCACAGCATTTCATACTCATCTCAACCGAGTGTCAGGGTTATCGTCAAGGTGATCAGCCCTCCGAGGTATTAAAGAAGGCGATTCTGCCCGATGATTTCGTGGTGGACTTCGTAAGAGTATTCGACAGAATATAACCCAATGAAACAGCTTCAGCCCGGACGTTTGATTTCGTCCGGGCTGATTGTTTTATGGTTGGGATTATTCAGCGTCTTTTACAAACATGAAGGTATCGGCAGAGAAACTGTCGAGAGCCGCGGCTGCCGAGTCATACATCATTAGGGAAGTGGGATTCTTCGAATAGCGTCCGAACTGGCTGCCGACATACTGCACGAAAGTGTTGCCCGAGAAGGTCGGCAGCTCTTCGGTACGTGCAGCGCCGCAGTGAACCAGCATGTAACGGCTGCGGTCGAAGATGTTGTTCACAACAATATAGCCGTCAGCCGGATTGGCGTGATCCCAGCCCTTGAGGTGGGAAGCAGCAGTCTTGTCGGGACGCTGGTCGCCCCAGCCGTAGCCGGCGAAACGCATGATATTATCGCGAATGACTATGTTCTTCATAACCTGCTTATCGGTTGAATATTTGCTGTCGGCAGGTTTACCTGGAGTAAGGCTTTCGTCAAGGAAATATTCAATGGAATAGGTGCAGTATTCAATGAGATTGTTAATGTAGGTGACATTCACCATGGGAACAGGACTGCCGTTATCCCCCTTGAACTGGTGGGTCAGACCAGCATCGTAAATCTGATAGACATAGCAGTGATCCACCGTGAAGTCTTCGCAGGCCACATAGATTTCGACCGCGTTGCCAAAACGGGTGGTTGCATTTATACCCTGAATCGAGCCGCCTATCCAGCCGAATTCGCAGTAGCGCACCGTTAACCCCTTTCGGTTGGCTGTTCCGATTCCATGGGAGCCGCCATACTTCACAGCGATGTTGTCGAAGGTACAGTTGTCGCCGCAGGTGATAACATTGTTCTTCAGGGCGAAATCGATGCGGTCAAAACGCTCAGCAGGATTGCCTTCTGTCGATACAAGGTATATGCGCTTGTCGTCCAGGGAATGGTACATTTCAAGGTCATTCTTCAGCTCATCAAAGGTGCCCTTGAAATCAAGAGAACCGACAATTCGCTTCACCGACCACGCCTCACCGTCGTTGAAGACGATTAGTCCGCAGTCACGTTCGAATACTTCATCATATACCCAAAGGTTCTCATATTCGGTCGGCTTCCACTTGTCGGGCTGAGAGTAGTTTTCGGGAGAACCGTTGATTATTGGCTTGGGACCTTCGCCGTATGCGGAATAGGTGACGCCGGTCTGACCCTTGAGATTGCCGCGGAACACACCGCCACGCTCGAAGTAAACCACGTCTCCGGGCTTCAGGGGCGCACCATTAACCTGGTCAAGGGTTTCCCAGGCTGTCCCCGGGGTTTTACCGTCGCCGGCTATGGATCCGCTGTTGGAAACATAGAAGGCACCGCAACCCTCAGCCGGTTTAACGGTTGAAACCGAACCGAGAATTTCAGCCTTCAACGCTTCTGCTTTAGTGTCTATTCCGGCGAGGAAGGCTGCATCAGCGATCTTAATTCTGTCATTCATGCTTTTTACCTCCTCATCTTTTACATTAATGCTGAGAACGCCGCCGTCCGACGGAACATTATGAAGATACTTATCGATAAACCACACCGTCGCTTCTGAGGGCGGAAAGAGCAGTCCGCTGGTCGATATGACAATCATACTGCCGTCTGCCTTTACGCTGTAAACGTCGTCACTGACCGATTTGTCGACTGATATGGCAATGCCGGCGGAATATTTGCTTGCAGAATGGGGAGTGACCGTGGGTATCCGGTAACCGCAGAGGTCGGCGATTGAATCGGAGATCAGTGAGGCGCTCTCCGCCAGCGAATCTGGAGCTATTACCGCGAAGGAACGGATATCACTGCCATTGATGATAATGCTGTCGGCGGGATAAACCGCGCGGTGCAGCTCAATGTCACCCGGCGCCATAGCACAGATACGGTTTTCCGGATCGATGTACAGTCGGATAAAGGCTTCTACCGCATCGGCTATACCCTCACTGCCTGCCAAAATCTCAATACGGGAGGTTTCAAAGCGAATGAGCCAGTCGCCAAGCCGCATATCATCAAGGGCTCCGATGCTCTCATCGCGGTTGGTAAGACCAACGAGTATCTCCCGCTCGGTTCGCACATCGCCGGTGCGTTCGCTCTCGAAGTCGGTTTTTATGCCTATCTCAGCCCCGGTAGCGTCTATTATGGCCTTTCGAAGAGCAACGGCGGCGGAAGTTACTTCGGGCGAGGCGACGTCCGGTCGGACGATGACGTAATCGGTTGCACCGTCATGGGCGATAATCGTTAAATCATCGTCGGCAGTGCGTTTTTTACTATCCGTGCCATCGGCAGTGGAGCATGCCGATATAAATACGGCAAGCACCATGAGAAGCATGATGCCTGCCGCGGCACGGAGCTTCCGTATATGTCCGTGCATTTTATTAATCAGATTATTCGGCTATCAGGCTCAGAACATCGGTACGACGGAACCGGCGTAGGTGTCGTTAATGAAGGTTTTTACTTCCTCACTGGTCAGACACTCGATGAGGGCGAGAACCGCAGCGTCGTTTTCCATGCCTTCCTTCACGCATAGGATGTTGGCATAGGTAACTGCAGCAGAGGAATCCTGACTTTCGATGGCGATGGCATCCTTGGCAACGTTCAGACCTGCCTGGATGGCATAGTTGCCGTTTATCACAGCCATATCAACATCGGCGAGGGAGCGTGCAAGCTGAGCGGCTTCGACTTCCTTAATGTCAAGCTTCTTTGGATTCTCGGCGATGTCGAGAACTGTGGCGGTAAAGCCGACGTCGGCCTTCAGCTTTATCAGACCTTCCTGCTCCAAGAGCATGAGAGCGCGTGCTTCATTTGTGCCGTCGTTGGGAATGGCAATGGTGGCGCCGTCTTTAAGTGACTTGATTGCCTTGGTCTTTCCCGGATAGAGACCGAAGGGCTCGTAGTGAACCGCTGCGACCGATACAAGGTGAGTCTTGTTTTCTTCGTTGAAGTTGTCCATATAGGGCTTGTGCTGGAAGTAGTTTGCATCAAGTTCGCCGTCCTCTACGTTTTTGTTTGGCTGAACGTAGTCGGTGTACTCGATAATTTCAAGGGTGAAGCCCTTCTCAGCCATAATCGGCTTGCAGACCTCAAGAATCTCGGCATGTGGGGTAATGGATGCTCCGACGCGGAGGGTGTTGGGGTCGCGTTTCGGTTCGCATCCGACGATCGACAGTACGCAGAGCAGCGCAAGCATGAGTGCGGTCAGTGCGATGATTCTTTTTTTCATTGTGATACCTCCTGATAGTATTTTTTATGTGATTGCATTGGGAACGTTTTATCTGGCGCGCTTGTCGCCTGCCAATGAGATTCGCATGCCAAGTTCCTGGAAAACCTGAACGATTAAGACCAACAACAGCACGGTGACAAGCATAACATCGGTCTTGTATCGATAATATCCGTAATTTACCGCAATGGTACCGAGACCGCCGCCGCCCACGAATCCGGACATCGCAGTGTAACCCAGTATGGTAGTCACGGCAATCGCGCTTCCTATAATAAGTGAAGGGGTAGCCTCAGGCAGCATCACTTTCCAGACTATCTGTATCGGTGTGGCGCCCATGGAATGAGCGGCTTCTATTACACCGGCATCCACCTCACGCAGCGATGACTCCACCATACGTGCGATGAAGGGTGCCGCCGAGATGACCAGAGGGACAACGGTTGCCGTCGAGCCTATTGTGGTTCCGACCACAAGACGGGTAAAGGGCAGAACCAGTATAAGAAGTATGATAAAAGGAATGGAGCGCATCAGGTTTACGATAAAACCCAGAATAGCGTTGAACCAGGGCAGGGGAGTAACGCCGTCTTTTGCTGTAGTGACAAGAAGTATACCCACCGGCAGACCTATTACGTAAGCCAGCAGGGTGGAAAAGAGGGTCATATAAAGGGTCTCGATTATACCCCAGCCTATGGCTTTCAGCAGTTCGGGTGTGAAAATCGACAAATCCATTATATCAATCCTCCTGTCTGATGGTTTCTTCGGTGAAGGGTATACCCTTGACTGTCAGATAGGCGAGAACACGCTTTCTGGAGGATTCACTTTCGGGTAGCTGTAGCAGCATCTGTCCCAGTGCGGTGCCGTTTACATTTTTGGTGTTGGCGTACAGGATGTTGACCGGAGTCTGACACTCCAGTATAAGATTTGCGATGACCGGCTCAAAAGAGGACTTGCCGTCAAAGACGATACGCACACAGTGCTCGCCGTTAAAAAGGGTCTCACGGGGACCTTCGGGGAATATCAGCTTCCTTGCGATTTCTGATTTCGGACGAATAAAGATTTCGTCAACATCACCTACCTCAGCGATTTTGCTGTGGTCGATTATAGCGACCCGGCTGCAGATTTCCTCGATTACGCTCATCTCATGGGTAATTATGATGACCGTAATACCGAGCTTGCGGTTGATATCCTTTATCAGGGCAAGAATTGAAGCCGTGGTTGTGGGATCCAAAGCCGAGGTGGCCTCGTCGCAGAGCAGCACCTTTGGTTCGGTTGCCAGCGCCCTCGCAATGGCAATACGCTGTTTCTGTCCTCCCGAGAGTTGAGACGGATAAGCCTTTTCGCGATCAGCAAGCCCGACGATCTGAAGGAGCTCGCGCGCCCGCTCCAAAGCTCTTTCCTTAGGTACACCGGCTATTTCCAGCGGGAATGTGATATTCGCCAGAGCCGTACGCTGCATAAGCAGGTTGAACTGCTGGAAAATCATACCCATAGAGCGGCGTCGAATACGCAGCTGCGCAGGGGTAAGGGAGGATAAACTTTCACCGTCGAAGATAACGTCGCCCTCGGTGGGGCGCTCCAGGAAGTTGATACAGCGGACAAGGGTGGATTTACCCGCTCCACTGAGACCTATTATACCGAATATCTCGCCGGAGTATATAGATAGATTGATATTTTTAAGTGCGGTTACCGAACCGGATTTCGATGTGAAGGTCTTGCCAAGCCCTTCAATACGGATGAGCTCATTCTTTCGTTGTATAATGCTGTCCATAATGCCCGGTTACCTGCTGTTTCAGTCGCTTTTGAGCTTACCACCGCCTGCCATGAGGTCGGTAAGTTCCTGTATTCTCTCAATTGGGAACGGCGGCTCTGCCAGCGGTCTCATAGCTATTGACATCAGCTTCATAGGGTTGTCATCGGCAGCTACACGATTTGAGTCAAGTTTGCCGCAGTATTTGCAGCGGTGGATAATTGCCCACTCGCCGCCCTTGCGGACCCAAACCGCGATAGGTTCCATCACGCCGCCGCAATCTGAGGCGCGGTCGCCCGGCTCCTCATCCACATGTAATGAAGAGAGACAGTTCACACAATGATTGCGGTGCTCGGTGCCGGCGTTGTCGGGTGTATTAAGTCTTCCGCACACCCTACAGGTAAACGGCTCATCGCAGGCATGGGTTTTATAATAACCTTTTTCGGTCATTTCGTATTTTTTACGCTTGTTTTCCCGGGTCATGTCGAAGAGTCCCTTTCAATATTTACATATATGCATTATATCACCCGTTTTCAGTCGTGTCAAGTCGTGACGGTCACAAACTGGAGTAATAATGCTTAAAACCGCCGAAAAACCTAATATAACATTTCAAAAAATTTATAAAATGTTAACAACTTGACACCTAGTGTATTAACAATAATGACATAAAATTATAAAAAGCGAAGCTGTGCCTGAAACAATACAAAGGAGAATAATCGGTATGAAAAAACGTATTATCGCACTTCTGATGGCTGTTGTCTTTTGCATTTTAGCTATGACCGTGGTTTCCTTTGCAGATGGCGGCGTAATTGACGATAGTTTCAAGAAGCCTCCGACCTGGATTGGTCCCGGTCCTGGTCACAAAACGCCTGCTCCTCTATATCCTGCAGGACATCCCTGTGCTTACCGCACCTATCCGTATACCTCCTGCTACCCTTATTGTCCGTATCCCTACTACGCAGGTTACCCCTACTACGCAGGCTATCCTTACTATGCAGGCTACCCCTATTATCCGTGCTCCCCCTACTATGCAGGCTATTCTTACTTCGGCGTATACCCGGTTACCGTGGCTCCGATTGTAATTGTTCCCACTGTTGTATTCAAGGAAATCGCACCGGGTCAGAATATTCTGACAATTGCCGATACATGCATCACCTATGAATATCTTAAAAATGTTCGCTTCATAACAAACGGCGGTGTTATATCCGAACCTTCGTTCTATGTGAGCGATAACATTGTAATGCTTTCCGGCTTCGTTCCGGTGCGTACCGGTTATATCTTCGAAGGTTGGTTTGCCGATGTTAATTTCGAGCACCGCATCTTAAAGGTAATGAAGAACCAGGAAATCAATCTCTATGCCAAGTGGACTGTTGTTCCAGTCGAGCAGATTGGCGGCTGACAATACGAATAATTCCCGGAGCTGCCGAAAATATCGGCGGCTCCTTTCGTTTTTTATCAGCAAATTGCACCCGATTATTATTGCGAAAGCAGATATTTTGCGCATTATGTCAAAAACGCTGTATTAAGTAAAAAAACGTAAAAAGGTATTGACATTGCTCATATAAATATGCTATACTCTCTCCACGCGTGATTACGGTTCAAAATTCCGCTGTCAACATCGGCGGGTACCTAAATCAGCGAATCTGACGCCCCGACCGCGTGAGAAAGTCGGCGGGCGTAAAAGAAAGAGAGGTGCTTTTCGTGTTCGCAATTATCGAAACTGGCGGAAAGCAGTACAAAGTTCAGGAAGGCGACGTCATCTTCATAGAGAAGCTTGAGGCTGCCGAGGGAGAGTCGGTTACTTTTGACAAGGTTCTGGCTCTGAATGCAAACGATTCCTTTAAGGTTGGTGCGCCTTATGTTGAGGGTGCAACCGTTACCGCTGATGTTATAAAGAACGGCAAGGGTCGCAAACTCCACATCATAAGATACAAGCCCAAGAAGAACTCAAAGAAGAAGGTCGGTCACAGACAGCCCTATACCAAGGTTCAGATCAGCAAGATCGCAGGCTGATGACCAAAGTTACGTTTTTCAGGCGGGATGGTATTTACTACGGCTTCAAGGAAACCGGACATACCGGCTACGGCGAATCGGGTGACGATGTGCTCTGCGCAGCACTGTCGGCAATGACGATGCTCATCATAAATGCAATTGAGGTATCCTACGGCTCTTCTGTCGATTATACAATAGACGAGGAGACCACCGATATCAAGGTTGTAGCACGGGGAGCGTTGCCAGAATATGAGTCGGACGAATGCAAGCGCTTTGCCATATCCGGTCTGATACAGGCGTATTATTTCCAGCTTAACGACTTGCTTGAAGAATATTACGATTTTATTGACGTGGATGAGACGGAAGATGAGGAGTAATCCCCTTCCAATTAACTAAATCGGAGGTCAGACCAATGTTAAAGATTAGTTTACAGTTTTTTGCACATAAGAAGGGTGTCGGTTCAACCAAGAACGGGCGCGACAGCGAGTCTAAGCGTCTCGGTGTCAAGCGTTCCGATGGTCAGCCCGTTGTTGCAGGCAACATTATTGTCAGGCAGCGCGGGACCCACATTCACCCCGGCAACAATGTCGGTATCGGCAGAGACGATACGCTTTATGCATTGATTGACGGAAAGGTCAGGTTTGAGCACATCACCCGCAGCAGAAAGTGCGTTAGTGTATACGCCGAGTAATATCCTGATTAAGGAATGCCGCCGGCAGAAAATTGAAAAAACACACTAAGCGACCGGGTTATCCGTAAAGGGTAACCCGGTCGCCTTCATTTCCTGTAATCGGTGTGTCAGCATGATTGTTTTTCATTCCGTAGCTCTGATAAGCTGATCCACTGGAGCAATTGCAAAATCAACATTTCCCGTTACGGTAGAAGTGAAGGTCACCCACTCGTCATCCCAGACAAAACGAGGATGCGGGTCGATGTGATAAGGGCAGGGATTTTCGGGCGTCCAACCGCCTACAATCGGGTTGTAGGTAATAAGGTCGCAGAGTTTATGTGTAACATCATTCCAGAATCGAACCACCGAGACGCAGCCGCGCCACCAGGACAGTCCCATGCTTGGCAGAGAACCGTCAACAATAAAGTACCGTTCGTCCCCGGTACAGTTGGCGTGCCAGGTGCCGTTTCCGCCTTCAATGGGTATGTGGCAGACAAGCTCGGGTTTATTCTCATCCAGACGGTCGCGGGCAATACAATGCTTGGTGCAATAGTAGATTGCCCTGCCGCTTTCTGCCCACCATTCATGTGTGGCATAATTGTTCAGCGGAGGTCGCATCTCACGGTTCCCGTCGCGACCGATCAGCTGCAAGCGCGGATATATCCCTTCGGCAGTCAGCGGTGGCGCAATATGCTTCTTTGTCACGGGATCAAGCTTATACTCATGGGCAACCATGGCAAGGTCGGAATTTGTCGGACAGAACTGACCGTGGTTATATGGAATACCGGGCTTTGTTGCGTACCACTCGGTATAGCTGCCGTCAGCGATTTTGATAGTGCCCAGATGCGAACCTCTTTCCGGCGTCTGCACATCCACAAACAGTTCGCTGCGGTCAGGCGAGAAGGTCAGATGTGTGCCTCCCAGCGAGCGAGCGCTCAATTCTTCGAGTTTCGGAGGCATACCGGCAATCTTCACGGGTTTGTCGGCAGGAACCGGAGTTCGCATGTATATGCCGGAACTGTCTCCCCACCAGAGGTTTCCGGTAAGGGGATCAACCATCCATCCGCTTCCCGTGGTCTCGGGGAAGACATGGACCTCATCAGTTTCCAAATCTACAACACCTGTATAATGACCGGATTTTGGCGGGCAGGCACAGTAGAACCAGATGTACCTTCGGCTATAATCACAGCCGGAGTTTACAAAGTAGAAGCCCTGCTGAATCGGCGCGACCCGTGTAGCCAGTATATAATAGATCATACCGGATTTCGGATCGGTATACTCTTTAAAATGCCTTGAAGTTTTCGGTGTATACATGGTTACTCTCCTTTATCACGCATTAGATTTATGTATTGAATTCGATTATTCTTTCTGCGACTGCGATTCATTAAGCCCGGGTAATGACATACCTACCGAGTATTATAACCAGTCATAAGTTGTAAAGGGATAATATTATAGTACGATACATATACCCGTTGAAACTTATTATACTTTACAATACCGATAGTGTCAATTCCATGTTTTATTTTTACAAACATCTGAAAATTAGTCTTGAAGAGAACGCCGCTCTTTGTTACAATAGTACCGATGATAGTATAAAAGCATGAATATACTATATCCAAGAGAAGTATAATGATAAAACAGCGTTTTCTCCCGGAGACGAATTCAGAATCATAAACACAATAAGCAAAACTATAAGTTAAAAGTAACAATCGTATGCACCTGCCTGCCGCATACGGCACATACGCATGTAATTAGGAGGAATTTTTATGTTTCTTTCAGTATTCACCGATGAGTTAAATATGGATTTCTACGAGGCGCTCCCCATGTTAAAGGAGTGGGGCATGACAGCCGTGGATTTCCGAGGCCGCATCAACGGCAAGGGTATCGAGTATCAGACTGATCAGGAACTGCATGAGCTGAAGCGCGTGCTTGACGATAACGGTATGCGTGTAGGTGCAATCCAGTCCTCACTGTGCAAAGTGCATCTGCCCGACGAGGAACGCCGGAAGAAAGAGCTCGAAAAGCTTGAGGGTATTATTCGCGCCGCCGATATACTTGGCTGCCGCCTGGTACGCGCCTTCAACTACTGGCAGCACAAGGAAACCGACAAGGAGCTTGGTGAGCTGGCAGTGCGCCCCGACATGATGAACATAGTGCTGGAGATGTTCGAACCCATAAAGAAACGCGCACTTGAAGCCGGACTGATATTCGGCTTCGAGAACTGCGGTCAGACGCCCGACGAGGTGATTGCGCTGCTTGATGCACTGAACGTGACAGGCTGGGGCATGGCGTTTGACTGCGCTAATATGTTCGAAATTCTTCCAGAGGCTCAGGGAGATGCTGTAGCATACTTTACCAAATGCATCAAACGTGCCAACATGATCCACGTCAAGGCGCGTGCGACACTTGAAAATTTCGACAGCCGCAAAGTGCCCTGGTCTCGTGTCTTGCGTGCCGTATCGGCACTTGGGGGCGATATCCCGGTATCTATAGAGACCCACAATCCGGCGGGAAGCCCCTATACCCCCGTTGAGTGTACTCGTCTGTGCATCGAAGCGATACGCAAGAGCTGGCCTTCCGCTGCGCCATCAAGCATCGAAGCGGCTTTAGAGGTGCAGCAGGATTTTGAGCGTCCCTACGCCGACAATCCGGTGCGTTTCGTTGTGGTCGGCTTGGGAATGGGGCGTGTCCGCGCAAAACAGCTCACCGAAACAAGCGGTATTCGTCTTTACGGCGTATGTGATATCAACCTTGCGAAGGCAAAAGAGGTGGGCGAGGTCTTCGGCGTCAAGTACTCCGACAATATCAATGTTTTTCTCAACGACCCGGAGGTTGAAGTTATGTACGTGGTTCTGCCAACGGGTCTACACTGCAAGGTTGCCATGCAGTGTATGAACGCCGGTAAGCATGTTCTCACAACAAAGCCGATGGACGTAAGTACCGAGAACTGCGACAAGGCAATTCGACTGGCGGACGAGAAGGGACTGCTCCTCGGCGTCGACTTCGACGAGCGCCACCGCATACGCTATCTGAGGCAAAAGGCTACTGTTGAAAGCGGTTTCTTCGGGGATATCATTTCGTTCCGCACTGTCCTATATATCAATCGTTCCCAGGATTACTACAACGAGAACGGCGGCTGGCGCGGAACCCGTGCCATGGACGGCAGCGGTTCGATGGCGAATCAGGGCGTTCATGAGATTGATCGCATGCTGCTTCTGCTGGGAATGCCAAAACGTGTTCGGGCGACAATTGCTACCGTGTGTCATGACATAGAGGGAGAGGATATTGGTTCCAGCGTATGGGATTACGGTGATAAAAAATTCGTGAGCATCATTTCAACAACCACATATCCCACCGGTTCCTGGTACGCACGCAACGAAATTCACGGAACAAAAGGCGCATATGTCAGCACAAGCGGCGGACCCGAGGGCGAGCATGCCTGGTGGAGCAAGCCCGGCGGCGGTTGGACCGAGGAATGCCCGGTGGATGTTGTTCCTAAGTGGCGTCAGGGCAGCGACAATTTCGCCAACTCCGTGCGCACCGGTGCCCCCCTGGATATATGCGGCGGGCAGGGAAGATTGTCTCGTATTATTCTTGACGCAATTTACGAAAGTGCATACAACGGAGGAGACTGGGTCGATATAGACCTGTCTCCCAGAGTCTGACGTTCTGAATAAAGGGAGGTATATTATGCTTTACGGCAACTGTTTAGATATAGTAAGAGCTGTGATCGACGGTCGTACCGATGCAATCTTGCGTATGAGTGAATACGGTTTCGACTATATTGAAGCCGGCGTAACCTCGATTGCAGCGGCATCTGACGAGGTTTTTGAAAAGGTCTGCCGATTTATTGTTGAAAACGGAGTTAGTGTTCCGGTGTGCAATCTGATGTTCCCGGGCGATCTGCGTCTTACTGGTGAAGATGTCGATACCTGTGCGGTAACCGCTTATCTGCGTCATGTATTTCCCAGACTAAAGCAGATCGGTACGAATAAGTTAGTGCTGGGAAGCGGGCGCTCCCGGCGATTGCCTGATGGATATGACTGTGGTCGCGGTTATGAGGAATTCTCGGCACTGGTGCGGGATGTTATGGTTCCTGAATGCCAGACTTATAGTATTAGAATAATGATTGAGCCGCTGCGCAATTCGTCATGTAACTTTATCAACACCCTCGCCGATGGTATGCGGGTGGTTAGTGCGGTAAATTCTCCATATGTAAAACTGATAGCCGACACAATTCATATGCTTTCATCCCGCGAGCCTGCCACAGAAATCAGCCGTTGTGATGCCGATATTCTGCATATCCATGTGTCTGACTATGACAGCGTACTGCCCGAGGATGGTTATTCGCCAGAACTTGCGGTGCTCCTTGCTGAGTTGAAGTCTTCCGGCTACGACGGAACGGTCAGCTTTGAAGCCGCCGCTCCCAAGTCACCTGACGGGCTGAAGAAAGCGCTGAAGATGCTTAAGGAAACTTTGAGAAGATAAGCCAATTATGCAACTGTATATGAGGTGAGATATGAAAATTTTATCAGAGAATAAAGCAATAAGTTACACTGCAGGCGTTCTTTTAATTGCCGTTATTCTATCCGGCGTACTTGTATCATGCAGCGGCAATGACGCTCCGCCTGCTTTATCTGAGACTGTTGCAGAGACAAAAGCCATCGAAGCCCAAGATGAGAATCTAAGAAAGAATGCCAAGGACAACCTTCCTGAATTGGATTTCGGCGGTAAAGAGATGCGTTTCCTGCATCGCGGCAGCGCTCCAAATCTCGGTGACCCCGATTTGCGTCTTGAGATCGATGCGGAAGAGTCGGGTGAAGTAGTAAATACGGCGTTGCACGACAGAAAGCTGTCTGTTGAAAACCGGTTGAACATAGGTATAAAGATTTTGACTGCTGATGAAGGTATTGACAGCGGTGCGGCAATGAACAAACTCATTCGTGCGTCGGTGACAGCCGGTTCGGATGATTACGATATCCTGCTTAACCATATGAGTCAGGCTACTCCGCTCGCCCTTGAGGGATTGCTGTATAATCTCAACCTGTTCAACTATCTTGATTTCGCGCAGCCCTGGTGGTCAGAATCCTTCGCCAATGCCGCACAAGTATATGAGCAGCTCTACTTTGCCGCGGGTGATATCTCGCTTTGTAAGCTGCAGAGTACATATGTATTTTATTACAATAAAGATATGTATGCATCATTCTTTTCCGACAGCCTGTATGACACGATAAACTCCGGCAGCTGGACACTGGACAAACTCGGTGAACTTTGCGCTACGGTCTATTCCGACCTGAACGGTAACGGTGTGGCTGACTTTGATGACCTATACGGATATGTGACTCAATCTGTCAATTACATTGATTCCCTGGTTGGTGCAAGTAACGTAATTCTCAGCCGCCGTGACAGCGAAGGACTGCCGCGTCTCGTGTATAATAAAGAGGAACATACCTTCGATTTTCTCGAAAAAATTATTCCGCTCCTTCATCACGGTCAGCTTGTGTGGTATGACCCCAATAGTTCAGATGTTTCGGTGCTCGTAACCAAGCTGAAGAATGAAACCGGTCTGTTCGCTTCGGGCAGGTTCGCAAGCGCTGACAGCTATCGCGATATGGAAAGCGATTTCGGAATAGTGCCGGTTCCGAAGTTCGACGAGGCACAGGAGAAGTACACAAACTGGATACATAACGCATTCTCGACCGTTTCGGTTCCGGTTACCTGTTCTGATATTGATGCCGCCGCAGCAACAATCGAAGCTATGTGTGCGGAAGGTTATCGTTCAGTTGTTCCCGCATATTATGAGACTGCATTGAAAGTGAAATATTCCCGCGATGATGAAACATCGCAGATGCTCGATATGATATCAGACTCGGTGGTCTTCGACTTCGCATTTATCTATTCTGCGTCACTAAGCAATGTTATGCAGCAGTTTCGTGAGCTTGTCAAATTAAATTCCGGCACGGCTGCTTCAACAATGGAGTCTAATTACCCGAAATTTGAAGCAAAGCTCGAGACACTTCTGGCGTCGTTTGAAGCAATGAAATAACCGTGAATAGTATATAATATGACAATATTCTAAGCCCGGCGTGTGAAAACACTGAGCTTAGAATATCAATGTTGTTCACAAGGACACCCGCCTTACCCGGTAATCAACTTCGGGGCGGCGGGTGTTATGTTTATTCAAAGCATTACAAAGCCGCCATCATCGGGAGCCTTGTCTGTATAAAGTGAGTCTGCACGCTCCCAGAGAATTTGAGATGGCTGATGACCTATGTTGGATGCAATATCAATTATGTCGGAGACAACAGCAGTTGCAGTAGGCAGGCTGCCGGCTCCGCGACCGTAGAAAATGACATCGCCCAAAGCTCTGCCGCGAACCAGAACGGCATTGAAAACATCGTTTACATGTGACAGCGGACAGCTTGGCGGAACTTCGCAGGGAGCTACAGATGCATAAACTCGTCCATCAGCCAGCTTAGCGGCACGTCCGATGAGTTTGACCTGATTGCCACGAGCAACGGCAGAACGGATATCCTCGGCGGTGATTCCGGTGATCCCCTTTGTGGAGATGCGGTCGGGGCTTACGAGCTTCCCGAAGGCGAGAGCCGTGAGGATGCTTATCTTGCGGCAGGCATCAACGCCTTCAACATCGGCGGAAGGATCACGCTCGGCATATCCGAGGCGCTGTGCTTCGGCGATGCACTCCTTCATGTATATTGGCTTGCCTCTTATGGCAGCTTCGGTCATGCTTGTCAGAATGTAGTTGGTGGTGCCGTTCAGGATTCCGGCAATTTCGTAAATATCGCCGGGAACAAATGAGGTAGACAGCGGTCGAATCAGCGGTATTCCACCTCCGACACTGGCTTCAATAAGGTATCTGCAGCCGTGTGCGGCAGCTTCACGAAGCAACTCGTCACCGAAGTTGGAGACAACCTCTTTATTTGAGGTTATAACGTTTTTGCCGGCGCGGAGGGCAGCCAACGAATAGTCGTACGCAGGATGGGAGCCGCCGAACATCTCGACAACGATCTGAACCTCGGGGTCATTGAGAACGATATTGAAATCCTTAATAATCCGCGACTCGAACGGAGAGCCGGGAAAGTCGCGGAGGTCAACAATGTATTTTATATATATATCGTCGCCGACAACCGCAGCGATTTCAGCCGAGCTGTCGGTCAGCACCTTAGCGGTACCGCTGCCGATGACTCCGAAGCCGAGAAGGGCAATATTAATCATAAAACAATCTCCAAATGAATATAAATGGTATAAAAGGAGCGCCGCGTAAACTCGCGACGCTCACATTATACCATTGTGCATGAAGTAATGCAAGGGTTTTTGTCAAATTTAATACACCACAGGGTGTAACTTAGGACTTTTTATTCGGTTCTGTGAGTGTAATCGTGAGAGTAGTCATCAAGATAGAATAACTGAATAATATAGTCACCGCGCCCTGCAGCCGTGTAGAAACGCACACCTTGTGCCAGCATTGGATTGCTGTATGCTGAGTTTACCGTTTCTATTGCAGAAAGAATCATACTTCTGAGTTCTGATTTATCCATATCGGCGGAAAACACCTCTATGTATGACTCATAGACAGCAACGGCTTCTGAAACCAGCTTAAACAAACTTTCGGCAGCGTTTTCCGGCGAGAGGCTGAGTGCGCGAGCCGTATAATATGACTGTTCGGTTTCGGCTTGCGGAATCAGGTCAGAGAAGGCAGGACGATGAGTTTCGGTTATCAGAGATGTCGGCACAGCGAAGTAACTATGGAAGTTCAGAATCGGTGTGTGACCGAGCTTGAGTTTATCCCAGGAAACATCGACATGGCTCCAACTGCCATCGGTATATATCATGTTCCAGACATGATTCTCGGATGTACCTACGGTGCTTCCCGATACTACCGAACACGATATCCCGACACATTCCAACAGATATTTAAAACCAAGGGCAAGTCCAACAGCATCAGGTCTGCCTGTTACAAGAGCAGAGTATGCGGTGGATGCAAGCGCAGGAGCGGTCTCTGCGGATATCGGTACCGGCAGCATATCATGCAGGGCGGCAGCCAGCGGTTCTCCACCTGCTTTGATTATATCTTCGGGTAAGGATGCTATCATATCGGCTGCAGCGGCATCCATTTCGGCGAGCATCGACGCACATTCGTCCTTATCTGCCGTATAGGCAAGCATAATTCTTGTCTTATGCCTGCCGCTGTTCAGTTTACAACCTTCGGGTTTAATTGCAAAAAGCACGGGGTTTTCAATACAGACAGCTTTTAGAGCAGCAGAATATTCATCGTAACTGCACGAAAAGGGTAGTATTACGGTATTGTCGGCGTGCTCAGCTGCAGCATCGACAATGGCATCATATACAAGCTGCCCGCGTCGTGAAAGTGAAGAACGGCAGAGTAGATTCTCGCTGTATTCGGGCAAAGAGATGGTCAAGCTGCGTTCGGTAAAAAGATATCTGAGCTGAACAAAAGACGCCATAAAGAAGATGATCAACAGCAGCACCGAAATACAGAATAGGATTAAAGTAGATTTTTTCTCACGTATAATTTGAGCAAAACCCGGCTCATATACACCGTGTTCTGATTTTTGCAATGTTCCGGTCGCCCCGAAAAATCTCAATATGCTGCGGCGCCGGTGCTTATGCGTTGATTTTACTTGTGACGGCTTCACAGGCTCCGGTTCAGGATGTGCAGAAAGTTCGGTCTTTATATTAACAACATCGAAATTGTCGGATGCATCCGTACTATATGCTGCCGGTGTTTTACCGAACAGGTTTAAAGCCTTTTCTGCATCCAGAACTTTACCGGTCTGCAATGAGTCGGTTATATCCTCTGCAGCCACGGATTGTGGAGCATAGGTACCGGTAATAATATCAGAATGCCTGTTTTTTGGATGAATTACAGGTTCGTTGCCTTTGGATTTATTGTTATATTGCTTAATACCGGATTTTTCTGGTTTTCTGCCTCGTTTGTGTTTGAAAATTCCGGCTAATACAGCGTGGATTGTTTTTTTGAACAGTGAAACATGGTCGGAACTTGAACGGTTCTGTATGTCCTGCGTAGCATTGTCGGTTTGCTTTGGAGTATTAAATGTCCTGAGAATGATATCCGATTCGTCCGGGGGTTCCTCGCCGCGGCTGTCAACGAGTTTTACAATGGATGCTATAACCTCATCTGCTTTATCCGCAGGAACAATAAAATCGGCGGAAACATCGGCGGCACCGTTTGTATCATCTTTAAGCGGTGAGTTGTCATGGTTATCGGAAGCGAAGGGGATTTCGGTTTTGATATCACTGCCATTTTCGATATTATTGTTGTCGCTGGAGGTAATGGTTTGTTTTACCTCCTCTGACAGCTGACGAAGCTGTTGCAGAAGAACATTACTGTCTGATCGGTCGATTTTATTACTGTCAGTATCTTCATCAATCTTGTTAGTCGTATTGGAGTCGGTTTCGGGGACAACAACAGCAGCCGCTTTGTGTTTGTCCGCTGCGTCTGTGCTGCCGTTATTATTTGATGGCACGGGAGTCATATCTCCCGCCGCCTGTATTTTGTTTGCGTCCCCGGAAATAATGCTCACCACCGTACCTTGACCTTTATTGGATAAAGATTTTTCAGTCATGAATCTGATAAATCATATCAGTTTGTTTTACAACAATATGGAAGTGTGCGTGAATCAAGTTATTGTAACGCGCTCATTGTAACACGAAATACGCAGTAATTCAAGAATAATTTGTGAACGCGCGGCAAAAATGGGAAATATTCTCCACTTTCGGTCAAATAATGCCTTAAAAATGTGTTTTGCGTTCCATATTTGATTAAAAATCGATATGCGTGACATAACCATGAAAGAACAATGAGAGCCGTGCGTGAAGCACAGCTCTCATATCTCATATTATGATGACTAATGTCAGTTTTCAAACAACCTGGCGGCTTTTTGGAGTTCTTCACGAATCCTTATATGCTGTGGGCATACCTTCTCACACTTTCCACATTTTATGCAATCAGAGGCTTTGCCCCATCCGTGACCGCGGGTGTTCCAGCCGTAATTTCCTTTGGCAGATTGAAGATTGTCATACATCAGGTATGTGTTGTATGCAGCAAATATACCATATATTGCCACATGCTTAGGACAGTCGCCCATGCAGTAACCGCAGGCAGTGCAGGGAACTACCTCGATCTCATTCAGGATTTTTCGGGCTGTCTCAATTGCCTCGGTTTCGGTGGCGGTAAGCGAACCGAAGCCCTTTGCTGTTTCTATATTTTCGCGCATCTGTTCTATATTTGACATTCCGGAAAGTACGGTGACAACATTATCCAGCGATGCAGCATATCTCAAGGCCCATGCTGCGGGAGTCTGACCAGGAACTGCGGCTTCAAATGATTCCCTGATTCTCTGAGGAGGATTGGCAAGAGTACCGCCGCGGATCGGTTCCATTATAATAACGGGCTTCCCGTGCCTGGCAGCCACCTCAAGACAGAGCCTGGATTCAACTGCCGGATTTTCCCAGTCGGCATAATTAATCTGGAGCTGAACAAACTCCATTTCGGGATGAGCAGTCAGGAGCTTATCAAGCTCAACAGCTTTGTCATGGAAAGAGAGACCCACATGTTTTATAACACCTTCTTCCTTCTTGCGCTGGACAAAGTTCCATATGTCATAGTCATAGAAGAATTTAGAACGGTGTTCGCCCAGATTATGCAGCAGGTAGAAGTCAAAATATCCGGCTCCGGTGCGTTTCAGTGATTCGTCAAGCATAGCCCTTGCCTGATTTGCGTCAGCAGCAGACCAGGCAGGCAGCTTGGAGGCAAGGAAGTAACTCTCACGTGGATGACGTGCAACCAGCGCTTTGCCGATGGCGGTCTCGGAACCGGCGTAACCGTAGGCGGTATCAAAATAGTTCCCGCCGGCTGCTAAAAACATGTCCACCATTTCTGAGGTCTGTTCGATGTCGATGCCGCCTTCATTGCGGGGCAAGCGCATAAGTCCGAAGCCGAGTTTGTGTATATCAAGTCCGAAATAACTCATAAAATAACCTTTCGTGTCAATAGAAAAATCCTGACTGACAGAAGATTGCCGTTCCGTCATATGTAACGCAGTCTTTACATGTGCCATATCCACACATAATTTATAGTAGGAACAGGAAGGTTGCGGCAAATGAGAGTATGAGACCGAACAGTGTTATACGGTCGGGTTTTTCACGGAAGAAAACAAATGCCGATACGGCAGAGAGCACCACCGAACCGCCAGTGATGATTGGATATAGTACAGAGGCGTCAACTTTGGAAGCCCCGATCAACTGCAGCGCATAGGATGTACCGCCGCAAGCTGCTTGCAAAACAACAAGCAGCGCAATTGTGAGAAGCATTTTACCGGTCGATTTAGCTTTGACATTTTCGCCTGAAGTTGATGCATATAAGATAGCTTCATGCTCTGTATATGTAGGAGGAACCTTCTTTACGATGCAGATGATTGCCAGAATAACCGAGCTGATAACAGCCGTTGCGAGGTTGCTTAGAATGACAAATGAGGCAGCCGGTACGCCGATCTCCGAAATCTGATGCATTTTCGAAACGATGCTTACGAATCCGTTGATTATGAATACCGCGAAACAGAGAATGATGAACAGAGCACTTGTCCCCTTTGCGGTACCGCTGTTTTTTCTCTTGCCGGCGGCAACCGGGAAGATCATCGATACCGCAAGCAGAATCACGCCGATAATACGAAAGACGGTTGGCGGTTCGTTGAGGAAGAATACACCGTATAGATATGGCAGCAGCATACCGCCGAGCATAAGGAACATCATATATACCGCCATCGGGCCAATCGAGAGAATCTTGAATCCGATGAGGGTATATGTAGTGCAGAGGGTCGCCGTAAGAGATGCCATAAACAGCGAGTAGAGCGTAAAATCAATACGGAAGCCATTGGCGCATATGAAAATAACCGCCGCGGCAAACCCGGTCAATGTCGTGAAAAGGAGGGAACTTATCATCGAACTGCCGCGCTTCTTTTGGTATACCTTGTTCAGTGTGAACTGGAATGCCAACAGAATAACAGCAATGAGCAGTAATATGTAATAGTAGGTCATATTTTGAACAAGCGGGACGGTGAACAGCCCCGCAACTTTTCATGATAATCGTAACGCCGTATTGCGGCGAATTTACCTAATGCCATTTGCCAAACGAGTGTAGCAGTACAGGAGGATTCCTTTCGGTAAGGCAGATTGTTGATCTCTTGCGTCATCCATTACCGTCGGCTTCGTAATTCTCAAAATTTGTAAAGTTCGGAACCGATACCAGTCCCTCGAGATGCTCAGCCAGACCATATGATAACATGGTAAATGCGCCGGTATCGCAGTCGTAGTCGGCGATGGTCACCGATGCGTTTGATGCCCAGGGTACATCGACTCCGGAATCCAGTGAAACGCCATCCCAATAATAACGCAGCATGCGAATCGGCGTGGCGTGGGTAGCGAGCATAACATTCTTGCCTGGATTTGCAGCGGCAATTTCTGTAACTGTTTTGATGATTCGGTCGTAAAGCTCGGTGAGACTCTCGCCTCCGGGGCAACGGAAGTCAGAGCCGAATTTTACCCATCCGGCGTAATCCTCCGGCCATTTAGCAGCTATATCTGTGAAGAGCACTTTTTCCCATTCGCCGGCGCAGATCTCACGCAACCCGGTGTGAGGGATAATCTCCATTCCACGCCTCTTGGCTGTGTGAGATGCGGTGTCAAATGCGCGTTTTAGGTCGCTGGAATAAATTACATCTATGGGGTAACAATCGAGCCACTTGGCGGTAGCCTGAGCTTGGGTGTGTCCGAGATCGGTTAGTGATGAATCATATTGTCCGTGAAACTCGCGGTCTATATTCCCCTCGCTTTGACCGTGACGGACTATGTAGAGCCTTGTTATCATTAATATGTTCCGAACTCGTATATAGTGGTGCGGCAGTATCTCTCGCCGGCGTCAAGCACACAGGAGGGGAAATTGGCGTGATTCGGACTGTCCGGCCAGAACTGAGTTTCGAGGCAGACCGCACCGAACTTTTTCTGAGGATAACCGCCTTTGAAGGGAACAGGTCCATCCATCATAACGGCGTTGTAAACCTGCACACCCGGCATGTCGGTGTATACCTTCATCATGCGGCCCGAACGGGGACAGCGCAGCACTGCAATATACTTTACGGTGCCATCTGCATTTAAGCAGAAGTTGTGGTCATACGGCCCGGCAATGGGACGCAGGGTACGGAAGTCGAATTCTGTACCGGCAACATCTTTTACCTCGCCTGTGGGAATTAGATTGTTGTCAACCGGAGTATAACGGTCGGCATCGACATACAACAGGTCGGCAAGGATATCTCCGCTGTCATAGCCACCGAGGTTAAAATAGGCGTGATTGGTAAAGTTGGCAATTGTGCGTTTGTCGCATACTGCGTCGTAGTGTATGACGAGCTTGTTATCCGAGCCAAAGGTGTAGGTCACGGTAAGTTCGAGACGTCCGGGATAACCTTCTTCACCATCCTCGCTGACAATCGACAGTTTAAGTGTGTCAGGGTCTCCGGATATCGCTTCCGTAACCCAGATTTTTCGGTTATAGCCCACATCGCCGCCGTGAAGGTGGTTGATACCATTATCGTTTTTTGCCAAAGTATATTCTTTGCCGTCAAGGATAAATTTTCCGGCACATATGCGATTGGCATAGCGTCCGACCAGCGCGCCATGATATCCGCCGCCGTTGAGATATCCGTCCACATCTGCGAAACCCATTACACAGTCGGCAAACCTTCCGTCACGGTCGGGAATGTTGATTTCGGCTATTATACCGCCAAGGTCGAGGATTTTAACAGATGCCCCCGCTTGGTTTGTCAGTTTGTATGCGGTGACGGGGCTGCCGCAGGGAAGTTTACCGAATAAATATTTCGTAATTGACATATGATCCTTTCCTTTTCTATAATCAAAATCAATATTAAAATCAGACAAGCCAGCCGTCAAAGGCGAGCATAAGCGGATAATCGGTGCAGGGGATGTTGCGGAGACGATAGCAGCCGAAATCCAGCCGTTCGATCATCGACTCCGGGGTGGTATAGATTTTGCCGTCGGTCAGGTCAATGATCTTTGGATTCTCAGGCAGTGCAGCAAACTGGAAGGAGGCTGTGCCCTCGAAATCGGTGGTCATCAGATCGGTGGGATTCCAGTAAACCATACACTTCGCGCCGTCTGCACGTTCGAAACCGCCGAAGAAAGGTCTGCAGTCATTGCCCAGCACACGGTTTGAGGGCTGAGGCTGGCAGATTGCCGGCAGGTCGATCGGACGAATGTCGCCGGCAAAGAGATTTGCGATGGTGCCGAGTGTATAATAGGAGAGTTTTGGGGTGTACTCGCCGGTTGCGAGACCATCCTCGTCGAAATCGGCACCTAATACCCCGAAATAGCCAAAGTCCAGATAGCTTGCCTTGTTGCCTACTGTTCCGTTCAGTGCCTCGATCATATCTACGGTTGTAAAGAAAGAGGTAAATTTGACATCCGCGAGAAGGTCAGCCATTGTATGACGCGCACATTGCTTCGCCTGCTTCCAAGGGGTCCAGGAACCGCCGCGGAGAGCGCCGGCGCCATCGTCCCGCGACTGAGAACCGGACTCGCCCTGAATAATCTCGATTTTTGGGTTGTACGAATGGCAGAGAGCGGTGAGGTATTTAACCTTTCCGGCCACCGAGGCTTCGCTTGCAGTGTATTCGTGGAAGGTCAGAGCGTCAATGTTCTCAGCCATGCCGTTTGCAAGCGCCGCATTTATGAAATTCAGGTCACTTATGCATATGGAGCCGCCGATAACCTTTGCATCGGGATTGCCGGCCTTGATTGCTTTCGCGGTATCGGCTGCGAAGCGGCCGTATTCGACACCGCTGACTCCGTGCTTCCAGCACCATTTGCCGTCCGGCTCATTCCAGACCTCAAACCAGGTAACTTTACCGACATAGCGGGAGACCAGAGCAGTGACATATGCCGCCCAGGCGTTCTTCTGTTCATCTGTATGGATAGGAGGACAGCCAACCGCGCCGAATACAGTCTTAGCCAGATCGTCGTACAGCGCGTTGCCATAGCAGAGACAGATCCAGGGCTGCATACCCCGGGTGATAAGGTTGTCCACTATGCTGTCGAGCCACTCAAAGTGATAAATACCCGGCTCGGTTTCGGTACGCTGCCAGCCCGACTGGATTCGTACCCACTTCACGCCGAGAGCGCCAACCTTATCATATGCCTTTTCAGGATCGAAAACCGCCCGGTCCAGTTTTTCGAAACCTATACCGATTTTAGAAAAGGGTATCTCGGTCGCTGGCTTCAGCGGAACCTGTCCGCACTTGATAAGCTTGTTGTTCATTCAAACTCACTCCTTGCATTATTTCAGGCAACATATCCGACGCTCCTCAGAGCACGGATTTTATTAAGCACTAACATAATTATAACATAACCTGTACATGATTTCAATAACATGTTTAGCTCTTTTAAATCGGTAGATTTTAATGTTAGTAGCCGTAAAGCTGCTGTTGCGGTTACTTTGAGAATTTACTCTTTTTCTTTCCCAATGTAAGTGCAATCGCAATTGATACTGTTGCAGTTACTTTGAGAATTTACTGACTACATTTGAGAATTTACTTTTCTGTAAATTGCAAGAATAATTGCCCAAGGTTTTAAAGAAGTTAACAGTTACAAAAAGGCTGCCAATTGGTAAGCGGATTTATATCCAAGAATTTTGCGAGGATAGTTATTCACCCAGTCTTCGATTT
>JAAZAV010000010.1 GCA_012514145.1 Clostridiales bacterium | reverse complement strand
GTTTAAGACAGATATTTTGATGATTCTACGATAAATTCATACATTTTTTTGCAAAATCCCCTTGATTTTTCGGGGGGGTATGATATGCTAAAGGAAATTTGACGTTTTTAGAGGTGCCCTTAAATTAATTCAAGTGAATGTATCTAACATCATCACTTTACAGATAAAACAATAAAATGGATTTCGAGCGGCAACATGCCGCTCGAAATGACGGACTGACCGAACAACTGCCGGAACTGCTGACTGATTAACCGGTCATACATATCAAAGCCGGAGCATCCACGCCCCGGCTTTGATTTCACTAATGTATTAAATATGTCATTTATGTCGTTTGCCCGACCGCCGCGGTAGCATTATGATTATGATACCGGCAGGAGCGCAGGAACACGAAAAACGCCTAATTAACGCATTCATCATTCTCAAGATGAAACTCGCATCCGCATTCCGGATCAGGCAAGGTGCCCTTATAGTCATAAACGGTAATATCACCGGCGCCTATGTCGTAATAAAATGCCTGCAGATTCAGTTCCCCGGATTCGAATTTCCGCCTGACGAAGTCATAGGTCATAAGGTTGTCAAGCTGCTGAATGGCGTTCAGCTTCTCGACCATTACAAGCTTCTCATCTTCGCTCATGTCGGGATATTTGCGGTTCACATGCTCGGAAACCGCGAGGCTCTGTTTGATCCATTCGCCCGTGTAGGGCAGACTGTCCTTGCTTTTTTCCGGATGTATGATAGCGCTGCAGCCTCCGCAGTTTGAGTGTCCGCACACTATAATGCTTTTGACATTAAGAACATTGACGGCATATTCAATGGCGGAAACGACCGAATAGTTTGTGTCGGCAATCTCTTTTCTCGGCACGATATTCGCAATATTCCTTATCTGAAATAACTCCCCGGCTTTCGCCCGGAACAGTGCTTCCGCGTTCACTCGGGAATCTGAGCATCCGATAAAAAGGATATGAGGCTCCTGGCCGTCCTTCAAACCGATGTAGAAGTCCTTATTGACCTCATATTCCAGCTCTTTGAAATCCTTGATTATTTTCTTTAATGGCATATATCCTCCCCCTTTTGATTTTTTATACATTCTGATTGACATTTATGCGTATATCACTAAAACAGCGCAAGATATGTTAAGTATCAACTAATTTGATTGTATCACAAACGGGAAATAAGTCAATATTGCCAAATAAACATTTACAATATGTTAAAAAAACATACTATATTATAAGCACATGTCTGACTTTGCCGATGCTATAATGTGAATGTAAATCAATAAATATAACATACCGCTGCATATACTTGCGGATAATCTGATTAAAAAGTTTGCATCACGGCAGCGTTATAATTTGCGTACTGCCGGTATTGATATATAATCTGCGGCAAACCGACAACTGTCCACAGGAGGGCGAAAATGAAGATATTCAGAAAGATAATATACTGGATTCCGCGAATCCCGGCTGTCCTGTTTATATGCTTCCCGGTCATGTTTTCACTTGATGTGATTGAACCGGGCGGAAGCCGCGCCGGCGTTAATAATCGGTATACTGTTCCTTATAAGCCGGAAAATAAGGTAAAGAAAGACGAAATAACATAACAGCTTTATAATCCGCTCCCACATTCAACAGAGGAGGAACCAAATGAAACCGCGGCACAAAATCCGTAAGGTATGCATATTTCTGCTGACATTACTTTCCCTTTGCGGTCTGCCGCTGTCGTCTGCGCCCGGATCCTCCGTTCATCTCTCCGAGCTGAGAATACTTAACTACAACGTTGCGGGACTGCCGAAGCTGTTCGGCAACAAGGCGGAGGATGTCAGGGAAAATCAGCGGCAGATCGGTGAACTGCTGGCAGCCGGGGCATACGATATCATAGCCGTGCAGGAGGATTTCGGGTATCATGATGCGCTGATGGGTTATGACAATTCGCCGCCCGGTCTGGCTGATTACCCGTATACCACGGTACACTCGGGCGGCGCTCCGGGCGGGGACGGACTGAACGTATGGTCGGTATGCGGGATATACAACGAAAAGCGTGTGACCTGGGATGCGGCATACGGCGTTATCGACCACGGCGCCGACGAAATGACGCCCAAGGGGATACTCTACACCCTCATCGACCTGGGCGGCGGAGTATATCTTGATCTCTATAATATCCACGCCGACGCCGGCGGCGACGAAGGCTCGATTGCCGCCCGGGAGGTGCAGTTCAGACAGTTAGCCGATCTGATAGAGGAAATCTCCGGTACAGGCGGCGCCGGATCGCGTCCGGTCATCGTCACGGGCGACTTCAACACCTCGATACATCACGAAAACGACTCGGGGCTGTACGAAAATCTCATGCTTGCCTGCGGCTTGACAGACGCGTGGATAGAGCTGCACAACGGCGGCAGCTGTGAGGATTTTTCCAAGTGGGAGACAGACCCGACGATCAAGCGCTGGGACGGGATCGAGAAATTTCTATACCGTGACGGCGTAGGCGTGGACATAGAGCCAACCTCCTTCAAATATGAGTATATCCTCGGCGAAGACGGGCTGAGCCTGTCCGACCACCCGGCAGCCGAGGCGGTGTTCTCGGTGGAGATCGGTGAAAACTTCGAGCCATACGAGGGCAGTCTGAAGGTAGTGTCCGGCAGCCCGCTCATGCAGGCATTCGGGATAGTGAAAACCGTGCTTGCCGACATCGTGAAGCTGCTTACCCATCTGAACGAGCTGGTCGTATACATCCGGAAAATGTGGAATATTTGACTACATCAATAAACAGACGGCGATACCGTTTCTCGTATTGGGACGGCATCGCCGTTGTTTTATCGAAAATTTCGGCTTGCATCAATTAATATTTGCTAATTACAGGCGCAGCCTGTTCTCAGAAGCCTAATTCCTCGTTTATCAGCACCACCTCGGCGCCGCAGCCGGTGGGGCGGGTCAGATGTATTAGCATTGAGCGGCAGATTCGGCGGGGATGGTCGCAGTTGAAGCATCTCGTCTCGCCGTTCTCACGGGCATAAACCGCACAGGGCGTCTCCAGACCGAAACGCAGACAGTTCTTCGGAGCCGCAACGTTGCGGGCGCGGTAGACCGCGGAAGCCACGTCGGATGTGATTTTGTTGGTACCGATTACATATATGACCTTCCCGTGACCGTAGAGCGAACCGGCAAGGCGGTTGCCTACGCCGTCGATGTTGACTATCTCGCCGTTTTCGCTGAGTGCGTTGGCCGAGAGCAGATAGCAATCGGCGTCCACCGACTTCATTGCGATGCTCCGGAAGTTCTCGCCCGGGTCGGGGAAGTCGGGATTCAGCACGGTTATTCCGTCTGCCTCAAGCCGCGCATGAAGCCCTATGGCGGTCAGAGTAGCCGAACCGCCGAATGCGGCGGTCGTGATTCCCGCCTCGGTAAGACTTGCGGCGATGTGTTCGACAGCCTCGCCGCCCGTCTCAAAATACGACACGGTATAGCCGTTGCGGCGCAGGGAAGCCATTGTCTTTTCTAAATTCATAAATCTTCCTTTGCTGAGCTAATCTGCCACAGGCGCGTCCAGTATAGGTCTGCCGATGCAATCGAGACTTCGGGGAGCGGAAGCGCCAGAGCAGGAATTAAATATAACTATCTCGTTATCCTTATCTTTCAGAAGCGCGCCGGGAATGTAGAGCGTATGCTGCGGTCCGCATGCCCTGAAGCGCCCGATGTTGAAGCCGTTAATCCAGACACAGCCTGCTGTGTCTATGCAGCCTGCTGTGTCTATACAGCCTGCTGAGTCTTTGCAGCCTTCACTGAATATTCTCATATCGGCGAAGGTGTCGACGCCCGGTTCGGCATCGAAGGTACCGCGCAGGAATACCGGCTGCCCGGCGATATCCTCATTCTGTCCGTTATCGCCGTATGACAGCCGCGAAACCTGTTCCCATTCAAGAGGTAGCGTGCGGGTATCAATGCCGAACAGCTTCTTGCCGCCCGCATATATCCCGTCGGAAATGCCCTTGCGCTCGTCTGTCATGGCAAAACCGAAATTGACTCTGCCGGCGTTCTCGACCAGTATATCAATGGCAATCGAGTTTCCGGTGGGCTTAATCATAATCGTTTCGGATTTGCGTTCGCGTTTCTCGCAGCCGAGGTAAACCCGGTCGGCATAGATCAGCGCACGATCCTTCATGCCGCCGAGACGCAGTGATCTTGCCCGCGGCTCGCCGGAGGAACAGGGCACATCGGGCAGATTAGCCGAGTAGAGGATATAGCCCAAAGTCTGCCCGAAGTCCTCCATAGGCCGGGCGGAGGGGGTGCGCTCACGGTGTACCGTCAGTATGTCGAGATTGTCAAAGAGACAGGCTCTCCCGGTGAGAGGGATTGTCAGCGTCTGCACCCTCTTTTCCGGCATTATATGCGGGCGGGGCTCACGGCCGAGCTGGCGATCCAGCTCATCCCGGCAGAGGAAATATTTCTCGGTGGGCATGCCGTCCTCCGAGAGCAGCGCGTCCTCGTCATAGCTGGTGAGATGGGGAATGTAGCGTGCGGGCGTTCCGGGGCGCGGCGAATAGGAGTTTCCCATATTCGCGCCGCTCATAAAGCCGAAGTTTGTGCCGCCGCCGAACATGTAGAACGCGGTATAGCCGTCGGTTGCCAGCGCTTCGGCATAGCCCTTTGCCACGTCCACAGGGTCACGGTGGGAGAAGGGTTCGTCCCAGTGCATCGAGCGGCCGGACCACCATTCTCCGATAAAGAAGGGCTTGTCGGGCATTATCCGCTTCATGAGCGCATAGGGTGCGGCTGCCGATCCCTCCCTGCCGCGGAAGTTGGCGCCCTGCCAGCAGCCGGGCAGAGAGCCGAGAGACTGCATTTCGTCGTTAGCACCGTCGGTGGTGTAGAGCGGAACATCGATGCCGCAATCGCGGAGCATATCCGCCAGGGCGTTAAGGTAATCCTTGTCGTAGGCATAACTGCCGTATTCGTTTTCCACCGCCACGGCGATTATCGGTCCGCCCCGGGTGGAGAGGAAGGGCAGCAGCTTGGGGCAGAGCACCGAATACCAGACCTTTACCGCGGACAGGAAACGGGGATCGCAGGTGCGCAGCTCTATGGTCCGGTCGCCCAGCAGCCAGGCGGGCATACCGCCCAGATCCCATTCGGAGCAGATATAGGGCGAGGGACGAAGCATCACCTTCAGCCCCAGCCTGTCGCAGAGACGAAGATAACCCTCGATGTCGCAGAGACCGTCAAAGACATACTGCCCCTCCTTCGGCTCATGAAGGTTCCAGGGCATGTAGGTCTGAACCACGGTGATCCCGAAGTCACGGACAAGCATCAGCCGCCGCTCCCAATCGGCGGGGTGAATCCGGAAATAGTGAATGTCGCCGATCGCCATGTAGAATCGCTTGCCGCCGAGATAAGCCGAATCGGCATCAAATGTGAGAAGATAAGATTCGTTCATTGCATTTACCCGCGTCAGGAGAGTATGCGCTCAAGCAGCGCGTCTGTATGGGCATAACGGGCGGCGAGAGAATCGGCGTCAAGCTCGGAGAAAATATTCCAGGTCTTCTCGGCGAGGGCGGGTATGCGTTCACGCAGCAGCGCGAATTCCACCGAACACGCCTCGTCGTCGGTGGGATAGGAGCTCAGTGAATCGCCCCAGGCGCACATTTGTCCGCCAAGCACGGCGCTATCCTTGGGCACGTGTATCTCCTGCTTAGAGGCGATGGATTTTTCCCACCAGTGCTGCCAGGTGAATATGTTCCAGTTAAGAATCTCTGCGGGCGTCCAGTGGGTGCGGGGTGCGACTACATAGAGCGGCTTCCAGGAGCAGTTTATTATGGTAAATCCCGACGCCAGCAGATCGGGCGCCAGCTGATAATAGGACTCCCAGGCTATTACAAGCACATCCTTGGAGATGAGGTGATTGTATTCCTTCGAAAACCCTTCCCAGATGATTGGCGTTCTGCCCTTGGCGAGAACCATGTCGGTGACCCGCTGCAGGAAATGGGCGTAGAGGGCGTGAACATCGGGCAGTCCCTCAGACTCACGATAGGCGCGGCAGCCCTCGCAGTCGTCCCAGCGGGAAATAGCAGCCTCATCGCCGCCGAGATGAATATACGGCGCGTCGGGGAATATTTCGATAATCTCATCTATTATGCTGTCCAGCGCCGCGAACGCCTTCTCCTCGGCGCATATTATGCCCTTGTCGCCGAAAATCTCGGGATAGATGCGGTTGAATTGGGTGCAGTGACCCGGCATATCAACTTCGGGAACGATAGTAACTCCCCGGTCGGCCGCGTATTTCCAGAGCGCCTTTAATTCATCGACGGTATAATTCCGTCCCTCGGTGGGCAGAAGCGGGAAGGCGGAGGAAGGCAGAGTATAGCTCTGATCGTCGGTAAAGTGGAGCTGCAGCCGGTTCAGCTTGTAGAGCCAGCAGAGATCCACCGCGCGGTAGAGCCAGGGCAGTGGATGAAAGCGGCGCGCCAGGTCTACCATTAGCCCCCGGTATGAGCCTTTTGGCTCGTCGAATATGTGCATTACCGGCAGGTATAATTCGCCGCCCTCCTTCTCAACAGCCATGAGCAGAGAAGCGAAACCGTGACAGAGAGCCTCGCTGTCCTTTGCCGCAAGAGTTATTCCGCCTTCGGGCGAGACGATAAGAGCATACCCTCCATCGGGCAGCGAGTTGTCAAAGGAGAGGATGAGTGTGCCTTCGACCGTCTCCTCAACGGATTCAAAGCGCACTCCGAAAGCCTTTTCGGCATAGCCCGAAAAGGCGGACAGCGCGGCGCAGCCCCCGCCGTCAAGCCCTTCGGCGTTGTATTTCGGCGCAAGCTTTACCCTTGCGTCCTTTCCCCCCACGGGGGCAGCCATACGCGGAATCGGCAGAATATTAAACACAGTTGTTACCTCCGGATGTCATTATATTTGATTCAATTATATATTCTCGTCATACCCTTGTCAAGCGCTGCAAACACCACATCGCAGGTGTGACTTTACTGCTGTTTTGGCAGATCAGACCGGCAATAAAGACAATGCCGGCTTCAATCGTGAAACCGGAACTGTCGTATTCCTGTACTTACTATCTCTTACCTTTTCAGCTTCACCAGCAGTGTGGTATAGAGCGGGAGACGGCGGATGTGGGCGCACTTTTCGCCGAAGAAGGTCTCGTCGGACACCGCCTCGGCGTCATGGGCTGCGTCAAGCACACGGTACTCGGCGGTCACACCATCGGCAGAGGTAAAGCCGTCCCAGGCTATCCTGACCTTCAGCTCGTCCTCATCGCAGCCGCTGCCGTCGATGCTGTCCCGGTCAAGGTAGTAGGAGAGGAGTATGGCGGCTTCACTGCCGTCCTCGCTTATGGCGGCGGCAGCCTTTACAGCCGGTTCGTCGCAGCTGCAGGCCGCTTCGCTTCCCAGCTTGTAAAGCTCAGAGAAGCACCTTAACCCCCAGTAGGGCTTTAAGGGTCTCTGCGACGGGTTTTCAAAGAGACCGTTCCAGCTGGTGTTTATGCGGGCATCGTAATACATCAGATGATCCAGCGGCGAATGCTGACAGGCTATCATTGAGGAGCAGACGAAAGCGGAGCCCTTCAGCGAGGAAATGGTTCGGTAGGAGTAGAGAATCTGGTCGGCGGGCTGCCAGGCGCGGACATAGTTCCACTCGTTGAGGATGGTCTCGGTCTCGGTATATCCCGCGTTGTCAAGCATCTCCCGGGCGATGAAAGCCTGCTTCGCCACGGTGTCGGGTTCACGGGCGTAACAATGGAAAGAGAAGAAGTCGAGGGGTGCGGGATTCGCCTTGTCGCGGGTGATATATTCAAAGAAGGGAATCAGAAAATTCCGATTATTGACACTCGTCACCGCCGGACCGCCGATTTTCAGGTTCGGGAAACAGGACTTAAGATGGCGGGAAGCTATGTCGTAAAGCTCGAAAAAGTCCTCGTTTTTGCCGTCCCAGCACTGAGGGTGCAGGTCGGGCTCGTTCCAGATTTCCCAGTATTCGATGCCGCAGCGGTGGCCGTCAGCCCAGCCCTCGTTCATGTGGCGGATGATGTGCTCGCAGATGCGCGCCCACTTGCCGAAGTCCTTGGGCGGGATGGCGCCGTAGCGTTTTGACTCGTGCTCGATCTTGTTGCCCAGACGGTAGAACACCTTGGACCCGGCGGAC
This sequence comes from Clostridiales bacterium, assembly GCA_012514145.1. Taxonomy (GTDB): domain Bacteria; phylum Bacillota; class Clostridia; order Oscillospirales; family CAG-272; genus JAAZAV01. Next base: position 116,849 of record JAAZAV010000010.1, on the reverse strand, counting down.
ATGATACGCGCGTTATATTCGTCGGTGAGATGAAAGTCGTAGGAGGCGGGGTCGTTCTCGTCGGCGTCGAAGTTCGGGAATATGGCGATAATATCAACCGTGTGGGGCGCGCCGTAGGCGGGGGCGAAGTTGGCGTCATGATTGCGGGCGTAGGGGATGCATGCCTCGGCGAACCATTTGTCGTTGGTGTTCCCCCGATTTCCGGCGGGACCGTTGTTGACGCTGTGCATCGGCTTGATTTTGCCGATGATATTATCAAAGGATACGTTTACGTTGATCTCTCTCATTGTTCTGTCACTCCCTGGTCGTTGTGTTGTTATATTGCTTCTATGCGATTATACCCTATGTTTCTTGTGAGCGCAACACTCTTTTCGGTGAAATATCAGTAGCCCTCTTGCAATCGGCCGGATAATAATGTAAAATCAGAAAAACGACAAAAATACGGGTTATTATATGTCAAAATTCCGATGTCTGAGCTCTAACGCCCTGAAGCTAATCGCCGCCGCGGCTATGACCGCCGATCATGTGGGAATAATCTTCTTTCCCGGGGTTGATATTTTCCGGATAATCGGCAGGCTCGCTTTGCCGATATTCGCCTTTATGATAGCCGAGGGCTGCCGCTATACACGGAGCAAGCCGCGCTATCTTATCACCATAGCGTTGCTGGCGGCGGCATGTCAGGTCGTATATTATATCGTCAGCCGCAGCCTTTATATGAGCATATTGGTGACCTTTTCGGTGGCTATAGTTGTGATATATGCGCTGCAGGGCTTCAAACTCGCGCTTTCGGCGCCGGAATCACAATACCGTATGATTCGCATAATACTCAGTTTCATACTGTTTGCCGCGTCGGTTGCCGGGGCGTATCTGCTAAACCGCCTGCTGGAGATTGATTACGGATTCCGGGGCTGCATGCTTCCGGCAGCGGCGTCGATATTCATGCCGCCCGGACGCGACAGAAGTCTCCCCGCGCCGCTTGACAGGCTGGATAAAATTCCGGTGCATGTCATAATGATGGGAATCGGGCTCATTCCGCTGGCGGGTTGGCTCGGCGGAAATCAGTGGTTTTCGCTGCTTGCCCTGCCTCTGCTGCTCTGTTACTCGGGGCGACGGGGAAAGCTGAAGATGAAGTATTTCTTCTATGTCTTCTACCCGGCACACCTGGTGATACTTGAAGCTATTGACATGCTTGTGTCAAAATAACCGTATAAACGAGAATCCCCCGACGCGGCAATGTCAGGCTTGAACGTCTCCGCTTCGGGGGAATGTTATATCAGGGGAATATTACCTCCCACATGTTTCCGTGGGCGTCGGAGTAATAGAGAGTATCTCCCCAAAAGGCGGCGAATTCGGGCTCAACAGTCATGCCGTAGTGAAAGAGTGACAGCCTTGCATGGGTGCGCCTTGCCCTGAGGTCGAAAACCTGTATGCAGGCGGGTATGGCGGGGTCGCTGAATCCCTCGGTGGAGTAGATTTTTCCGCCCCGGCAGCAGGCGCCCTGAAGGAAGTTGGAATAGTCGCCGTTGAAGCAGTCAAGGATGTCCGACTTTTCAAGGGTCACCACCGGCACGCCGTATTCTTCCGACATTACTCCCGCGGATATATCGGGCAGGGCGAAGGAGAAGAAGCGGGTGTGCCGATCCTCGTCCCGCATGGTAAAGGCTGCCAGACGGTTCTCGTCGGCATCCACAACGAAGTTGCCGTAGGGGCGCACATCCTGAATATTTTCCGAGCGCCAGATCGGGTCGTCGGTGAAGCCGATACGAACAACCTGCACCATCTCGGAGGTAAAGACGCCGTCCCGGCGCAGTATGCGGTAAACTCCGCAGACTCCGCACTTCCGGTCGTCGGCTTTGGCGTAATTGTTGTATACGTTCGTATATAGCAGAGGAAACTCGTCCGAGGGGTCATAGAAGCGGGGAGAAAAGTCCACGGAGTTCGAATGCATGCAGAGAAGGTCATTCTTGTCAAGGGTAAATTCCCCCAGCACCTCGCCGTCCTTCATCGAATAGACGATGCAGCGTCCCCGGGCGTTGAAGCGAAAGAGATAATCTCCGTATATTGAGCCGTCCTGAGCGCCCTTCACGGAAAAGGTCTGACGGAACACCACCTCATGAGTGGTTCCCAGAGTCTGCCCGGTGTATAAATACTTTGTCTCCAAAATATCCCTCCTGAAAAATTTTGTACGGTTATCTGTTCCCGCAGCGGCTCAGCGCCGGATGCGGGGCTTTTTCGTAATAACGGAAATCGCCTGTTCCGTGTACGCCCTTCTCAACCATATGCAGATACGCCCCGGTATCTGCGGCGAGGCGGCAGGCGTTGGGCTCGGGGGGAACGGCTGTATCATCGGTGCCGTGGGCGAGGAAAATCGGAATTTTCCCGTCAAGCGCCCTGTTTTCGGCCGGATTGCGCCCCGAGGTGTCTTTGCCGCTCCAGGCATCCCGGCAGCTTTGTAATAATCGAAGTCCGCAGTCAAGGTCGTAAAGGGCGAAGGTGCCGATGATTGCCCTGATTTTTTCCGGATGTGCCGCCGCGTACCGCCACGCGCAAATGCCGCCCGCCGAGGTAGCCCAGAGGGTTACCGGTATGCCATGGCTGATATTTCCCGTCAGCCATACGACGGCGGCGTGAACATTTGCCACGCCCTCATCGGTGCCGTAGGTGTCCCGTCCGTTCTGCAGCACCGCGAAGGCATAGCCGTATCCGAGGCTTATCTCCTTCTGCCGCACATAAAAGGGAACAGTATCGTAATCGCCGATCCCCCGTCCGCTGCCGTGAAGCGCAAGCACGACCGGACAGGCGCCATCCGGACAGCTGTCCGGGAATGTAATCTTGAGTTCGCGCTGCGAGCCGGTCTGCGGAATTGTCAGCCCGATCTGCCGAGTCATGGCAGAATATCGGCAGGGAAGCGCATCAGTATTATCGCCGGTTGAGCCGATGAGGTGATATACCGATAATCGACGACACAGAGGTAGTCTCCGTCAAAGTAGGGTTCGGCATAATGCCCGTCGGCGGTGGGAGTGTCGTCAAGCGTCACCCGCCCGACGATGTCGAGCGTATCCGGGTCAATTCTCACCGCCATAAGCGCCATTGGACCGCCTTTACGCTCATGGGTGCGCATGATGCAGTATAACCCGTCTTTGTATGTAAAGAGCTTCGGACGTCCTATGCCCTGAATACCGTCATTGGCTTCGGTTATCGGCGAAATACCGCATACGCTGAAATCACCGTCGCAGACAGCGAAATATGAGGCGTCGCCGTAGCCCCTAACCGCCATGTAAAGTCTGTCTTTATACACGCACACGCTTGTCTCGTTCACCGAGTCGCCCAGCGCGTCGTCGAGTGTGAGGACGTTTTTATAGTCACTCCCGGAGCCGTCGGTGAGAAGCAGCCGGACGCATTTGCGGGGGTTCTCATATTCAAGCTCGGGGAAGGTCATAGCCGCCAGAACATATCCGCCGGCGAAGGAGGCGCCGTCGAAGGCATAACCGTAAAGAACGCCGTCGCTGTCCGAGAAGATACCGTCTTCCGTGAGAAATCCGTCTTCGGTCACCCGTCCGTATCTCATGCCGAGCCGCGGCTTAACCTTGTCCTGTATGTCGACGAAATAGCGCAGCGTCCCGTCGGGGAACTCCAGCAGCTCCACGTTCTGGCAGCAAGCGCCGGAGGGCGGCTCCATAACTCTGTCGACGGCGAGAATGTCGCCGTTCTTTTTCATTATCAGCCGGGTGATTATGCCGTCGTCGCGCATGTGGGCGTTCCCCTGTTTAAGCATGCAGTGGATAAGCCCGTCCTTTTCGACGATAGACGGAAATGCGCAGTAGCCGCGCTTCTCATCGCCCTTATATAGTATCAGCTCGCTTTTCTTTACGGTCATCATGCTTCCCCCCGCGCCGTCTGCATTTCATTGATCCGGGTCAGCAGATTTTCGAGATTGGTGTTGAAGCTCTCGGATATGCTCTCATACCAGGAAGCATAGTCCTCGATTATACCCACAGAATTGTGCAGGTTGGGGGATATCTTCAGTTCGGTGTACCAGAGCTGGGCGAAATCCACCGCCGCGCCCGCGAAGATGATGTCGAGCATCTGCGCCGCCTCTGGAGTGCTGGTATATTTCGCCGAAAGGGCTATATCATAGTAAGCCGGCAGCACAAGCTGTTTGCTTGTATAATTGAGCGCCTCCATCACATAGGACGACATGACCGGGTCTTTCGCGTCAAAGGGAACCGACGTGACCGAGGGGCGGCTGTAGGCGTAATACTCATCCTGATGTTCATCGTATTTCGGAATGGGAAGAATGCCGTAGTTGTCCATATCGGCGGAGAACTGGCGTGTGTTTGAGATATCCTGCAGGAAGAAGAGATACTTGTCGTCGGTGAATTTAGTTGCCGCCTCGCTGAACTTGTTCGTCCCCTTGTAAGGGTAGCAGTTATAGTACCATTCCTTCTGATAGGTCTCATAGAGCATGGTATTGAAGCCCAGCAGCTTTTCGTTGCAGCCGGATACAACCCGCCTGCCGTCTCCGTCCAGCTTCGTAAAGTGGTAGCCCGAAGCGATGATGAGCATGCTGTTCATGTTGAAGCCGCCGCATAGACCGTATTGGTCGGCGTCGGTCCACTGTCCGTCGCCGTCAAGGTCGCTTGACACCGCTGCCGCCAGCTTGAACATGGCGTCGTAATTCCACTTGTCCCCTTCCACCAGCGCGTAGAAATCGCCGAGGGAATAATCCTCCGCCAGCTTTGTGGAGAAGAACACGGCCGAGGTGCGGGAGAAGGTCGCCATGTCGAAGTAACCGCTTGCCATGTAGAGCCCGCCTTCGATCTCAAGTTCCGAGTTGATGTTGGGCAGCCACCAGCTTCTTTCGGTGTCGATCCCTTCAAGCCCGTAAATATCGGTCAGATATCCGGGCGCTATATAGCTCACAAGGAAATTGCTCACCGAAGAGGCAAGGTCGAATTCGCCGGCGTATGAGACGACCGAATTCTTCAAAGCCGACATGTCGTTCTTCGCCGAGGTCACATATTCGATGTCGATATTTAACATCTCCTCGACCTGTCGGGTGCGGTCGCAAGCCGCATCGTTGACAACCTCGCCGATTTCGGTCTCGGGTGTGTAGAATACATTGAAATCTTCGCTGAGATAACCCTCAAGGTATACCCTCACCTTCGCGCCCTTATAGTCGATCCCGTCGGGGAGAACGAGCTTTTCGGCGCTTTCGGTTTCCTGTATGGCAGTTTCGGCTGCGGTTTCGGTTATGTCGGCGCCCGCATCGGCAGCCGGTTCCGCGGACGAGCAGGCCGCCAGCAGAATCATTGCCGCTGTCATGAGTATGCAAAGTGCGTTTCTGATGTGTTTCATTTCTTCACCTCTCATATGGAATTGGTGTGTACCATACAAATGATACACCACCGCGCCGAATCTTTCAATAGGCGTTTTAGGGAATTTGCGCAAGCGGCTTTGAAAAGACGGCATATTCAAGCCTTTTTTTGCGAAAACAATTATAAGTCTACCCCGCAATCATGATTTCTCGATATCCGACAGAACGGCTTCTATCGGGAGATCCCGCTCTTTCGCGATACGGGAAATGTCTTCATATTCGTATTTGCTGCGTTCTATGCCGTACCCCGAGGAAACCTTGCGGCGAACCGGACCGTATGGCGTCTCGACCGTCTCAATGTGCCGGTCGAGGACATACCGGCGAAGCACCGTTTCACGGATGCCCAGCGTTGTTGTGTGCCTGAAGACGGTCTGAATCATGGCTTCCTTGTCAATATCTCTGCACATGACGCGCATAAGTATGCCGGGGCGGGATTTTTTCATGCCGATGTGAATGGTGTAAACATCCAGCGCTCCCGCTTCAAAGAGCCTGTCCATGGCAAACCCAACCGCTTCGCCGGTCATGTCGTCCACATTGCAGGACAGCTCGCAGACTTCGCACTCATGGCTCTCGGTTTCGCCCAGCATGGCGCGGACACAATTGGCCGCTTCGAAATCCTTTTTGCCCATTCCGCAGCCGATGCTCTGTATTCTCATCACCGGCATATTGCCGAAGCGCGACGCAAAATGCTTAAGCAGGGCGGCGCCGGTGGGAGTGCAGAGCTCGCCGCGTATTGAGCCGCCGTAAACCGGAACATCCCTGAGGATATATGCCGTCGCAGGCGCCGGGACCGGCAGAATCCCGTGGGCACACCTGACATGCCCGCTGCCCACATGGACGGGAGATACGACAACCTCGTCGACGGCAAGCCGATCCATCAGCAGACATACCGCCGTGATATCGGCAACCGCATCCATCGCGCCCACCTCGTGGAAATGGACTTCGGTCACGGGAACTCCGTGGGCATTGCTCTCCGCTTCGGCGATCAGTCCGTATACCGCCATAACATCGTCCTGTACCTTCCGGGGAAGCGCAAGGTGTCCGCGGACTATGTGTTCGATGTCATGCAGGCTGCTGTGATGATGATGGCTTTGTTCATGCTCGTGCTCGTGCTCGTGTTCTTGAAATTCCGGCGCTTCTGCACCGGCAGCGGCAGCTTCATGCTACATCGGTATTATAACAGATTATCCGGTTAAAAAACAATGGCGGAACGATAAAAAGGCAATTATCCGGAAACATATACAATAACTTATACACATATATTCGTTAAACCAAGTCCGGCTGTATCTTAATACATTCCGCAGCAATAAGGATGAAATGGTAGAAATAGCGTGAGAACCATGTTAAAATAGAAGAAACAGTTCTTTTGTTACAAAAAGTTCCAACCTTTTCGATTTTTCCGTGTCTATATGTATGAAAGCTTTCAGCGAGGTGCAGACAGGTGAACAGACGGGACGCAGAGAAAACCATAACCAAATACCTTAAGCCCATATTCGGCTTTGCTCTGAAAAGGTGCAGAAGCATCCAGGATGCGGAAGACCTGTCCCAGGAGATCGCGGCGCGAGCCTTCCGCGCGCTGCTTGCAAAAGATGACATTGAGGACATGGGCAAGTTCATATGGACGGTCGCCCATAATGCGCTGAGCAATTACTGCCGCGATACTGCCGGAAGCATGGTCGGCGCATCTGTCGACGAGATTGCGGACTTGATTGCAGACCCGGATTCGGAAATCGGCGCCGATGACAGCACAGAGACAATTCGTCATCTCCAGACGGAAATCGCCTACCTTTCAAAGCTGCAGAGAAGAATCGTTATCGCCTATTACTTCGAGAACTGCCGGCAGGCGGATATCGCTGATGAGCTTGGTATCCCTCTCGGCACAGTCAAGTGGCACCTGTTCGAAGCCAAAAAAGAACTGAAAAGAGGTATGGACAAAGTGAGAAAAACAAGCGAACTAAAATTCAACCCGGTAAAATTTCACTCTTACGGCATAAACGGTTCCATCGGAACAAAGTCGCCGGACGAGTTTTTCCGTTCAATACTGTCTCAGAATATCTGCTGCTGCGTGCGCGATACGGCAAAGACGGTAAACGAAATCGCGGATGACCTGGGCGTTTCCCCCGTGTATATAGAAACCGAAGTAGAATTCCTTGAAGAATACGGATTTTTGCAGTCACGGAAAGACAAATATATCGTCAATTTCATAATCAGCGAACCCACGGCTGAACTGCTCATAATGCAGGACGATATGTACAAACACGCCGCCGAACTGTATGCGAATGATCTGTATGACGAGCTTATAAACAGCGGTCTTTTGGATGACGACCGCATTACCTGCAATCACATGCTCCCCGGCTCTGCACGCGAAAACCCGCTGCGGGACATAAACTTCCTTCTTTGGACACTTATCCCATATATCGCAGCCAGGTCGGGAGACAAACTGAGGGATGAGAGCATTTCATTTGAAGAAGTTGCGACCATCCGCCCCGACGGCGCGCATAATATCTACCATGCATCGGTCGTGTCGGATGATATGATTCTGCCCGAAGATTATGTTTATATGAAGAACTGGTGCGGTCCCATGTGGAATATAAACAAAAGCAGGATGATGTGGCAGATTGACTCCCAATGGTCTGACAGAGCGCCCGTAAATAACAGAAATATACCGGATGAACAGAAAAGAGTTCTTGCGTATTATGACGATGACGAGGAAGGCCTGCTTTCAAAACACGATTATGCCTGGCTTGCCGAACGGGGCTATATCAGGATAAGCGGCGATTTTGACGGGTACATCACGGCTGCATGGCAGGCGGTTATCCTGAAAAATGACGAAATCCGTGACAAACTACTGGCTATTGGCAACCGCATCAAGGAGAAGCACCACACCGAATTCAATGCATTGAAGGCGCCTTATGCCGAGGCGGTGATGGAATCGGTTCCGGCGCATCTCAGAAAGGTAAAAGCCTATGAGCTGCAGTTTGTGTTCCATTCCGACGGATGGTTCATTCTGCACTGCATAATGGCGCTCCTCAAGAACGGCAAACTGAAAGAGCCTGCCGAAGGGCAGAGAAAGGCATTGACAACGCTGATTGTCAATATATAACCTTCGGATTGCGCGGCAAGTATAAATTGCCGCCATATAAACAGAACGGCGGCTGTGTGAAAAATGTCACACAGCCGCCGCCCATTATTATATCAGGTTTGTAGCATCAACACCTCACATCCGCTCAAGCGCCCAGTCGGCGCAGCCGGCGAATATTCCGGCGATGCGCCCCTCGGCGGAGTTGTCTTCAGCAAGTTCCTTTAACTTATCGGACACCGCTTTCACCCCGGCGGGAGAAAGAGTGATTCTGTCAACATACGCCTTGCGGATAGGAGCGGTGCGTCCGGCATATTCTTTATCTCTCGGCAGGAAGAAGCCGCCCAGCGCCGCGAACACGTCAAAGTCTTCGGGCACCTTTACGCCGAGAATCAGCCGCGAAGCGGCAAGCGAGAATTCGGACTCATAGACCCACGGCCGCTCATCCCACAGACGGTCTGCGTAAAAGGCTGTTGCGCCGGGCAGGGTGTAAGCAAAGTGACTGATATTCCCGCCCCAGGCGCAGGGCTCGCCGCCGAGTATGGCGGAGGCATGCTCCGGCTTGCTCGGCGGGTAGACATGGGGCGCCCAGGTATTGAGCGGCACCTCGGGACGGTAGCTGTCCATCTCGATATAAGTCTGAGGATAATGGGAGTTTATCACCTCGAATCCGGCTTCAAGGAAGGCGCTCATGGAGCAACCCTCGCGGGGACCACGGTACGGTGCAGCCACGCGCCAGAAGTGAATGAGAATGTCCCGCGGCAGGTCGGTGGGCTTGCCGATGTCGATGTTGTCGTTCCACATCATCATGCGCTTCCCGGCCGCCGTCACTACCTTATGAATGTTGTGAATTGTGTGTATGAACAGCTGGTTCACGCCGTCGATGCCCTTCTCCTTGAAGGTGCCCTCTTTTTGACGGGCAGCCACCTCCTCGGCGGTGCTGAGACGCACTCCGAGGCGCTCGGCCAGTGCATGGCAGTGCTTACAGTCGTACCAGTCGGGCCAGATTCCCTCAAGGTCGTACATGGTTATCTCGTCGGTACCGATATGCAACACGGGATAGGGGAACAGTTCCGCCATTTCACCCACCAGCACCGCCACCGTGTAGTAGAATGTGGGCGACCCGACGCACATAGCCCAGCCGTTGGGCTTTACGCTCTCGGTTTCGCACATAAGCCCGGGGACCTTCTCGGTGAGCAGATTGGCGTGGGTAGTAAGCTCCAGCTCGGGCAGGCAGTCGATGCCGATCGAAAGACCGTAGGAAACGATCTCTTTGGCGTCATCGGCGGTGTAATAGCCGAATTCGGCGTCGTTGAGCTGCGGAAAATGCTTCGATTCAAGCGTGTATGCCTTGTTGTCCATCAGATGAAGGTGAATGGTGTTCATCTTAGCCTTTGCCATGCGGAGCATTATGTCCTTAAGCTCGGCAACCGGTATGAAACAGCGCGCCGGGTCCACCATTAGACCGCGGAAGCGGTTGTCCGCCCAGTCGGAAATCTCGGTTTCTATGGCGCTGTAAACACCCTCATCGCAGCGAAGCAGCTGCAGCAGCGTAGCCGCGCCGTTTCTGCCGCCGAGAAAACTGCCGAAGACCAACTTTATCTTTCCCTTGCCAACGGTAAGCCTGTATTCCTCGCACCTGACAAGGCTGTCGTCTTTAACCAGCGTCAGAACGGCGACATCACGGCATTTCGCCTTATCGATGCCGATTCCGGAGGAGGCGAACAGTACCTTTATGGCGCCGAGCACCCGTTCCGAGACCTCGTTCTCAGCCCATACCTTTAAAGTGCTGCCTATTATGATTCTGCCGCCGGGGTATATTTCCTTTTTAACGCGCGGGATTATCATATCTGTACATCCTTTCTGTAATTTGTATTCGGTTTGTTTTTGCGTCGTTTTCGGCTTCGCTTATGCAATAAATCACGGGTTTATGCAGTCAAGCTTTTTGAGAATAATATCTCCCTCGTCCGAACAGGTTTTGACTATATCGGCCGACAGTATCTTCTTCTCCGGGAAGGGATTCCGCACCGCTATTTTAAAAACCGTATCGCAGCCGTCCCGCATGGGCAGGGCGGTATATCCCACCTCCACCAGCAGCGAGTCAACCTTGTAGGCATCTCTGTTGGCAACACCGCGGTAAATACGGTCCCAGACGCGGCTCTTGTTGGTGATATTGAGACCGTAGATAATCGGAATCTCGAGCGTCGTACCGTCGTCGAAGGTCAGGACATATTTACCTATGGTGTCCTTTTCAAGCTGCATGGGAAGGCTGGAAATATAAACATAGTGGCGCTCGATTGTGGTGGTATGGACTATCTCAAAATGCGGTTCGGCCATCACCTTCCGGTTGCAGCAGGCGAACAGCTCATGGAAACACTCGTCTAAATAACGGGGGAATTCCGCGTCGTCGTAATTGTCATCCCAATACATAATGGCTGCATAGACAAGCGAGAGAAATACGCCGTTGCGCTGCAGAGTGTCATCCTGCAGGCTCGACCAGTGGGAGGGCGCGCCTCCCTTAGCGCCTGCCGCCAGCCGGCGGTTCCAGTCGAGGAAGCTTTGGGCGTTGAAATTGCCGTAGACCATCTCGATGCCGCGATTGTTAAATTCGTCGTCGAAGTAGTGCTGAATGCTGTGGTACCAGTGGTGGGCGATGATGTCCCGGGGTATCATGTCGATAGATTTAAATGTGGCGGGGCGGACAATCTCAATGGTTCCGTCGGGATAACGCCTTCTCAGTTCACTGCCGCCGTAGTGTGTGCCGTCAATGCCGATAGCGTCAATCAGCTTCTCGGCCCACAGCATGGTGCGTATGCCGCGGGCTGCCAGATAACCGTGAAGTTTGTTTATGTCCCCTGCGTAGATCTCCTCGCCCGACTTGCCCCGGCACTTGTCGCAAATGCCGATAGAGTAGAACTCATCGTGTCCGATGTGCATTATTTTGGGATTGAATACGTCGATAACCTCGTCGAACAGATCAAATACCAGCTCATATACCCGCGGATCGGAGGGGCAGTATACATCGGGCCAGGCGTCGTCCTTACGCTCGGCAAGCTCGGGGTGGGGCATGAGCAGATAATCGGCGTGGCTCAGGGTGGGCATCTCGGGAATCACCTCGAAGCCCCGGTCGGTGCAGTATTTCACCAACTCTCTGACAGTGTCCTGAGAGAGATAGAGTCCGCCGCCGTTCTCGAAGTGAATTGAGTTCTTCTCCCAGGGGTAGGTTTTGTTCTGAATCTCGTTTGCCCGATCGGGATAGCGGTTCATCTCGCGGCAAAAGTCGATCCAGGCGGAGTTTATCTCGGGATGGCGCTTGTATTCCATGGCGCCGCCAACCTCGATAATGACCTTATTGCAGCGCAGATAGCCCAGCAGATCCACAGTCCGGTAGAAGGAGTCGAGATCGTCCGGAGCGGGCATGTAAACTTTAAGCCCACGGAAAGGACAGCGGGGGATGTTGTAAATCAACCCCTTCGGAATCAGCCCGTCGTTGAAATTCGTCCCGGCAAGCAGGGAGTTGGCGCCGTATATAAAGCCCGACATGGAATCGGAGTAAACCTTGATATCAGCGCCGGCGGTGTCCACCGCATAGCAGTCGGCGACCTCCCGATACTCGGTGCCGAGCACACTTGCTATCCTGCGCTTTATCTCGTCATCAAAAGGCAGGAAGGAGATCGACCTGAAATCGCCGCCCTCCTGCGGGGCTATCTTTTCTATAATCTCCCGGAGAGGGATATTCGCCACGCTCCGGGCCGCATCGGGCGACAGCGCGCCGAAACCGTCAAACGCCGCGTAGTTGTTCAGTTTTTCAAGCATATCAGTATACCTCCGTGCTTTATATCTCAAGTATACCCCTGTCGGCGGTCTGTGTCAACCGTTGTTTAGCCGGATTTACGGCAGTATATGTGCGGCAAAACTGCAGTCGGAAAAAGTCGGATAAAACACGAAACGGCACCCCCGCAAGGTGCGGCTGTCAGCATATGCTCGGCAGCCGCACCTTGCGGGGGTATAAACTAATTTCAGTGATCTATGCAAGCACGTTCGCGCCGGGGCCTATCTGGATTTTTGACCAGCCGGCATTCTCATAGTCGGGACAGGGCATGACCTTACGGAAGATATCGGTACTCTTTGAACAGACCTTGCCGTAGTCCGATACCCGCCGCCCGTACCACATCATCTCGCCCACGTATACCAAATGAGGAATCTGGCGGTTAATCGTATGCCAGGTAGTTTTCATGAAACCGGTCAGATTATATGCCTTTATTGTGTTCAGCGCCGTGTCATAGTTTGCCTGATTGCTGAATGAGCAGCATATAACCTCGAAGCCCTGTTTGCTGAATATGCCGGAGGACTGCCAAATCTTGTCGGTCACTATTTCATACTGCCAGTCGGCTATCACAATATCCCTGCTTAAGCCGTTCAGCATTGCTTGCGAGAATTCGCGGCTCGAGTTGGCGCTGTAATACTCCCCGGCTGCGCGGTTTTCTATAGGCATGTCGGCGGCACAGAGCAGCATGTCGCCCCACATAACAGCCCGTCTGCCCTTTGACGCCAGATCCTCCTGAATTCCGTTGAGAAATTCACATAGTTCGGCTGCTACCTCAAGTGAATCGGGTCCGTGACCGAGATCGTCCGCCTCGTCGCAGCCCAGCATGAACCACCTGCCGTCACCGCAAAGCTCACACAGCTCGTCACGAATGTTCCGCAGCAGTCCGCGAACTGCCGGCTTGCGATAATCCCAGACCCAGCCGTAAAAGCCGGGCAGATACAGATATTCCAGCTCAGGGAATTGGTCAAGCACCACATGCTTGCCGCTTGCCCCCTGTCTCGCCATCGCCGCATGCCCGAGATGCTGCAGCATTGGGATAAATTCCAGTCCCAGCGCCCTGCCGCGCTCAATTATGCCGCGTATCTCCTCCTTGCCAAACGCGAAAGGCCAGGCCATCTCGGGGAAACTGTCCAGTCTTATGGTGCCCCAGAACTCAAGTATCACATGGGAATAGCGTGATGCCGCAGCCGTTCGTATGCATTTCTCAAGAAAAACAATCGAAGTCTCTGGAAATATGCATAAATGCACTCCCCTGAATCCCATGGCGGGCGACTCGCGCAGCTCGCAGCACTCGGCTTTATACAGCAGCTTGTCAAAACAGACAATCCGCTCGAGAAAGGCGAATAAACCGCGCATCATACCGTCATAATTCCGTCCGGCGATATATACACCCTCTTTAGCTACCTTCAGCACGAATTCGCCGTCCTCAAGCTCCATCGGCAAAACGCTGCCGATACTTATTACAAAATCTTCGCTGTCATACTCAGCCTGCCATGGCAGACCGCGGGTATATCGTCCGAGAATCTCGGTAATCACCGGATTTGATGCGGATTCCGGCAGATGTATGGTGCGCGGTGTATTGATTATATAGTGATTCATATAACTGCTCCTTTTATTCGATGGCATTCAGCTTTTCCACAAAGACATCCCACGCCGCAACCTTGGATTCATAGAAGGACGCCATATCTTTCTTCGCGAAAGCGAGCAGCGTACCGGGGTTGGACATGCCGCCGTTGAGCTGGAAGGTGGTGCCGTAACAGCAGTCGAAGGAGAGCCGCATCGAACCGCGAATGAGCGACAGCATATCACGAACCTCGTTATCGCGCGTATACTTCTCCTGCAGAGCTACCTCATAGTAAGCCGGCACCGTCTGCGTCATGTTGAAATAACCGAAGGCTTCGGCGACCCGGCAGGTCAGCGGGATATCGGAAGCGGTCAGCGGGATGAACAGCAGGTTTGTGGAGGTGGCTATGGGTGTGATGTGAGATTCCTGCTCCTCGTTGAGCTTTGGATAGGGCAGGATACCGAAATCGGATTTCATGTTGCGCATGATGTCGCTTTCGGTTACATAGAGATAGGAGATGTGGAACAGTGCCCTGTCCTCGGCAAGGGTGGATACAATCTGCATGAAATCCACCGCGGCTTCGTTGTCGTACAGATAATCCACCTCGAAGAACAGCTTTGTGTATTCGTAGGCTTCAATCAGCCGTTCCATCACTCCAGTGTTGCGAACGACCTTGCCGTCGCTGTCAAGATCGAAGATGCGGACGTCAAAAGCATTGCCCGCAAGTCTCAGCGGCACATCCTGCAGGTAGCAGCCAATCCGGTCGTCGTCGGGTTTTATAACCGAGTCGCCGTTAAGGTCGGCAAGTACCGCCTCGGACATCTGCAGCAGCTTCTCCATGGTCCAGCTGCCCTCACGGGTCAGAGCATATGGGTCCTCAAGATTGTGATCCTCGAGAACCTGCTTATTGAAATAGGTCACCACCGCGTTTTTGTATACGCTTATCGAAGCGTCGCCCACGACAAACCAGAGACGCCGGTTGATGCTCAGATCCTCGCGAAGCCCCTCAAACCACCAGGGATTGTCAAGATCAATATCCGGGTATTGATTTATGTCGGCAAAGATGCCCTGCATAAAGGCGGGCACGGTACACGATATCATTCCCCCGGTGAGATCGTAAACCGAATCTCCCGCCAATACCGCCTCGGAAATCAGTTTATTGTAGGTTTCCTTCGAATCCCAGTGTCCCGGCTCAAATCTGCATATGATATTGATCCCGAAATAATCCTCCGCCTGCGCGTTGCGGTCAAAAAGGATATCGTTCATAACCTCGCCGTCGGTTTCTTCCGGGAATTCATACGCGTAATCGGTGGGAACAAGAATGGTAAAGTCGCGTCCGTCGTGGTCTTCCCGGGGAATTTTGAACAGGCTCTCTTCGGTCGTTGCGGTGTCCGACACGGAGTCTGAAACGTCATCCGTTGATGCCTGCGTATCGCCGCCTGAACCGCACGCGAACAATACCGCAGCCAAAAGAAATACAGATATTGCCGCCGGAAATCGCTTTCTCATAATCTTTCTCCTTGTATCCGGTTTATGATATGCCGTCACCTGTATTCTATCATAAGCCCCAATATGATTCAACACCAAATAACATCAATTCACGCTGCATGTCAGAATAAAACCGTTTGACAAAACCACAGTGATGTGATATCATGATTTTCGTAAAATACACTTTCCGAGGTATAATTAAATGTTTAAAAAACTTATCGCCCTGATGTTAGTATTGTGCGTACTTCTTGCCTGCTTTGCGACCTGCGGAGAGGACGCGCCCAAGGGTCCCTTTACCCTCGTCGACCAGGCAGGGCGCAGCGTCACAATAGAGGATAAGGTTGAGAAAATCGTAAGCTGCTACTATGTGTCTTCCTATGCCGTAATGGCGCTTGGTCTGTCCGACCGCCTTGTGGGCATCGAGAACAAGGCGGACACCCGGCCGATATATGGTTTTGCGGCGCCCGGATTCCTTGAGCTGCCCGCAGTCGGCACTATGAAGGAGTCCAATGTAGAGCTTATAGCCTCTCTTGAGCCTGACCTTGTCATAATGCCGGTAAAGCTTGCGGAAGCCGCCGAGACCCTGACCGGACTGGGTTTTAATGTGATTTTGGTAAACCCCGAGAGCCATGAAGCGCTCTGCGGTATGCTGTCGCTCATTGGAGAAGCGTGCGGCGCGTCGAAGAAAGCCGACGAGCTTATCAAATACTATGAGAACAAGATGGCTGATCTCACGAAACTCACAGACGGCGTCAAGGCTCCAAAGGTCTACATGGGCGGCAACTCGTCATATCTGACTACCGCCCCCGCCGGCATGTATCAGAGTTTCCTCATAGGGCTCGCGGGAGGCGAGAACGCCGCCGCCGGACTCGAAGGAAATTACTGGACAGAGGTCTCCTATGAGACGATACTCGCCTATAACCCGGATGTTATAATTATCCCCGCAGGCGCGGAATATACCGCCGAAGACATTATTGCCGACAAGCAGCTTTCCGCACTTGCCGCAGTGAAGAACAGCGCGGTTTACAAAATGCCCTCGGGCATCGAGGAATGGGACTCCCCCATCCCCTCCGGCATAGTCGGCGCCATGTGGCTGACCTCCGTGCTTCACCCGACTCTTTACACGCAGGATAATTTCGCCTCGGATGCGGCGGCTTTCTATGAAACCTTCTATAACTTCAAGCCCGACGCGGCTCTACTTAAATAAGGATATTATATTGTAAAAATGCGGCGAAGAACATTATTTTTCGTCCTCCCGCCTGTACTTTTCCTGCTGGCGGCGCTGTCGCTTGTGACCGGCAGCTATCCCCTGAAACTATCGGATGTGCCGACTATACTCGGCGAGTTGTTTATGCCGTCCGATAAGCAGTCGCTTGTGACTCGGGTGTTCTGGGGGCTTCGCTTTCCGCGTACGATAACGGCGCTGCTGTCCGGCTTTATACTCGGAGTGAGCGGCGGCGTATATCAGCTGATCTTCTCCAATCCCCTTGCATCTCCCGACCTGACGGGTGTCGCATCGGGTGCTTCCTTCGGAGCGGCGCTTGCCATAGTATTGGGTATCGGCGGTTCCTTTCAGCGCATGGGATTTGCCTTTTTCGGCGGCATCATGTCACTGGTGCTGGTACTGCTTCTTGTAAACCGCGCGGGGGGCGAGCGAACCGGAAGTTATGTGCTGTCGGGCATTGTCATATCGGCTCTATGCAGCGCCGGGCTTATGGTGCTCAAAACCCTCGCCGATCCCGAGCGGCAGCTTTCCGCCATCGACTTCTGGACAATGGGCTCACTTGCCGCGGTGTCCTCGGTGAAGGCATACCCACTGGCGGCGCTTTCGCTGCCCGTGATTGCTCTTATGCTTCTGCTTCGGCGGCCGCTCACCATGCTGGCTTTGGGTGACGAGGAATGCCGGGCGGCGGGACTCTCACCCCGTCCCTGGCGCGCATTGCTGCTCTCCGCTGCAACACTGGCTGTATCGGCGTCGGTATCGGTTACCGGCGTCATCGGCTTTGTCGGGCTGATAGCGCCCCACATTACTCACTTTCTCTACGGCAGGCGCAGCCGTGCTTTTCTTCCCCTTTGCGGAGCGGTTGGAGCTTCGATTCTGACGGCTGCCGATCTTGCCGCCCGCTCACTTGGCGGCGGCGCCGAACTTCCCGTCAGCATCTTCACGGTGGCGGCGGGAGTGCCGGTGCTTGTGGTGCTGCTATGCCGCAGACGGCGGGAGGGTACCTGACATGGGCAGACGGCTTTGTGTCGAGGGTATCGCCGCGGGCTACGGCGCCGGCAGACCCGATGTTCTGCGCAGTCTCAGCCTTATCGCTGACGCCGGGAAAATAACAGTCATCCTGGGCGGAAACGGCTGCGGCAAAACCACCCTGCTTCGGGCTATACAGGGGAGCGTTCCACTCACCGCCGGACGGATAATATACGAGGACGGCGAGGACGGCGAAGAAGGGACGGTTGACCTCAGCACATTGGAGGTCCGCCGACGGGCTTCCCTTGTGACCACCATGCCGCAGGAGCATACGGCTGTCCCCGGGCTCTGCGGCCTTGACCGGGTAGAGACGGCGTTTTACGTCTCGCGCGGCATATTCGGCAGACTTGCCGCTTCCGACTATGAGAAGATATACTCCCTCGCCGACTCCTTCGGCATAACCGAACTGCTGGGGCGGGAGCTGACAGCCATGAGCGCGGGAGAGCGGCAGCTTATCTCCCTCCTGAGGGCGGCGGTGCAGGATACCCCGGTGATACTATTTGACGAGCCGGCTTCGGCGCTGGACTTCAACAACACCGGCGCGTTTTTCTCCATGCTGCACGAACTCGCCGGTAAAAGGAAGATCATACTGGCGGTGCTGCACGACCCGACACTCGCCCTGAGACACGGAGATGTCCTTTGCCTCATGCGAGAGGGAACAATTCAGCGGCTCATCGACCGCGGAACCACCGATTTTGACGAACTTGAAAACTCATTGCGGCGGCTCTATCCGCGGTTGAGACTGAACCGGGAACCGCTGTTCTGCTATGACGAAGGAACATATATGTGTCCGCAACAGCAAGAAATATGAAGGAAATTTTATGCTGACAATTGACAGATATCTGCGCCCCGAGACGCTCGAAGAGGCGTACGAGGCGGCGCAGAAGAAAAACAGCGTCATACTCGGCGGTATGATGTGGCTGCGCCTCGGTAACCGCCGCATCGGCACGGCAATCGACCTGTCCGCGCTCGGACTTGATAAAGTCGAGGAAACGGACGACGCATACCGAATCGGCGCCTATGCAACTCTGCGAGAATTAGAGACCCATACCGGTCTGAACGAATTGACCGATTTTGCACTGCGCGGCGCGCTTTCGCCCATTGTCGGGGTACAGTTCCGCAACCTGGCGACGGTCGGGGGCAGCGTTTTCGGGCGGTATGGGTTTTCCGACATTATAACTCTGTTTCTTGCTCTCAACGCCTCTGTGGAGCTATATAAAGGCGGCGTGATGCCGTTGTCCGAGTTCTGCAGAGCCGGCATGTTAAAGTCAAAAGAAAGAGATATTTTAACCTGCATACATATTCCGAAGGAAAACACCGTTGTGTCATACAAGGCACAACGCAATCAGAAGACCGATTTCCCGGTGCTGAATGTCTGTGCGGCGCTCAATGGCGGCAGGCTCAGCGTGGCGGTGGGCGCCCGTCCCCTGCGGGCGTCGGTCTGTTTATTTGACATCG
Source organism: Clostridiales bacterium (assembly GCA_012514145.1). Lineage (GTDB taxonomy): Bacteria > Bacillota > Clostridia > Oscillospirales > CAG-272 > JAAZAV01. Next base: position 97,803 of record JAAZAV010000010.1, on the reverse strand, counting down.
CTCAGGATAATGAGTCCGAGACAATAGCCGAAAGGACTGCCGGCAGCCTGATATTCGCTTCAAACAAACGCGCTTCGGAGGAATACCGGCAGCATCTCTGCCGTGTTATTGTACGACGGGCGGTTGACGAAGTATTTGCCAAATCGGCGGATGGGGGCATCCGGAGCGGGAAGCCGAACCCGGAGGTAATCTGATGGAAATAACACTCACACTTAATAATAAGAAAATAACCGCGGATGTGCCGCCCGACACAATTCTCCTTGATTTTCTGCGTGAGCGCGGCTGTCCAAGCGTGAAATGCGGCTGTGAAACCTCATCCTGCGGGCTATGCACCGTTCTGCTTGACGAAAAACCGGTGCTGTCCTGCTCGGTGCTGGCTGTGCGGACAGACGGGCGCTCGGTGACAACCCTGGAAGGATTGCAGGACGAGGCGGCGGAGTTTGTGGGCTTCATCGCCGACCAGGGCGCCGAGCAGTGCGGCTTCTGCAATCCCGGATATGTGATGAATACCATAGCCCTTCTGCGCGAGAATCCCGACCCCTCGGATGATGAGGTCCGCGCATACCTGGCGGGAAACCTCTGCCGATGCTCCGGCTACGAGGGGCAGACCCGGGGCATACGCGCGTTTCTTGACGCCCGCAGGGCGGGAAAGCTTTGACGGAGGCTGCTATGAATCGTGAACTGAAATCGGTGGGCAAGGGCGTTCGCAAGAAGGACGCGATGCAGCTCCTTCTCGGCAAACCCGCCTATCTTGATGATATAACACCTCGCGACTGCCTGGTGGTGAAGGTGCTGCGCAGTCCGCACGCACATGCTGTTATAAGCGGGATAAACACCGAATTTGCAAAGAAGGTTCCGGGAATCGCCGCCGTTTACACCTGGGAAGACGTGCCGCAAAAGCGCTTCACCATGGCGGGACAGACCTATCCCGAACCATCACCCTACGACCGGCTGATCCTTGACCGCCGGCTTCGCTTTGTGGGCGACGCGGTGGCTATTGTGGCGGGCGAGGACGAGCGGGCGGTGAACCGCGCGCTTCGCCTCATCCGTGTAAAATACGAGATACTGCCTCCGATACTCGACTTCCGCGCAGCCCTCGACAACGAGACGCTGGTACATCCCGAGGAGGACTGGCATGCGCTGTGCGAGGTTGGCGCCGACAACAAGCGCAACCTCTGCGCAAAGGGCGAAGAGCAGGGCGGCGATATTTCTGCGGTCTTCGCAGACTGTGACGTGGTGATGGAGCGCACCTTCCACACCAAGGCGGTGCACCAGGCGATGATGGAGACCTTTCGAACCTACACCGAGATCGACCATTTCGGGCGGCTCCATGTCATAAGCTCCACTCAGGTGGTGTTCCATGTCCGGCGCATCCTTGCCAACGCTCTCGATATCCCGAAATCAAAGATACATGTGGAGAAGCCCCGCATCGGCGGCGGTTTCGGCGCGAAACAGACGGTTGTTGCGGAAGTTTACCCCGCTTTTGTAACCTGGAAGACCGGACGCGCCGCCAAGATGATATACACCCGGAAGGAATGTCAGACAGCCGGCTCTCCTCGCCACGAGATGGAGGTCACCGTTAAACTGGGTGCGGACCGTGACGGCAGGATACGGGCGCTGGATGTCTACACCCTGTCAAACACCGGCGCCTACGGTGAGCACGGTCCTACCACCGTGGGACTGTCGGGCGGCAAATCCATACCTCTCTACACCGGTGCACTGGAAGCCTACCGTTTTTCATATGACGTTGTCTATACAAATGTGCAGTCGTCGGGCGCTTATCGGGGCTACGGCGCCACACAGGGTATTTTCGCCGTCGAGTCGACCGTCAGCGAGTTGGCAGAAAACCTGGGTGTCGACCCGGTTGCCATCCGTATGAAGAATATGGTGCGGGAGGGTCAGATAATGCCCGCGTACCAGAACGAGCCGGCTTCGGCGTGCACCCTTGACCGCTGCATGCTGCGCTGTGCCGAGTCCTTCGGCTGGGATGAGAAATATCCCGTCAGATTTACATCAGACGGCAAAATCCGCGCCGCCGGCGTGGCTATGGCGATGCAGGGCTCGGGCATCGCCGGGGTCGATGTCGGTTCAGCATCGGTGAAGTTAAGCGAAGACGGCTTCTATGTCCTGCGCATAGCCGCAGCCGACATGGGAACCGGATGCGACACAATCCTTGCCCAGATGACCGCCGAATGCATGGACTGCTCGGTTGACGATGTGGCGGTATTCGGCGCCGATACCGACGCGTCTCCCTATGACTCGGGCTCATATGCCTCGGCAACTACCTATATAACCGGACGAGCGGTGGAGAAAGCCTGTATCGAGCTGAAAGAGAAGATATGCACACTCGCCGCCGAAATGCTTGACTGCCCCGTCTCCGAGCTGATATTCGAAGGCAGACAGGTAGTTCGCGCCGACGGCTCCGCGTCGGTGTCGCTTGCGGATATAGCGGTAAAATCCATGTGCGGCAGCGACATAGCCCTTGAAGCCACCTCTTCCCACTCATCCCCCGTGTCGCCCCCGCCCTTCATGGCGGGCATGGCGGAGATCGAGCTTGACCCCGAAACGGGTACTGTCGATATCCTTAACTACAAAGCGGTTGTCGACTGCGGTACCGTCATCAACCCAAATCTCGCCCGCATTCAGACCGAAGGCGGACTGGTTCAGGCTATCGGCATGGCGCTGACCGAAAATATTCAATATGACGACCGGGGAAGGCTCAGCGAAAACTCCTTACTGCAGTACCGCATACCTACACGACTGGAGACCGGACGCCTTGATGTTGAGTTCGCCCCCAGCTACGAGGAGAGCGGACCTTTCGGCGCAAAATCCATAGGCGAGATAGTTATCAACACCCCTGCCCCCGCCATTGCCCACGCCATATACCGCGCCACCGGTCACTGGTACCGGGAATTGCCTATCCTGCCGGAGAAAATTGCTCTCGACCTTCTGCGGGACGGAAAAGGCGGGAAATGATACACATTATATATCTCGCCGCGGGCATGTCGCGGCGTTACGGCGCGAATAAGCCGCTGACCATGTATAAAGGCAAGCCCTTTACCGTCACGGTCTGGACGCTTTGATAAAATTTGAGATACATTTCCTCGGACACTTATTACTAATGCAACTTCGTTTAAATTTACTGGAAACCTTATAGGGTATCATGAAATTTGATTACAAATACGCGCTGAAACTCGGTGCAACAGCGCTGCTTTTCTGTCTTGCGCTCAGATACTGGGACTTGATAGCCGACGGGGCGAAGCTCCTGTTCAAGGCGATGGCGCCGATTTTTTTCGGGATGATAATTGCTTATGCAGTAAATATGCTCATGAGCTCTTACGAAAAAAAGCTGTTTGCTAAAGCAAAAGCGAAATGGCTGAAAGCTTTGGCAAGGCCGGTTTCGATGCTCCTTGCCTTTCTTTCGGTCATCGCCGTCAGCTCGATTATCATCGGCATGATAATCCCCGAGCTGATTGCCTGCATCCGGCTGATTGCATCTAAAACGCCGGATGTTTACAAAGACATTACAATATGGCTTTCCAAGAATGTCGACCCGGAGGTCTGGAACCAAATCAATGACAAGCTGCCTGAGATAAACTGGGAAGAGCTGATAAACAAGTCTGTGACGCTGGTGCAGAGCGGGCTCGGTGGAACTATTGACACCATTGTCAACGCGTTCTCTTCAGCTTTCTCCGGCATGGTAACAGCTGTTGTCGGGGTTGTTTTCTCAATATACCTTCTGTCCGGGAAGGATTGGTTGTTGAGCTCCATAAAGGAAGTTTCAAAGTTGTATCTCGGGGATACCCGTACCCGTTTGATTTACTTTGTGCTTCGCAAATTCAATGTCGCCTTCCGGCGCTTTATAAGCGGACAATGCATTGAGGCGGTCATTCTCGGAGTTCTCTGCACCATCGGAATGTATATAATACGCCTGCCATACGCTTCGATGATAGGCTCACTTATCGGTTTCACCGCCCTTATTCCGATAGCCGGAGCGTATATCGGCGCTTCGGTGGGAGCGTTTATGATATCTACCCAATCGCCTGCTAAAGCTCTGATATTTATCGTCTTTATCATTGTGCTTCAGCAGCTTGAAGGCAATCTCATATACCCGCGTGTCGTCGGGGCATCGCTCAAGCTTCCCGGACTTTTGGTTTTAGCGGCGGTAACCGTAGGCGGCGGTCTTGGCGGAATATTGGGGATGCTGCTTGGAGTACCGCTGACCTCCGGACTTTATAAACTCGCCCGCGTTGATATAAGACGGCGCCGTATAAAGAAATGTCATACACAAACAACCTTGGAACAGGAGTGATTTTTTGAAAAGCGTTAAAACCGATGATAAAACCGAAAGAAAAAGCTTTCCGTATATCGAAAGGCTGTCAGAAACCGTTACTCTCGGCTCCGAAAAGCTGTTGGATAATGACACACCAAACACAAAACCTTCGAAAAGATCCCTGACTTCCGAAAGCCGGATTTCCGATATCGAAAAGCTTTCTGTAGAAACTCTCAACGAGGTCGGCGACGATTTTGAAGAGATACAGTCTTTTTATGCCGAGATGACTACGGCAAAGGATCCCTCCGTCTTCAGGGAGGAAGCTGAGCAGAAATCACAGTCATATTTCAGGGCTGCCGAAAACCTTCACCGTGCCGCGGCGATTTTGGTTCGTATGGCGGACGAAACCGGCGCAAGGTTCAATGATCTCGTAAAAAGCCGCCGCAAAACCCGTTTGAAATTTATAAGGCGTGCCCCGGCAAATGCCTATATCGACCTTGTGGAGCAGCAGAAAGACCATTTCACTCACGGGCTTAATATATACAAGCTGCTTCTGATATTCTACACCGGTTCCTTTGTCGGCGTTATAATAGAACTTTTGTGGTGCCTTGTAAACAAGGGATATCTTGAAAGCCGTTCCGGGCTGGTGTACGGACCGTTCAACCTGCTTTACGGTCTCGGCGCGGTGGCGATAACCGCGGGGCTGTACAGATACCGCAACCGCAGCCGGCTGCTTCCGTTTGCCACCGGGATGCTTATCGGCTCGATTGTGGAATATGTCTGCTCATGGGCGCAGGAAGCGGTATTCGGTTCGCGGTCATGGGATTATTCGGGTCATCCGTTTAACCTTAACGGAAGAATATGCCTTATGTATTCGGTCTTCTGGGGTTTTCTCGGTGTGTTCTGGCTTAAAAACCTTTATCCGCGCATCGCGGCGCTGATGCTTAAAATCCCAAACAAAGTCGGCAGGATAATGACTTGGGTTCTGCTGGCATTCTTCGTTTTCAACGCGGTTGTGACCTTCATCGCGATTTTGCGCTGGTCGCAGCGAATCGACGGCATAGAGGCTGCAAATGCCTTCTGGCGATTTATCGACCTGCGCTTCCCGGATGCAAGGATGCAGAGGATATACGCAAATATGATATGGCAGTGAAAATGTTTGTGTAATAAAACTGCACTTATACGGATTTACCGATTTTGCCGCTTATCTTATTCCAATTACCTGCGGTGACAGAGAAAGAAGAGAAAAAATCCGCTTCGATCCGAGGCAATATATATCGACTCTATGCGGGACGGATAAAGACGGGAAATGATACACATTATATATCTCGCCGCGGGCATGTCGCGGCGTTACGGCGCGAATAAGCTGCTGACGCTCTATAAGGAAAAACTCCTTTACCGTCACGGTCTGGACGCTTTGACTGCCGCCGCAGACCGGCGCGGCGACTGTACTGTTTATCTCGTCACCTGCTGGGATGAGATAGCCGCCGCCTGCAAAAATGACAGCATCCGCGCCGTTCCATGCCCCGACAGCAAACTCGGCGTATCGCACAGCATACGGGCGGGTATTGCCGCGGCGGGAAGGCTTGAGTACGGCGACTATCTCATGTTCGCCGTAGCCGATCAGCCGAACCTCACCGCCGACAGCATTCTGCGCCTGCTTGATACCGTCCGTGAGAAGCCTATCACCGCCTGCCTCTCCTGCCGGGATGAAGCGGGCGAAACAGTGCGGGGGAATCCCGTGCTCTTTGCCGCATCGCTTGCGGATGAACTGTCGGCGCTGGAGGGCGACCGGGGCGGAAAGTCCGTCATGCGGCGGCATATCGAGCGTGACCCACGGGGGCATATCGACGTTTTCTGCTGTCCGGGAGAGCTTGAAGACATAGACACACCATAATAATAAATAAAAGCGAATCAATCAACAGCTGTAAAAAGCGAATTAACAGAAAGAGGTACACATTATGAAGAAGTACAGGATAGGCATTTTCGGAGCCGGACGGGGCGCCGGCATAGCACGCAATTTCCAGCTTCTGGGCTGCGAAATCACCGCCATCTGCGATTTCCACAAGGAGCGCCGTGAGAACGCCGTGAAGTCGCTGGGCGGCGGCATCGCCGAATACGAGGATTTTGACGCCTTCATCGAACACGACATGGACGGCATGGTGCTCGCCAACTATTTCCACGAGCACGCACCCTACGCGATCCGCTGCATGGAGCGGGGCATACACGTCTATTCCGAGTGTATCTCCAACGGCACCATGGCGGAGGGCGTGGAGCTTATCCGCGCCGCCGAGAAGCACCCGGATGTGATTTATCTCCTTGCCGAGAACTACCCGCAGATGATTTTCAACCGCGAAATGCAGCGCGTAGTCAGGGGCGGCACCCTCGGCAGGATCCTCTACGCTGAAGGCGAGTACAACCATCCCGGTCCCGCCGGGGATATCGGTTTCATGCGCACCTACAACTACTTTACTAAGCACTGGCGCAACCATATCTCCCGCGCTCACTACATCACCCACTCTCTGGGTCCGGTTATGTGCGCCACCGGCGCCACCCCGAAAACGCTCACCGCCTTCGCCGTTTATGACCCGATAACCGAGGGTGTGCCCCGCGCCTCCTTCAGCGCCGACCGTGTGGCTGTGATTACCACCCATAACGACGACGGCTCGATCTTCCGAGTCACCGGCTGCGCCGCCTTCGGCGCTCATCACAACGCCTACCGCATCTGCGGCACCGAGGGTCAGATAGAGAATATCCGTGGCATGGGCTCGAAGATCATGCTGCGCTACAACAGCTGGTCAAAACCCGAAGGTATGGAGGAGAACAACCTGTATGACCCCAAATGGAACGACAAGGACGAGGAGCTGATAGTCAGCAGCGGACACGGAGGCTCGGACTATCTGACCGCCCGCATGTTCCTCGAGTGTATTGAGGAAGGACGCCAGCCCGGACATCCCTTCCATGTTCACTCGGCGGTCGCCATGTCCTCGGTCGGAATCCTGGCTCATCGCTCCATGATGGAGAACGGCAAAGCCTATGAGGTTCCCGATTTCCACCTGGAGGAATGCCGCCGCCGGTATGAGAACGACCGTCTCACCACCTTCTGGGGCACCGACGGCTCCGAACCGAACTACCCGGTATGCACCAACCCCGACTACCGCCCCACCGATGAACAGCTCCGGCTCTATCTCGCTGAGTTCGGCAGATAAGCATATAGCATAATCATAATCATAATTGCAAACACAGCCGTCCGTTTGGGTAAAACCTCTCGGACGGTTGTGTAATTTTAAAGAAATGTTTGCGGTAGATAATCCGGACAGTCTGCCATGTCAGCTCTGCGGCATATGGGGTTCCGGAAAAAGGTCTGTCCGTAGAGCCTCGGACACGCCGATAATCCTAAGCGAATCGGGTGTCACCTCGCAGGGCAGACAGAGCGCCCGCACACCGGCATTCAGCGCGTCACAAAGCGCCCTGCCGAATTCCCGGTGGGTTTCAATATTGGGCACAACCTTCACCACTTTAGGCAGGGCTATGACGAAGGCGATATAGCATTCAAAACCCTCGCCCGCCGCATCGGCAAGCTCCCGCAGGTGTTTGACTCCCCGCTCGGTGGGAGCGTCGGGGAAATAACCGATCCCTCCGATCTCAAGCGTACATCCCTTGACCTCGATGAGGATTTTTCGTCCGCTGCTCTTCGGGTGCAGCATGAAATCCACCCTCGAACCACCCCGGGTATACTCGGGATGAATGGCATCGATCTCACCGAAAAAGCCCGGCGAAGATTCCAGCCACTCCAGCATTGCGGCGTTGGGCGCCTGACTGTCGATATTGACCCAGCCCAGCCCCTTTTTGTATACCGATACAAGGTCATATCTTGTCTTGCGCGCTGAGTTTCCGGAGTCGAACAGGCTCACCCGGCTGCCGGGAATCAGCAGTTCGCGGCAGCGGCCGGTGTTTTTCACATGCACCGTCTCCGCCTCACCGTCAAGCAGCACCTCGGCTACGAAGCGGTTGGGACGGCTGATGAACTCCGCCTCGCGGATATTGTTGTATTTCACAATTAACGCGGATAAAAACGCCTGTCAGGCGTGACGTCCCCGCTGGCGAAGCAGGGAAAGGATCACGTCGGGATTGTTGCAGGTTATCAGCTCGGCGCCGCATTTTATAGCCATATCGACGCCCTCGGCGTCTCTGACCCCGGCGCCCGCCCAGGTGCGCACCCCCGACTCCCGCATTTTTGCGAATTCCTCGGGAGAAGCCATTCCGTAATTGTCGCCGAACATGCAGACGCAGTAGGCGTAGGAATAGGGCGAAATTGTTGCGCCGTGATTGTGGCGCTCCGGGAAGTAGACATGCTGGAGGTAGCGGTCGCCGTATTTTTTGAGTATATACTCATGCAGCAGAGCGCTGAAGGAATTGAGAACCACCCGATCGGCAAAACCGTATTCCTCCACCTTGGCGATTACCCGGTCGCATACCGAATAGGCAAGTTCCTCGTTCCCTTCGGAGGGATAAACCTTAAGTTCCAGGTCAAGGGTCATGGCGGGCAGAGCGGAAGCGTATTCCATCAGCTCGTCAAGGGTTGGGATTATCGCGCCGGCGTGCTCCCCGCGCCCAAATCTGTAGCCCGCGTCGAGTTTTCGCAGTTCCTCAAAGGTGTAGTCGCATACCCTGCCGGTGCCGTTTGTGGTGCGGTCCACCGTGTCGTCGTGTATGAGCACCAGTTCACCGTCACGGGTGACGCGTATGTCGACCTCAATCTGGTCAACCCCCAGCTCCCCTGCGGCGCGGATGGCTTCCATGGTGTTCTCGGGATATTTCGCGCACCAGCCCCTGTGGGCTGCCACATAGATATTCTCGGCGCTTTGTGTCCAGTAGTTCATATCGATACCTCATTATATTCAATTGATGATATAATCATAACATCAGAATGTCAGACAAGAACATCCTCCAGCGTTACTTCCTCTCCCGCGGTGTTATACAGCTTTGCCTTGTTGTCGACAGCAACTGTACACTCGTCGAAAATGTTGATATTGTCAAGAATTAGATTGGTCACCGACCCGGCAAGCTGAACGGCGCAGCTGCCGCGGCTGTATACATTGCGGACGGTGATGTTCCTCGTCTCGTCTGGTGTGGAATGGCGGTCGCCGTACATGTGGTTGTCGCCGACCCTTACGGCGTAGATGCCCCGCGTCAGGTGGGGACTGTTGGCTGAAGCGTCCATCACTCCGTCAACAAGCACGTTGTACAGCTTTATGCCGCTCTGATTCAGAAGACGCACGTTGGAGCAGAAGGCGGCGCTCTGAACATTGCGGATGATGACATTGTAAATGGACGAATCCAGACCCTCCACCGAATATAACTTCTCCAGCGTGCCGTTGAGTCCGGTGAGCGCCACGGTATCGTCCTCGGTGAAGCCGGAGATGTTCTCAATCAGAATGTCGTGGCAGCCCTGCCGCAGGTCGATGCCGTCGGAGTTTTTGATATAAACGTCGCCGTAGGCGGAACGCTCCAGACCGCGGACAAACGAGCCGTCCTCAAGCCTGCGCCTGTCGTCCGAGCGGAAGTCGATATTCGACAGCCTGCCGTGGGCACAGTATATGAAGTTCATCGCCCACCAACGCTGATTGCGCAGGTGCAGCCCTTCGATGGTGAAGCCGTTGACGTTGGTAAAGAGGATAAGGTTGTTCACCGAGATGTGAGGTCTGCCCTCCTTGCCCGAATTGCGCTCGGAAAGACCGTTGTACTCGCCGCCGTCGAGGATGGCTTTGCCTCTGCCGAGGATGCGAATGTTGCGGTCTCTGCCCTCGACAGTCCTCCCGATATCGCTGCCGCAGTGCTCATTGCGGAACATGTTGCAGAAGGTTTCCGGCGCCATGGTGAGGTGGCAGTTCTCAAGAATCAGCGTGAAGTCCGACGGGATAAATACCGTCTCGTTTATCGTATAGTCTCCGGTTATGACAGCCTGCCGCGTTCCGTTTTCGACAGCGGTGTCTATAAGTCTGCGAATTACTTTTTCGTTTTGCATATAATATCCTCCTCTGTTTTAAGTGCGTTCCGCACCGCATATCTGTCCCTGCATTGAGTTTGCATAAACCCATTCTATACCATATGAGAGCGGAAATCAATACCCGAAATATAAACCCTCAGTATCATTTGCCGGCAGTAATCAGTGACAGCATGAAAATTTCGGTAAAGCCTTGTATTGCGCTGAACCGGCGTGTATAATATGGAATGTACAATTATAATCAAGGAGTGTTTTCATGAAAGCCTCTGCCGAAGCACCTTTTTTCTCACGGGGGAACCTGCCGCGTCTCTGCCTCATGGGCGTAACGGCGCTGCTTATAACAATTACCGGTATTATCTTTCATCAGAGTTTTCTGCGGATACTGCCGCTCTATATTTCGCTGTTCGTGGGAGCGCTTCAGTCGCGCGCCAGCCGATACGCCCCGCTGCTCGGCGGCTGCAATTCGCTGCTTTACGCTTTGGTTTACTATTTATTAGGTCTGTACGCCTCCGTCGGCTACGCGCTGCTGTTTTCCTTCCCCATGCAGATAATCACCTTTGTGCGCTGGAGCCTGGGGAAAAACAAATATGGTTCCTCCACCCGCTTCCGCTCCATGAGCACCCTTTGGCGGATTCTGACAGCCGTTCTCTTCGCCGTCAGCTTTGCAATTCTGTACTTTGTATTAAAGGTAGCCGGATCGAGCCATCAGCTGCTCGACAACCTGTCATCGCTGCTGGGCGTCCTCATATCGGTGCTGACCGTCTTTGCCTTCATTGAGTACAGCTGGCTCATGCTTCCCTCGGGAATCGTGGGCATCTGCCTTAACATAGCCACCATGGCGGAGCATCCCGGGCAGATTACATATGTCATATTCTCGGTCTATTCGATGATCTGCGTCATTATGCAGTTCTTCCGGGTAAGACAGCTCTACAATCAGCAGAAAGCCGAGGACTTGAAACAAAACCTGAACTCAAACCAAAACATAAATCAAAGCGTCAGTGCCGAAACGCCGTAGGTACTGCCATGTAACTATAACGCATGAAAAAATAACGAAAGGAGCGATATCGGACATGCCGATACATTTCAGCCGCGAACGGTTTAACGAGCTTCGCGAAACCTACCGCAAATGGTGGGCGGGCGAGCTGCGCCGTCCGATAGTGCCGATTTTTACATACGGTCATGAGACCGATCCGAGTCGGATTGACAATGCCAAAGGCCCGGCACTCATATTTCCGAACGCCTGGGATTTCTCCATAAACCCCCGGGAGTTTATCGAGACGCATGACGCGGTGCTGTCGGATCGCCGGTGGCACGGTGACGCCTTCCCGATATTCCCCACCACGGCATTCGGACCGGGCACAATGGCAGCTTTTCTCGGCTGCACCCCGGTGGGGGCGCCGAGCACGGTATGGTTCATGCCGCCGAGAGAAAACATCCCCCTCGAGGAACTGCATTTCGAGTTCGACGGCGAAAACAGATACTACAGGCGGGTTGTGGACACCTTCGAAGCAGCCGTGGAGAAATGGAAAGGCAGTGTAATCGTAGGCATGGTAGATATGGGCGGCATACTCGACGTGCTCTCCAGCTTCCGCGGAACCGAGAACCTGCTTGTAGACCTCATAGAAAACCCGGATGAGGTGCTGCGCTGCATTGGCGAGCTGCAGGACATGTGGTTCCTTTACTATGATAAGCTGAACGCGATCCTCTCCCCTTCGGCGCAGGGGTACAGCCAGTGGTTCCCCCTCTACGGCGAGAAACCCGGCTATATCCTGCAGTCCGACTTCTCGTATATGATAAGCCCCGCCATGTTCGACACATTTGTCGCGCCCGAGCTGTCGACTTCGGCTGCCCGGCTTTCTAACGCCGTCTATCACATGGACGGCATCGGTCAGATCCACCACCTTGAATCGCTGCTTGCCATCGACGGAATAAAGGGCATACAGTGGGTGCCCGGCTCGGGCGAGCCGGAAAAACGCTGCTGGGATGAACTGCTCTCGAAGATATTAGCGTCGGGGAAGAAGCTGCTGTCACGAGCCCGGCGTCCCGACGGAAAGCCGATAGACATAGCCACAGACCCGGGTCAGCTTTTCCTCGGAGATGCGGCGTGGCATGTGAACAACATCGACGCGGCAAAGGCTTATGCCGACATTTATGGTATAGATGTGCGATGACGCCAGATTTGAAAATGTGCACTAAACAAGTTGTGGGAGGATATATAACATATGGCTGCGAGAGGAAAGAACATAAACCTGTTTCTGATGGATGGCGATCCCAGCGGACGCATCAAGTGTACCCTTGCCAACTGGACTGGCGTGGCATATAGAATCCCGCGCACAGAATTGGATAAGTGTAAAGGGCGAGAAGATCTCTCGCAGAGCGGAATTTATTTCCTTTTCGGATCTTCCGACCAGACCGGAGAGAACATGGTCTACATCGGACAGGCAGGGGTAAGGAAAAACGGTGAGGGTATACTCTGCCGCTTGTATGAACACAAACGAGACCAGGACAAGGAATACTGGACTGAAGCAATTGCTTTCACGACCTCAAATAATTCCTTCGGTCCCACAGAGATAAGCTATCTCGAAAACCGTTTCACAAACATGGCAGTTGCGGCAAAGAGGTATCAGGTCAAAAATAGTAACGAGCCAAACTCCGGCAATGTCACTGAAGAGAAAGAAAGCGAACTGGAAGAGTTCATCGACTACGCTCAAATTGTGATGGGGACGCTTGGACATAAAGTGTTTGAGCCGCTCACACAATCAGGCAAGTCTGCTTCAGCGACAGACTCAACTACCGAGGTCAGCAGCCCTGTGTTTCATATTACAAGGAACGGCACAAATGCCAAAGCCCGTCTTACCAGTGAAGGGTTTGTGGTTCTGTCCGGAAGTGTTATCAGAAAGGACACTGTGCCGAGTTGTCCTGATTATGTTAAAAATACGCGGGAGGAAAACAAGGATTATATAGATGGTAATAGTGTTCTGCAGAAGGATATGTTATTTAAAACCCCATCTGGCGCCTCGTCTTTTGTCCTTGGCGCCCCTACCAACGGTAATGTTGAGTGGAAAACCGAGGACGGCAAGACGCTTAAAGACATTGAAATGAGCGATACTGTTGATAAATGATTCGCAATACCTTGTTGACTTCTGCATTCCGTTCACGACTTTTGATGATATATATGTCGGATGAAATATTTCGAACCGAAAGGAATTGCCACATATTAAAAGACATAAAACTCAGCCAATCTGGCAAAACTTCTGCGTCTGTTAAACAAGGAATATGACATCCCTGCTGGCGGTGCGGCGGCGGTTCGGTTTCATGCCGCACGGCTTAATATTAATCATCCGGTGCGCCGTGCGTACCGGATGACCTGTCTGCACATAGTAAAACCGGCTCCGCATCATTTGGCGCGGAGCCGGTTTGTTGTTTGATATACTGACTTACTACTCTTGCCGAAGCCGGGACTTATCTGCGCTTCTTGGCGGCGGTCAGCGAGATGCCGGCAGCAGCCATGGCGATGAGAGCGATAGAGGTGAAGTCGAAGGTCTGAGCAGCGGCGGCGGGAGCCTTCGCGGCGGCTTTGGCGGCTGCGGTGGTCTCGACTACGATAACCTTCTCGCCGACAAGTTCAACCTTGTTCAGAGCCTTGGTGTCAGCCCAGTAGGGACGACCGTCGTAGGGCTGCCAGGAAATCCAGGAGTCTCTCTTGGCATCGCCGTCAATGTCGTTGTTAAAGCTGACGTTGTAGCCGATAACCGAGCCGGTCTTCGCAACGCTCGGGTCGTACCACTTCATGCGGGCTTCGATAACATAGGAGTCGCCGGTGATCTTGGACTCAAACTGCACCGCCTCGGTGGAGGACTTGTTGCCGATATAGTAATGGGAGGTGCCGTAGGGAGTCAGGCAGAGATGATAGTCGCTGTCCTTGGGATAGCCCTCAGAGTCCGAGTAGGTCTCGGAGATCCAGAGGTCAACGCTGTCGGTGGAAGCGCCCTTGCCCGCCTGAAGCAGAGTGGCGTCCTTAACAACCGCGAGGTAATAGATGTACTCTTCATCCCAGAGGAGGCTTGTGTAACCGGATATGCCCTCGCCGTCCTTGTCGCCCTTGAAGGTGGACTCCTGCTTAGCAGTGGTTGCCCAGACATCGTCAATGACACCGTCAATCTTCGGCTTGGTGTTGGCATACTCGGCGGTGGAGTCTGCTGCGGCAAATACAGTCACCGAAACCGCAGTAAGGATTACTACCAACGTCAATGCCAGCGTGAGAATTCGTTTCATGTGATAAAACTCCTTCCTGATATTTGGTTTATTATTTGCACGTACTTTCCGTGCGGCTATATAATACACTATAATTAAGCTTCTGTCAACTGTTTCTTACGAAATATTGATTTATATGTAAACACCGCCCGCGAATGCTATAATCGAGCGGCGTTTTGTTGTATCATTTTGAATCTCAGAACTCGCCCGACAGCGACCACATTTTGGTCTCGCCCAGCCGCATATCCACCTCGATACTCTCCACATTCCGGCCGTAGAACTTTTTCTCATAGACCTCGAAAGGCGAACAGGGACGCTTGAAGCGGATCGTGCGCCGTCCGTCGTCCGCGGCATGAATCGCGACAAAGTTTTCGTTGGCGTAGAGCACATCCTCGGGACCGGTGAAGAGGTGGCAGCCGGCATATGCCGCCAATGAGGCTATCATATCGCTGCGGATAACATGAGACGCGCAGAAGATGCTGACAAAGCCGTCTTTTTCGGTGAGCGCCATGGCGGGCCGGTCGTTGTGGCAGTAGCGACCTAATACCACGGTATTCGTGTCGTATTCGGAGATATGGAACCCGGGATTTATATATACCGGCGGCAGAACAGTGGCGCCTATCCAGATATTGCTGTGCACATTCCGGTCTATGACGCCGTAGCGCCGGGAAGCCGAAGCACCTCGGACAGCCGGGTGTGAGGCGGGATCGACTCGGAAATGGGGGAAGAAGGTCTTGTCTATGAGTTCCGTCTTGAAGCCGGTAGTCTTCTCGATGTTCTCAACCGACATGACCTTGTCGCCCCTGGGATTGATGAAGCCGGGGGCATAGAGCCAGACTACCGCCGCCCGATTGCGCCGCGCCTTGGCGTGAATGGTCTCCCGCTCCTCATCGGTGAGACAATAGACGTTGACCATAAGATACATCTTATAGTCGGGCATGCCCGGGTGCGCCATGTCGTTGTGGAAATAGTAGTCCACCGGCGCTCCTATGCGTCCCAGATCTGAGGTGCGCCAGAAGTCGGTGACAAGCCTCGAAGTGTTCGACGAAACGTAATGAACGCTCTCGGTGTCGTAGATAAGGGCGATTTCGTTCTTCTTGGTTCGGTCGATGGATATGGCGAAGTCGGCGATCTCCTTCTGACGGGCGAAGAGCGCCAGTATGTCGGGGTCGTCGTACCAGCCGGCGCCCATATCGAACCACCAGCCCTGAATATCCTCGCAGATGTCGCGGGCAAAATCACGTTTCAGTGTGTTGATTGAATCCTCCACCGTATAGAGCGCCATGGCGTCCCGCTGCATCCAGGGCTGTGTCAGGTGAGTGCGGGAGTCGTCCTCGCAGATGTAGATCTGATTGCGGAGCCGGAAGGAGTCCTGCATCTCGCGCTGTGCCACGATGCCGCCCGGCTCGCGGTTGTTGTATACCCCCGGCGCCGCCAGAAAGTCCACAACCCCCGAGTCGAGTATTGTGGGCGTGCCGGTGCAGGTTGAGCCGTCGAAATAGTCGGTGCAGCCGTAGGAGCCGTAAAACGCGCCTACAAGCAGGTTGGGATAGCGTTTTTTCAGCACCTTTGCGAAGTGCACAATGGTGTTGGCGGTGCCCTCGTGCCATGCGGCAAAGAAATCCGCCACCCCGGCGTAACCGTTGGCGTTCAGGAAGACGCCGAGATTTGTCTCCTCCCGGGCGTCCATGTTCAGCTTCAGACCGATGACCCGCCCCGCGGTCTCCCACTCGCGCAGAGCCTTTATGATGCTGGCGTCCGCGTTGTGGATGTAGGTGCGCTCCTCGGGTGTCGGGATTTTCGGATTGTCGAATGTGGCGCTCTCATCCCGCCAGACCCGGCGCAGTTCTTCCTCGGAGCCGTACTTGTTTCGGAGATATCGCGAAAACTCCAACCTGAAGGGTTCCGAAAAATCGCCGTAGCTGCCGTCACCGTTGACAAGCGGGGAGGGGTAATACCACTCGGAGGTGCCGCCGGCACAGAGAAAGAAGCCGATTATCCTTCCGAAATGCCGCGATTTCTCAAGCTCCGCGAAATACTCGTCAAGCGCCGCCGCCCCGTCCCGACGCCATGCCTCGGAGCACAGAGAATGCATACCGTCGAGAATCTCCGATCCGACAGAAGTGCAGATGACCTTACGGGTGCTCCCGTCGCTGTAGCGAAGCTGCTCCTCGGGATGGGCGTTCACCCAGGAGGCGGGAGGGCTGACGTTCAGCCTCAGTATCACATAAGCCTCGGGCACGGCGCGCAGCAGTACATCGATGTCGCTCATTGTCTGCTCCAGCCCGCTTGGTTTGCCCTTTTCAGGGTCGCCGGGACGGTTCCAGCCGGTGGAGGTCTCTACATAGAAAATCCTGAGTCCGGCTTTCCCCAGCCGTCCGAGATAATCCTCGACCTCGGGGAAACTGCGCCGCCAGGTCGCCACGGTTATTGTCATGGGCGGGTAGGGTACGCCGTCTATCATTATCGTCGGTTCGCCGTTGTATCGTTCAACCCTTGCGTTCGGCATGGTATATCCCTCCTTAATTTATGTGTGAATGCCGGCTGTGCGGTTCAGCGTTCTGCGTTCGGCTGTGCGCTCTGCATTCTCACTATACGGTCTGTATATCGCGCTTCAAGCCCAGGGATCCCTGTTCACCGGTATCCGTATATCGGACAACAGAAACTCCTCCCAAAGGAACCACTCGCCGGTGGAGGGCTTGTTCCGCAGTTTAATCTGACGCTTGCTGTCGGCGCCGCCCGACTGGACATAAAGGCTTATGTAACCCTCATCCTTCCCGCTGTAGGGATTGTCGTAGAAAGTTAGCGTATACGGCTGTGACGGAGTATAGTTGTTCCCCGGCACCGCCCCCGCGAAGAATGAGCGGGCTTTGTAGTCGGCGCCGCGGAAACGGTCAGCCAGAAACTGCTTCTCGTAAACCGAGAGCGGACGCGGCCCCCTCAGATGATTCAGCATGGCGATGCTTTCATCCTTGTTTTCCGGGTAGACACAGAGCGCCGCGACAGTCAGCGCCGCCGTATTCTCGGGCTTTGTGATATCCGCCTGCCTGAGGGATTTCATTTCCTCAAGGTTCGCCGGCAGCCGTTCAAATGTGATTGTCCATTGCATGTCGTTTACCTCCCTGACATTGTTAATTGCTTTGGCACCGTTATATTACTATCCGTGCGGCAGGATGTCAAGGACGATTTGAGACAAAAAGCGCGGGAGAGCATGTTTGCTCTCCCCCTAATGTGCAATTAAGAACCCGGAATTGCGATGGTTTGTCATTACCCGGGTGATTGACATACACAAATCTCTCTATTTTTGATTTTCCGCGATAATCTTATCAATAAAATTCTGATACTGAGTCAGCATAGACGTCTCCCGCGACGCCCAGGTGGATACAAAGTCGGTGGAACCGGATTTTATCATGGGAGCGATTACACTTACGATGCTGCAGCCGCCGATATAGCCGAGATTATAAGTTCTCGACTCGAGGATGATGTCGAGCATCTGCTGAGTTTCGCCGTCACGCGCATACTTTTCTTTCAAAGCCACCTCGAAATATGCGGGTCTGACCACCTGGTATGAGGCTATTGCCATCGCCTCAAGCACGTTGCCCAGCAGTTCGTCATCCGAGATATTTGTAATCGGTATTGTGAGTATCGGGGATGCCGAACCGACATGGTTGAGATACTCGGGCTGGGCTTCATCGAATTTCGGGTATGGAATTATGCCGAAATCCGACTCCATGTCCCGGAGCAGCTCAATATTGCGCAGGATAATGGCGTAAATGTAAATTTGATCCGCGATGAAATAATCCAGACCCACATACAGGTCGAGACCGATGTTCACCGTGTCGGCTTTCATAACTTCGCTGAGCCGCTCGAGCATGGACTGCACCCTGTCGATATTGACGTTCAGACTGAGCTTGCCCTCGTCATCAAGCGTTTCTTTCAGCAGGTCGCAGGAGAATACCCAGTTTATCGACATGGAAGCGGGATCCTGAATATACCCGAAAAGGTCATCTCCCGGCTTCATTACCCCGTCGCCGTTGATATCCGAATGTACGGCGAGTGCTTGTCTGGCAAAGGTATCAAGCGTCCAGCTGCCGTCAAAAACAAGGTCGTATATGCTCTCCATATTATAATCGACAGCTAATTGCTTATTGTAAATCATGGCGAGTTCGTCATCAATCTCACTGATTAGTATGGCGCCGGACATCATATACAGCCTGCCGAGAACCGAGAGGGTCTCGCTGCACTTGGAATTCCACCATTCCGCCGACATGTCGATAATCGGAATCTCATACCAGTCTCGGGTCAGCCCCATGGTTGCCAGCGTCGCAGCTCTGCCTTTGGAATACATTCCGTGAAGGTCATAGGCATCGTCGCCTGCAAGTATTGCCTGCATTGCCGTGTTATAAACATCATCAACCGAAACCGCCAGTATCTTTACGTTGAGCCGGTCGAGAATCATGCCGTTGCGGGTAAACACGGCATCGTTTATGGTCTCACCGTTCTCGTTCTCGACCCAGATTTCCTGTGTGAATCGGCTTGTGGCGTTAATACCCGAGGACAGCGTCAGCACATTGAACTCGTATCCGTCATAGTCGAGCTGCGGCACCTTGTCGAAGGGCTGTGTCTCCGGCGGTTCGGTAACAGCGACTGTGTCGATGTTCTCTGTTACAATATCCGGCGTATCGGACGATTTGTCCGATGAACATGACATCATACCCGCAAATATAATCGCAAGAACCAGGGCAAGGGCTGTTGCACGGGAAATTGTCAAGCCGTAAGAATTGCCAGATCCCCGCTGCCCGCCCTGCCGGCAACCCGGCTGTGAAAATGTCGAAAACAAGTTGTAGGATATCATTGCATATTCTCCCTTATAAGTCAATTGCTTTAATTGTAATCCTCAACCTTCCGTGTGTCAACAGCGAATTCCCGATATTTCACCTCAGAATGCAATACCGTTTACACCACATGAATAACATGGAGATATACATATATTCCGTGCAAAGCTCTGTTTGCGGCAAACGCAAAGATATTTCACTTCGTGTTATTTTTTCACAAAAGCGCCGAAGTCACACTCATGACTGCTTTTTTTAGATAAAGCATCATTTCACCCCATCCTGCCTCTCCCCGAACCTGCGCCAGTCATCGAGGCTCCAGTCATAATCAAACTCAAACGTCTCAACAGCTCTGCGCCACAAATCGTTTTCCATGGGAAAGATCCCGCCGCCGACAGCTCTTGCATGCTGCCAGAATCGGCTCATCGGAATGCTTGATGCTGATTTAAGTGTGGCGGCGCGCAGTCTGCCCCAGAAGCGGGCATGAGGGAAACCGTCAAATTCAAGGCCTTCCCTGATGGTTTGCTCAACATCATATTCAACGCGGTGAAGCTGTATTTCCACCCCGTCACCGTCATTGATCAGGAGTGCATAAGGTGCGCGGGTGTCATAATCGGCAGGCATGCCGCAGCTTCCCGGATTCAGCAGTATTTTCCCCGCTGTAATTCCCGAGTACTGCAGATGATTGTGCCCGAAAAGACATATATCGCCCGGATAAGCGGCAACTTCATCGGAATATTCTTCGGCGGCTTTCCGCATGGCGGACCATCCTTCTTCAACGGTGAAGGGGGAACGTTCCATTTTTCTCGCATAATCCCCCGAATGAAAAGCTCCTAGCCTGGGCTTGTGACCGATAAGTGAGATGCTGTGAGACAAATGAACAGTCTTTCCGCAGGACAGTTTTATATCGGCGGTTTCCGGTAAAGATTTCAAAAATTCCAGATTTTGCCTTGACAGATTCTTATATGTCCAGAAGTTCGGCAGCATCTGCTCGTGTGAACAATGCTCCGGTTTTGTTTTGTCAAGGGAAATAACACCGATATCGCCGTTGCCCAAAACGGCGGTGCAGCCGGGCAAAGAGCGGATTCTGTCTATCACTTCGTTGATTTTCGATGTGTCTCGAAAATAGTCGCCAAGCAGCAGGAAGGCTTCGGCGCCCTTCGCCGCCGCATCGTCAATAACCGCCTTGAATGCGGATAAATTCCCGTGAATGTCCGATATTACTGCATAAACCATCTATGTTTTTCTCGCTTAATGTGGATTTTCGCCGCGGCTTTCTTTTTCTGTCTGCTGATATATCAGTGATAGAGATAAAACTTCGTCCAGCGCCACCCGTCATCGGTCAGGCTGTATGTGAAGTCAAAGGTTTTTACTTCATCCGGAATTTCGGCGCTGAGGTCGTCTTCACGGATTTCCACAATCGCCGTGTAGACAATTTTGTCTTTGGAGCGGTCTTTGACCTCATAATCCACGGTTTTCATACGGATATCCGTGCCCCTCGCACCCATAACCCCCCAGAGCTCGCCTTCGTGGGAGATGAATTTTTTCTCGGACAGAAGCTCATCGGTCAGTTCATCGGAAAGAATTCCCCGCATGTAACTCTCCCATGCTTCAAGCGTCGGAAAAACCGGGTTATGCATATTGTTGTAGAGCAGGGAGTCTATTTCTACCATCGGCATATCCGACGAGAATACCTGACAGCCGTACATGATGTCGCTGCAGACATAATACATGCTGAAGATACCGTATGCCGCCGTATAGGCGTCATTCATGTATTCGAACAGCTTATCGTCGCTGAGAGAGGCGGGGTCGGGATTCTTGCGGAAACCGAAATCGGTGCGCAGGTGTCCATTAATCCACTCTTCCCGGGTAAACTGCCGCCCCTTGGCGTCTTCTGTGAGAATCAACTCCTCATCTGCGTTGTCCGGCTGATCCGGCGATATGACTGGGGCAGTGTTCTCCCCCGGAAGATCTGTCTCGGTCTGATCCATATCGGCGTCACTGCCCGGAGCAGAACAGCCGTGTAAAACAATCGCTGCAGTGGCAAGCAATAGGATGAAGTATCGAATAGCGGCATTGTGTCTCATTTTGTTACGCTCTCCTTCAAGCATGGCGATAAACTCACCGTATAATTTCGTCATTATATCACAGGTTCATTCTAACAGATATTGCCCGACGAGTCAAGCGGCATTTGAAATGTATATTGAATCTATAGTCGGCGGGCATTCGCGAAACCTCGAGAATAATGTTATATCGGGTTTTCGTCCTTGACAAACATGCCTGTTCGATTGTAGAATTATCTCAGGTGTTTCCCGAACATCCTATTCTGTAAAATATTATCCCGTACCTGCCTAACAAAGCGCTGTTCCGACAGACTATATAGGTGAAAGCATTGATCAATCGCTTTGAGTAAAACCATGAAAAAACGTGAACTGCTGAAACAATTTGACGACGACCTGCTTGACAAGCTGTTCGGTTTTTGCTATGCGCGCACCAACGACAGCTATGAAGCGCAGGAGTTATGTTCGGACATAATCTACGCCCTGGTGAAGGCGGCGAATAAGGACGGCGATATTACCAACATATATGCCTTCATCTGGCGGGTTGCGAGGAATGTGTACGCCGATTTTTCGGACAAAAGGAAAATTCGCACCGATACCTTCTGCGGCGGCGACGCCGATGAAGTCCTGCAGTATGTCGCCGACGAAGAGCCGGAGGATTACGGCGATGAGCTGCTCAGCGCGGTTTATCGGCGCATTGCGTTCCTTACAAAAGCCTACCGGGAAGTCATGGTCATGTACTACATAGACGGGCTTTCGACCGGCGAGATAGCAAAGAAACTGAACACCAGTGACGGCGCGGTGCGTCAGAGATTGTTTTATGCAAGACAGAAAATCAGAAGCGAGGTAGAAGAAATGAGCGAAACTTATAACAAACCGCTTGCCCTTGAAAAAATCATTCTTATTATCTGGGGAACCGGCAATCCCGACTGGGGAGACCCGCGCGACGGTTTTCACAGGATGTTTTCCAAGCACATCGTCTGGCTCTGTAACAGAAAGCCTATGAGCGCATCCGAAATTGCGGAAGAACTTAACGTGCCCACCGTTTATGTTGAGGAGGAGCTTGACATTCTCACAAGAGGAGCTAACGGTGAATACGGCCTGCTGTGCAAAACGGAAAACGGCAGATATGCCGTCAACTTTATCCTTTTGGACAAGGATGTAATGGAAAAAGCCAATGAGTTATATACGGAGAGGCTTCCGAAGATATGTGAAATAATCGCCGACTACATAGAAGCCCACAAGGATGAATACCTTTCTTTTCCTTACATCAACAGGAAAGTCGACCTGAATCTGATACTCTGGCAGCAGGTGTTCAACATGTCCGACGCTATTTCAGCTAATGTGGAGAGCATCCTTTCCGAACGGCATTTTTCCCGTTATGAAAAGGTCAGGCGTCCTTTCAGCGTATTCGGTTATGTTTACAACGGAAAGTGTTACGGCGGAGGCTGGGACGGGGTAGACGCGGAAAATGTCTGCGGCTTTTCGAAAGTCCATCTCGACAATATTTATATCACACGTATAAAAAAGCATTTCGGCTGCGACCTGAACGTTTCACGCGATCCTCAGATTCAGTTGGCACTCCTTGCCATTGACGGACTGAGCGTGTCGGATCTTTCCGAAGCCGAAAAAGAGCACGCCGCCAAGGCGATAGAGCAGGGCTATCTGTTCCGTGAAGGAGACATGCTTTACACAAAGCTGCTTGTATGTTCAATGGAGGATCGGGAAAGGCTCTTTGAGATCAGCAACAGGCTTCGCAGCGGATTCTTTGAAGCTGAAGCGGAGATAGTGGCGGAAAAGCTTGCGGCTCTAATCAAAAAAGCTGTTCCCGAATATCTGCTCGGCGAATGGAAGTTTGCAAACAGTCTTGCAAACATGCCGGTACTCGACGCGGTCGTTGAGGCGCTTATCGAGAAAGGGATTCTCACGCCGCCGGAGAACGGCATCGGCGCGGAGGGCTGCTGGATGAGCGTCATGAAGTGACATTTACCGCCGGGGCGCAAACTGCCGGCACGGCAAAGCCTGCGGCATTTGACACATGAAATACAAAAACGGACTTTTGCCGCGGCAAAAGTCCGTTTTTCGCAATGAAAGTTAATACGCCGTACAATCGGTGAAGCGCAGGGAATTACTCGGTGATCCCCTTAAAGAGTTCGACGGCATTCTTGAGACGCTTGACCGATGCCGCCTCATTGGAGGCATAGAAGGAGGCAAAGGTGTTCTTCTGCTGGCGTCCCACAAGGTGATCGAGGGTATAGACAAGACCCCATTCATCGTAAAGGTCGGCAAAGTCGCCGGTTCGTCCTGCCATTATGATATCGATCATGGCGGAGCTGTCGTTGTCGCGGGCGCCCTTCTGTTTCAGCGCGATGTCATAAACCGCCGGACGAATGGTTTTGTAACCCTCCGAAGCCATGGCTTCAAGGATTATCCCCACACGCTCAAAGTCGGGATTTATCATGGGCACGCCGATGAGGTTGGAGTGGGCAGAGGCGTGGGATAGATATTCATCCTGATCCTCGTCGTATTTTGGAAGCGGAATGATGCCGTAGTCGTCGGTCATGTCGCGGAATGTCTCAGTAATGCAGGGGCTCAGCTTGTCCACATAGAACAGCGAGCGTCCCGCTATGAAGGCGGCGTTGCTGACGTCGTTTGACACCTCGGAATACTCATACGCAACCACCATATCGTACATTTTATTCACGATATTGACCATGCGCTCGGTGTTGATGCAGAGTTCCGGCTCGCCGGCATCGTTAATTGCCGTGGTCGGCTGATCCATTGCTACCTGGAACTGGAACATGAAGCCCGCGTTGGCGGTAAAGGCGAAGAGATCGTCCTGAAACTTTATGGCGCCGTCGCCGTTCAGGTCCTCGCCGAAGGTCCGGACGATCTGGCTCATTTTATCGATAGTCCAGCTGCCGTCCAGCACAAGATCGTAGAAATTGTCGGTGCAGTAATTCTCGGCAAGGCGCTTGTTGAACAGGATAATAGCCACATCGGTGATATTGTCCACATCGACGGTGCCGTAACAGGTATAGGATTTGCCGAATATCGAATAGTTATCGATGAGCTTTTTATTCCACCAGAGCCGGTCGAAATCAAGATATTCAAGCTCATTAAGGTCGACCATAAGTCCCTGGAGGACGAGGTCGCCGAGAAATCTGAAATGAGGTATGGCAATGTCGGTGATGCAGTCGCCGGCAAGCAGCGAGTTGGCGAGAGCGCTTACGTCCTCGCCCTCCGACAGCATGGTCTCGGCCATGACGATATTGAATCTCTCTTCAAGCGTCACATTGCGTCTGTAAACCGAGTCGTCGACCACATCTCCGGTTTCGGCTTCCTGCCAGAGACCGTTTTTATGCGACGGGCAGCAGGAGCGGCAGTAGGTCTTGAAAGCGTAGCCTTTGTAGTCCTTTTCGGGCAGATTGTCCTTTAGCTCGGTATCGGCAGGATCGTCTGACGATTCGACGGCTGCGGTATCAGCGGTCGTAACTTCGGCTGCCGAATCGGAGCCGCCGCAGGCGCACAGAGACAGCGCGATTGCCGAGAACACTATAATCGCAAAAAGCAGCAGTGACAGTTTTTTCGTTCCGATTTTCATTTTCGATTCTCCTTTTTATAATCCGGGCACCGGCACCCTTTGACCGGAGTTTCGCTGCGGTGATGCGGTTCTGAAAATGCATCGAGCCCGATGCGGAATTGAAACGCCAAACCCCGGCTGAATATGCATACCCGCCGCCGCGCTGCATCCGGGCAGCGCGGCGGCGGTCCGGCTCCACTATATTATAATACAATGTCGATTTCCGCACAACCGTTAAATATGAATTTTTCACAAAATATACATTTCTCTGCCTTAATATTGTTGAAGAAAAGATATACTGTGTCTGCGCAGGCATATGCAATGCATATGCATATGAAATACACATTAAAAGAAAAAGAAAAAGAAGTGCGAAACTGATATTTAACTTTTTACTAACAAATTCCGATTCCAAATATGCCGTCATAATGGTATAATCAAAGCGGAAACGGCAAAACTGCAGGTAACCGAACCGGTAATTCGAATACCCGATAACGGCATGGTAAACAGCACATGCACCGTATCAAGAGGAAAATAATGCTTCAGATCAAAAACATCTCAAAACAGTATAAGACCGGCGATTTCGTTCAGGATGCTCTGAAAAATGTAAGCATGAATCTGCGCGAAAACGAATTCGTTGCGGTACTCGGACCGAGCGGTTCCGGCAAGACTACACTTCTGAATATCATCGGCGGACTTGACCGCTACGACAGCGGCGACCTTATAATCGACGGCATTTCCACGAAAAACTACCGTGACAGAGACTGGGACACTTACCGGAATCACAGCATCGGCTTCGTGTTTCAGACATATAATCTGATCCCTCATCAGTCTGTTTTCGCGAATGTGGAACTGGCGCTGACCATAGGCGGCGTTTCCCGCGGCGAAAGGCGCGATAGGGCGCGTAAAGCTCTTGAAGAAGTCGGGCTCTCCGATCATATGCACAAAAAGCCCAATCAATTGTCGGGCGGTCAGATGCAGAGAGTGGCTATCGCCCGGGCGCTGGTTAACGATCCCGACATCCTGCTTGCCGACGAGCCGACCGGAGCGCTTGACACCGACACCAGCATACAGGTCATGGAACTGCTCAAACATGTAGCCGAGAAGCGTCTTGTAGTTATGGTGACGCATAATTCCGAGCTTGCGTTAAAATACGCAAACCGCATCGTCCGGCTTCGCGACGGGGAAATCGTCGATGACACGAATGTATATGACCCTGACGAAATCAAACCGAAGAAATCGGAAGAGAAGTTTGCCAAAAGAACAAAGATGGGTTTCCTGACCTCCCTGTCTTTGAGTTTCGACAATCTCAGAACCAAAAAGGGAAGGACCCTGCTGACTGCCTTCGCCGGGTCGATCGGCATAATAGGCATAGCGCTGATCCTGGCTCTCTCGACCGGACTTAATAAGTATATAGACGACACACAAAAAGAGACGATGACCTCTTACCCCATAACCATAAATTCGGAGACTATAGACATGAGCGGTTTTATGGGCATGGACGGGGATGAGACGAACCGTAATCGTAATGACAAAAATGATACCGAAGACAAAAGCAAACTGAACGGTGTCTATGCCGACAACACCCGGCTGGAAATGGAAAAAACCTTCTCATCCAGCGTCACTGAAAACGACCTGACTGCCTTCAAGAAGTATCTGGACGATCCCGGAAGCGAGATAAACCGGCATTTGGGCGAAAACGGCGTGACTTACTCGTATGATGTCAGTTTCAGGGTTTATTCCTACGACGCCAAAGGAAGGGTCGTTAACTCAGATGCCGATACCGAAAACATTTCCGGCTCATCGGAGATGTTTGACGCTATGATGGACAACCGCAGCCGGATGATAAGCAACATGAATACGATCATGGGAGTGGGAAACAGAAGCGCTGTAAACTTCTCGGAACTGATGCCAGGCGCCGACGGCAAAACTGTGAGCAAAGTCATCACCGATAACTATGAGCTTCTTTACGGCTCTTATCCCGAAAATTATGACGAAGTGCTGCTGGTACTGAATAAAGACAATGAAATCAAGACCGATATATTGTATCAGCTCGGTTTGATTACAAGGGATGAGTACCTTAAGGTAATCGAGGCTGTCGAAAGCGGTGAAACCGCAGATAGGGTTGAATTCGATTATGAAACTGTATGCGGTCATGTTTTCCGCCTGATTCCCGCATGCGATCTTTTCAAAGACAACAAGGACGGTACCTTTACCTATATCGGCAGCGACCCCATAATGACGGAGCAGCTGCTTGAGGATGCCTTAGAGCTGAAAATAACCGGTATCGTCCGTCCGGTTGACATGTCCAAAGTTACGATTAACAGCGTTGTCGCCTATACGCACAAACTGACAAACCATGTGATCGACTATACCGACAGGAGCGCCGTAGTCTCGGCGCAGGAAAAGACGCCGGCAAGAAACATTCTGACCGGTATGGACTTTGAAGCCGGGGATGATGATAAAAAAATCGAAGACGCGAAAAACTACATTTCAAAACTGAGTGTGTCCGATAAAGCGGCGCTGTTCCGCACCATTATGTATTACGGTTCGGCGGATGAAGACAAGGGGACACAGGACGCTTGGCTCGCAATGGCGCAGAATCAGGCGGCGGATGAAGCTATGATGGCGTCTTTCCTCGACATGTGGCTGCTCGGAGCTGCCGACCCCGATGTGCTGATTGCCGTCTACGATCAGTATATCGAGGGCGCGTCCTATGAAGCCAATATGGAAGCCTTCGGAAAGCTGAGCTATGACACCCCGTCGTCAATCAGCATCTATGTGGACAGTTTCGAGGACAAACAGGCGGTTTCCGACTGTATAACAGCCTATAACGCAACGGTTGACAAGAGCCGGAAGATAACCTACACCGACTATGTTGAGATGCTGACCTCCTCCCTTACCTCGATAATCGATGTCATATCATATATTCTGATCGCCTTTGTGTCGGTTTCGCTTGTGGTTTCAAGCATAATGATAGGCATAATAACACATATATCGGTATTGGAACGCACAAAGGAGATCGGTATTCTCCGCGCGCTCGGCGCATCAAAAAGAAACATTTCTCAGGTGTTCAACGCCGAAACCGTAATTATCGGTTTCTGTGCCGGGCTTATCGGCGTCGGTACTTCACTGCTTTTAATAATACCCATAAACGCCATTATTCATATTCTGCTCGAAACATCGGATATGTCGGCGATTCTGCCGATCGCATCGGCTTCAATACTGGTAGCTTTGAGCATAATAGTCACCGCTGTCGGCGGTTTGTATCCCGCCAAAAAAGCGTCGACCAAGGATCCCGTTATAGCACTCCGCACCGAATGATGCAGAATGCTGTGACAGGCAGTCAGCGGTCCGTCCATGAACCGGCGGCTTTGCCTTCAATGCGCACCAAAGTCACGCAACCGCCCGAAACCCCGTTGTTATTTCCGTTTCTTTCCTATATAATATAGCTGTACTGTAACCCCGCCGCTGCAATATGACCCTGTCCGAATGCCGCCGAACCGAAGATCAATAATTGTTTGGGAGGTTTTATGTTCTTTGATATCCATGCCCATGTTTACAAATACACCTATCCGGTTCCGGGAGGAATCGAACTGTTCCTGACGCCCGAAGAAAGACTTGCGAAAGAAACTGAGCTGGGCATTCACCGCTCGGTACTGCTGCCGATAGTCAGCTCGGAGGAGTATATGCCGCAGTCGGTGGGCGAGATAATCGAGCTCGCCGAAAAGTCGGATGGCAGGTGGATCCCATTCTGCAATATCGACCCGAGGGTATATTCAAACACCTCGGACGCGCCCATCGGCATGCTGCTTGAGTATTACAAAAACAAGGGATGCAGGGGGATAGGCGAGGTTATGCCCAATCTTCCGCTTAACGACCCGCGTTTCCAGAATCTGCTGAAATGCGTCGAACAAATCGGCATGCCGCTACTCTTCGACATAACAGGCAGGCTGAATTACGGCTATGGGATCTATGACGACCCGGGCCTGCCGCAGCTGGAATACTGTTTAGACAAATACCCGAACCTTTTGTTCATCGGACACGGACCGGCATTCTGGGCGGAAATCGGCACGCTGCGGAATCCCGCCGACAGGCACGGGTATCCGTCCTATGGGATCGATGAAGAAGGGCGCGTCCCTTATCTTCTCAGAACCTATCCGAATTTGTGGTTTGACCTGTCAGCCGGTTCGGGATATAATGCGCTCAAACGCGATTCCGATTACGCAGTAACTTTCCTGCATGAGTTTTCCGACCGTGCCATGTACGGCACCGACCTGTGTCACCGCGAACAGGAGTGCCTTATAGGAAATCTATTGATTGACATGCGCGACAGCGGCAAATTGAGCCGCGCTGAATTCGACGCTATCGCTTTCGGAAACGCCGCCCGGCTTCTGGGGGTATAGTCCGTGTCGGATTATGGCGCGGACGCCGCAGCGGCGTTTGCCTGTTGACAATAACCGCGATTTGTGTTATATTCGTAACAAAAATATACTTGCTTTTGAAAGGAAATGACAATGTCAGGAAAAATCACAGCGCTTCTTCTCGCTCTCATGCTGACCGCGGGTATACTTGTCTCGTGCGGGGGTTCCGCGGATACGGCGGAGACAACCACCGCGGCGGCGAATGAGATATCCGATACCGCCGAAACCACAACAGACCAGCTTACCGACAGCCTGCCCGAACGCGACTTCGGCGGCAAGGATTTTATATTTGTTACAAGAGACACGGCCTCAAGCTGGCTCAACCCTATAATTGCCGCCGAAAGCCTCAACGGTGAAGTCCTAAACGACGCCGTTTTTACCCGCAACCGCAGTGTCGAGGAGCGGTTCAATGTCTCGATAATACAGAACAGCAAGCCCAGCGGCGACCGTGACGGCCTGACCCGAAACGCCATACTCGCCGGCGACTCGGGACTGTTCGATGTGGTTCTGATAACCGACCGCACGGCGCTTGTCTTTGCCCAGGAGGGGCTGCTTGTACCCTGGAGCGAACTCACCTATATAGATCTCGACATGCCCTGGTGGTCTCAGACGCTCAACGAACAGCTGTCTATTGCCGGAAACATGTACTTTGCCTACGGTGACTTCAATCTCATTCCCTACGACTACACCCATATGCTTATCTACAACAAGCAGATGGGGGACAATTTGGGACTTGAACTGCCATACAGCCTGGTTCTCGACAACAAATGGACATACGATGTCTATGCAGAGTATGCCGTCGCGGCGCTTGCGGACCTGAACGGCGACGGCAAGATGGACAGCAGCGACAGCTTCGGACTGCTCTCCCAGGCAAAGCATGTGCTGCCCTGCTTCTGGATATCGGCCGACGTGCTGAGTGTGACAAAAGACGCCGATGACCTGCCGGTGTTCGACCTGTCGGGCGACGAACAGTTCTTTAACGTGATCGAGAAGATATTTATAATAACCTACGACAACGGAACCTGGAACGCCGATAAGGGTACGAACAACACCTCCACCGACAACGAAAATAAATTCATAGCCGGTCAGGGACTTTTCCTTGACTCAACATTCAACAACGTCAAGCGTCTGCGCAACATGGATGCCGATTTCTCGATTCTGCCCTACCCGATGTGGGACGAGGCGCAGGATGGCTGCCGCAGCCGCGTCGAGGGCGGAGACCTGCCCATGGTTACCGTTATAAACGACGATCTCGACCTTACCGCCTATATGCTCGAAGCGCTCTCCTGCGAATCCTGGAAGACCACCATCCCCGCCTACTACGAAATCGCGCTGAAGGGCAAGAACACCCGCGACGCCGAGTCGGAGGAGATGATGGACATCATCTACAACAACCGCGTATATGACCTGGGAGACACATATTGGTGCAACCAGCTCCGCGACGGCATATTCCTGCAGATGTTCCAGAGCAACGACCGCGACCTTGCATCCAAAATAGCAGGCGTTCAGAACACCATGGACAACGAGATAAAGAAGACGGTAGACGCCTTCGCATCCCTCGGCTGATTGTTTGTCACCATAAAGGAAATGTTTAGCTTCAACATCAGACTGTCATAAAGAACACCGGGCTGTCCTTTTTGGGCAGCCCGGCTTTATTGTATGTACTTTAAGTTTTAATTTACGATTGACAAAGACTCTCGCGATTTTCCGAAAAACACAGCGTGTCAGTCATTTCCGCTAAAAACAAATAGACGGAATCATGAACACGGCTATGTGATTACGCATAAGTCTCTGCCAGTTCCTCAAGCTTGGTTTCCCAGGCGGTGAGGTTGGCCGCTATGTAGGAAGCACCCTGCTGCATCGCCGACATGGGGCTGAAGCCGAGAGCCGAATCGAGTGCGGTGGCGGTGGAGCGGATGTAGGGGATCATCTCCTCAGACTCGGTATCGCGGGTCTGCTTTACGGTAAGAACGGTATCGATGTATGCCGGATAAACTGTGTAGTATGCCTCCTCATTGAAGGCGGAGATAACAAAGCCGGTGAAATCGGTGGTAACATTGGTGACCGGCAGATAGAACACGGTGGCTGTGTTGCCTATACGGGATGAGTAGTTATCCTGCTGCTCATCAAGCATGGGATATGGAACGAAGCCGAAGTCGTCCTCCATGTCTCTGTAGCCGCCGAGTTGTGAAATAAAAGCGTCATTGAACATAAGACGACCGCCGGAGAACATATTGTCCTCAAGAGCGTAGGTAGTGCCGTGGTAAAAGGAGCCGTCCATCTCAAATATGCTCTTCATGGTCTCGAGCACTGTGTTTGTGCGCTCAGACTCGACGACCAGAATCGGCTCCTTGGTTGTCGGGTCCTTGTCGAGAACCTTGCCGCCGAAGCCCATGTAGAGCGCGGGGATCTGCTCATACTGCCAGCCGGCAAAGCCGTAGCGGTCGTTGTCGTAATCCATAACGCTGTCGCCGTTCAGGTCGGCGGTGGAGTCGGCAATAATCTTGATGAACTTATCTGCAACCCAGGTATAGTCCTTGACATACTGATAAGGCGGTTCAATGCCGAGGTCGTTGCAAAGGGTTTTGTTGAACATAATCATCTCGACCGCCTGATAGGAGGCTTGTGTCCAGGTGCCCATACAGGTATAAATCTTGGTGCCGAAGTTGATGGAGTCGATCATTATCTCGTTCCACCAGGGCTGGGAGAAGTCGATATGTTCAACCAGCGACCAGTCCATGAAATAACCCTCGTTGATCATGGCGGGCATGCCGGTATGCTGAACGTGACCGTACACGTCCTTTGTGGCGTCGCCCGAGAGAATAAGGCTGGTCAGATATTCGCGGAAAATAACCTGTCCGCCGCCGGTGGAATTTCCGCCGCCGTTGTCGAAGGTCAGCTCAAAGTTGTACTTGTCGGTGATGTTCTGGCACATGTAGTACTTCTCATCGTTGACCACCTCGCCGTCAAGCTCTGGAGACCAGTATGCTTTGTAACAGTCCTCATAAGAGAGACAGAGACAGAACTTTCTGCCGTTCCAGTCTGTCGCGGGGAGAACCGACTGGCGTTCGGTCTCGACCGGTTCAGTTTCCGCAGCGGCAGTCTGATCATCACTGCCCGAGGACGAGCCGCCGCATGCCGATAACAGGGGGTAAGAGTAAAAGAAGAGCCGTCAGAAACAGAGTAAGCGTACGTGTTTTCATGAAGTTTTCTCCTTATATTGTATGGTATATATTATATGGTACCGTATTTATATTAACACATTACGAAGAGAATTTCAATTGTCAATCTATAAAGATGCAAGAATGCGTCAATGTGAACAAAATGCGAATACACAGTCTGCCGACACCGGCGGGGGTTATGCGAATATGCCGCTTATGGTGTGGTAAGCGGGCTTGAGACTGCCGTCGGTGCGAGTTATGCCCCAGGCGGTCTCACAGGGGCAGTCGGAGGCTCCGCAGGTGAAGCAGCGGTGACTGTCCCGCCAGCAGTAGGCCACCGCGCCGCCCAGATAGGGTGACGCCATCAGCTTCGGCAGCAGTTCGGCGTAGAATTCCGCCTGACCTTTCTCGGTGTGGGGGAATACCATCTTGGAGTACCAGAGCTTTGTAAGATGCGGTATCATGCCGTAAATAGCGGGGATCAGGTCGTCCTTCGCACAGGTCTCGGCGGTGTGGCGAAGCGGCGGCGGGAGGGTTGCGATAAACTCGTCGGTGCGGGCTGTTACATCCTCCATGCCGTCAAAGCCCAGACCGCGCAGATAATCCATAGCCTCGCGGCGGTCGGGAGATGCGTTCCCGCCCAGGCTTGCGAAACCGAACTCCATGAGTATCAGCGGCCTGCCGTGGAATCTGTACAGCTCGTTGATGCGCTCGATGTAGGTATCGGTGCCGCCGTCGCTCCAGGTGCCGTTGTAAAGATCGAAGCCCAGATAGTCGCAGTCGGTGCGGGCGTCGATCTCGCGGCAGAGGTCATCCCAGCCCTCGGACGTGCTGACAGTGTTGTGACCAAGGGCGCAGTCGGGGTCGCCCCTGCGCAACCCCTGCAGCGACGCGATAAGGAACTCCATGCTCTCGGGTATGGTGAGCGGCGCCCGGAAGTGTACCACGAACATCTCGTTTGTCGCCTGCCAGCAGACACCCAGCCCCCGATACTCAGATGCCAGAAATTCACAGACTTCGCGCACCTTCTCAAGTCCCTCCTCGGTGCGCACGTCAATGCCGCGGGATATGAAGGCGCGGGGATAGGGACTAATCACCACCGAGCGCAGCCCCTGCCGGGCGTATTCCCGGGTCGATTCGAGAAATGCCTGGTGGTCGCCGCTTATACTGCCGTCTGCGTTGAAGGGGTAGGGCACGTCGCGGCGCACCCAGCCCAACCCCGCCGCCCGAAGAAGGTCATATTCGCCGGCGGGATGACAGATGCCCTTCATAAACCCGCCGGTTTTTGAATACAGGGGTTTCAGAATATCGCTCATAATAAAAACAAGCCTCCGTGTAAGGTTTTCTTCATCTATATTATATGCTCAGCCAAAAGGCATGTCAATACTCGATGGAACGAAATTCTCCATGGCGAGCGGATTTGATGCCGGCAAGAACTATACAATGTCAACAAAGAAATGAGCGAAAAACCGTCGCAGTCACGAAAATTAAGCGGTTATATTGTAAACATTTTGTTAACACAGGGAAACAGCTATTGCATTTTTATCTGTAAACACGTATAATATCGCCGTTTGATGTGCGAAGAAGCGAAAGGTTGCCCGCCATCCCGGGGCGGGGGAATTTTCGTGGAGTATGTCCGAAGGTATGAAACACCCGGCACGGTGAAGCGGCCCGCGAGGAGTTGAACGCGGCAGACTTCGGCGGGACGGGGTTCAACCGAAATCGGGCGGGCGGATAAGCTGACATATATGCATATGAGGCGCACCTTATATGCAGGAAAAGACCGGTCGGGCGCTCGGAAGACGGGATGCGGACCCAACAGCATCCTTTGTAATAAAGAGCGGCACGAGCGGCGTTTTTTTCGGGGGTGTTCGGGAAACACCCGGCACAGTGTCAGGCTTATTTCAGTGCCCCCTACATTATAATATCAGGAGGCAATCCAATGGCAGTCAACGAAAAGCTCAGGATCAGGCTCAAGAGTTATGATCACACGCTTGTCGATACGGCAGCGGCGAAGATCGTCGATATCATGCAGCGCAACGGCGTAACGGTATCCGGACCGATTCCGCTTCCCACCGAGAAGGAGATCATCACCATACTCCGCGCTGTTCACAAATACAAGGACAGCCGCGAGCAGTTTGAGCTCAAAACCCACAAGAGAATCATCGACGTGGCCAAGCCGAATCAGAAGGCTGTGGACGCGCTGAAGACTCTCGAGCTTCCCGCGGGCGTTGAGATCGAAGTAAAGCTTTGATTTTAACACTTCCGCAGGAAACCCCGAAGCGCATTTTCCACAGTCATGTTGGCGCGAAATGAGCGTCAACCAATAACTTACGGAGGAACAAATCCAAATGAAGAAAGCAATCATCGGCAAGAAGATCGGCATGACGCAGGTCTTCGACGAAGCCGGGAATATGATTCCCGTAACCGTCGTAGAAGCCGGTCCCTGCACCGTCACCGCCAAGAAGACGGTGGAGACCGACGGTTACGAGGCAATTCAGTTAGGTTTTATGGACATTGAGGAGCGCAAGGTCAACAAGCCCGATATGGGCGCGTTTAAGAAGTACGGTCTCGCGCCGAAGCGCCATCTTAAGGAGTTCCGTCTTGAGGATATTTCCGGCTTTAATACCGGCGATACCGTCGCGTGTGACATCTTTGCCGCAGGCGAAAAGGTCGACGTTACCGGCATATCCAAGGGTCACGGCTACTCCGGCGTAATCAAAAGATGGGGCGCGGCAATCCTGAAGATGTCCCACGGTACCGGCCCGGTTCACAGACATGTCGGCGCTATGGCGGCAAACTCCGACCCGTCAAGAGTTTATAAGAACAAGAAGATGCCCGGTCAGTACGGCAACGTAAAGGTCACGGTGCAGAATCTCGAGATCGTAAAGATCGACGCGGATAAGAACCTCATCGCTATCAAGGGCGCCATTCCGGGAGCCAAGGGCGGTATCGTATTCGTCCGCAACACCGTTAAAGCGTAAACGGAAGGAGGATAAACGATGCCTAACTTTAAGATAGTCGATATGGCCGGCAAAGAGGTCGGCAGCATCGAACTGAGCGACGCGGTATTCGGAGCGGAAATCAACGCCGCTGTTCTCCATGCCGCGGTAAGAGGATATCTCCTCAACCAGCGCCAGGGCACCCATTCAACTCTCACCCGCGCCGAGGTTTCGGGCGGCGGCAGAAAGCCCTGGAGACAGAAGGGTACCGGACGCGCAAGGCAGGGTTCGACCCGTTCTCCCCAGTGGACCCACGGCGGCGTGGCATTCGGACCGAAGCCGAGAACCTACAGGGTCTCGATGAACAAGAAAGTAAAGAAAATAGCTATACGGAGCGCGCTGTCTTCCAAGGCGGAAGGCAACGACATCATTGTTATCGACGCCATAACGGCAGCCGAGTACAAGACGAAGACAATGGTCGACATGCTCAAGGCGGTAGGCGCAAAGAAGAAGGCTCTCGTCCTTCTTGACAGCGTTGACGACAAGGTCATCCGCTCCTTCGCCAACATTCCCGGCGTCAAGACCGCTCAGGTCAACACCATCAGCGTGTACGACATTCTGAACTGCGATACGTTCATTATGGCGAAGGCTTCTGCGGAAAAACTCCAGGAGGTATATGCATAATGAAAAGAGCTCAGGATATCATAATCCGTCCGATAATCACCGAGCGGTCAATGGCTGCCATTGACGACAAGAGATATGTGTTCGAGGTTCTTCCGGGCTGCACCAAGCCGGAGATCGCTGCTGCCATTGAGGAACTGTTCAAGGTCCGGGTAGCAGATGTAAACACTATCAGCATGAAGCGCAAGCCGAAGAGAAGAGGTTATACCTCCGGCTACACAAAGGCATGGAAGAAGGCTATTGTCACTCTGAAGCCCGATTCCAAGACCATCGAGTTCTTCGATGGCATGAACTGAGCGGAGGCGAGTAGAAAATGGCAGTTAAGAAGTATAAGCCGACGACTGCGGGCAGACGCGGCATGGCACTGGCTTCTTTCGATGAGGTCACCAAGAAGACTCCCGAGAAGAGCCTTACCTATACGCTCAAGAAGAACGCGGGACGCAACAACAAAGGCCGCATCACCGTTCGTCATCGCGGCGGCGGAAGCAAGAAAAGATACCGTATCATCGACTTCAAGCGCGGCACCGAGGCTGCAGCCAAGGTTCTGGGTATTGAATACGATCCCAATCGTACTTCCTACATCGCTCTCATCCAGTATGAGGACGGCGTAAAGAATTACATAATCGCTCCCGTGGGCTTAAAGGACGGCGACACCGTCTATTCGGGTCCCGATTCGGATATAAAGCCGGGCAACACCCTGCCGCTGGCTAACATCCCCCAGGGTACAGAGATCCACAACATAGAGCTTTACCCCGGCAAGGGCGGTCAGCTCGTCCGTTCCGCGGGCGCTGTCGCACAGCTCCTTGCAAAGGAGGACGGCATGGCTCACATCCGCCTCCCCTCGGGCGAGGTAAGACTCGTTCGTCTTGAGTGCAAGGCCACCATCGGCGGCGTCGGCAACATCGAGCATGACACCGTTAAGCTCGGCAAAGCCGGCAAGACCCGCCACAGAGGCATTCGCCCCCATGTCCGCGGTTCGGCAATGAACCCCTGCGATCACCCGCACGGCGGCGGTGAAGGCCGTTCTCCCATCGGCCGTCCGTCTCCCGTTACTCCCTGGGGTAAACCGACCCACGGTTACAAGACTCGCAACAAGAAGGCGAGAACCGACAAGTTCATCGTCAGACGCCGCGGCGGCAAATAATCGGAAGGAGGCAGGCATAAAATAAAATGAGCAGAAGTCTTAAGAAGGGCCCGTTCGTCGAGGCCAAGCTGTTCAGCCGTATAGAGGCTATGAACGCAAAGAACGAGAAGAAGGTTATAAGGACCTGGTCAAGAGCTTCCACGATTTTCCCGGAGTTCGTCGGTCACACGATAGGCGTTCATGACGGCAGAAAATTTATTCCGGTATATGTCACTGAGGACATGATCGGTCACAAGCTCGGTGAATTTGCTCCGACCCGTCTCTTCCGCGGTCACGCAGGCTCCAAGACCTCGAACACCGGTAAGTAATAGGAGGAAGCACACTGATGGAAGCAAAGGCACATCTGAGATATATAAGGATTTCACCTCGCAAGGTTAAAATAGTGCTTGACCTCATCAGAGGCAAAGACACTGCCGCTGCGATGGGTATCCTGAAGAACACACCGAAGTCCGCTTCGGAGTATCTGGTCAAGCTGCTTAAGAGCGCTTGCGCCAACGCAGAGAACAACTTATCAATGGATCCTGCGAATCTGTACGTATCCGAGTGCTTTGTATGCCCGGGTCCCACCCTCAAGCGCATCAGACCGAGAGCGAAGGGCAGCGCGGACCGTATCATGAAGCGTACAAGTCACATAACGATCGCCGTCAAAGAAAAAGACGCGAAGTAAGGGGAGGCAAATTCATAAATGGGTCAGAAAGTCAATCCGCACGGTCTGCGTGTAGGAGTTATTAAGGACTGGGATTCCAGATGGTTCGTCTCCGACAAGAAGTTCGGTGATACCATCGTATCCGACTACAACATAAGAAATACACTGAAGAAGCAGCTTCAGGCAGCCGGTGTTCCGAAGATCGAGATCGAGCGCGACGCCCGTCTCATGAGAGTCTACATTCACTGTGCGAAGCCGGGTATGGTTATCGGTCAGGGCGGTAAGGAGATCAACAAGCTCCGCGCTCAGATTGAAGAGATGGCAGGCATGCCGGCATCGGTTTACGTTCTCGAGATCCGCAATCCCGATATGGACGCGCAGCTGGTCGCCGAGAGCATAGCCGCTCAGCTGGAGCGCCGTGTTGCCTTCCGCCGCGCCACCAAACTCGCCATCGGCAGGACCATGAGGTCCGGCGCCAAGGGTATTAAGGTAAATGTGGCGGGACGCCTTAACGGCGCCGAGATAGCTCGTTCGGAGCACTACCACGAGGGCACCATTCCGCTTCAGACCATCCGCGCCGACATCGATTACGGTTTCTGGGAAGCAATGACCACCTACGGCAAGATCGGCGTTAAGGTCTGGATCTACAAGGGCGAGGTTCTCTCCGGCAGCAAGACCGGCGGCAGAGCAGCCATTGAGGCAAGACAGAACGAAAAGCGCCCCGAGAGACGCGACAGACGCGACAGACGCGACAGGCGTGACGGCGGCGACAGACGCGAGGGCGGTTACAACAGAGACGGCGGCAGTCGCGGTGATCGCCGCGAGGGCGGCTACGGCAATCGTCAGAGCGGCGGCCGCGGCGATCGTCGTGAGGGCGGCAGCCGTCAGGGCGGATTTAACAGAGGCGGTCAGCAGAACGCGCCCGCGTACCAGGGCGGCAGCAACCGCGCGTATCCGCGTCCGCAGCAGACGGCACAGCCGGCAAATACCCAAGACAAGGAGGCGCATAACAATGTTAATGCCCAAGAGAGTTAAATACAGACGTGTGCAGCGCGGCAGGATGAAGGGTAAGGCTCATCGCGGCAATTCCATCACCTACGGCGAATACGGTCTGGTAGCGCTTGAGCCTGCATGGATCACCTCCAATCAGATCGAGGCAGCCCGTATCGCAATGACACGTTATATCAAGCGCGGCGGCCATGTCTGGATAAAGGTATTCCCCGACAAGCCCGTAACCGAGAAGCCGGCTGAGACCCGAATGGGTTCCGGTAAGGGTTCGCCCGAATACTGGGTGTCGGTTGTAAAGCCGGGTAAGGTATTGTTCGAGATGGACGGCGTTACGATTGAGGATGCAAAGGAAGCAATGAGACTTGCTGCCCACAAGCTTCCGATTAAGTGCAAGTTCGTCAAAAAAGAGGACATCGCGGCAGAGGCTGCGGAGGCTGAGGAGGTATAAACCGTGAAGGCAAGCGAAATCAAGGATATGAGCCCTGCAGAGCTCAACGCCAAACTCGGCGAGCTCAAGAGCGAGCTCTTTAACCTCCGTTTCCAGCACTCAATCAACCAGCTCGACAACCCCCACAGGATCGCCGATGTAAAGCGCGATATCGCCAGGGTTATGACCGTGCTTCGCCAGAAGAACGCGTAAGCAGAAGGAGATAAAGCATGGATGAGATGGTAAAGACCGAGCGCGCTCTGCGCAAGACCAGAGTAGGCACGGTGGTAAGTGATAAGATGGATAAGACCATCGTAGTAGCAGTTATTGACAGTGTTAAGCACCCCATATACGGAAAGGTGCTGAAGCGCACGGTTAAGCTGCACGCTCACGATGAGAATAACGAGTGCAACATCGGCGACAAGGTAATGGTCATGGAGACCAGACCCCTGTCCAAGACCAAGAGATGGCGCCTTGTTGGCATCATCGAGAAGGCAAAATAAGACGGTTACGACAAAGAAGTAACCGCACGGTAAGGAGGAAACAGCACCGTGATTCAGCAACAATCCAGAATGAAGGTCGCCGATAATACCGGCGCCAATGAGTTAATGTGCATTCGGGTTCTCGGCGGCACCCGCAGACGCTACGCAGCGATAGGCGATGTAGTAGTTTGCTCGGTCAAGAAGGCTTCCCCGGGCGGTCAGGTCAAGAAGGGCGAGGTTGTCAGGGCGGTAGTAGTCCGCACGGCGGCAACCGTTAAGCGCGCCGACGGCTCCTCGGTTAAGTTCGACGACAACGCGGCGGTAATCATCGCTGAAGACAAGAACCCCAGAGGAACCCGTATATTCGGGCCGGTAGCCAGAGAGCTCCGCGAGAAGGAATACACAAAGATTCTCTCTCTCGCTCCCGAAGTACTGTAAGAAGGAGATATCACGATGGAAAACAAGAAGCTTCACGTCAAGCGTGACGACAGCGTAATCGTTATCTCCGGCGACGATAAGGGCAAGAAGGGCAAGGTCGTCGCGACCAGCCCCAAGGAAGGCAAAGTAATAGTATCCGGCGTTAATACCGTTAAGAAGCACACAAAGCCTCGCCGTCAGGGTGATGCCGGCGGTATCATCGAGGTTGACGCTCCGATATATGCCGACAAGGTTCTCCTCTTCTGCGACAAGTGCGGCAAGGGCGTTCGCGCTAAGGTCAAGGTTGAGAACGATAAGAAGCTCAGAGTCTGCGCCAAGTGCGGCGCCAAGCTCTGATAGGAGGTGCAGTTAAATGGCAAGACTTAAGGATTTCTACACTTCCGAGGTCGCACCCGCGCTCATGAAGAAGTTCAACTATAAGAGCCCGATGCAGATCCCGAAGCTTCACAAAATAGTTGTCAACGTGGGCTGCGGCGACGCAAAAGAGAACGTGAAGGTAATCGACACGGTTATTGAGGAGATATCTGCTATCACCGGTCAGAAAGCGGTAGCTACAATCTCCAAGAAGTCGGTTGCGAACTTCAAGCTCCGCGAGGGCATGAAAATCGGCGTGAAGGTTACCCTCCGCGGCGATCGCATGTATGAGTTTGTAGACAGACTCTTCAATTTCTCGCTCCCCAGAGTCCGCGACTTCAAGGGCATTAACCCCAACGCTTTCGACGGCAGAGGCAACTACTCCCTCGGCCTGAAGGAGCAGCTTATCTTCCCGGAGATAGTATACGACAAGGTTGAGAAGATTCGCGGTATGGACATTGCGTTCGTTACCACGGCGAAGACCGACGAAGAGGCTCGCGAGCTGCTCGCTCTGATGGGCGCACCGTTCGCGAAGTAAGCGGAGGACAAATAATAAATGGCAAAAAAGTCAATGATTCTCAAGCAGCAGAGAGAGCAGAAGTTCTCAACCAGAGAATACAACCGCTGTAAACTCTGCGGCCGTCCCCACGCATATCTGCGTAAGTTCGGCATCTGCCGTATCTGCTTCCGCGAGCTGGCATACAGGGGCGAGATCCCCGGCGTACGCAAGGCCAGCTGGTAAGAGCAATACGCAGCCGGTTAAGTTCCGTGCGAAAACCGGATTGCCGTGAACAACGGCAGTCAGGACGGTATTATATACACGGAATCACACCATATAACATATAAGCATCGAGAGGTGCAGAACGCATCTTCATAATTTTTATTATAAATGAAGTGCGCAAAGGTCCATGCCGAT
Source organism: Clostridiales bacterium (assembly GCA_012514145.1). Classification (GTDB taxonomy): domain Bacteria; phylum Bacillota; class Clostridia; order Oscillospirales; family CAG-272; genus JAAZAV01. Next base: position 56,174 of record JAAZAV010000010.1, on the reverse strand, counting down.
AAGAAGCCGGGGGCTTGACTGTCGGCAACGGCCGCGCGGTTCATGCGGACAAGGCCGATTATCAGCCTTGCGGCAGAGTCGTGCGGCAGCAAGATTTGATTACTTGCATGACGGGAGGATAAAATCCATGCAGATGTCAGACGTAATTGCGGATATGCTAACCCGCATCAGAAACGCCAACAGCGCAAAACACGAAACGGTAGAAATACCGGCATCCAATCTCAAAAAGGCCATTGCGGACGTTCTCGTTAAAGAGGGCTTCATCCGCAACTACCAGGTCGTTGAGAACGGCAATCAGGGTATCATCCGCATCACGCTGAAGTACAACGGCAAGCAGAAGGTTATTCAGGGACTTCGCCGCGTATCCAGACCAGGTCTCCGCGTTTACGCGAGCGCCGAGGATATGCCGCGCGTTCTGAACGGCCTCGGTATTGCCATAGTCTCGACCTCCAAGGGCGTTATGACCGACAGAGAAGCGAGAAATGCCAACATCGGCGGCGAAGTACTCGCCTTTGTTTGGTAATGGGGAGGTAAGAGATAATGTCTAGAATCGGAAGAGAGCCGATTGCGATTCCCGAGAAGGTAAAGGTTTCCGTCGAGAGCGGCAACTTTGTAACCGTCACCGGACCCCTCGGCAAACTCAATAAACAGCTTAACGGCAATATCAAAATCGAAGAAAAAGAGGGCAAGCTTGTTCTCACATGTCCCGATGTTGAGTTTAAGCCGCTCTACGGCCTGACCAGGACTCTGCTCAACAACATGGTCGTCGGTGTCAGCACCGGCTATCAGAAGAAGCTCGAGATCAACGGCGTAGGCTACAGAGCAGCCAAGTCGGGCAAAACCCTTACGCTTGACCTCGGTTACTCACATAACATCCTGTTCGAAGAGGAAGACGGCTTGACCTTCGACGTACCCAATGCCAACACGGTAGTAGTCAAGGGTATCGACAAGGAGCGTGTCGGTCAGGTTGCGGCGGAAATCCGCTCCAAGAGACCCCCGGAGCCCTACCTCGGCAAGGGTGTGAAGTATGACTTCGAGACTATTCGCCGCAAGGCCGGTAAGGCCGGTAAATAAAGAAAGGAGCGGATGATAATGGTATCCAGAAAGGACACAAACAAAGCTCGTCTGAAGAGACACAAGAGAGTAAGAGCGCATATCTCCGGTACACCCGAGAGACCGCGTCTCTGCGTTTACCGCTCCAATATGAATATCTCCGCGCAGATCATCGACGATGTCAGCGGTGTCACGCTGGTTTCCGCATCGACGCTTGAGAAGGCGTTTGAGGGGAACGGCAGCAACAAGACCGCTGCTCGCGAGATCGGCAAACGTATAGCCGAGAAGGCCAGAGAGGCCGGCATCGAGAACGTGGTATTCGACCGCGGCGGCTATCTGTATCACGGCAGAGTTCTCGAGCTCGCTGAGGGCGCCCGTGAAGGCGGCCTGAAGTTCTAACGGAGGTATTATAATTATGAATAGACAAGATGCGGCAACTCTCGATCTTATCGAGAAGAACGTTTGCATCAGAACCGTATCCAAGACCGTTAAGGGCGGACGTATCCGCCGCTTCACTGCTGTCATGGTCGTCGGCGACGGCAAGGGCAAAGTAGGCTACGGTCAGGGCAAGGCAGCTGAAGTCTCCGAAGCTGTACGTAAGGGTCTCGAAGATGCAAAGAAGAGTATAATCAACATATCGCTCAAGGGCACCACCATACCCCACGAGGTTATCGGCGAATACGGAGCGGCCAGGGTTCTCCTGAAGCCGGCTCCCGAAGGCACCGGTATTATCGCAGGCGGCACGGTGCGTGCGGTTCTGGAGGCGGCCGGTGTTTCGAACATCCGTGCGAAGTGCCTGCGCTCCAACAATAAGATCAATATCGCAAAGGCTACCATCGAGGGTCTGAAGTCTCTCCGCACCGCGGAGGAGGTTGCCAAGACCCGCGGCGTATCCGTAGATTCCTTCAGAAAGTGAGGCACCTTCAATGGAAATGGTAAAGGTTACACTCGTTAAGAGCCTCATCGCATGCAAGCCGAATCAGAAAGCGACCGCAGACTCTCTCGGACTCCGCCGTATCGGCGACAGCAACATCGTTGCTAACGACGCCGTTCTGGCGGGCAAGCTCAGGATCATCGGTCACCTGACCGAGGTCGAGGCTGCCGAGTAATAAGCTAAGGAGGAAGACAAATTGAAACTCCATGAATTATCTCCGGCTGCCGGCTCGACCAAGGTAAATTGGCGCAGAGGCAGAGGTCCGGGGTCCGGCAACGGCAAGACAGCCGGTCGCGGACATAAAGGTCAGAACGCCCGTTCCGGCGGCGGTGTGCGTCCCGGTTTCGAGGGCGGTCAGCTCCCGCTGTACAGAAAGCTCCCCAAGAGAGGCTTTTACAACAACTTCGCAACCAAATATGCTGTCGTCAACATCGCTACTCTCAATGACAAATTTGAGAACGGCGACGAGATCGATATCAACGTTCTGCTTGAGGCAGGTATAATCAAAAATCCCTACGACGGACTCAAGGTGCTCGGTAACGGTGAGCTTAATCGCTCCCTGACCGTAAAGGCCGCCATCTTTTCGGCAGCCGCCCGTGAAAAAATTGAAGCCGCGGGCGGAAAAGCCGAGGTGATTTAAGTGCTGCAGACTCTGAGAAACGCTTGGAAGATACCCGAGCTGAAAAAGAAGCTGTTATTCACCCTGCTGATCATCGTACTGTATCGTATCGGTGCAGTTATCCCCGTTCCCTACATTTCGAGTGATGCTCTCACGAGCATTATCAACCAGGGCAGCGGCTCGATATTCCAGTACCTGAACATACTGTCCGGTGAAGCGTTCTCACGTGCAACACTCTTCGCCCTCGGCGTATCACCTTACATCACTTCGTCGATAGTAATGCAGCTTCTCACCATCGCCATTCCGGCACTCGAGAAACTCTCGAAGTCGGGTGACGAAGGCCAGAAGAAGATCAACACCATTACACGTTTCGTAACCGTAGGTCTCGGTCTCATCACCGCAATCGGCTACTACATGTACATGCGCAACAACAATATCCTTATCAATAAGGGTATCTTCGCCGGCTGCGTGGTCGTAGCCTGCTATTGCGCGGGTACCGCGCTGGTTATGTGGCTGGCGGAAAAGGTCAACGAGAATGGTATCGGCAACGGTATCTCACTCATCCTCTTTGCCAACATAGTAGCCAGCGGTACTACCATAGTCGCAATGCTTGCATCCTTTGTTCAGCAGTACGGTATCTGGGGCGTCCTCATAGACATCGCAATAGTCGTTGTCGCAGTGGTAATAGTCGGCTTGGTAGTATTCGTTACCAACTCCGAGCGCCGACTCCCGATACGCTACGCTAAGAAGGTTGTAGGCCGCAAGATGTACGGCGGTCAGAGCTCTGTCCTTCCGATAAAGCTCAACATGACGGGCGTTATGCCGATTATTTTCGCGTCGTCCATTGTATCGCTGCCGTCAACCATAGCCCTCCTTTTCCCGACTCCGAAAGAGGGCTCCTTCTGGGCAAAGCTGCTCAGCTTCCTGGGCTACAACTCCTGGTTCTATGTAGTGATGTTCCTCATTCTGATTATTGCGTTCGCATACTTCTATGTCGCAATATCCTTCAATCCCATCGAGGTTTCCAATAATCTGAAGAAGAACGGCGGCTTCATACCCGGCATCCGTCCGGGCAAGCCCACCGCTGATTATATCACAAGAGTACTGAACCGCATTACCCTCATCGGCGCAATATTCCTGGGCTTCATCGCAGTGTTCCCGCTGATTATCAACATGGCGACCGGCAGCTCACTGGGAAGTATAGCGTTCGGCGGCTCTTCGCTGCTGATCGTTGTAGGCGTTGCGCTTGAGACCTATCACGAAATCGAAGCTCAGATGACGATGCGTCATTACAAGGGCTTCCTTGAATGATAATAATCATACCGTCAACCGGAGCGGAAGGTCGCAGAACACGCGGCCTGCCGCATACCGGATGTGATTCTAAATGCCAATTGAATATCACCATAAGGAGGAGACCGTAAAATGAAGATGATTCTTCTTGGCGCTCCGGGAGCAGGCAAAGGAACTCAGGCTGAGCTTATCAGCGAAAGACATTCCATTCCCCAGCTTTCCACAGGCGCTATGATCAGAGATGCAATCAAGCGCGGCACCGAGGCGGGTCTTGCCGCAAAGGCATACACAGACGCGGGACAGCTCGTTCCGGACGAAGCGGTAATCGGCATAGTGGCCGAGACGCTTAAGAAGCCCGAATTTGAGAACGGCTTTATTCTTGACGGTTTCCCCCGTACAATTCCCCAGGCCGAAGCGCTCAACAAACTCGGCGTGAAGATCGACTTCGCTCTCTCCATAGAGGTCGCGGACGAAAGAATTGTCGAGCGCATGAGTGGCAGACGCGTCTGCTCGGGCTGCGGCGCATCCTACCATATCGTGTATAACCCGTCAAAGGACGGCGAGAGCTGCGACAAGTGCGGCGCGAAACTCACGGTAAGACGTGACGACGCTCCCGAGGTCGTAATTGAAAGACTTAAGGTCTACCATGACCAGACCGAGCCCATAAAGAGTTTCTATGAGAAGCTGGGCTGTCTCCTTATCGTCGAAGGTCAGGAGGAGGTGGCGGATACCACAGCGCTGGTCAAGGCTGCCATCGAAGATTGGGTTAATAAGGCAGGAGCGAAAGCCTGATGATCCGGCTGAAAACGGCTGAGCAGTTCAGGTTGATGCGGGAAGCCGGCAAGATAACCGGCGAAGCACTTCTGAAAGGCGGCGAAGCGGTAAAGGACGGAGTTTCCACCAAGCATATCGATGATGTCGTTCGGTCGACAATCGAAAAGTACGGCGCAATTCCTTCGTTCCTCGGCTACGGCGGCTTTCCGTGCAGTGCATGCGTCAGCATCAACAACCAGGTTATTCATGGGATTCCCTCGCCGGATACAATAATCCGTGAGGGAGATATAGTAAAGATCGATGTCGGCGCGATATTCCGCGGCTTCCACGGCGATTCGGCATGCACCTTTCCGTGCGGTGCTATATCTGCCGAAGCGCAGCGGCTTATCGATGTTACACGCGAGTCCTTCTACCGCGGCTACGAGACAATCAAGGCTGCCTCTAAGACGGATATGCTTGAAGGCAGGCTGAGACTCGGTGACGTGGGACACGCGGTTCAGACATACGCCGAAGCCAACGGTTTCAGCGTTGTACGGAAGTTTGTGGGACACGGCATAGGCCGGGATCTCCACGAATCACCCGAAGTTCCGAACTACGGAACTCCGGGCAGAGGACAGCGTCTGATGCCGGGAATGGCGATCGCACTTGAGCCCATGATAAATGCCGGCGGTCATGAAGTCGAAGTACTTGACGACGGCTGGACAGTGCTGACAAAGGACAATTCGCTTTCGGCTCATTATGAGCACACCATAGCGATAACCGACAACGGTCCCGAACTGCTTACCTACATCGGCTGAAACAGTACAGACAAATCAAGAGGTGATATATCTGGCAAAGGAAGACGTAATTGAGCTGCAGGGAGTGGTCGTTGAAGCACTGCCAAACGCATACTTCAAGGTTAAGCTAGAGAATGAGCACATAATCACAGCACATCTCTCCGGCAAGCTCAGAATGAACTATATCTGGATTCTCCCGGGCGACAAGGTCAAGGTGGAAATCTCCCCCTACGATCTGACAAAGGGTCGCATTACCTGGAGAACAAAGTAAGCATACGAACTATCCGTCCGGTGCAGCGTTAATACGCCCGGACACAGCGGCTCTGTGCCGCATAATATGGAAAGGGCAGAATAAAATGAAAGTTAAGCCTTCCGTAAAGAAAATATGCGAGAAGTGCAAGATAATCAAGCGCCATGGAAGGGTTATGGTTATCTGCGATAATCCGAAGCATAAACAGAGACAGGGTTAACCCCTAAGGAGATTAGATAATGGCACGTATAGCAGGTGTGGATATTCCGAACGCCAAGCGTATCGAATGCGCGCTGACTTATATCTACGGCATAGGCTTCACCAGCTCCCGTAAGATTCTCGCGAAGACCGGCATCAACCCGGACATCCGCGCTAAGGACCTTACCGAGGATGAGGTTGCCAAGCTCCGTGAAGAGATCGAGAACCATTACAAGGTCGAGGGCGACCTCCGCCGCGATGTTGCGCTCGATATCAAGCGTATGGTTGAGATCAACTGCTACCGCGGAATCCGCCACAGAAAGGGTCTGCCGGTAAGAGGTCAGCGTACCAAGACGAACGCAAGAACCCGCAAGGGACCCGCCAGGACCATTGCCAACAAGAAGAAGTAAGGAGTGACGGATTAAAATGGCAGCAGCTACCGCTAAAAAGGTTATCAAGAAGCGCCGCGAGCGCAAGAATATCGAAAAGGGCGCAGCTCATATCCGCGCTACCTTCAACAATACCATTGTCACCATTACCGATGTCAACGGCAACGCCGTATCCTGGGCTTCCGCCGGTGAGCTTGGCTTCAAGGGCTCCAGAAAGAGCACCCCGTACGCCGCTCAGACCGCCGCCGATGCCGCTGCAAAAATAGCTATTGACAATGGCATGAAGACCGTTGAGGTTTTCGTAAAGGGTCCGGGCTCAGGACGTGAGTCCGCAATAAGAGCTCTCCAGGCTGCCGGCCTCGAGATCACCCTCATCAAGGATATTACCCCGATTCCGCACAACGGCTGCCGTCCCCCCAAGAGACGCCGCGTTTAATCGGACATCTCAACGAATTATTCCCGGTGCCGTTTAAACAGCATCGGGTCAGAGTTGGCACGGACGAACTAAGCGTCCGCAGCAGAGATACAATAATTATGCATCCGTTGTGCGGGTGCAATGGAGGATATTATAATGGCACGATACATAGGTCCGGCTTGCAGACTGTGCCGCAGAGAAGGCGTTAAGCTCTTCCTGAAGGGTGACCGCTGCCTGTCCGGAAAATGCGCTCTTGACAGAAGAGGTTCAGCACCCGGTCAGCACGGCGCGGCCAGAAAGAAGAGCAAAGAGTACGGCATTCAGCTTCGTGAGAAGCAGAAGGCAAAGAGATACTACGGCATTCTTGAGAACCAGTTCCACAGATACTTCCTCAAGGCTGACAATCAGGAAGGCGTTACAGGTGAGAACCTGCTGAGCCTGCTTGAGCGCAGAATTGACAATGTGATCTACAGAATGGGTATGGCAGAGTCCCGCAAGGAAGCCCGTCAGCTGGTGCTTCACGGTCACTTCCGTCTCAACGGCAACAAGGTTACCATCCCGTCTCTCATCGTAAAGGTCGGCGACACCATCACTCTTCGTGACGCCAGCCGCTCTTCCGAGAAGATTAAGTCTCTCATCGAGACACTCGATTCCAGAATCAGTCCGAAGTGGCTTGAAATCGACCGCGAGAATGTTACCGCTAAGGTAGTCGCTCTTCCCCAGCGCGAAGATGTCGACATGCCCTTTGAGGAGCAGCTTATCGTCGAGCTCTATTCCAAGTAATCCCTTCAACCGTACGCAGTTAAACAGAGGGGACAAGCTCAGACTGCCGCTGTATCCGAACCGGCGGCCGGCCGGGCATTACCGCGCCTTATTTGCTGTATAAAGGGCGGCAGTACGACGGGGTCTGAGAAACGGGCTCGCAAAAATATTAATCAATCCGTATGGCTTGTCCCATATGCAGGAGGGACTTATTTTATGATCGAGATAGAAAAGCCCAATATATCGACTGTAAATCTTTGCGAAGACGGTAAAACGGGGAAGTTTATCATAGAGCCGCTTGAGAGAGGCTTCGGCACTACTCTCGGCAACTCGCTCCGCAGAGTGCTTCTCAGCTCGCTCGAGGGTGTGGCGGTGGTCAGCATCCGCATCGAAGGCGTACTGCACGAAATTTCTACGGTACCCGGAGTCAAAGAGGATGTAACCGAAATTGTTCTCAATGTCAAGGGTATCATAGCAAAGCTTCACACCGAGGAGCCAAAGACGGTTATCCTCGATGTAACCGGCGCATGCAATGCCACGGCAGGCGATATCAAACAGGACGCCGATATCGAGATACTCAACCCCGAGCTTCACATAGCTACCGTTCAGGAGAACATCCGCTTTACAATGGAGTTGGTCTTCGCGAAGGGCAGAGGCTATGTGTCGCAGGAGAAGAACAAACAGAACAATGCTCCGACGATCGGCATTATATACACAGACTCAATTTTTACACCGGTCTACAATGTGAACTACACGGTGGAGAATACGCGTGTCGGCTCCTCGACGGATTACGACAAGCTGACCCTTGAAGTTCACACCAACGGCACGGTGTCGGCCAAAAAAGCCGTTTCGCTGGGAGCCAAGATTCTCACTGAGCATCTCTCTCTTTTCGTAAACCTTTCGGAGGAAACAAAGAAGACCGAAATTATGGTTGAACGCGAAGAGACCATTAAGGAAAAAGTACTTGAGATGACCATTGAGGAGCTTGATATGTCCGTACGCAGCTTCAACTGCCTGAAGCGTGCGGGCATAAATACGGTCGAAGATCTGACGAACAGAACCGAAGAAGACATGATAAAGGTCAGAAACCTCGGAAAGAAATCGCTGGAAGAGGTTATGCAGAAACTTCATTCTCTGGGTCTGTCTCTGAAGAAGGAAGAAGAATAAGAATTTAGGTTACGATACGAGTTCAAAAACGCCTGCCGTCTGCTCGTTCGGCAGGATACATGGAGGTAAAGCAACATGGGAACCAGAAAACTCGGCAGACCAACCGCGCACCGCAAGGCGATGCTGCGCGGTATGGTAACTTATCTGCTGGAAAACGGTTCTATTGAGACCACCCTCACGCGCGCCAAAGAGGTTCGCAGCGAGGCTGAGAAATATATCACCCTCGGTAAGAAGAAAACTCTTGCAAACTATCGTATGGCGATGTCATACATCACCAAGGAAAGTGTTGTCAAGAAGCTCTTTGATCAGATCGGTCCGGCTTATGCCGAGCGCAACGGCGGTTACACCGCTATCTACAAGCTCGGTCCGCGCCGCGGCGACGCCGCCGAGATGGCTCTTATCAAGCTCATCGGTGAAGGCGAAGTTAAGCCCGTCGGGGATAAGGACAAGAAGTAAAGGAATTACCGCATAACGAAAGGAGCTGCAACAAAATTCATATTTTGCTGCAGCTCTATTTATTTTTAATTAATGCGTAAGGTAAATATTGCTAGTAGCGGATTATTCATAAAAGCTAATTGAGTAACTTGTTACACAGAGAATTTGATGTATAGTCGTCCGTATGATTTGTCATGTTTCTGTTTGCTTTTGAAGCGCAGGCAGTAAATAATATTAATCTGGAGAGAATTTGAAATGAGAAAATTAACTTGTGAAATGTGCGGCAGTATTGATCTTATCAAGCATGACGGTGTATTTATCTGTCAATATTGCGGATGCAAGTACTCCATTGAAGAAGCCAAACGCATGATGATAGAAGGGAGCATTGATGTTAGCGGGAGTACTGTAAAAATCGATAATACTGCCTTTGTTGAGAAATATCTGTTAAATGCTCGTCGTGCTAAGCAGAAAGAAGACTGGGAAGAAACCGAAAAATACTACAATATGGTTGAACAGAACGACCCCACCAACATAGAAGCAATATTTTATAGCGCGTATGGTAAAGCAAAACAATCGTTGGTGAAATCAGATATTTTCGAGAGACAGGCAGCATTTCAAGTTTTACAAAATAGTATTTCAATTATTGATGACAATTTCGATATTACAAAGGAACAAGAACAAAAAGTTATTATACAGCAGATAAGCAACGATCTTATATCAATGGCCACAAGCAATTATGTTTACAACCTAAAGAAAAATGGCTATGGTATTGAAATATGGAATGACAAGTCTCAAACAGTAACATTGTTTAACAACCTCGGATTTGAGTTCTGTACTACCTTAGAAAATATTGCATACAAATACCCTGAAGATTTAAAACAACATAGGCTTTTTTTCTATCATCTTTCTCTTAAACATGCCTCATTTATTTTACAAAACGGGAAAGTACCATCACCTGGAATTCTCTCAAATAGAATTATGGGTTATCATAGATTAATAAATGAGATTGATCCTTCACATCAAATCCCGATAAATGCTCCGGAAGCACAATCTGGCGGTTGTTATATTGCAACAGCTGTCTATGGTTCTTATGACTGCCCACAAGTTTGGACTCTGCGCCGTTTTCGTGACAATAAACTCGCCGAAACTTGGTATGGCAGATTACTTATCTACACATATTATACAGTAAGTCCTGCTCTTGTGAAATGGTTTGGGCAAACCGATTGGTTTAAGCGAATCTGGAAGGGCAATCTTGATCGAATGGTTGCTAACCTAAATGCCGATGGTGTTGAAGACACACCTTACGAAGATAAGGTTAGGTGAGCCAAGAGCTTTCTAAAATCTTGAAAAATATAAGTATTTCATGTAATGTTGCCAATCAGAATTATAGCGGTTGAAACCTTGATGTTGATTATAATACAGTTCATGCAGTGGATGTTCTAAAGAATAATAACAATGTCAGCACGATGTGTTTCAAATTATTATCGCCTTATTATCGCCGAACATCAGAAACGAGATGGCAATAAAGTCAACAAAGATACTAATGATCAAATCAGAGGCAGGTACCAAATGATATTAGCTTTTCAGGATACAATCCTGGAAGTCACATATTAAAGAACTTTTTAGTTCTTACTTAAAATAGGTGTAAACTGAAAAATCCTTCAAAACAAAACTGCTCACGGTATCAACAAAATGGTGTAACATAAATCGTTACCCGCAAAGAGGAAATATTCGGTTATATGTATTCATTTTAAAGCAAAATTACCGCATAACGAAAGGACGTATGACAGACAGTCATGCGTCCTTTTTGTTATTATAAAAGATCAGTTTCCCCCGCGTAGTATGTCGCCCGTCTTTACTGCATAAGGCAGCGCCAGAGTGAAGCGCATTGCGGGGTGGGGAGCAGATTCAATAACTGCGCCATCTTCATCGCGCAGTTCTCCTACGGTGAAGGGCTTGCCGTAGCAGCCGGGCGTGAGCAGTTCGGCGGTCTCTCCGGTTACTATCTTGTTGCGCTGGATGAACAACGCCGGTTCTCCCGGTGCCACATCGGTGAGAGCAGTGGCGAGATAAGCCTTCTCGCGGATATAGCCGGCGGCGGTGCAGAGCTGAGGCCGTCCGTAGAACCAGCCTTCGCCGTATTCCCGGTGGGACACGCTGTCAAGCTCGCGGTGCAGTCTCTCATCGAAGGGAAGACCGGCTGCGAGACGGTCAAGACCGATGCGGTACGCGTTGGCGGTAACAGCTGTATAGTATGCCGATTTGACACGCCCTTCTATCTTCAGAGAGGCGATTCCGGCGTCCCGCAGGTCATCAAGATGGGCGATCATCTTCATGTCACGGGCGGACATTACGAAACTGCCGAATTCGTCCTCTTCAATGACATATCGCTCGCCGACGTGCTTGGCTTCCTCCATATCATATATTCCTGTTCCTGCGGCGTTCTGCGCTGCAACAGGGTCATAATCCTGACAAACAGAGATAGTTTTCGGAGTGTTCAGCCGCCAGTTCCAGCGGCATGGCTGAGTACAGTTGCCCTTATTGGCGTCCCGGTCGGCAAGGTGGGCGGATAGCAGGCACATACCGCTCCAGGACACGCACATAGAGCCGTGAACAAAGGTCTCAAGTTCCAACTCGTCGGAGACACCGGCGCGGATATCGCGGATCTCATCGAGAGTCAGCTCCCGCGCCAGTATGACACGGGAAGCGCCCAGCTTGTGATATTCTCTGCATACAGCGGCTGACACTGCTGAGGCTTGTGTGGACATGTGTATCTGTAATTTAGGGGCTATGCGCCGCACCTCTGCCATGACGCCCAGATCCGATACGATAACCGCATCGGGGGAAATATCGCCCAGCTGTGCGATATATTCGCGCAGGGCGGGGTATTCCGAGGTTCGCGGCATGGTATTTACCGTAACATAAACCCTTTTGCCCCGCTCATGGGCATAAGCCACGGAGGAATACAACTCGTCAATCGTGAAGTTATCGCATGCCGAACGCATACCGAAGGAGGTGCCGGCTAAATATACCGCGTCGGCACCGAAGTTGATAGCCGCCTCCAGCTTCTCGCGGTTGCCCGCAGGGGATAGCAGCTCGGGAATTGGATGTAAATTACTCATTTATATGTCTGACTCAGAGGACAAGACCCAGGTATTTTTCCTGCTCGGGGGTGAGAGTGTCTGTCTCGGCGCCCACCGCAGCCAGCTTGAGTTTGGCAACGTCCATGTCAATTTCGCGGGGAACCTGATAAACTCTGTTCTCCAGCTTTTTGTGATTCTTTGCAATGTATTCAAGACAGCGCGCCTGAATCGAGAAGGACATGTCCATAATCTCGGCGGGATGTCCGTTTCCGGCGGCAAGGTTGACAAGACGCCCTTCGGCAAGCAGATTCAGGATGCGTCCGTCAGCCATACGGTAGCCGGTAATATTTGGCTTGCGCTGCCATACCTCAACAGCCTGAGCCGCTAAATCATTTTTATTTATCTCGACGTCAAAGTGGCCCGCATTGGCAAGAAGGACGCCGTCCTTCATGACCTTGAAATGCTCGCCGGTTATAACGTCCGAGCAGCCGGTGACCGTGATGAAAAGGTCGCCGAGGGGTGCGGCATCATCCATCTTCATAACTCTGAAGCCGTCCATAACCGCCTCGATGCCCTTGACAGGGTCGATTTCGGTGACGATAACCAGCCCGCCCATGCCATGCACGCGCATCGCCACGCCGCGTCCGCACCAGCCGTAGCCTGCGATAACAACAGTCTTGCCGGCGATTATGAGGTTGGTGGAGTTCATAATTCCGTCGAGCGTCGACTGACCGGTGCCGTAGCGGTTGTCAAAGAGATGCTTGCAGTCTGCATCGTTGACGTTTATCATGGGGTAGTCGAGCAGTCCCGCCTTCTCGCGAGCAATCAGGCGGTGAACGCCGGTGGTGGTCTCCTCGCAGCCGCCCAGCAGACACTCACCGTATCCGCGGCAGTCGCCGTGAATGAGATTTGTGAGATCTCCGCCGTCATCAATCATAAGGTGGGGCTTGTGAGCCAGCGCCATGCGGAGATGAGCGTCATACTCCTCATCCGTGACGCCGTGTCGGGCGAAAACCTCCATGCCGTCCGATGCAAGAGCGGCGGCAACGTCGTCCTGTGTGGAAAGAGGGTTGCAGCCGGTTACGTGAACATCTGCACCGCCCTCCCGAAGAGTCAGCGCAAGATAGGCGGTCTTCGCCTCAAGATGAATCGATGTGGAGATCCGCATGCCGGCGAAGGGGGTGGTGCGCCTGAACTCCTCGCGGATGAGCTTAAGCACCGGCATGTAGCTCTCGACCCATTTTATTTTGTCCCAACCCGAAGCGGCGAGACTGATGTCCTTGATATCGCTCATTGTTTTACCTTCCGTTGTTGAATGTTGGAGAGCATTATATCATATACCCGCTGATTTGTCAAAAAAACCGGCAGGGGAAAAGTATGTCATATTGAAGAATATTGAAGAATACGGCGTTCCGATATGTCAGACAGATTACGGCACATGTGGTTTTCATATGTTCGCTTTGCCGCTGACCTCGTCAAGTATGATGCGGAAAATCGCCACTTTTGACATCCCGCTGCAGCTTGACACAGGAAAGCCGCTCTCCTTATAATGGGCGAGTATGATTTTCAGCGCCGCCAGCTTGTCAGCCTGAGATGTAAGTTGTTCAGCTATGCCGGTGCCTATGACGCTTTCATAGTTTGCCGTTATTTCGCCGTCCTCGGTCTTCTTTACCTGATAATAAAGGTCGGCTTCAATACATACCCGGGGATCGGAGGTGAGAATATCCCACTTGCGCCCGGCTCCGGCAGCATGCAGATATATTATTATTTTCCCGTCCTTCAGCTCCGAGCCGAAGGTCATGGGGATAACATAGGGATAGCCCTTCCCGCCGTTCATGCCCAGCCGCAGCGTGTCGCAGCGGGTGAGTATGTCGTGAACAGCTTCGATGGACTTAACCTCACGGTCGCTTCGTCTCATTGACATGGAATTATCTCCCTGTTACATATTCTGAATGATTAACATTAAAACCTGTCTGCGAAGGTATATTCATCGACGCCTCCTTCATGTGTATGCCACATATAGTAACTCCCGTCGGGCAGTCTATACATGAGCAGAGTGTCGCCGAGTATGAGCGCCACCTGCCCTTTATGGTCATAGCGAACGAACTGATTATAGTTGAGCCGCCCGTTAAGCTTTGCTTTCAGCAGTTCGATAAAGCTGTCATTCGTCTTCCACTTATGACCCAACGACGCACTGTCCACATAGAGCAAGCCGTTAAAAACAATGCTGCCATAAACATCGGTCGGACGGAAGATGTGCTTTTGCAGAGTAATATCAAGCGCGACCGGAACTTCCGTTGTACCGTCTGAGGATATAACCGCTGTCTCTGTGGAAATATCTATGGGAATACAATATATAAAACCGGACACAAACATCAGAAAGGCAAGCGCGGCAGCGATATAAACAATTCCCCTCTTATTCATCCTGTTCCTCTGATTGACAAAGCCGGGACACACGGACACAAGCCCGAAACATCCCGGCATGAGCACAGGGATACTATACTATAATACGATAATTCTACACGAAAAGGACTTGATGTTCAAGCTCTTTTCGTGCGAATTACGGTATTTTGAAGTATCTCTGTTTTATTTCCCTCTGAAGAATTCCATGGTGATTTCCTTCGCGGCTTCAGCAGATTCTTCTCTGGCAGCCCACTGAGTGGCGAAGGACTGACTGGAGGTTGCAAGACCTGAGAAAATCGAATCGGTATTGCCCCAGCCGAAGACTCTGGCGACGTCGTAACACTTGGTGGCGAAGATGATATCGAGCATATCGCCGGAAGCATTGTCGCGTGACAGTTTGGTGTAGAGGTTTACGTCGTAGTAAGCCTCTGTGACCGTATCGCGGGATTCATAGGCGAGTGCCTCGAGCAGCAGACCGGTGCGCTCGGTGTCGGTGTTGGTGGATGGGATGGCTATACCCGGGCAAACATGGGAGGCGATGATATGATAATAATCGTCCTGCTTTTCGTCATACTTGGGGTAGGGGAGAATGCCGAAATCGGCGTCCATGTTGCGGTAGTAGATAATGTCGTAGATCGACCCGGGACGGTAGAGGCAGCGGTTCTCCATAAGAATCTGGTCAAGAGTAGTCCAGGTCTTTGAGCACTTGCCGGCCCAGAGCACTGTGTCGGTTTCGTTGAACATCTTGACAAGCCCCTCTGTAACCTCGGCGGCACGCGGTGTACCGGCGGTGAAGTAGGGTTCACCATCGGCGTCCAGCTTTGCAATAGACTGACCGGAGGTGTAGAAGAAGAGCCAGAGCATGCCCGGGTCTGTGAGCACACCGAATGAGTCGAACTCGGTGCGCTTGCCGTCGCCGTCGAGGTCGCGGCTTACGAGACGCCCGTTGGTCATCATGGTATCGATTGTCCAGTTGTCATTGTGCACCGTTTCGTAGGGATCGTCGATCTCGTAGTCCTCAACGACCTTCTTGTTGAAGTAGACCGCGTAGTTTAGCTCCTCGTCGTAGATGCTTATGTCGCCGGTCATGACATAGATGCGGTTCATCAGAGACAGATCCTTCTGAATGACCTGATCCCACCAGTCGGCTTCCATGTCTATGAGGGGGATATCGTAGAAATTTAAAAACAGACCGTCCATCGACATCGACATGGCATTGTTTATGTAGGGCTCCATGATGTCGTAGTCATCCGAACCGGCAGTTATGCTGTTCCTGGCCAGAGTCAGGACGTTAGCGTCGTTCTTGGCGGTGATGATGCAGTTATAGCGTTCCTCGACGATAAGGTTGCGCTTCATGACCGCATCGTTTATCAGCTCGCCGCCCATATCGCGGGACCAGTCGAAGTCATAGTACTGGATATGGTTGCATAGCTCATATTCCAGCACGCGGAACTCATAGCCGTTGTAGTCGGCTTGGGGAAGGTTCAGCGGTTGACGGGTGCTTTCGGCAACAGTGGTTTCGCCGGCGGATTCGGTTACATCGCTGTCTGCATTGGGTGTGCTGCCCGGGTCGCCGCCGCATGCCGCAAGCATAAGAACCGGCATTATGGCGAGGAGCAGCAGAAGAGCTGTCAGCTGTTTCTTCATAATTCCCTCCAAAAAGTATTATTATATTGTAAATAAAAAAGCACGGGTCTCGGTTTGCTCCGTGTCTCGTGCTTTCTGGCCCGCTCTGGGGGATTCGAACCCCCGACCATCGGAATCGGAATCCGGTACTCTATCCAGCTGAGCTAAGAGCGGCAATAGGTCTTAGGTGAACACCGTCTGATTATTTTAGGGGCACTCCGATTCGTCGCCCCCGGTCGCCCCCGGTGGTTCACAGCCTTACCATTCTACCACTATCGGCATATGAAGTAAAGTATGGAGCACAAATATTAACTGAAAATTAACAAAGCATAGGGGCACAGCCAAACCTTGACCGTGCCCCGATATGTAAGAAGATTTTACTTGATTTTATTGTAGAACCAGACCTGCGCGCTTCTCGGCTCGGGGGAAAGGGTTATGCCGTCGGCGAGCTTGTCTGCCGGTATCATGCGGAGCTTTCGAGTCACCGCATTCTGAAGACCGTAGACCTCGCCCTCCTCATAAACCGGGTACAGAGTTACGCTGCCCGAGAAACGGGGATTGGCAATTATGCGCACGAAGCCCTCGTTATGATCCTCATCCCAGAACTGCTCGGCATATACATCCTCGGGCAGCTTTCGGCAGGGAGTGAGAGGGGTATAGTCTCCCGCCAGCATAATCCGCGCCATGCGCCGCCAGATGGGCTCCATGTTCAACGCCAGTTCCATTTCCTCCTCGGGGGCATCGTATGTTACCATTGAGGTTATGGAGGGAGCGATGCTGTGCAGATAGGTGAACTCGTCCACCGGACGTCCCGCACGAGGCTCATAAGTGCCCTCATCATTGTCCCAGCTCCAGGTGTGGGAGCGGTAGTAGGGGATCCATTCGTTCAACAGGCGGTACTGCTTCTGCTTTACCGGGTGATTGCCGTAGCCTACGTCGGTGTAGTGGAGAGGTACTGCGCGCCGCATGGTTTCAAGGTCGTTGCGGCGGCCGCCTGAGGCGCAGGAGTCGATCCAAAGCCCGGGATTCGCCAGTACCAGCGCGTCAAAGTAGTTCATGTAGCCCTGTATGTGGAGATTTTCGGTTATGCCCACGCGCTCCTGTTCTTCGGAATCTCCGCCCGTCCACTTGTTCCAGGGGTCGAAGTTGAAATCCTGACGGTAAACCGATATGCGATAGTCCTTGATAAAACCGTTCACATGGTCGGTCAGCCATTTCCATGCCTCGGGATTGCCCAGGTTCAGCAGCCGGCTTCCGCCGTCCTCCCGGTTCCCGTCGGCGTATAGCAGCCACTCGGGATGTTCTACGTCAAGCCATGTGCCGGGATGTACCCGTTCCGGCTCGAACCAGACAAGCAGACCAATGTCATTCTCTTCGCACTTGCGGCCGATGTCGCCCATACCGCCGGGCATGCGCCGTTCGTCTGCTTTCCAGGTACCGGTCTGCGGCCATGAGCCGCCGCGCCAAACGCCGTCTTCAGCCAGCTCCTGACCGCAGGGATACCAACCGGCATCGATCCACCAAAGGTCGGGCTTCAGTCCGCGGCGAATGTATTCATCGATGCCCAGCAGTTGGTTTTCGGTGGTGATTCCGGTGAACTCGTCGGTGCCGCCGATGTTCATATTGTGCAGACAGAGCTTAGGTGGCAGGGGCTTGCCGTTCTCACGGGGCAGGATGTGGTCAATATACCAGCGGCGCCAGAGATTTCGGACGCGTTCCCGTCCCCCCGCGGCTGCCATCAGGGTGATTCGCGGAGTGACGGCAGTTTCGCCGGGCATAAGCCGGGAATTAAAGAGCTTCTGACCCGCGGAGAGCCGCACGCCGCCCTCCTCGGGGGCAAAGACTGTCTCCCACTTGCCTGTCCAGCCCACAGCGATGTTGACGCACATATCATCGCCGATGAGCCGCATGTAGGGCCAGGCGCCCTTGCAGGAGGTGCCGTCCCAGGGCGAGAGAGTGAAGGACTCGGTCAGAGTTGTCTCAGTGATTTCGTAACCTTCTTCGGTGCAGGTATCGCCGTTCGACCACTCTAAAACGGCGTTATTCATCGGTATGATGCCATCGAAAGCTCGCGGATAACCGAGAATTTCGGATATGCCGTCACCCTCGTAGGTGAATTTGGCAAAGAACTCAACCACCGGGTAATCGCGGTACTCGCGCTGCTCGTAAGTTACCTTCAGACCGCGTAAACAGGCAGTCAGGGTGTATACGGTCAGGTTGGAGTCGGGGCGGGTAATCTCAAGTTCTGCGCAGGGCAAACCGGATATCTTCTCGCCGCCGTAGGTGAAACTGAGGGGAATGTTTTCGCCTGAGCGACCGTTGAAGGCATACAGGCGGTTCATCAGAGCCATATCGCGCTTTTCTGGTTTCATTGTTGTCCTCCCGTTTGCATTAAATGTAATAAGTATGCCGCTTGACAGGCGGCGGCAGCAATGGTATACTGATTAAAGTTAAAGGCTTCTGAAATCAAACTCTTCAAAAATTATAGCATCTCCGAAAGGAAAAGTCAACAGCGATGAAAACTATCGGATTGGATATAGGAACCACCACAATATGCGGTGTGCTTATGGACGGCAGCAAGGTGCTGCGAATGATTAGAGCCAAAAACTCATATGGTTTGCCGCCCTCGGAACAGCTGCCCTGCGAGCGGCTGCAGGACGCAGAAGGTATAGTTGAGGTTGTAAAGCGGCTGTATGAAGACCTTTATGAACCGGATGTAGAGGCGGTGGGGCTCAGCGGTCAGATGCACGGCATAGTCTATGTGGACGAAAATGGCGGCAGTGTGTCGCCCGTCTATACCTGGCAGGACGGACGGGGCGATCTGCCCTGCAGCGGTGGTCTCAGCTATGCGGAAATACTCAGCCATGATAAAAAGACCCGTTTGTCCACCGGTTTTGGCGAGGTCACCTACTTCTACAACACGCTGAACGGTTTTGTGCCGGCTTCGGCTGTCAGCTTCTGCGCTATTGCCGACCTCTGCGCCATGGCGCTCACCGGCAGGAAGAAACCGCTGACCCACATCTCTCACCTGGCGTCCTTCGGCGGTGCGCTCAGCGAATTTTCTCCGGAGATGACAAAAACGGCGGCAATCGTCGGCGAGACGGCTCAGGGTGTTCCGGTAATATGCAGTATCGGCGATAACCAGGCTTCTTACATCTGTGCGCTCGGTTCAGGCGGGGAGGGAAGCGTGGTTCTGCTGAATCTCGGAACCGGCGGTCAGATTTCCTATGCGACAAAACCCTACCGCGCTGCCGATGATTACCCCGCCGGAGTGGAGCTGCGTCCTCTGGACGGCGACAAGTTCATCGCGGTGGGTTCTTCCATATGCGGGGGACGGGCGCTTGCTATCTGGGAAGGCTTTTTGCGGGATGTGGTAAAGCTGGCAGTTCCGGGTTATACAGGCAATCTCTTTGAAGCCATCGACAAAGCCGCTCTTACCGGCGGCGGTGATATAAAATTTGACACACGCTTCTCAGGCTCGCGCATCATGCCGGGCGCAAGGGGAGCGATAAGCGGTCTCAGCGAGGACAATTTCACTCCCCAAGCCGTGTCGGCGGCTCTGTTCCGCGGCATAGCCGAGGAGCTGTACGGGCTTTGGGACTGCGAAAGCGAGAATACACTGTTAATCGGCTCGGGTAACGCAATGCGCCGCAATCCGGCAATGAGAGCCGCCGCCGAGTGGGTGTTCGGCATGCCGCTTATCCTCTCGCCATACGAGGAGGAATCGGCTGCAGGCGCCGCGATATACGCACAGAATTCGGGGATTATCTTACGCACGCACACGGAAACTGCATCATAAGAAAGGGGGAAAATGCAAATGAAAAACACAAGGATTTTTACGGCTTTTTTGGCAGTCCTGATTGTATTATCGGTGCTCTTGATCGGCTGCTCGGGCGGCAGCACTCAGGTTCCCGCCGGCGAGGAAGTAACCACGACCGCCGCCGAAACCGTCGCCGAACCGGAAGGGACCGGACTGAAGCCCCCGTCTGTTGAGGCGGAGGATATGAAGGGGCGGGACTTTCACATATTCACCTCAGACTGGTGCAGCTACACGCCGCTTGAGATCACAGACATATGTGTGGAGGCGCTTGACGGCGAGGCACTCAACGACGCGGCGTTCAATCGCAATCGGGAAATCGAGCAGCTTCTGAACTGTACGGTCTCCGAGACAGCCGATCCCTCCGGTCAGGCGACTGCGTATACGGCGGTCACAAAGACCGTTCTGGCAGGCGACGATGTGTACGCTCTTGCTCTGATGCGGGCACACCAGTACAACAAGGTGTGTCTGTCGGGCTGCTTCTGTGACTTCGCGGATATCCCAAATATCGACATGAGCAATCCCTGGTGGGACGGAGGTTTTGCCGAAGCCATGAGTCTCGGCGGCAGACAGATTGCCTCCGCGGTTGATATTTCGATAAACTCATATCTGCTGGTGGCGGCTGTGTTCTATAACCGAAACATGGCGGAGGATTACGGTATCGGCGATCTCAACGCCATGGTGAATGACGGCAGCTGGACGCTTGACAGGCTATACGACCTCGGCAAGATAACGGCGGCGGATATTGACGGCAACGGCGAGTATGACAATAAGGATCAATACGGCTTCACATATATCGATGACTGCCCCGAGGTGCTGCTCAACTCCTTCGGTCTCAGACTCGCTGAACTGAACTCCGATGGCATACCCGAGATAACAATTTACACCGACGATGCCATGACAAAAATCATGAAGCTGTCGGACGTTCTTCAGGATAAACAGACCTCCTATAATTGTCACGCGCGCTCGAAGAAGCCCAATGAAGACGAAGCGGGAATGTTTGTCCGCGGACAAACTCTCTTCTGTCTCGGCGGTCTCTACTACGGTCCCGAGATGCGCCAGATGGATCAGGATTTCGGCATCATCCCCTACCCGTATTATGATGAGCGTCAGGAGCAGTTATACGGACCTTCAATATCTGTGGCTATAACCTATGTTACTGTTCCCGCTTCAAACGCATCGCTCGGCGAGACGGGCACATTCATGGAATATTACGGCTATATGGGGCGGCGCGACCTGCTGCCCGCCCTTTACGATGTGCTTCTCCAGGGCAAGCTGGCTCGTGACAACACCTCCGCCGAGATGCTCGACCTCATCTTCGACAATCGGGTATATGACATGGGATATATATTCGACTTCGGCGGTCTGCGAACAAAAATGCGTGTGCAATACCACAATTTGCAGGAGGATTTCGCCTCGCTGTTCGCCGCAAACAAGGAATCGGTTCAGGCAAATATCGACGAGATTGTAGGATTGCTCAATTAGTTGCGATGAATATAACTCCGAGTATATAACGCAATAAGGAGCTTCATAAAGACACATGTTCTTTTGAAGCTCCTTATTTTATTTCAACCGCAGCATCGCTTACATACTATAAATCATAGTCCTGTTCCCATCCGGGGCGGTGAGGAACAGCTCCTGCTCACCCCGGTCGATCCCGCGCGGCGGGGCGTTTTCTAAATCATTTCCTGCCTTGACAGAAGCGCTCTCGCTCTGCCACAAAGCGGTTTATGTCTATGCCGTTAATTCAAAAAGCAATATTATTCAGCTCGCCTGCCGCTGGAACCGGCGTTGCCGCCATGTCCTCCGAATCCGTTCCCTTTCGGGCGGTCATCTGCAATATTGGACAGTTCGTTTATCATGTCGCGAATCTGCCGCATGGTCAATTCCTGCATATCTTGCGCCGTTATGTCGGGGTCGAGCGTCTGAAGCTCAAGAAACGCCCGGTATCTGCCGAATGACATCCCCGCCTTATGAGCGGCATCAGCCTCCGCGCGATTGCCTAAATGGCATTCCACATCGTGTGATCCGGCATATCCGCAGGAGCGAATCCGTGTGATCATCTCTTCACTCTTTTGCCCACTGGAACCCAACACCGTTATGGAAACAAGTCTGTCCTCCGCAATATATGGCTGCATCGCTTCGCTTTCGAGCAGGGTTTCTATTGCGTCGGAATAGTTCAGGTTCCGCAGGTTTACGGCCGCGGCAAGTTTGACTCCGTCTTCGTTGCAGCCGTCCACCGCAACAACTCTGTCAAATCGGTTGATGCCGAGTTCGACAGAGGGGTTCACATCCACACTGATGGCAGATACCGGCATCATATAAAAGCGCCAGCCTCCGAGGCTCAGGAATACCAATGCGAGACACGCAAAGGCGACTGCGCTTATTCTGAATCGCGGTGCTTTTTCGGTTCCGGCTGTACGTGCCGCAAGAAACTCTCTTGTATTTCTCTTAAGTCGGTCTTCTGCCCTGACGGCGTCAAAGGCGTCTTTGATTCTGTTATTCAACTTCAGCACCCCCCAGCGCATTTCGCAGCATTTCTTTGGCGCGACTAAGCAGCGTATAAACCGTATTGACCTTTCTGTTGAGCAGCTTGGATATTTCCGCGCCTGTATAGCCCTCATAATAATGAAGATAGATCACTTCCCGGTATTTTTCGGGTAATCCGAGCACTGCCTCCAGCACCTCATGATTGTCCTCGGTCATGTCCTCGTCTGCCGGTATTACTTCTTCCAAAGCCACCGTGTTCTTGCGAAAGAAGCTTTTTAAGTAATCCTTGCATGCATTTATCGTTACCCGAATAAACCATGCCTTCTCATGCTCATCGTTTTCAAAAACAACGGAGCTGAGGATATATTTCAGAAACACCGTCTGAAATATATCCTCCGTATCAGCATAGTTTTTCAGGTGAACCATACAGATCCGTCTGATAGTATTTGCATACAGATCAATGGCTCGATTAACTTCCGCTTCGCTCCGCATTGGTGCTCCTTTTTACTTGTTTCTCATACCCGCTCTTCTGCCGCCGTTCTGTCTGCCGGAGCCGTCAAGCGGTCTTACTCCGCCGTTCGGACAGGAATCGCAGATACCGTCGCCGTCAGCGTCGACAAATCCTGCTCCCCGATTGGCGGCGCCTCTGACGTTCTGCCTGCCGGTACCGTCGAGCGGTCTTAACCCGCCGTTCGGACAGACGCCGCCGTCCGCAAGGCAAACATCACACACCCCGTCATTGTCGGTGTCGGTGTAATTCCTGCCCTTCTCCGATGATGCCGCGAACACGCCCGTAACGCCGATGACCAGTACCAGCGCGGCAGCAATGATAGCAATTAACAATTTCTTCATAAAATTGTCCTCCTGAAATAATGTAAGTCATTTGTGACTTCACCAACAATACGATTGAGAAGGACAAATCCTTTCAAAAATGGCTTAATTTTTGTGTTTTCAAAAAATGTGCATTGTACAATCATACCGTCTGCAAAGTCAGAATCAAAATTCGGGAGTCAAATCGCTCAGTGTGACTATGCGGTTGTTGCTGCGGTCAATCATCACTCAGATTTCCAGATGTCTTAAAGTTCAAGCGTTTACTTGATTCCTTTTACAAACACTTGCATCGATGACCTTGCCATAATCCCAGACCTGCCATTTTATATTCCGATTATTTCAGTGCGGTGAAAATTGTCGCAAACTCGGTATCATACCGATTCAGAATAGTCAGTCCGGCGGTTTTTATGCGCTTCGCCATCGCATCCGCCGTATCGGGGTATATTCTTATCCTGCGGCTGCCGAAATCGATGAACTCGCCGTCGCTTTTATCGATTGAAAGCACAAAAAGTCCTTTGTCATTGAGCAGTCCGGCGGCTTTGTTTACGGCTTTCTGTTTATCTTCAATATGCATGAAGGTGAGTGAGGAATAAACAACATCAAAAGTCCGTCCGAACTCATAAGACAGGAAATCCCCGCATATAAGTTTGACATTCGGAAAACCGGCAAGATTCTCTTTGGCGCGCCCGATGGTCTTCGGTGAGATATCCACGCCGTAAAACTCGCCGCACATAGGCGCCGTGCGGACAGCCAGCCTGCCGGTTCCGACACCTATCTCAAGAACGGTTTTGTCCTTGTCAAGCCGCATCTGTTCTATGAAGACAGCCCCGTCCCATTTATTCATGTAATCTTGCAGCGGTTCCGGATCATGAACCGGGTCGTTACCCTCGTCGATGAGGCTGTCGTAGTGGGAAATTATATCGTATTTCAAAAAATCTTTTAATTTCAGGTTGATCATGATTATAATATGCAGTTAAAAGTTTAGCCGAAATCTTTTTTATACCGCGTTTGATAAGTATCAATTAGTCTTACGAAATAGAGAATATATATTTCAGTTTCACGCTTTACCTTATATCACACCGCTCAAACAAATCCAACCGACCGTCCCTGAAGGACTTCATTTCCCGCGGCTTTATAATGTCATTTTCGTCAATCCCGCCGCACAGCAAAGGAGACGACGGATTGTATTCCCCGCGGCACCTGTCGACAGGGGTTTGATTGAAATTAGCATAGCAATACACACAGCCGTTTCCGCAGGTATTGTATGCCCCGAGGTCTATGCTCGAAACACAGCGGCAGGCGGCGCGCTGGTTCTTGTCCCGCTCGATGCTGAGCTTATAATTCCCGATGCGTTCGAAGCGCTCTTTGTCTATGCAGGCGGCATGACCGACTCCGAATCTGCCGAGATCGATTTCCTCGGCGCAGGTGTCGATATATATGCCGTGCTCCTTGGCGATATCGCAGAAGCCCCCTGTCAGTTCCTCCGCCTGCCCCGAAGTTAGCGGACGAATGCCGAGGGGGTCGATATTTCGCTTTATATTCCTGTATAAGTCAAGAAAACTTATGGTGCATTTTTCGGTATAACCGGCAAGCCTGCCGCAATAGGCACGAAAATGCTCGATATGATAAAGCATCGTGTATCTGTCGCTTAACAGTATCGGGTCATAGCGCCAGATCACCCGTTCCTTTCCGATGAGAGAAGAGAGTTTTTGAAACGCCGGTATGATGACGTCGTCCTTTGACGGAAGGTTCTTCTCAATATCGGTGCCGTATGGGGTCAGCGTAAACTGAAAATAGTAAACATAATCCCGCAGCTCGTCAAGGCGGTGCAGCATGGGCGAAGGATTCTTTGTCCAGAAAACAATGCCGTCCACCAGGTCGGGAGACAATGACACTTCGCTGATACTTTGTGGATTCATAGGATTGCGGACATAAGCATAACCGGCTTTGATTCGGTTAAATAACCATTCCGAATAGAAAGAGGGAATATCCGTCCTCCGGCTTGCGCTGATTATCATTGTCTCACCTCGCTTTTATATCTGGCAACGGTTATATATAAGATTCAGCTCGACAACTTCACACCGTTTCTGCCGCTGCGAGCCTTGCAGATTAGCTGTGTCATGGTACCCATGGGGCAGTAAACGCACCAGCTGCGCGGTTTAAACAGCACCATTGTAATCAGTCCGAGGATGGTGGAAGTCAGCATGACGCTGTAGAAGCCGAAAGCAAACTGAGCGACGCCGGGGTGAAAGAGCGTTCCGTGATAAGCCCACTTCCACGGAACCTTGAATGTCCACAGCAGTGTGACCACCTGCTTCAGGTCCTGAGCTCCGGCAAACACCAGATAGGTATTCCAGAGCATAAGAAAGAACATGGCAAAGAAGAATACTAAGAATCCGTAGCGAAACCACTTGCTTTTCATCCACCCGGGAATATCCTTTTTGCGTGACAACCCGAATCTCCCTCCCAAAAGACTGAACAGCTGACCTCTGCCGCAGTAGCGGCTGCAATAGCCCTTGGTACCCTTTATAATCGCGATAATCAGCGGTATAAAGAAGCATAACAAGCCGAGCCATGCGAACATGATGTTTATAAAGCCAAGAATCAGATAGCTCAGCGAAAAGATCCAGAGATAATCATACCACTGTTTTTTCATACTCCTAATGCTCGTCATTCACACACCTCCCGAATCTCTATAATGCTGGCAGGGCATTCCTTTACGCACTTTCCGCAGCCGATGCATCTGTCCATATCAACCCGGGCGGTAATGCCTTTGATAATCCGAATCGCTCCGAAAGGACAGACCTTGACGCAGCAGCCGCAGGCAACGCAGTCCTTTTGAGCAACAAATGCTTTTCTTTTACTTCTGACAGCAGTCATTTGTAACCTCCTTGTAAATCAATCATCTGATTGTAATACAAAGAAGGTTATTTTTCCGTGACTATATCACCGATTGTCTTATGACATTATAAAGCCACGCTTCGCAAAAGTAAAGCGTGGCTTTGTATATTATCTATATTTTATTATTTATCCATACCGCAGTCGGTTGCCGCTTCGATAAGCGCACGGTCATTCATCACCGCACTGTAGAAGCGATAGCCGCCGGTGAAGTTGTAGGCTTCATATCCGAGCCCTTCCAGAATTCGGCAGGCAATGTAGCTGCGAACGCCGCTCTGGCACATCACATACACCGGTTTGCCCTTTTCCACTTCGTCGATCCGCTCCCGAAGTTCGTCTACGGGGATATTCTTGAAGTCCTCAGCATATCCGCCGCTGTATTCCTTCACGGTGCGGGTATCCAGCAGCGTGACGCTTCCGTCGCGCGGGAGGTTGGGTTCATCCTCTATATGCCACTGCTTGAGAATACCCTTCGAGATGTTGTCTATCATAAAGCCCGCCATGTTCACGGGATCCTTGGCAGAGGAATAGGGCGGAGCATAGGCGAGATCAAGGTCCTTTAGCCCGGTTGCCTTCATGCCGACGTGGATTGCGGTTGCTATCACATCGATCCGCTTATCAACACCCTCATAGCCGATGATCTGAGCGCCCAGCAGACGGTATGTCCCCTTCTCAAAGACAACCTTGATGGTCATAACCTTGCCGCCGGGATAGTAACCCGAATGATTCTGAGGAGACAGAATCACGGTATCAACATCCAGACCGGCATTGCGGGCGTTTGTTTCATTTATGCCCGTGGTAGCCGCCGTTAAATCAAATATCTTTATAACGCTGCTTCCCAGGGAGCCTGAATAGCGGCTGTCGCCGCCGCAGATATTGTCGGCAATTATGCGTCCCTGCTTGTTGGCGGGACCGGCAAGAGATATAAGGGCGTCGGCGCCGGTAACATAGTGCTTCACCTGCACGGCATCGCCTGCGGCATATATATCGGGAACCGAGGTCTCCATTCTGTCGTTGACCACAATACTGCCTCTTATGCCGAGTTCCAGACCGGCTTCCTTTGCCAAAGCCGTGTCGGGAGTGACGCCGATAGCCAGCATTGCCATATCGGCATGTAAGCGTGAACCGCCCTTGATAAGTACATCGATGCCGCCGTCTTTTTCTTCAAAGCCCTCAACCGCCTGGCCGAGGGCGAGCTTGACGCCGTGCTTCCGCATTTCCGCATGGATAAAGGAAGCCATGTCCGGGTCGAAGGTCTCCATCAGCTGGGGCAGCATCTGAACAATGGTCACATCCATACCCAGTTCGCGCAGGTTCTCCGCCAGCTCGAGGCCGATAAAACCGCCGCCTGCCAATACGGCGGATTTCGGCTTATGCTTGTTGATGTATTCCTTTATGTGCAGAGCATCCTCAACCGTGCGCAGTGTAAAGAGTTTTTCCAGCCCGACACCGACAAAGCGGGGCTTAGCAGGTCTGGCGCCGGGTGAGAGGATCAGCTTATCATAGCTCTCCTCAAATACTTCGCCTGTTATAAGATTTTTAACAGAAACGGTTTTTCTGTCGGTATGTATGGCGGTTACCTCATGATTTACCTTCATGCTGACCCGGAATCGCTGCCAAAAGCTTTCAGGAGTCTGGAGCGTAAGATCATCGGGATCGGTTATCACATCGCCTATATAATAAGGCAGACCGCAGTTTGCGTAGGATATATGTCCCGAACGCTCGAAAACCACTATTTCCGCCTGTTCATTGAGCCTGCGGATTCTCGCCGCGGCAGATGCTCCTCCTGCCACACCGCCTACGATTACAATTTTCATAATATGTTGTTTTCCTCCTTTTTCCGGTAAAATATCGGTTAGTTGTATTCCAAATAATATACCACTCCGCAAAACGGATGTCAATAAATTTGCGGAAAAATTCGGAAATAACGCCTATATTTTTTACATTGTCATAACCGGTACGCTTTTATGAACGTAAGTTATATACGCCAGAACAACATCACAATCGCAAAGACGGTCTTACCCTCCCGATTAGTATCGGGGGGTAAGACCGAAAACCTATATATGCGTCTCCTTACAGCATCGCAAGGATAGCGCTCTTGCTTCTTGCGCCCATCGCCTGATTTGTAATCTTGCCGTTTTTCATAACAACCAGGGTGGGAATGCTCATGATACCGAACTTGCTTGCCAGCTCAGGCTGCTCATCCACATTGACCTTTCCGACCTTGATGTCGGAACGTTCACCGGCGATTTCTTCGATAATCGGAACCACCATGCGGCAGGGACCGCACCAGGGAGCCCAGAAGTCCAGAAGAACCGGCTTGTTCGAGTTGATGACCTCGTTCTGAAAATTATCCTTAGTAATATTGATAGCTGACATTATTAAATCCTCCTGAATTTGATTTTTTTATTTTGTATTTATATTATATCAGATTCTCGGCTGTCTTTCCGTGATAAAATCACATAACCTATTCCGCGCCCGATATTGTTTCACCCGGCCAGTCAATGATGCCGCCGAATTCCACGATATTTGTGTAACCCAGGGCTGCAAGCTTTTTCGACGCCTGCTTGCTGCGGTTGCCGCTGCGGCAGTATACCATTATCAGCCGGTCTTTGTCTGGCAACTCGGGAATGTCCTCTGTTCCTATTGTTTCATTGGGAATGCAGATGGCGCCGGGGATATGCTTATCATTGAATTCCTCGTGAGTGCGCACATCAAGAATAATATAGCCGCTTTCTTCTTCCATCATGACGATGGCTTCACTCATGGTGATCTGACGGTATGTTGCCTCTTTGATTGTTTCGTTTTTGGATTCCTGCTGCTGTTCCTGCGCCGAATCCTGTTCGGTTCCTGCCCCGGAACCCTGATTTTCTCCCTGGATCACGGGAGCCGAACAGCCGGTCAGAAACACCATCGAAAGCAGCAGAGATATTATTTTTGTCATTAAGATTCCTCCTCAATAGGTTTTGGTGGTTCCCATAACTCACAAGAAAGCACTGCGCCGATAGCGTTTATATTACCGTGCTCTAATCTGATATGGAGCGCCTCCTGTGTTTTTCTGCGGCTATTATACACGATTATTGCCTGTTCATCCGTGATAAAATCACCTTTGCCGCAAATATAATTGCCTCCGTACCCGGAGGCAATTATATTTGCTTATACATATCTTGGGGAATGGTCAATAAAGTTGCTTCGGTCCCCTCTGAGCGTTAAACTCAAATCAATTCCCGGACAGCTGCTATAGTGCGGGGGCAGTAAGTGAACGAGGATGACACACGGGTATCGTTTCGGTTCCCTTAGCAGGGGCGCGAGGGATCCAGTTATCCGCCGGATAATCTGACGTGTATTCTGTTCGCTGCCGGGTCAGCTCGGGCTCCTGCAGCACGGAATATTTGGCAAGTTCGTTTACCTTAATCTGTCGGTAGTTAAAAAAACTTTCGGGTACCCGATAGGGATTGAGCATCGTGGGGGCAAACAGCAGCGGAAGCAGAAAGAGCGATTGGCTCACGGTCATCTCTTCGGGCGCACAATCAAAATAATAACGGGCTGCCTGTCGTATCCCATATTGTCCGTTGCCGAAAAACACGAAATTCATATACAGCTCCATTATTTCCTCCTTGGAGATGCTGCGTTCCATCCATAGGGTGATGAACATCTCCATTACTTTGCGGAAATAGGATTTACGATAGTTAAAATACATGTTCTTTACAAGCTGCTGTGAAATGGTACTGCCGCCGCGAACATCGCCGGAATGGTCTCCCCGGGAGATAATCCGCAGATACCGTTTGATATTGTGCTTGGCGCTGTAGTAGATATTGCTAAGGTTTATGCCGCGGTGTTTCCAGAACTTATAATCCTCTATGGCGACAATGAAACGGATGGTGTCGGGGGTGATGTCCTCATAGGGTGTGAAATCCGGCTCCTCCCGCAGTATATTCTGCCACTGCCGTAT
Organism: Clostridiales bacterium; assembly: GCA_012514145.1. Taxonomy (GTDB): domain Bacteria; phylum Bacillota; class Clostridia; order Oscillospirales; family CAG-272; genus JAAZAV01. The sequence goes on along the minus strand of JAAZAV010000010.1, from coordinate 26,012 downwards.
GTTCCTCTTTCTCCACAGAAACAGCGCCGCTGCAAGTGCTGCCAGAAGATAGAGGCACACAACCACTAAGGGTATACCAAAAATCAAAAGGAAGATAAGAATCGTTTTGCTCATACTAAGTACCATTTTCTAAAGATATATTGCTGCATAGTATATCATGCTTTTCGCATGATTGCAATAATTTTCGTGTCGGTTATGCGTGGAAACCGAAATAGACGCTGCAGCCGGCAAGTGAAACACTCTGAAGACTGCGGTGACACTGCTGACGATTGAGATATTATACCGTAAAAAAGGACAAATAGCCAAAGACCGTTTATTATAATCACTTTTTCTGTTTTTGTCTGTCGGTATTCATCAGATTATTTGAATCGCGCTTGACATGCGGTAGACAATTGTGTATAGTTTAATTGTAAATTTCTTTCATAAGGAGGAGTCACATCAATATGATATTCGAAAATAATAACCAAAGACATTCATTGACGGCGCTGCTGCTTTCGGTATCCGTTCTGTTTGCGTCCTGTTCGGGTGCGGGCGGCAGCGGGGCAGATACGAGCGCTCCCGATAGTACCAAAGCCGACACCACCGTCGCGGAAAGCGTTGACATATACGCTTCTCTGCCCGAGGGCGACTTCGACGGGTACAATTTCAGAATGCTGCAGTATGAGGAAACCACGGCGGTCACCGCATTCTGCGACGCAAAGGAACTGAACGGCGAGGTTATCAACGACGACATCTACAACCGCTCCCGCAATGTTGAGCAGAAGCTGAATGTGAAAATCAGCCATACCCTGGAGACGCTTGCCAATGTCAACACCATAATGTCAAACGCAATCATCGCCGGAGAGGACGTGTATGACACCTTCTGGCAGCACTCCACCACCACAACGCAGAATTTCCTCAGCAAGGGCTATCTGCTGGATATGAGCGACATTTCAACGCTTGACTTTACGGAGCCCTGGTGGAACACAACAGCCACAGAGGATATCTCGCTGGGCAACAAGATTTTCTACGCCTTTGGAGATATAAACATACAGCTCTACGATTTCCAGAGCGTCATATCCTTTAATAAAGATATTGTGAAATCCTACAGCCTCGACAACCCCTACGATCTGGTGAACGGCGGTACCTGGACAATGGACCGCTTCATAGAAATGGGCAGTGAAGTGTCGGGAGATACAAACGGCAACGGTATAGTTGACGCCGGGGATATGTCGGGCTTCGGCGGTTACGCAACTGCTACCATGTTCGGCTTCATGCATGGCGCCGATGTATCGCTTTTCACCAAGGATAAGGACAGTATGCCAAGTTACAACGGCATATCGGCAAAGTTCGAGTCGGTGTATGACCGCTACTGCGCCTTCTTCTCGAACAAGACCTACAGCCATGTCAACGACAACTATACGGAGATTTTCTCAGCCGGCAACATGCTCTTTATGTCCCAGGGCGTGGGACAGCTCAGCCTTCTGCGCGACATCGAACCCGACTACGGCATAATCCCCTTCCCGAAATATGACGAGGCGCAGGAGGGCTATATTTCCTTCATAACCAACCAGATTCAGCCCACCGTGCTTCCCGTCACCAATACAGACCCGGAGCGCGCCGGAGCCATATTGGCCAACCTCTCCGCCGAATCCTACCGGCTTGTGCGCGACGACTACTTCGCCCTGCTGCTCAATCAGAAATATGTGCGGGACGAGACTTCAATCGAGATGCTCGACCTTATATACAACTCTCCCGCCCGCTTCGAGCTTGAGCATATCTACGACTGGGCGGCGGCTCAGCGTATAATAGCCAGCGGTTTCATGACTCCCGGTGTGAACATCGTTACAAGCATCGCCGCTATCGAATCCAAAATGCTTGCAGCCATGGAGAATACGCTCGACTATCTTGGCTTGACGACAAATTGAGGGTGATTAAATGAAAAAGACAATACCATCTCTGCTGACAGCTTTAATACTTGCCGGCACACTCATATTCAGCGCCTGCGGAGGCATTAACGATGACGACGGCGCAGCCGAGACTGCTGTTGATGAGACGGTTGTCGGAAGCGAAACAGCCGATACCGTCTCTGAAACCGAGCCGGGGGAGATCAACCGCGAGAACGCAAAACTTGGTTTGCCGGAACTTGACTTCGGCGGCGAGGTACTGAATCTGCTATATGTGGGGGAGGAGGTTTACCGCCAGGATATATACGCCGAACAGAACGGCGAGGTGGTGGACGACGCGGTTTACGCGCGCAATATGGCTATTGAGGAGTTGCTTAATGTGAAGCTGAACCTCATCTGTTTCTCCAACTCCACAAACGACACGGCGGCGCATATAGGCAATGTGGTGCTTGCCGGTGATAATCTCTATGACCTTTGCTCTACCCATCAGTCCTATACCACAAAGCTGGTTACCGAGGGCTATTTCCACAATTTCGCCGACGATGAATTTATCGGCTGGGATAACGCCTGGTGGAACAGGGATTACATGCTTGAGATGGGTGTGGGCGAAAGCCGTATCTATTTCCTTCTGGGCGATATTTCGCTGATGCGAATGAAGTCTCTTGCCTGCATATATTACAATCGTGAGATGTATGAGAGTCTGCATGGCAGAGCAGATGAACCCTATGACCTGGTGTTCAACGGCGAGTGGACATTTGATCGGTTCTCATCACTTGTGCTTGACGCCTATTCCGACCTGAACGGCGACAGCACAGTAAACGTGGGAGACCGTTTCGGTGCTTTCGGCTCAAAATCAAAATCAGTAGAGCATTTCCAATATGCCTGCCGGGTCACTACGACCACCAAGGATAGCGAGGGTATTCCAAGACTGACATTGAACAATGAACGCACTGCGGAATTTGCCGAGAAGTTCCATAACATGTATTACAACAACATAGGATTCACCATCGCAGCATCGGATAAATTTGAAACCGATATAACCGGATTTGTCAGTGGATACTACCTATTCTGCCCCGTATGGTTCCGTCACGCTGACCAACTGCGGGACATGGAGACAGACTACGGCATAATCAATTTCCCCAAGTATGAGGAGTCGGACGAATACAGCACACTGGTGCATAACGGCTCAACAGTCTTCGTTACCCCAATAACCTCCCAGCAAACCGATAAAATAGGAGCCGTTTGCGAGGCAATGGCATACTACAACTACGTAAGCGTCACACCGGCATACTACGAGGTGGCACTTAAGGTTAAATACTCCCGCGATGACCGCACCTCTCAGCTGTTAGATTTAATCTCTGCGTCTGCGTATACAAACTTCGGTTATGTCTACTCGAGCACAATAGCCGGCATGGGTACCATGCGCTCATTTATAAGCGCAAATTCAAACAACTTCGCCTCATGGTATGCCGCGAAAGCCGATGCCGCTCAAGCAGGACTTGATAAGCTGGTTGAATTGTATCTCGTAATCTGACCTATTATATAACAAAGGTGTATTACCTATGAAAAAGACAATACCATCTCTGCTGACGGCTTTATTACTTGCCGGCACACTCATATTCAGCGCCTGCGGAGGAGGTGACGCCGACGGCGCAGCCGAGACAACCACAACTCCCGCCGACATCCCGGAAGAAACCACTGAGCCGACCGAAACACGGCTCACCTCGCTGCCCGAGACTATGGATTTCGGCGGTGCCGAAATCTCGATCCTCTGCCGCGAGAACGAAGCCAACACCTCATATATCAACGAAATCGGCGTACTTGAGGAGAGCGGAGACGTGCTCAATGACGCCATTTATCAGCGCAATCGCAGCGTGGAAAAGCGTCTGAACGTCGTGGTAAACCCAATAAACATGGACGGCTACTGGTCAAACCAGACCGCGTTCATGGACAAGGTGCGCGAAAGCGTGACCTCGGGTGACGGCACATATGATATAGTCGTGGGATATGCCGCATATATTCCCGCCCTGGCCGTTGAGGGCATGCTGCTCAACCTGACGGGCGCCCCTCACATTGAACTTGACAATCCCTGGTGGAATAAGGACATCATCGAGAGCAGCTCGGTGGCGGGCAGGAGCTATTTCCTTGCCGGAGATATCGGTCTGTCATACATGAACAGCACCTTTATAATTTACTATAACAAGCAGATAGCCGAATCGCTGGGCATCGATGACATTTACGATACGGTAAAGGACGGCGCATGGACCCGTGAGCGCGTCAGCGCCGACTGCCGCGCCGCAGCCGATGACATGAACGGAGACGGCATACTCAATTTCAACGATGACCGCATGGGCTATGTTACCAATCATACAAACGAGTTCATGTCCGCCTTCGGCATTCGTCTGACCAAGCATGAGGGCGGCATTCCCAAGTGGGATTTCAACATGGATAAGCTGTCCGATATTGCCGCATGGACATGCGCTTTCTACTACGAAACCGAGGGCGTTGCGCCGCTGGACAAGATTTCGGTAACACATGAGCATGCACTAAGGTGCTTTGCCGAAGGCCGTTCCCTCTACTACTGCTCTCATCTCGGGCGCATGCTGTATCTTCGCGACATGACGGACGACTTCGGCGTGCTTCCGCTCTTTAAGTGGGACGAGGCTCAGGAAGAGTATTCCACCCGTACCGCCGACTCCATATCACTTTTCTGTGTGCCGGCTGCCTGCAAAAACTTCGAAGCTGTCGCCGCCGCAATGGAGGCTCTCGGCGAGGAGGGTTACTACTCGGTGCTTCCGGCTTACTATGATGTATCGCTGCTGGTCAAGTATGTCCGCGATGACGAGTCGGCTGAGATGCTGAAGCTGGCGAGAAAGAATGTAATGTTCGACTTCGACATTACCTTTGGCAACATGCTTGGCACGCTCAACCTGCTGAATGATCTCGCGAAGACAAAGAACGCCAACTTCGCATCCTACCACGCGTCGAAAATAAACGGCTGGGAGGCTAACCTTAGCAAATCGGTAGATACCATCCTTGCGCTGGACGCGTAAACGAATTTTAACAAACAACCCCGGCTTGGCTACGGCATACCACCGTATAAAACGGTTCGCACCGCACCCAAGCCGGGGAGCTATTTTAATAATAAAAGCCGCCGCACAAATGTACGACGGCTTTTGGCTGCGGAAGAAGGATTTGAACCCTCACAAACAGAGTCAGAGTCTGCCGTGCTGCCGTTACACAATTCCGCAATTTTAAGCTTATACAAAGTTCCCCTCGGAACGCTTGATATTATACCACATTCCGAGGGGTTTGTCAATAGTTTTTCAAATGTTTATCGAAAAACCGGGAAATATGTGCGGATACGGAACTACTCTCCCAGAGCGGCCTTGACAGCAGCCTCAAAGGCAGGAGTCTGAGAGGCGACAGAGGAGGCAAGGTCACGTCCGCCGCTAAAGAAAATCTTGAAGACCCCGTCCTTGACCGAGCCGCAGAACATGGTGTTGCCCATGTCATAGAAGAGGGATTTGACTGCCAGATCGAGTATTTCCTGTGACTCAACATCACGCGCGAACTTCTCCTTGAGGGAGATCTCATAATATGCCGGAATAACAAGTTTGTGTGAATAGAAGGAGAGGGTTTCGATGGCGGCGCCGATTACATCGTGATGACCGGCGGTGGCAGGGACAACCATAAGCCGCGAACCGGCCTCGGTCATGGTGCCGTATTCATCCTGTGCCTCATCGTACTTCGGGAAGGGAATGACGCCGAAATCGTCCTCCATACTGCGCAGATATGTGATGGAGCGGAAGGAGCGGTCGGCGAACAGCGCCTGTCCGTCCTCGAAGAAGGGGAAGGCGACATAATAGTTGTTTTCGGTGTTGGTCTTGGGGTACCAGACGCCGTCGTCCCAGACAAGGGCGCTGACCTTATCGAAAACATCGAAAATCCGCTGATTTCCCTCGATGGCAAGGGTGGGTCGGTCTTCCTCATTCACCTCCACGGTGCGCTGGCGGGCGCCGGTTATGAAGTTGGCAAGCATGCTGTTTGCGCGGCCCGTGAGACCGTAGCGGTCGGCCTTGGTCATCTCTCCGTCGCCATCCAGGTCAGCGGTCGCCTCACGCGCCATGCCGGCAAACACATCAAAGACCCAGGTGCCGTCGGCGACGTAGCTGTAGGGGCTTTCCATATTGAAGTCGGCAGCCATGTTCTTGTTGAAGAGCATAACGTTCATGAAGTCATAAACGCCCAGTGTCAGGGCGCTGAACATGATGTACTCGTGCCCGGTGATATTTATCTGTGAATTGATGTCATAGAACCACCAGGGGCGGTCGGTTTCAATGTAGGGCAGCTCACTCATATCCAAGAAGTAGCCCGCGGAGGTCATTGCGAAGCAGCTGCGCCCCAGCTGCATGCAGAGGTCGTAGGCGTCGTCACCTGCGGCGACGAAGTTCCTCATAGTGCTGAGCGCCGAAGACGAGTTAGCCTGTACGTTATCCGGTGCAAAGACGATGTTCAGCCGTTCGGAGACGTTCTTGCAACGCTCGTACATTGCGTCCTCGAGAACTTCGCCGGTCTGCTCCTCGTACACCGTAACGGTATAGGAGGAAGTGGTGGCGCTCGTGAGTATGCGGAATTCATAGCCTTCGAAATCCAACTCTGGTACATTGTCGCGAAGCTCGGTTGTTCCGGTTGTGGTTTCGGAAACGTCGGCGGCGGTGCCGGTCGTATCGGCAGAGGAGGAACCGGAGCTGCCCCCGCATGCGCCGACAGATAACAGGATGGCAGCGGCAAGCAGCAGTGCGGAAGCGGATTTAAGAAGTTTCATTACAATTACCTCACAATGTTCTAATTATCGTAAATCAGATACTTATCCCTCACCGGCAGGAACTCAGCTGCCTCCCGCTCCGCCTGTGCCAGGTAGGCGGCGGGATCAAAGTTTGACCTCAGCACACGGCGTGTGCCGACCAGGTGGGGCAGAAAGCGGCTGAAGCTGCATACATCGGGGTACATATCGCGTATAATACAGATGAGATACAGTCCGAGAGTGTAGGCGTCGCATTTTGCGCGGTCGGCGAGATGCAGCTGTATGCCCTGACACAGTTCCCCCTGATATTTGTGGAAGGTGGGGGTGAAGGCGCAGGGGCGAAAAACAACACCGGAGAAGCGTTCACGGGTTTCGGACGGCAGAACGTTAATACGGTCGATTACAGCCTGAGGCTCCAGCCAGGGAGCTCCGAACACCTCAAAGGGCTTTGTTGTACCCCGTCCTTCGGAAAGGTTGGTGCCCTCGAAGAAACAGGTGCCGGGATATAGATAAATCGCATCAAGGGTGGGCATGTTGGGAGACGGCGGAACAAAGAGCTGATTCGTGTCGTCAGCGTCAAAGGCGCGCCGCCAGCCCTCACAGGCGAGGACGCTGAGTTCACAGCTGACGCCGGGCAGCTCGTTGAACATGCGCGCCAGCTCTCCTATGGTCATACCGGGAACTGCGGGCAGCCCCTTCACCGCGCCGACCCCCGAAAGGCAGTTGCCTTCGATGAGATTGCCGAAGACGCGCAGACCGTTCTGCGGATTTATACGGTCGAGCACAATAAAGGGCAGATTTGCCGCGGCCGCCAGCTTCATGGCGCTGAGCATGGTGTATTGATAGGTGTAGTAGCGGACACCGATGTCCTGAATGTCGAAGACCAGCGCGTCTAGACCGCTCAGCAGCTCATCTGTCTCAGACGCTTTTTTACTGAATAGGTCATATACGGGTACTCCGGTTTCGGGATCAAGATAGGAGTCGCCGTCGGATCCGCCCGCCTGGGCAGCGCCGCGGATACCGTGCTCCGGTCCGAAGAGAGCGGCGAGATTATACTTTTCCGCCATAACCGAGGCGGTGGTGCGCAGCTGATTGCCTATACGAGTGACGCCCGACATGTTTGTGACAAGTCCCAGCCGACGCCCGGCAAGGAGAGCATCCGCTTTTTGGGTGCCAAGCAGGTCACAGCCGTTATAAATGATGTTTTTCATTGATCTTACCTCAGCAGCAGTCGTTGAAACACTCGTGTCCCGGGCGAATCGCACGGCTCGTCCTCCGGGTCATAGAAACGCCATGCCTCATAGCTGTTCCGGGCATAACCCGGCTGATAGTTGAAACCCCGCACATATGAATAATCCATAATGCCCCCTTTGCCGTTGTTGTCTGTTTTTCATGACTTCGTATAGATATAAAGTTTGGAACATGTCTGTATATTGTGTTTATATATGAATGTCAAACGCTGAACGTCAGGCGTAAAACGTCATATGCATACTCCTGTGCCGCCGTTATTTTTGCCTGATTCGTTCCTTTAATGCCTCAAGTCCCAGACGGTAGCCGTCAAACCCTTTTCCGGCAATGGTGACAAAGGCATACAGCGACACATATGAGAAGCGCCGGAATTCCTCACGCACCGATATATCCGAAATATGCACCTCCGCTGTCGGCAGTCCCACGGCTTTCAGCGCGTCGAGTATTGCGATGCTTGTATGGGTATAGGCGGCGGGATTTATCAGAATGCCGTCGTAAACGCCGTAAGCCTGCCCGATGGCGTCCACAATTGCGCCCTCATGGTTCGACTGGAAAAGCTCGCAGTTCATCTCCAGTTCATCAGCCCATCCGCCGATGAGCGCGCATAGTTCGGCATATGTGCCTCTGCCGTAGATATCCGGCTCCCGTATCCCCAGCAGGTTGAGATTCGGACCGTTGATTACAAGTATTTTCATTTTATTAAAATCAATTCAATAAACCTGTCATGCCCGACGCATCAATTATATTTCGCACTGTGATATCAACATCGTCCTCGCACAGCGCCTTGCAGTCCGCCCAAGAAAGATAGAGGGGCAGCCGTCGGCGATACAGTTCGTCAATACCAGACGCGGCGCTGAGCGGTCTCCCCGATATTGACAGCTTTTCAATCGAACGCTCGAGAAAGACGATGATTCCGTTCTGCCGCAGCGGGTCGCGGTTTTTCTCATTTATTACCACGCCGCCGCCGGTGGCTATGACACAGCCGCTTAACTTCCCCACGCCGCAGACAGCCTCGTGTTCTGCCGCGCGGAAAGCCGCTTCACCGTCAGCCTTAATAATGTCGGCGGGAGTCCGTCCGGTCAGGCGTGTAACTTCCTCGTCGGTATCATGGAATTGGCGTCCGAGACGCTCTGCCAGTGCCCTCCCGGCGGTGGATTTGCCGCTTCCCGGCATGCCGATGAGGATAATATTCGATTTCATAAGCCGCATCCGCTCGGTGACATCGGCGATTATCGCTTTGTCAGGCTCATCTGCGCGGCTGAAGAACAGACTGTTTGCCTTCACCGCTTGCGCGACCAGCATTGTAAGCCCTCCCGCGGCGGGGATTCCCAGTCTTTCAGCCTCGAAAAGCAGAGCGGTGCGCCGGGGATTGTAAATCATGTCGACAACTCCCGACAACCGCCGAAAGCCGGCAAGCGACAGGGGAGCGCTGCCGCAGTCGGGATACATGCCCACCGGAGTGGTATTCACTATCACGTCGGCGTCGATGTGACGCCCGAGATTGTTGTAGTTGTCTTCGCCCGAGCGGGAGATTACAACAGCCTCACCGCCCCGGTCGCCGATAACTGTACACGCGGTGACCGACGCTCCCCCCGAGCCGAGCACCAGGCATTTTTTGCCGTGCACCTCAATTCCGGCGCTGTCGAGCATATATGAAAAGCCGAAATAGTCGGTGTTGTCGCCCCGCAGTCCATCGGCAGTCCGGGTTATGGTGTTCACTGAACCGATGCGCCACGCCTCCGGAGAGATTTCGCAGAGGTAGGGCATCACTGCCTTTTTGTATGGTATGGTTACGTTAATCGCCTCAAACTCGTCGGAGTGGAGGAAGCCGGCGATCTCGTCCTCCCCGCGCTCAAACAGCCGGTACTCATAGCCGCCGAGGCAGGCGTGGATCTCGGGCGACCAGCTGTGTGACAGCCTGCCGCCAAGCAGTCCGAAAACCCTGTCACGGCTCATTTGTGCTCTTCGCCGCCGCTTATGAGCCGTTTCTGATACTCACGGCTTAGTGCGAGGATTTTAGTGTATAGCTCCACTGCGTATTCCGCGAGCTCTTCACCGGCAAGGTCGGCAATCAGCGCAAGCAGCTCCCGCTCCCTGTCGGTGTCCTGCACAGGCATACCGCACTCGCGCTTGTATTCGGCAATCCGCGCCGAGACAGCCATGCGTTTTGAAAATAACTCAACCAGCTGTCTGTCGATTTCGTTTATCTCTTTTCTGAGTTCTCCCAGGTTCATAGATGACTCCTTAACTGTCAAGTATCGCATCAAGTATGGCAAGAGCCGCCACAGCCTCGAATACCGGCACCGCCCGCACGGGTATGGCGGGATCATGTCTGCCGCTGATTGTAATATCGGTGTTCTCCATGCGGATCAGGCTGACGCTTTCCTGCGGCAGGGCGATGGACGGGGTAGGCTTCAGCACTCCCCGGAAGATGAGGGGCATGCCGTTGGTCATACCGCCCTGTATTCCGCCGCTGTTGTTTTTTGTCGTGTAAACCCGTTTGCCGTCGGTGCGGAAGGGGTCGTTCGCTTCCGAGCCGCGCATATCGGAAAGGGCGAATCCGGCTCCGAACTCTATACCCTTCAGCGCCGGTATGCCGAAAGCAAGGTGCGCGATGCGGTTCTCCATGCCGGCAAACATGTGTTCGCCGAGTCCGACCGGAAGCCCGACGGCGCCGCATTCCACAACGCCGCCCACCGAGTCGCCCTCCGCTGATATTTCACCAATCAGCTCAAGCATCTTCTCGCCCTGCGCTTCGTCTATCACCGGGAATGTTCGGGTGCGAAGCGCCTCAAAATCCTCCCGGCAGAGATTCAAAGGGTCAAACCGAAGGTCATGTATTCCGCCCAGCGTCTCGATGTGCGCGCCGATATACACGCCTCGCCTTTCGAGCAGCTGCAGAGCGATGCCGCCGGCGACACAGAGGGGAGCGGTGAGCCGCCCCGAGAAGCGTCCTCCGCCCCGCAGGTCGACAGAGGAGCCGTATTTCATTATCGCGGCATAGTCGGCGTGGGAAGGACGGGGAACATCGGGAACAGACGGATAATCACCCGGGCGCGCGTCACGGTTGTAAATAACAGCTTCCAAAAGCTCTCCGCTAAGAGTGTCGCCGTCGACGCCCGACAGGAAAACAGGCACATCGTCTTCGCGGCGCTTTGTGCCGGGCAGACGGGAGGAGGGCGCCCGCCGATCAAGGAAGCGCTGCAATATGTCTCGGTCAAAGCGCTCCCCCGCCGGCAGTCCCGACAATCTAACGCCGATTTTCTCATCATGGGAACCGCCGTATATTTCAATATGCAGATTTCGTAAAAACAGGTCGTTCAAGTTGCTCCTCACATTACGATTTCGAACTTCGCGCCGAGCGATTCCATATCTTCAAAGAAGCCCGGCCATGATTTGTCAACCGCCTCGCAGCCGTCAAGGGTCATCCCGCCGCCGCTGCCCGCAGCCAGCAGACAGCCGCACATTACCATTCGATGGTCGCCCCGACAGTCAAGCTCACATGATGTCGGGGAGCCGCCGCGGATAACGATGCGGTCGTCATACTCGGCAGCGTAAATCCCGCAGCGGGTCAGCATTTCAACGATGGCGGCGGCGCGGTCGCACTCTTTGAGACGCAGACGTTGAACGCCGGTCAGCACAGTCTCGCCCTCGGCAAACGCGGCGACGGAGGCGACGGCAGGAGCCAGGTCGGGAGTCTGGCTCATATCGGCGGTTATACCGTGAAGCGGCGCGGGACGCACCGAAGCGCCGGTGTCGGTCATCACCGTATCTGCCCCGAAATTCCGCAGAATATCAATGATTTGGCGGTCGTATTGCAGCGAGCGCGGGTCAAGTCCGCTGACAGTCACGCCGCCGCACAGAGCGCCGCAGCAGAGAGCCACAGCCGCAGCCGACCAGTCGCCCTCCACATTCAGCGATCCGGGAGAGAGATAGCCGGCACCGGGTATCTCAAAACAACGCAGGTCGTCGGAGTATTTCACCCGACAGCCGAAGCGCTCCATGGCGGCAAGCGTCATACGGATATATCCGGCAGATTCAATATTGCCGGTGAGCGTCAGAGTCGATTCGCCGCCGGAAGATTTCATGGCAAGCGCCATCAGCAGGCCGCTGACGAACTGTGACGACACATCGGCAGCGAGGGTATAGCAGCCTGCCCCGATTTTCCCGCAAAGTGTCAGAGGCTCACCGGAAGGATCGTCGGGCAGAATAGCGCCGTGGCGGATAAGCTCGCCGTAAAGCGGTTCAAGAGGGCGCTCAGAAAGCCTGCCGCGCCTTACAAACTTCGCTCCTGCTCCCAGACAGGCGGCGACCGGCAGCAGAAAACGCAAAGTCGAGCCGCTTTCCCCACAGTCGAGGGTGCGTGATGTATCGAAATCGGGATAGATATCTTTGTCAATCGGTTCAACGTAAAATCTGCCGTCACGCGCATCAATCACAGCTCCGAGAGCGCGAAGGCAGCCTATTGTCGCATCAATGTCGGCGTTCGACGCGGAACAGCGCAGAAACATTGGAGCATCGGCGAGGGCGGCGCATATTAGCAGCCGGTGCGCCATTGATTTTGATGGGGGCGCGATTACCTCCCGCTCACCCTCCGGCGGATGAATAAGAGTAATCTTCACGGCGTGTCACCCGCACGGGGTTTTCGGTTTACCGATTCGGCTAAAAAAACCGACAGCTCACCGATAGGCGTAGGGAAGATTTCGCAGTTTCCTATCTCCCGGGGGAGTATCAGGTCTATGATATCTCCGCCCCGTTTTTTATCGCGCAGCGCAGTCTCCAAAAGCCGGGAAGGGTCATATGGTGACTCTGTTGGCAGACCATAGCCGGTAAGCATCCGCTCCAGCCGGCAGACAAGAGCAGTCGAACAGAGACCGAGCTTTTGAGCATAGCGAGCCGCGGTCATCATACCGGCAGCCACCGCGTGGCCGTGGCACATGGTATAGTCCGAACATGCCTCGATTGCGTGCCCGGCAGTATGCCCGAAATTCAGCAGCCGCCGAACGCCCCGGTCACGCTCGTCAGCCTCCACATATTTCTTCTTTGCGGCGATGCAGCGGGCTATTATCGAATTCATGTCGGGTTTAATGCCGCCGCGGTCAGCCGCTTCCGGCATTTCGAACAGTTCGCGGTCGCATATAACGCCGTATTTGACAACCTCAGCCATACCGTCGGAAAACACCTCGGCAGGCAGTGTCAGAAGGGTATCGGGGTCGCAGAGCACAAGCGAGGGATTATGAAAGGCTCCTGCCAGGTTTTTCCCCTCGTCAAGGTCAACCCCGGTCTTGCCGCCCACCGACGAATCGACGCAGGCAAGCAGAGTTGTGGGAATACCGATATAGCGTATTCCCCGCAGGTATATCGCCGCCGTGAAACCGGCTATATCCCCGACAACTCCGCCGCCGAGAGCAGCGATAAGGTCGGTTCGGGTATATCCCTTCCGCGCCAGCTCCGACAGCAGAGCGATGACCGTTTCCGGCCGCTTTGAAGCCTCGCCGGGGGCAAATGAAAAGCAATCAAAATCGATCCCCGCCGACCGAAGCGAATCAACAAAGTAGCTGCCGTACAAGCCGTTCACCGTATCGTCGGTGACAACCATGACCCGGCGCACATCGGGCAGGGAAGCGATATACTTTCCCGATTTTTCGAGAAGCCCGCAGCCGATGTGAATATCATATTCAGTTGATGCGTTTACGGTCAGTGAAATCATTTCCGGCCTTTCTTATATTAAAAACGTCATATTCGCATATTCATGCGTTAAAATGTGCTCAACCGCTTGATTGACGGCAGTGCGGATGATATAATTATGCAAAACAATGTGTGGAGGGCAAAAAGTGAAAAGACATTATAATTTTTCCGGCGGAGTTCCGGCGGATTTCTTCAATATTTCATCGCTTACCGCGAAATCGGATACCCGCTTCCGCGTTGAGGACGGACATATCGTCAACGCCTACAACGAAAACATCGGCGATTATGACTACATAAGCATACTTACAAGCAAACGGTACGGCGGCAAGGTTACAATGAGCACCCGCTGCTCTTTTGACAGCTTCGGAGCGCCGCTTATCGTGTTTACCGACGATTTCCGAACGGATGAGACGGGTCACAACTTCTACGGTCTGCATTTCGAGATAGTCGCATATGAAAATGGCATAAACATCTGGCACATCATACCGGCAGCGGAGGGCGCTCCCCGTCCGATAAAGGTTACAAAGATTGCCTTCGCGGAATTCGATGTTGAAGCCGGGAAAGAGCTTGAACTCACAGTGACGGTCGAAGGAAAGCGCATAACCGCCCGGATGGCGGGCAGCGACGGACAGATTCACACCCTGACCGTCGAAAACGACGACATTCCCGAGCGCTTTCACGTCGGCATAACCGCCTGCGAGGGGATCAATCGCTTCGCCTCATTCACGGTTGAAGGCATAGAGAACGGGAATTAATCATGCGCTTCACCAAAATGCAGGGCTGCGGCAACGACTATCTGTTTGTCCGGGGCGAAGCGCCGGAGGATGCGGCAGAACTCACGGCAAGGCTATCCGACAGGCACAGGGGCGTGGGTTCGGACGGGATGATATTCATCAAACCTGCCGACGGCTCGGACGCGGATTTCGTCATGCGCATCTTCAATGCCGACGGAAGTGAGGCAAAGATGTGCGGCAACGGAATACGCTGCGCCGGACGCTATGTGTTCGACCGCGGACATACCGATAAGACCGAAATCGTCTTCCGTACAAACGCGGGTCTGCGGCGTGTGAACATCAGAACCGAGGAGGGAAAATTCGCCGGCATCACCGCGGACATGGGAATAGTGAAGGTTTCAGAGCCATTCACATTCACAGCGGGAGAGTATAACATGGAAGTAATTCCCGTAGACGCAGGCTCTCCGCATGCCGTGCATTTCTGTGAACGGGCGGAGAGTTTCCCACTTGACGCGCTTCGGGAGCTGTCGGAGAACTGCCCCCGCTTTTCCGACAAAGTGAACGCCGAGGCGGTTCAGGTGATTGACGGCAATACTCTGCGCATGCGGGTATGGGAGCGGGGCAGCGGTCTGACGCTGGCATGCGGAACCGGCGCTTCAGCCTCGGCTGCGGCAGCTGTCGCTATAGGCTGCTGCCGTTATGACACCGATATCGAGGTCAGAGCCGACGGCGGAATCCTCACGGTCAGGGTTATGCCCGACGGCAGGACGCTTCTCGGCGGCGAGGCACTGTTCGTCTTTGACGGAGAAACGCTGTAAACCGATTAAAGTCACTCGGCGTTCTGCAGGGTCATGCCCGACAGATCGAAACTCTCAACATTCTTCGGCGGCATAAAGAGCGCCGCGCCCTCCCCGGCATAGATATCCCGGAAGGTGACACGCTTGAAGAAGTCGCTTTCGCGCATGGAGCGGAAGTAGAGCGCGCAGCCGTTATATTCTTCGGTGGTATCGATAAGCCACCCCTGATTCTTATATGCCGCTTTGCCGTCGTAGTGGATGTTGTCGAAAAGCACATTCTCGAGGGTCACGCCGCCGGTTATTTCGCAGCCGTTCTCTTCGAAAATCTGAGTGGGCAGATAGCTTGATATTGCGTGCATGGCGCCGCCGCCGGCATATACATCGCTGATTCGTGCGTTTTTCAGCGTGCCGCCGAGTATGACGGCGCCCCGTGCGGTGGAATACACGCCTCGAACATTGATGTCATAAGTCTCGCCCGGTTCGGCTGTACGCCTGCGGTAGTAGTTGTTTTCGCCCAGATGTACCACATCCCAGGGAATATACTCGCCGCCGCCGGCGTCGGAGATGTTCTCAATATCCACGCGGTAAAGCTTTGCGCCGTCATTGTTGCGCAGCGCCACTACCGAACAGCGGGTGTCCGCACGGACATTGCGAATTGTGATATCGTGAATATCTATGTTTCCGTCCTCCAGGACGAGTTTTGAATCACCGCAGAGCGGAAGTGCTGTCAGCGCCACCGTATCGTCGCCGGTGCGTCCGGTTATATTCTCAACGATCATGTGAGAGCAGCCGATTCGGAAGTTAATGCCGTCCTGATTCGGCACGTGCCTTCCGTTGAAGAAATCCAGATTCGACAGTCTGCCGTGGCTGCAGCAGATGTGATTGAGCGCCCACCAGCGCATATTCACGCAGCGGAAACCCTCAAGCACAAAATTCTGCACATTGTGCAGCAGCACGAAATTGTTGAAGCGGACATGCGGCCGTCCGTCCTTTTCGGAGGTGCTTTCCCGCAGGTCGTTGCCCTCACCACCGTCAAGGGTAGCGCCGCCGTGACCGATAATCTTAATGCCGTACTGCCGCCCCTCTTTTTTGAGGGAGATATCGGTGTACATGTTGCGGTTGCGGAAAATGTTCTGATATACCCCCGGAGCCAGGGTCAGACGGCAATCGTCAAGTATTATTGTGATATTCGATGGAAGAAGAATCGTGCGGTCGATTATCCACTCGTCTTTTCCCGTTCTGGCGCAGCGGCGGGGAATGCTGACCGTTGAAACACCGCCTGTCTCAGCGGCGTCAACCGCGTTCTGTATTGTTTGTGAATCGCTGTCCGCGGCAAAACGCGGATCGTTTGCGTCAAGATATCTGTACATTACATGCCCTCCTGTTAACTGTCTGGTCAGTTGCTGAATATCGCTTATTGTTTATTTTTATTGCGCTTCCGCTGCCCGGCGCCGGCACTGCCCACAATGGGTAAAACTTTTCCACCGCTGCATGCAGCCGCGGGCAACTTTATATTCGCGGCCGGCGCAGTTAAGACCGCAGCGTGAATCAACTTTTGACAGGTTGTATTGTTATGTTCGATCTTTAATATCAATTAAATATAATTATACCACAGCGGCGGCGCAATGTACAGTTGAAAAATGTGTTTTTCACGGCAAAATTACCATAAAAATTTTCAGTAAATTCTCAAAGTAACTGCAACAGCAGCAATTGCGATTGCGCTTACATCGGGGAAAAAAGTGGCAGCATTTAGTCTGATAAACAAAATGAGGAACAGACTAACCGGAAAACGAAACCAAAGGTACACATCTGACATTAACAGACCGGGCTGTAATCGGAGAATCTCTTGCTAAGAACAAGTGTTTCAAGTAAATAGCAGAGCAACTCGGGCTGCGGCATTGCAAAGAAATGATGTATGCCACCTTGCTTATCACAAATTCGTCCGCTTTATTTACAGATACAAGGTCATTTGCCGACACAATCCCGCTGCCGTCCTTGCGGATGCGAAGGTTCAGATTTTTGACCGGCTTTCTTTCAAGCTGACAGACAATCCCGCTGCCGTCAAAAGTCACCCTGAGTGAGGTGGGATTTGACATAACGCTCAAAACCTCCGCTCCGGAAATAAAAAGGCGGGCAGATTTTTGAATTTCTACCCACCTAAAGTCTTGTTTTATTTTATTAAAAATATACTGGAGTTTTTTAATAATAAGCTGTTTTGGCTTAATAATTAAAATAAACTTGGTACTTTGGAGGTAATAGTCAATAGGTTTTTTGGCAAAAAATATGATAAGAAATAACAAGTGCGGATGCGTCGTAACGTTCTCTGTTGATATCAAAGAACGATATGCGGACTGAATGCCTTATATCCATTTTCAATGTATCGGCGGAACTCACTTCTGTTTATGATTCGGTATAATACTCCATTCGGAGCGTCAGCATATAAAATCCTGAACATACGACATTAATGTTATTCACAACCTTGACAATCTTCGACATATTTGCTATGCTTATTACCGGCAGCGACACAGTAAGCGACACAGTATATGACTATTATGGCGATTGGTGAAAGAATACAAAACACATCACAAACCGAAAGGAGTTCAAGCGCAATGAAATACGCCGTAAAGAGTGAAAAAATCACCATGCCCTTCCCGGTTTGGCAGATGGGCTTCGCCGCCAGGACAGAAAAAAGCATCGGTGTCAATGATGACCTGTACGTAACCGCTCTGCTCATAGGCGAAGACCGCCCCCTCCTCCTGCTGTCCTATGACCTTCTGTATGCAGACGTCGTCTTTTCCGAGAAAATGAGAAAAGAACTGTCGGAGCGCTTCGGCATCGACGGTGATTCAATCGTCTTTTTCTATACACACACCCACGGAGCGTTGGGGATAAAGGCGGCAGACGGAGACATAAGCCTTGGTTCCACGGTATACAGCGACGATGAAAGAAAAGAGATCAACAGTAACTACATCGAGCTTGTGAGAGAAAAAACAATAGATGTAACCGAAGCCTGCATAGGGAGCATGTTTAAGGGCCGTCTCAGCTGTTACAGAGGACAAAGCCGCTTCGGAGTAAGCAGAAGACACCCCACCCCCGAAGGCGGAGTTCTGTGGAAACCCTACGACTGCGACAAGGCAAGGGACAATGATCTCGAGGTCATGCAGCTGCGCGACGAAGGCGGCGCTGTCCGGGGCATTATCTGGAGCTACGCCTGCCATCCCACAAGCTGCGGACCAAGCAACTTAATGATAACCGCCGACTATCCGGGAGCGGTCAGGGTGATGCTGAAACGGGATTTCCCCGAGGCGGAGATAATGTTCCTCCAGGGTTGCGGGGCTGATATAAAGCCGCGCAGCAGCGGAAGGGACGGGAGATTCGTAAGTCTTAACACCGATGAGATGTATGAGGGATCAAAACCCGTTTACAAAGACATCCTCACAACTCTCGGCTCCGAGCCGCACAATACGTTGAGGGAAAATCCTTCAATCAAGGTTGATGAAATCAGGCTCCACTCCGAATACTACCCCAGAAGCTGGTGGGAGAAGACAGCGAATGACGAAAAAGAGCCGCAATACAGGAGAAACAGCGCCTCTGCAGCCCTTAAAAAGATTGACAGTGGGGAGCTTAAGCCCTATATGATATTCCGTATGACCTGTATCCGATTTGCTCCCGACTTTTTTATGATCACACTCCCCTGTGAGGTTTTATCCGCCATAGGCAAGCGAATCAAATCCCTGTTCCCGTTCCCCATAATCACCTGCGCATACACCAACTACTCTCTGTGCTACATCCCCGACAGGAAAGCTCTGCTTCAAGGGGGATATGAGGCGGAAACCTTCCTCAACGCCGGAACGACGGGACCTTTTGTTCCGGAAGTGGACGATATCATTGTCGGACACGCAGCCGACATGATACAGAACAGTGAAATACGCGAAGATAGAATTTAAGTGATGTAGAATTCACGGATGCCATAAGGTATAATAAAATAAAAAAATAAAAGATGACGAAAATAATTGAAAGGATGTACATAAAATGGAAATACTCGCAATTAACGGCGGAGAAAAGGCTGTAAAAAAGCCCTTTACCAATCGTTTTGCAATGGACGAAAAGGAAAAGAATGCCGTCATTAATCTCTTTGATCAAGCTATTGCCACAGGCAATAACATAGGCTACAACGGGCCGGAAGAGGAAGCTCTCTGTAAAGAATTCGCCGAGAAGATGGGCGGCGGTTATGCCGACGGCGTCAACGGCGGCACAAACTCCGTTTATGTAGCCCTCAGAGCGATAAATCCCGAGCCTTTTTCCGAAGTTATTGTGGGCGCCGTCACCGATCCCGGCGGAATGATGCCCATCCTCATGTGCAACTGCATACCGGTTGTAGCCGATGTAACGCCCGGAACCTACAATGTCAGCCCGGAAGAGATCGAAAGCCTGATTACTCCCCTTACAGCCGCGATCATCATTGCCCATATCGCCGGCGAGCCAGCCGATATCAAGAAGATCATGGCTGTCGCCGACAAGCACAACATACCTGTGATAGAGGACTGCGCCCAGTCCCATTTTGCCAAGGTGGACGGACAGCCCGTGGGCACCTTCGGCCGCTTCGGAGCGTTCTCCACCATGTACGGCAAACACTTCAATACGGGCGGCCAGGGCGGTATCGTGTTCACAAAGTCCGAGGAGGATTATTACAAGGTGCGCGGCGTCGCCGACAGAGGCAAGCCCTTCGGTCTTCCCGCCGGCTCCACAAACTGGATTGCCGCCATCAACTGCAACCTTGAAGAGATTGCCGCCTCCGTTGGCAGAGAGCAGCTCAAGAAAGTCGAGAGCTTCGGCGCCCGCAGAAGAGCCGTGGTAGAAAAGCTGGGCAAGCTCCTTCCCCCGTCGGTTGAGCTTCCGAAGCTTGTGAAGGGCGCCGAGTCGGTTGTATGGTTCCTGCGTCTTACCTTCAACGGCGAAGGCATGAGCTGCACCAAGGACGAGTTCGCCGCCGCCTGCGCCGCGGAAGGACTGCCTGTTAACCCTGCCTACAGAGGAGCACTGCCCTCCCTCATGACATGGTTCACCGAGCGCCGCGCATTCGGCACCAAGGGTTTCCCCTGGACATCCCTCGAGTACAAGGGCAGCAATAACCGTGACTTCGACATACCAAACGCCAAGGCTGTCATGGATATCTGCTTCAACCTCCACCTCAATGAGAGCTGGACCGACGAGGATATTAAACAGGCCGCCGACGCCTTCAACAAGGTGGACAGTGCATTCAGAAAGTAACTTTATGATATATAACGCGACGGGGCGCATAGCTCCGTCGCGTTATACCGAAGATAAAAGCGGATTCAAGTTAAAGATTATTATATCCTAAGAAATCAAAATCCTTGAAAACAAAAGGGGAAATTAACATGTCAACAAAAAGTATTTCAGACTTTGTTACTGAACTCAAAAAAGTACCACGCCCAGACAAAACTGAACTTTTCTTTCGAGGATATTAAAATGTTAATTATAAGCTTAAACCTATTATCTACAGAAGCGAAAAATTAATAAAAATGCAACACTATGGTCTTCCTGCACGCCTGTTAGATATTACTTCCAATCCACTTTCAGTTCTTTGTTTTGCTTGTAGTGGTGACTATGATGACTATGGAAAGGTTTTTTAAGCTTTAGAATGGAGTCAAGTTTTATGAATGGATTTGAAGCTCATAAATATTCTTTTGCTAATAAAAAGATGCTTGAGAAAGAAAAGAAATGCGGCTGTTTCTATTGTGGCAGAATATTTTCGCCAGATGAAATTGATGACTGGTGTGAAGATGAACCGGATTGGACTGCAATCTGCCCTTATTGTGGGATTGATTCAGTTATTGGAGAATCTATAGGATACCCCTTAACTGAAGAGTCTCTAAAAGCAATGCATAAAATTTGGTTTTAGTTAAAATCATTTCTTAAAAAGTATTCGATTCCAATAGACACAAAAAGACCGTAACTTCATTGCTACGGTCTGAGCATTCAGGCGGTCAACCCGCCCGAATGCCTGAGGATTTATTCTTTCGTTATTGTTTTTTTGAAGATTTCTGGTATACTGTATTAAAAAATCAAACATAGAATTAATGAAGCCGACGGGGAAGTCTGCTTAAAGGGCGATGTGCGTAAAAACAAGGATGCTGCTCGACTGCATGAGATGCTCTGTGCTTGGCATCGGGAAGCTGACAAACTGGAAGCGGGTGAAATAAGCCGGGAAGAGTATGATCGCTGGAGATATCGGTATCCGGAGTTTGATACCACTAACAAAAAAGAGCTAACTGACTTAATCTAAATCAATGATTTCATGCGTGAATGGGCTTTTCGTTTCAATGAGCTGCAAAAGAAAGAAATATCAGCTTATAATACTTTGAATGGAAAATAAATTGGCCGTATACTTGCGATGACGGCGGAAGATTTGAACCGACCTATAAGTGGAGAAAATCATAACAGTGCTTATAATACTCCAAGGTGTATTAAGACTGTCTATGGTATGATATAATGCCTTAAGACATGAATAGTAATCCGAAACGGAATTTACAACATCATTTGTAAGGACTAAAAAAGAAAGGATTTCTTATGAAAACCAAAGAAAGTAGGTCAAAGCTAAATACATTATTGTTAGTTATTCTTATTATTATAATCGGAACAATAGCTTTATTAAAGATTTATCCGGATATTCTAAATAAGCAAAATAAGCAAAATAAGCCTATTGTGTTTGATGAAGAACTAACACCGGAAATTGTTATCAATATAATTAAGGCAGAAATCAAAGACATCGGAGAACTTGCAACAATTGAATATTTATATACAAATTCAGGAAAGTTTGAAGATCCCAAGAAAATATTTGGCAAAAACATACCACTTACAACTAAATCATTTATCGCAAAATGGGACGGCACTATTAAGGCTGGTGTAATAATTGACAAAATAATAGTCAGTTCAAGTGATTTAAACAAAGAAATAATTATAAAATTACCCAAAGCCGAAATTCTTTCTCATGAGATAGATACAAGCACAATAGAAACATTAGACGAAAAAGACGGTCTATTTAATCGCGTTAAAGTTGAAGACGTTAGAAATTTTGATGACCTCAATAAAAAAGCTATGGAAGAGCGCGCGATAAAACATGGTATATTAGATAAATCGCTAGAAAATGCAAAAGCCATCATAGAAAAACTAGTAAATAACGATGTTATAGTAGAACAGGGATATAAGATTAAATTTGAGTTGCCAGAATAATTTAATGAACATTTAATAGTTTGAAATCCCTAACAAATGAACTTTTTGCACTCAAAATGCACTACAAAGATAATGAAAAACGCCGCAATCACTGTATTTACAATGGTTTGCGGCGCTACTTTGTTTACTCCCACTCGCTCCACGCGAGAGAATCTTAAACAATTATGTTTAGGGGATTTGGTACGGATTATTTATGTTACTTTCATTATTCAGGCAGTGTGGGCTATCTGATTTTTTGTTGCCATGGGGTTGCCGTGGTATATAAGATAAATGCTAGTTTTTGTAGTTAGGAATAACTCCTACAACTTATTTTTTTACACAAGCTGTGATTTGCTAAATTATGCTAAGTGGTAATAACGGCATAAACATTAATCAACACGTCAAAAATATAATTTAGCAATGGCGAGAAAATTTGCATGGATCTATACACTGTCGCAGCGGTTGCAATTATATCCGGATTATGAACAAACATATCAAGTTCAATTTGTTTGATATGTGTATTGATATTAGTTTTTACATCTTTTGAAAGACGAGTCTCATAGCTATCTGAAATTTCTTTAAATCTAGCCATAAAATCAGGCCCTTTCACATCGAAGCATTTTTTATAATCTTGGTTTTTTTCATGACAATCACGAAGGTTGAGTACACGATTGACAACACTTTGAAAACTATCATTAATTTCTTCATCATGCATTGCCTTGAGAAACGCTTTTGCTGAGGATTCAAGCAATATGCGAATAGCAGCCATGCAAAGGGTTGGAGCTTGGACATAATACGATGAGATTGCATCAACCAATTCTGATAATTTAATTGAATAGTTACGCAAGAGATTCAAATTTGGAAAAAGCGTGCTGATTCTAGGTGATTTTGCACCAGCTCCAGGTTGTCGCTCAATTTCCTTTACACTTATGTCTAATGTACGTTGAAACTCTCCGTACCGGAAGTAAACAATATGTGAGCCAGCGACATTGCTTTTGTCAAAAATATCGTTATTTATTATTATTGTATCTTTTTGTGCTGGTACTATTTCAATGCTTTCAGGTGTGACATCTTTGCAACTTTCTGCAACAATATAATCTCTCAAATTAAATGAGTTGCCTTTATAAACGGTAATGGAACTTTTAGATAAATCAAATTCAGGAATTATATTCTTAAAATGAATAACTAAAGTATACATTATCTCGCCATAAGAAAGCTTTACTTCATATGCCCCTTGTTTTGTAGCGGATATAGACAAATCTTCGTTTATAGAAAGCTGGTTTTCATCATACTCTAAATCAATATCATCAAGTCCAATGTTGCTGCAAATTATGGCTGCGCTTAAATCGAACTTATCACCCAAACGGACTGTCGGATTGGAAAATCGCAATGAAAATGATTGCACGGGAGGATTTTTAATTGCCATATCAATTCGGGTAAAAGCGCCTATAATTACATCCCGCATTATATGAATGAACTTCCTTTTTGCCATTGAATCCACAAAGTCATCTCGTTCTTTTGATATTTTTAAGTCTCCCTCATTTTCGTTGTAATCCGTTAAGTCTAAAAACCCATATGTATTCTTTAGCTTGTAGTTTGTAGCCTTGACATTCTGGCTAACTTCGGATAAATTCAGCCAATCATTTTCTTTATCGAGATATCTATATAAGCTGTAATTATTGATATAGATTCTTACGCCGACTGGCCATTGTTCTAAGTCATCGTTTTTTCTATGTCTCCATGTATAAAGAATCCCAGAAAAGGCTGGTAGTCGAATAGGTAAATAATCTGGCTTAAAAACGTCAGACTCGCAAATTGATTTAATTGGTGCTACACCTTTTTCAGGTGCCTTAATTGCTCTTGCAAAAGCTTCAATACTATCCATGTCAGATAGATCAATTACTTGATCGGAAAAAGTATAAAAATGAGAAATATTATCTTCATATGATAGCGTAATTTTGTTGTCTGTATATTTAAAAATAGCCTTTGCAATAAATCCACTAGAAGAACCCTTATTGCGAGAATAATAGTCGTCTAATGTTTCTTGTGGGTAAAATGATTCTTCTACTCCATCAATAATTAATTTAATTTGAGGTAGATTGGTGTCGTTCGTAAAAAAGCGAAGTGACGCCATAAATAGTTTCACTTTTTCTTCTGGAAGTAAAATCATTTGGAGTTTCTCAGGAATAACATCTTTCAATGTTATAACGGTTCCGACTGATTCGCTTTCAATTTCTTCATATCTATACCGTTGGGCTCCTTTTTTCCACTCTAAAAAATACGACTTCCTATCAGCTTCAGAATATGTTTCGATTTCTAAAACATTTGAGATAAAAAAAGCTGTAAGTAGTCCAAGTCCCTTACTTCCTGCTAAAGGATTGCCAATAGGAGATTGTGTATTGTCTCCTATCATCTTTGAAGAATATCCTGCCTCGCCCAAATGATCTAAATCATCTTTTGAAAATCCTCTCCCAAAATCGGTAATAGTAATCACACGGTGAGTCGTATCTATTTTAACTATAATGGGGTCCTCATTGTTTTGGCAGGAATCTGAAGCATTTTTTATTAGTTCTGTAAGTGTAATTACTGGACTTTGTACAGCAGCTAGAACGTCTTCATATTTTCCTTGCTGGATATTAGCTATTACTTCCGGCATTGGATGCTCCTCCTTTAATAAACAACAACACTGTTTCTTTTGAAATTGATTCAACAGGCTTTCCGTCTGCTAATCTGGATACACGATAAGGCATTCTTTTTTTTATTATATTTCTATTAATTGCACTGACAATAGATAGCCCATAATGATTTGCAAGTTCTTTATTTATTTCGACAAATGGAAATTCAGTTCGATCAACCATTCTATTACCAAGAGTAAGAATCATACTTCCATTTGGTTTTAACAACCGCGCCATAAGTCGAAAAGCATTTTCATAGTCAGAATAGAAACGGACAATCTTTTTTCGTTTGTGTTCTGAAAGTTGCGATATATATGCCGAGACTTTAGGGGAGAAATAAAAAGCGCTATTGTTTGATTTTGAACCGCCCAAGCTTATGGAGTCAATTTTAGAATAGTTTTTATAAAAATCTTTGCTATATCCGAAATCGCTGCTATCTATCCACAAAAGCTGCAATGTAGAAAATTGTCCATAAGTTACTGTTGTCGCATTCTCTCCATAAGGAGGGGATGTACATATAATGTCGAAAGAACCGGGCGGGTAATTTTTCATTATTTCTAATGAATCACCACAGTCCAAGTGAAAAGGCGCTTTCTTTTTTATTCCAATCAGGCTATACGTTGTTGATATTTTATCAATAAAATCGTCAATAACATTATTCTTCATTTCAAGAATTTTGTGTTTTTCTTTTATATGGAGCTTAAATGTTGAAGTCCTTGTATTGCTATATTTTTTAACTATTTCCCCAAAGCAAAGCCAAAAATACCTACGCGTTTTTTTATTCGGTTCGGCGCAAATAGCCTGCCGAATTAAGCTCAGGTCACTTATAACATCTTGTCTAAACCATTTATCAATGTTGTTAAAATGAAATAAAAATATTTTAGAATTTGATTTTAATTTACATATACGACTAATAATTCTTCTGTTTGCCACTTCAATTATAT
>JAAZAV010000009.1 GCA_012514145.1 Clostridiales bacterium | reverse complement strand
ATGACATGGGGGATAGCCTGCGGACGACCCAGGTTGCCGCCATAGAGGAAGATTTTCGTATTGTGGTCGGCGGGCAGTTTATATTTCGCTCGAATCGCCGTTCGCGTCGATTCAAGCGCACCGGGAATACCGCCGTCGGCAGCGACGTTTTCATAAAGTTCCAGGCTGTTGGGGCAGACCTCCACCCGATCGGGGGAGATTTCCGGATTGTGGCTGAGCAGATATTCGGCGTTAGCCGGCGACATACAGCCGATTCTGTCGGAAACGGCATAGAGCCTCCGCTCCTTGCGGCGGAAAGCCTTGTATATGGGACCGATGCTGCTTATCATGCCTAAATCCACCGAGTTCTGCGGGAAGATGTCTTTGAGCAGCAGATAGGCGCAGGCGCCGTCCCGCTTTTTGATGTATTCCACCACTCGGCAGAAGGTCACAGGAGGTGTGGCATAGAGCACCAGATCGAATCTGACCCCGGCAAAATGCTTTTTTATAACATTAATGAGCACCGGCTCAAGGGTAACGGTGGTAATTCCCTTCTCTATGAGATTGGTCTTCTGTATGTTTCCGATGCGGGGGCGCAGTATAACCGTCCCGTCCTCGTGTATAACATGAGTATCCAGACCGCTCCGGCGCTCGGCGGGCGAGACGACATAAAGCCGATGCCCCTCTACTGCAAGACAGCGCAGCAGGTCCTGATATATACCCCTTGCGGAAAGGGTGTTTATGTCAAGCAGCGAAAGAAAAAGTATGTTCATGTGTTGTTTTCCGGGATTTGTTTCAGCAGCTTTGCGGGAACTCCGGCATATGTTCCGGATATGTCTATATCCTTAACCGCCACGGCGCCCGCGCCTATAACGCATCCGCCGCAGATCATAATGTTGTTTCTTACGCATGCGCCCATGCATATCTGCGTGCCTTCTCCTATTGTCACGCTGCCGCCAAGTATTGCGCCTGGTGAAATATGAGAATAAGCGCCGATGATATTATCGTGTTCCACCACGGCACCGGTGTTTATAATACTGTGGGCGCCGATAACGGCGCAGGCGTTGACCGCGGCGTGAGGGCCTATGTAGCAGCCCTCGCCTATCTCGGCAAAACGCGAAACGGCGGCGGTGGGATGAATGGCAGTGCGCCAGGAAACCTGAAGCTCGCCGGCAAGCCGCCTGCGGACTTCGCAGCTTCCGATAGCTATGATGAAAGAGCAGTCGCCGGCGTATTTTTCGTACTCGGCAATACTGCCCAGAACCGGAATCCCCGGCAGAGTTTCGTGACCCGGGGGGAGCCTGTCGTCAAGCACTCCGGCGACACAGCCGCCGCAGCTAAGTATACAGTCGGCAACCACCTTAGCGTGACCGCCGCCGCCTATAAGTATAACGGGTTTATTCATGTCGGCTCCCCTTGTCTGCCGGCGCTCTTGCCGTCGCAGACCACGCTGCCCTTGAATTCCTCCATTGTGGCGCTGGTGCCGGAAGTTATTCCGCTTCGCTTGAAAACAACCGATAAGGTTCTGAGTATCACCTTCACATCAAACGCGAAGGAGATATTATCCACATAATACACATCGCAGGCAAAGCGCTCCTCCCAGCTGAGAAGATTTCGGCCGTTGACCTGTGCCCAGCCGGTGATGCCGGGGCGAACATCGTGGCGGCGGTGCTGTTCCTCGCTGTAGAGAGGCAGGTATTTTACCAGAAGCGGACGGGGTCCCACTATGCTCATGTCGCCTTTCAGCACGTTCCATAGCTCCGGCAGCTCGTCTATCGAGAGGGCTCTGAGCCGGCGTCCGAATGGGGTGAGCCGCTCCTCGTCGGAGAGAAGCACGCCGTCCCGCATGGTGTTCAGCATGGTGCGGAACTTAAAGAGCCTGAATATCTTTTCGTCTTTGCCCGGCCGCTCCTGACTGAACAGAACCGGACTGCCCAGTTTTATGCGCACCAACAGAGCCGTCACCGCCATAACCGGCGACAGCAGAAGCAGCGCGCTCCCGGCCAAAATTATGTCAATCACGCGCTTTGTATATTTTTCGTAGAAACCGGGCTTATGCTTGTTCATTTATATCCGTTTCCCGTGAAAAGGTTTGCCGCGTCGCCTCATGTCTCAGAAACAGCTGCGTATGACTTCACAGACTCTGCTGATGTCGTCGTCGGTGAGCTTTGTATCGCTGGGCAGACAGACGCCCCTGGCGAATATGTCTTCGCAGACCGATTCGCCGCCGGCTGTAACATATCCCGCGTCGGAGAATACTTCCTGCATATGCATGGGTTTCCAGGCGTGGCGCGCCTCGATGCCTGCGGCTTTAAGCCGCCCGATAAGCTGAGTCGGGGTAATGCCCGCATCGCGGCCGATGAGACAGGAGGTGAGCCAGCAGTTTGATTTGGTATCAGCCGAATCCTTCTGGAAGGTCAGGGGGAAATTTTCAAGCAGCCTTGTGTAAAGTCCGAAGATTTCGCGCTTTCTCGCCACGCGCCTGTCAAGCACCTTCATCTGACCGCAGCCGATGCCGGCGCAGATGTTGCTCAGGCGGTAGTTGTAGCCCACCTCTTTGTGCTCATACCAGGGGAAAGGCTCCCTTGCCTGGGTAGCCAGCTTCTTCGCGTGAGCTGCTGCCTCGGCATCCGGGCAGATGAGAGCGCCGCCGCCCGAGGTGGTGATTATCTTGTTTCCGTTAAATGAGAGCACGCCCCATTGTCCGAAGGTACCGCAGTGTCTGCCCTTATAGGTGCTGCCCAGCGCTTCGGCGGCGTCCTCAATCAAAACTATGCCGTATTCCTCGCAGACCGACTCTATTCCGTCGTAATCGGCGGGCATGCCGTAGAGGTCGACTGCAACAATGGCTTTTGGTACGCCGTATTTCTTAACCGCCGCCCTCAGCGCTTCCGGCGACATGTTCCAGCTCCCGTACTCCGAGTCGATGAAAACAGGGTTCGCACCCACATATCTGATGGGATTCGCGGAGGCGGAGAATGTGATGCTCTGGCAGAAGACATGGTCGCCCCTGTCTGCGCCGGCGAGTATCATTGCCAGGTGAAGTGAGGCGGTGCCCGATGAAAGGGCGACAATGTTCCGTGTGTCGAGGTATTCGCAGAGCTTCGACTCAAGCTCGTCCACGTTCCTGCCCAGAGGGGCTATGTAATTATCAGCGAAAGCACGGTTGATATATTCGAGTTCGTAGCCCTCCTCGGACATATGAGGAGTGGCGAGACTGATATTGCCGGACTTATCTGCGGGCATTTTGTCCTCCCGTTTGTTTCTGCACGGATGATTTTTATCTTATTACTATATTTATCAAACAATTGTATCATATTCTGCGCGGTATGTCAAGGAAAATACATCAATCATTGTATGACATGAAATGTATAAAAATACGCCCGGGTATGCGACATGCCCGGGCGTATTTTTATGCAATCCTGAGTATCAGTCTTTTCTTTTCCTGGAATAGACCGCCGCGAAGACCGCCGCGGCTGTTACAGTTGCAATAACGACAGACCCGAGCATGTCGGAAGTCTGTGCGGCTGTTGAAGCAGCCGCCTTGGGTGCCGCCGCAGCTTCGGTTTCGACCACTACCGGCGCCAGCAGGCGAAGATGCGCCCAGCCGCCGAAGTCGTAACCGTTGGGAACTTTAAGCTGACTGTCCTGCTTGAACCAGCAGATCTGACTGAAATCTGAGCCGCTGTCGTTGTCGATAGGAACCATCGAGAATCCGAGAACGCAGCCGATTTCCGGCGCGAAATCTGGAACTTCTTTCCGGAAGACCGACCAGGGAACCTCGACCTCGATTGCCCAGCCGCCTGCGGTTTTTTTGGCAACAGCCTTGATATCGTTATTCTTGACGGTATTCCGGCTGCCGTCCGACTCGTTTACTATTCTGACTGCAGTCGCTCCGCCCACCTTGCCGCTGTCGTTACCGACGATGTAGAAGATATGGTGAGCCCAGCCCTTGGGATTCAGAGCGCTGTCGTCATCGGCTACCTGGAGGAAGATCAGGTTGCCGTCCGCACCGCTCCAGGGCGTTTCGGAGGAGCCGGCGAGTATAACATCGTCGTCGATACGGTTTTCATAAATGTACAGGCTGTTTTCATCCCAGAGGAAACGGACTTCGGTCGAAAAGTCGGCGGCATTTGACTTGTTGGTTTCCCATCCGCCCTGATATAAGCCGTATTTGTTTACAATGGGGTCGTCAAGAGTGACGGTGATGACCGGCGCAAGATCCCACTCGCCCTTGGATATCACGCCGTCAATTACGGGCGTTCCCCACGCCGCTTCTTTGACTACCTCGCCCGACCAGTGGGCGCCGCCTTTAACCGATGCTGCGGACAGATTCACAGCCAAGAGCGCGGCTGATAATATGATAACAACCGCAAGTGCAAATGTTTTGGTGCGCATATTATACCTCCTGCCTTATAGGCGTATTGGTGTCTTTCTTTCGAAAAGACGGGTGTTTCGGGGCGTTTGTGTATATTTATTCTCCCCGAAAATAATTGTATCACTTGTAATGCATCATGTCAAGCAGGATATTTTGTTTTTCATCACCGTAAGCGCAGTAATCCCCGGCATCGCGGATTGAAGGCGGGGATGAGAAATATCGCGGACGGCAGTCTTGCAAATCGGGCGGCAATAGGCTATAATTACATGGCGTCCCCGACCGCACGGGGATATATAAGAAAAAGCCTGAAAATCGTGCTTTTCGGGAATGCTCAAGACAGACCGAAATATCCCGAACGGACTATTCCGCCGATTCGGAAGAATAAAAACCATCGGAGACAGACATGAACGCGACAAGAAACGAGACAAAACGAGTCATCGCCGAAGTCGAGCGGCTGACGATACCCACATATCCCGAGGCGCCCGCCGAGACGCTGCCCATGTTCGCCGAGAACCGGGTGCATCAGCGCACTTCGGGCAATCCCTACCCCAACGCGGTGGTGATCTGCACCCGTTCGGACGAAATCGAACAGCGCGAATACACAGCCATACGCCTTGAGAACGAGTATATACGGCTCTGTATACTGCCGGAGCTGGGAGGGCGCATATTCACCGCCACCGACAAGAGCACGGGCTATGACTTTTTCTACCGCCAGCATGTCATAAAACCCGCTCTCATAGGCGCTCTCGGCTCCTGGATATCGGGAGGCGTGGAGTTCAACTGGCCCTACCATCACCGCCCATCCACCTTCCTGCCGGTTGACTGGTCGATAGAAGAGGAACCCGACGGTTCGGTCACGGTGTGGCTCAGCGAGCATGAGCCGTTCGACCGTATGAAGGGCATGGCGGGCGTTCGCCTGGAGCCGGGACGCGCTTCATTTGAGACGCGAATGAAGCTGTTCAACCGCACGCCGCTGCGCCGCTCCTTCCTGTGGTGGGAGAATGCGGCGGTGCCGGTGAACGAGGACTACCGCATATTCTTCCCGCCCGACGTGGATCATGTCTACTTCCATTACCGCCGTGATGCCACCTCATATCCGATAGCAAAGGGTGTGTTCAACGGCTTTGACTTCGGTGGGGAGGGAGTTGACATCTCACGCCACGGCAGCTCGCTTAAATCCACCTCCTATTTTTCGGCTGAGTCGAAGTTCGATTTCTTCGGCGGCTACGATGAGAGGGCGGGTCGGGGCGTGGTGCATTACGCCGATCATCACACCTCCACCGGCAAAAAGATGTTCACCTGGGCGTATAACCAGCTTTCGGTCTCCTGGGAGAGGGCGCTGACCGACACCGACGGCCCTTACGCCGAGCTTATGGCGGGATCATATACCGACAATCAGCCCGACTTTGCCTGGCTGGAGCCTTATGAAACCAAGTGTTTCAGCCAGTTCTGGTACCCGATAGCCGACCTGGGCGTTCCCACATATGCCAACGGCGACGCGGCGGTCAGAATGGACGGCAGCCGTCTGTATGTGCAGGCGGTACGCGCCGTTGACGCCCTTGTCACGGTGGTGTCGGGCGATGATACTGCGCGGATACGCCGCCGGCTGGAGCCGGGAAGGGCGGTATGCCTTGACCTTGGCTTTGAAGCCGCCGAGGGCTATACGGTAAATATTTATGAGGAAGCGGAAGGGTGTAAAAAACCCGCCCTGCTGCTGCGCTATACCGACGAAAAATACCCCGAGGGCGAGCGCCGCACCGTTGGCGACCTGCCTCTGCCCGGGGATTTTTGCGAGGGAACCGCTCACGAGTATGCTTCGCCCTCCGCGTATCGCTGCTACAACGCCGGCATTCATGTGATGCAGTACCGGGATCCCCAGTACGACCCGGAGCCCTATTTCCTGCGGGCGCTGGGACTTGACCCCGACTTCGCGCCGGCTCATACCGCTCTCGGCGAGTGTCTGCTGCGCCGCGGAGAATACCGGGAGGCGGCGAAACATCTGCGAAAGGCTATCGGACTTTCGGGGACTCTGAACCGCAATCCCGAGGACGGTCGGGCGTGGTATCTGCTTGGACTGGCGCTGGAGCGCAATTCGCCCGACGATGCGTATGACGCTTTCCATAAAGCCATGTGGAACGAGGGCTGCGTGTCCTGCGCCATGACGGGAGCCGCCGCCATTGCCGGACGGAGGAGCGAGTGGAAAACCATGCGCGAGCACGCCCTTCACGCCCTCAGCTGCTCGGCTCACAACAGCACCGCCGCCGTATACGCGGCAATAGCCGCCCTGAGACTGGGCGACAGAGGAACCGCCGTTTCGGAGCTCAGAGCGGTTTTGGCATTTGACCCCCTTTGCCACCTTGCCCGCTGCGGACTGCTGCTGACGGGTGAGCGGAATTTTGACGAGTTCGCCGGCGCGCTGCATTCCGACCCCCATCAGACGGCTGCCGACCTGTACTGCGACCTGATACGCGCCGGGCTTGACGCCGAGGGACGGGCGCTGCTTGACGCGGTGAACGAACGCTTCGGTAAGACCGCCATGACCTCCTGTCTGCTGGGACAAAGCCCCTCGGGTCTGCCGGTGGGACGCACCTTCCCCCACCGCGAGGAGGAGCGCATCGCCCTGCTTGCCGCTCTTGAGCGGGACAGAGACGACGAGGCGGCGAAATATCTCCTCGGCTGCCTGTTCTATTCGCGGCGGCGCTATAACGAAGCGGCTTCCCTCTGGGCGGACTGCGAATCCTGGGAGGCACTGCGCTGTTCGGCGGTCTACCGTTACCGTATCGGCGGCTATGCCGGGGCTGTCGGGATGCTTCGAAAGGCTCTCGGTATGAATCCCGGCAACGAGCAGTTGATCTTTGAACTTGCCTATGTATTAAACCGCACCGGAGCGGTTCCCGACGATGTGGTGTCGGAAATTCTTGCGAATGTGCCCGACATAAAGACCGCCCGCGACGATATCGTCATGGAGCTGGTCGGAGCGTACAACCGGAGCGGCAGATTCGAGGAGGCGCTCAACGCCCTTGACCGGCGCTTCATCCCCTGCGAGGGAGGCGAAGGCGCCGTCAGCTCCCGCTATATGGCGGCGCGCCACGGGATAGGCATGCGGCTGTACGAAGCGGGCGATTACAAGGGCGCTTTAGAGCAGTTCAGGGCGGCTCAGGTGCTGCCTCAGAATCTGGGCGCCGGACTCTGGCACGAGGCGCCCCTTGTCCCGCAGCGCTATATGGAGGGCTGCTGCCTTGAGGCGCTGGGACGCCGCGAGGAGGCGGTTCCCCTCTGGGAGTGGATGCTCACGCTCACAGTTGACTACTTCTCAAACATGCACCTGCCCGAGCTGCCGGTATGGCAGGCAAAGGCGCGGCTGAAGCTGGGTCACGACCGGGACGAGGTGCTCGGTGAACTCGCGAAACGGGTAACCGCCTGGGAGTCGGAGCTGGATCGCAGCGACCCCGGCCACTTCTCCCGCACCCCCTTCTTCATCAGCTATATCGATAACCCCGCTTCGGCGAGAAAGGCATATTACACCCGGCTCATCGGCATGGCGAACGAGTTCATAGAATCGGCAGAAAAGTAAATAATATCAAATAAAATCAGCGTCACGGTTGTATTTCCCAGCCGTGACGCTTTATTGTTTTATCCGTTCTTCGGACAGACCGAGACGATTATCTCAAGCACACCTTCCACCGGGAAGCTGCCGCTGCCCGCCGGAACGTATATGCTGTCGCCGCCCTTTACCGGTATGCCGCCGACCCTGCCCTGACCGCCGATGACCAGCACATGAGCGAAATTCTCAAGCGCCGGAAGGGTGATGCCGCCGGCTGTCGAATAGCGAATCGAAGTGAAGATATCGCATGCCGCCAGCAGCTCTCCCCCGGCGGGCACATAAGCCGGACGGGAATAGCGCAGACTTTTGATCTCCTTATCGGTGAAGGAGCGCATGACCGGGAAGGCTTCGTCGGTGTGCAGCCGGCGGAGTTTCCCGTCGGAGCCGCGGCGGTTGTAGTCGTAGACCCGGTAGGTGACGTTCGAGTTCTCCTGTATCTCGGCAATTAGTATGCCGCCGCCGATGGCGTGGGTTAAGCCGGTGGGGATGAAGTAGGTCTCGCCCTTCTTCACCTCCACATAGTTCATGCAGTCCTCAAGCGTCCCCGCCTCCAGCGCAGCCCGCAGTTTTTCTTCGGTCATGCCCGGCTTGGTGCCGTAGACGAGACGGGCGCCCGGTTTGGCGTCCACTATGTACCACATCTCTGTCTTGGCGGGGTGCACCTGTATCGAAAGGGGCGCGCCGGCGTCGATGAACTTAACAAGCAGCGGAAAGTCCTCGATATTTACCCCCTCCAGCGAATCGAGAGGCTGTCCGGCTCCCGCGCCGCTCTGCATGATGTTCATGCCGTCCTCCCGCACGGTCAGCTGCCACGCCTCGGCAAGCTCGGGCAGCGGCTCGTCGACGCCGTAAAGCTCGCGCAGCGCGCTGCCGCCCCAAATCGCGGATTTATATACCGGTTTCAGCTTTATCGGTCGTTTCATTACATTTTCTCCCACTTTATCAAAACTTTCAATGTATAATAACAAAAAATTCACCGTTTGTAAATACCTCCCGCGGCATTTTGTACTATAATTAAAAATTTTTCAAAATACGCTTGCGGGAAGCGTCAAAATAGGCTATAATGTATACGAAAATATTAACATTGGCATTATTGTGCGCCGAGGGGCGTACGACGTTTTTACGGCTGTGTGAGCCGTGACAGGAGGAAACAAATTTGAGCGCAACCGATCAGAAAACCGCATCCGAACGCTTCGCGGCGGCGAAAAGAGAATTATTCGATAATTTATACCGTAACCTTAACGACAGGCAGCGGGAGGCGGTTTATGCAGTAAAAGGACCGCTGCTGGTTCTGGCAGGGGCGGGAAGCGGCAAGACCACCGTGCTTGTGAACCGCGCCGCCCATATCATCCGCTACGGCAACGCCGTTGAGGCGGACATCCCCTTCGTGACAGAGGAGAGGGTGCGCGAGGCGGAAGCCCTTGCCGACGAGTACCGCGACTGTGAGCCCGAGCGTCTGGGTGAGCTTGCCGAACGGCTGAAGAGCTATGCGGCGGAACCCTGTCCCCCCTGGGCGGTGCTTTGCATCACTTTTACCAACAAGGCGGCAAACGAGATGAAGTCCCGGCTTGTGTCGGTCATCGGCGAGGAGGCGGGTGAAGTCTGGGCGGGCACCTTCCACTCTGTGGCGCTGAGAATACTTCGCCGCTGGTCGGAGCGCATAGGCTATGCCCCGGGATTTTCCATATACGACGTCGACGACACTAAGCGCGTCATATCCGACTGCCTCAAGCGGTTGAATATTGATGAAAAGATTCTGCCGGTAAAGAGGGCAGCTAACGATATAAGCCGCGCCAAGGATCGTCTTCTCACACCCGAAGATTACGCAGCTAACGCCGGTATGGATTACCGTCTGCGTCAGATTTCCCAGGTTTACACCGAGTATCAGAACCGGCTGCGGGAATCAAACGGCATGGACTTCGACGACATCATAATGCAGACGGTGCGCCTGCTTGAAACCGACGAGGAAGCCCGCTCCTGGTGTCAGCGCCGCTTCAAATATGTGCTTGCCGACGAGTATCAGGACACCAATACGGCACAGTTCCGCATGATATCGCTTATAGGCGGCCTATACGGCAACATTATGGCGGTGGGCGACGACGACCAGAGCATTTACCGATTCCGGGGCGCCACAATCGAGAATATCCTCAACTTCGAGAGGGAGTTCGACGGGGCAAGGACGGTGCGGCTGGAGCAGAACTACCGCTCCACTCAGAACATTCTGAACGCCGCCAACTCGGTCATCGCAAACAATACGTCGAGGCACGAAAAGACCCTCTGGACCGAGAATATTGAAGGCGAGCCGGTGAAGATAAAGCAGCTCGAGACCCAGAACGAGGAAGCGCGTTATATAATTAACACCATAATGGAGCTTTTTATCAGGGAAAAGCGGCAGTATTCCGATTTCGCGGTGCTATACAGAGTGAACGCCCAGTCCAACAGTCTTGAGCAGGTGTTCATGCGCAGCGGGATACCCTACCGGGTGCTCGGCAACCTGCGGTTCTACGAGCGCAAAGAGGTGCGCGATATCATGGCGTATCTCCATGTTATAAACAATCCCGCCGACAATTTAAGGTTAAAACGTATAATCAACGAGCCGAAACGCAAGATAGGCGACGCCACGGTAAACGCCGTGGAGCTGATTGCGGGTGAGTACGGCGCGTCCATGTATCAGATTATGACAAACGCCGATCAACATACGGCGCTGTCCAAGTCCGCCAACAAGCTGCGTGATTTTGTCGCTCTGATTGAGCGGCTGCGCAGCGCTCTGGCAGGCACCCCCATCGATGCGCTGGTGAACATGACGATAGAGCAGACAGGCTACCTTGCCATGCTTGAGGCGGAGGGCGAGGAGGGCAGCGAGCGGATCGACAATATCCGTGAGCTCGTAACAAACGCGTCCCAGTATATGGAGCGCACCGGAGAGCCCACGCTTTCCGGCTTCCTCGAGGAGACGGCGCTTATATCCGATATCGACAACTACGACAGTTCGGCCGATGCCATAACTCTCATGACAATACACAGCGCCAAAGGGCTTGAGTTCCCGGTGGTTTTCCTGCCGGGTATGGAGGAGGGGCTCTTTCCGGGCATACAGTCGTTAACGGCACCGGAGGAACTGGAGGAGGAGCGGCGGCTCGCCTATGTAGCGATGACCCGGGCGAAGGATCGGCTCTTCATAACCCACGCGCGGCAGCGTATGCTCTACGGCCGCACTCAGTATAATCAGCTCTCCCGTTTCGCCGGTGAAATCGGAGATGAATATGCGGAGGTTGAAGAGGCGGAGAAACCCGAACCCAAGCCGACTACCCGTTCCGAGCGTGCGAAACGGGGCACTATATCCAGTGAGCTGACCAGACGCAGCAGAAAGCCCAGGCGTGACAGCACCTACGAAAAATTTGAGGTGGGCGATATCGTAAGCCACGCCACCTTCGGGCGGGGCGAGATTCTTTCGGCTTCCGAGGTGGGCGCCGATACTCTCTACGAGGTTGCCTTTGAAACGGTAGGTACAAAGAAGCTGATGGCAACCTATGCGCGCCTGCGCCGGCATGAATGAGGTTTGCACGACACTCGACGACAACCTGCCGCTGCACCCCCGCGGCGGCGAGCGCGAATGCCAATTATCGTAAAATCACGGAATGAAATTCCGGAACTTAGAAAGACGAAAAATATTCTGCCCGAATTGATATAAGGAGGAGAAATTATGGCTAAATTCTTTGAGCCCGCAAGATATCTTGATCTGCTGGCCGATGCGGATGTGGTAGTACTCGGCGGCGGTCCCGGCGGACTTCCCGCGGCGGTGGCGGCTGCCCGCGCCGGCTACAAGACGGTGGTCGTGGAGCGCTACGGGGTTCTCGGCGGTCTGGCGACTTCCTGTCTCATGGGTCCCTTCTTCGGCTACGCTCCCGTCGAGGGGCGCTATGCCCCCAACAAGCAGGAGCGCGTGGACACCCGTGACTACATCATTCTCGGCGGCATCCCGGTGGAGCTGGTTCGCAGGCTCCAGAAGATCGGCGGCGCTCTTGACGACGACCACATCGATTGGGACGCAATACGCTTCGATCCCGAGCTTTTCAAGATAGTCTGCGACCAGATCTGTCTTGACGCCGGCGTGAAGATAATTCTCCATGCCTGGGCCGTCGGCACCATAGTTGAAAATAACAGGATAAAGGCTGTCATAGTCGAGTCCAAGTCGGGCAGACAGGTGGTCACCGGCAAGATTTTCATCGACGGTACCGGCGACGCCGACATCGCCGCCTTCGCGGGCGTAAAGTACAACAAGGGCAGGAAGGCCGACGGTCTTACTCAGTCCATGGGCACCCGCTTCCGCATAGGCAATGTACGCCCCCGCACTCAGGAGGAGATCGACGAGGGCAACGCCCTTGTCTCGGAAGCCATCAAAGCGGGCAAACTCCACTGCCGTTCCACCAACTGGGTTGACGAGGTGGGTTCCACCATACGGGAGACCGAACTGACTCCCGATACAACCCGGGCTGCAGGTGACGGAACCGACGTCATGGATCTCACCCGCGCCGAGCTGAAAATACGCCGCGACACCATGGAAATGATGGACTTCCTGAAAGAGAAGGTTCCGGGCTTCGAGGAGGCATATCTCATCGACTTCCCCTTCCAGGTGGGTGTGCGCGAGACCCGTCAGATAGTCGGCGAGTATCAGCTTTCCGACGACGATGTGCTCGGGACACGCAAGCATGACGACGGCATAGCCAAGGGCTGCTGGTGGGTAGACGTTCACTGCCCGCTGGGCAATATCACTCCCTGGGACGCCCGCACCTCTCTCTGTTCCGAGCTCTGCCGCGTTGAAGAGTTCAAGGGCGTTCAGTGCGTCATGAAGTCAAAGTACCGTGATCAGTTGGCTCCCAAGCCCTTCTTGCGCGAGAACGACCACTATGACATCCCATACGGCACACTCGTGCCGAAAGGCATTGACAATCTGTTGGTTTCCGGCCGGGCGATATCCGCGACCCACCTTGCAATGTCTTCGATCCGGGTCATCGGCACCTGTTTCGCTTTGGGTGAAGCCGCCGGTACCGCGGCAGGTCTGGCGCTGAAGAACGATGTGGCTCTCCGCGATGTGGACGTTAACGAATTGCGCAAGACCCTGACCGCCAACGGCGCCATAGTCTGACAATGACAGTACGGGGCTCCGCTGACATTAACGTGACAAATTAATAAAGCCGGCGCGGTTTGCGCAGGGTCGTCCCCCGGCGGGACGGCACTGGGCTATGCCGCGCTGTGCTTTTCGGTAGAATCATATTTTGGAGGGACAACATGAAACACTTTGCTCTCAAGCTGATTTCGCTGCTGCTTGTGACAGCGATGCTGGCGGGCATGGCTGCCTGCGGAGGCGGAGTAGACTCCGGCTCCCCGGAGTCTGTAACTGCCGCCGCCGATACCGCCGCGGACACAACCGAGGCGGTTACCGAGCCCGAACTGAGCGACAATCTGCCGAACAGGGACTGGAACGGCAAGACCATCACCTTCGCCATAGCGCCGTCCAACATTGACGACATCTGGGTGGATGGTGAGAGCGGCGACGTCTGCAACGACGCGGTTTATCAGCGCAACATTCTGATCGAGGACCGCTTCAATGTAAAAATCGCCACCATCATGCCCACCGACAACATCGAAAACTGGTACGATCCCATGATCAAGGTGGTCATGGCGGGAGAGGACGTTTTCCAGGTGGCGGGGCACTACGCCTTCCAGGTGCACAAGGCTATCTCCCAGGGCATATATCAGGACTGGATGAACTGCGAGTATATCAATCTTGACCAGCCCTGGTGGTTCCGCGATATCAACGACTCGGCTGTCATAAACGGCAAGCTCTACAACCTCACCGGAAACTTAGGTATGTCGCTGCTCCAGTATACCGCCGCCTTCTACTATAACATCAAGCTCGCCGAGAGCTACGGACACGCTCCCGCCGATTTCTACAAACTGGTGCGTGACGGTTCCTGGACCTTCGATACCATGACAGAAATGGTGAAGCCGATGTATTCCGACCTCAACGGCGACGGCGCACGCGACGACTTCGACCAGTACGGCTGGGCGACCCACTCGGGCACCGTCATCGACCTGTGGCAGGCCGCCTTTGACCTGCCTATGACCGCCCGGGACAAGGACGGCAATATCAGCGTCATTTACATGTCGGACAAGCGTCAGCAGGCGCTTGAAAAGGTGGTAAATCTCTACGCCGCCAACGAGGGAGCCTACTTCTACACCAAGAAAGCGGTTCAGACCTCCTGGCTGTGGTACGAGCAGTTCGCCTTCTCGCTGGGACAGCAGACTTTCTGCGCCGGTCCCTTCCTTGCCGCCTATATGATATTCCGCGATATGGAGGACGCCTACGGCATTCTCCCGCTTCCCAAGTGGGACGAGAAACAGGCGGAATATTACACCAACCTTAACGACCGCTATACCGTCTGGGGCATCCCCATGACCACCACCGATTACGAGTTCATCGGAATGATGGCGGAGGCCATGGCATGCGAGTCTTACAAGAGCATTTACCCCGCTTACTTCGACGTGGCTCTCAAATCCAAGTACTCCGAGGACGCCGACACCGCCGAAATGGTGGATATCGTTGTGAACGGCATGCAGTTCGACTTCGCCTACACCTTCGGTACCTCCACATCGATTTTCGCCAACATGCCCTACCTGTTCCGTGACCGGGTGAGAGCCCTCAGCACCGACCTCTCCTCCGCCTTTGCCGCCGTCGAGGGAAAGATTGAGGCTAACCTCGATACCCTCATGGCGATGTATGAGTGACGGGCTGCAAACAACGCACCGTCAAACATATGCCGCATACAAAGCGCATATAGAGATTGAAGGCTTCCGGCTTTTTGCAAAACAAATCAACAATAACGACATAAATTGTGAGAGAGCAGCGTAAACCGTGTAAATGCGATTACGGCTGTTCTGCCGATGACACCATTGACGCATATCTTTCACTTGACTGAGAAAGCGAGATAGTAATATAATGAAGAAAATCGCCATCATAGGCGCGGGCAGCTACAACTTCACGCGAGCCATAGCCCGCGATATCTTTACATTCCCGGCGCTTGCCGATTCCCACATAGCTCTGGTTGACCTGCCAGAGGGCGCGGCTTATATGGACGCGTCGAAGAAGCTTATCCAGAGGATAATCGAGAAGGGCAAATATCCGGCAAAGGTGACCGCCGGCTTTGACCGCCGGGACGCAATAGACGGCGCCGATGCGGTCATAATCACGATACGCAACGACCTGACCGTTGATGCGTGGAGCCCCGACCTCACCATTCCAAAGAAATACGGAGTGGACACGGTCATCGGCGACACCCGGGGGCCGTCGGGTATCTTCCGCTTCCTGCGCATGGTGCCCGCCATTTACGATATTTGCAGAGATATCGAGGAGCTGGCTCCCGGCGCAATTGTGCTTAACTACTCCAACCCCATGGATATGGTGTGCAGCTATGTCCGCCGCACAACCGACCTTAATATAACCGGACTCTGCCACAGCGTGCAGGGCACCGCCGCCATGCTGGCAAAATGGATCGGCGCGCCAATGGACGAGATTACCTACCTCTGCGGCGGCATCAATCACCAGGCGTTCTATCTGAAATTCGAGCGCAGCGGCAAGAATGCCTATCCCGATATATTTAAGTACATAAAAGAGCACAGCCGTGTCAACGAGGACGGCGTAACCGTCCACGAAAGCGAGGGAGTTCGCAACGAGATGTGCCTGGGTCTGGGCTACTATCCCACCGAGTCATCGGGCCACAACTCGGAGTACAACGCCTGGTTCCGCAAGCGCCAGGACCTTATTGACGCATATGTGCCCGACAGCTACGGCCGCTCGATAAAGATAATAACCGAGCGCAATGAAAAGCGGCTGGCGGATGCCGAAAAGGCGCTTGCCGAGGACAGCATCGACATAAGCCGGGGCAAGGAGTACGCTTCATATATCCTGAACGCCATCATCGGCGACGGCACCATGTTCGAATTCAACGGCAACGTGGAGAACAAGGGGCTTATCACCAACCTGCCCTACGGCTGCACCGTGGAGGTGCCGGTCGTTGCCTCAAAGGGAGGCATGAAGCACTTCGGCATAGGCGCGCTTCCGCCTCAGATAGCCGCGCTCAACACCCAGAACGTTATGCTCGAGGAATTGGCAGTCGAGGGCGCCCTCATCGGCGATAAGGAGACCATATATCACGCCATAATCTGCGACCCGCTGACCTCCGCCGTCTGCTCGCTCGCCGAGATACGCAAAATGACCGAAGAACTGTTCGCCGCCAACGAGGAGGCGCTGAAGCCGCTGGGATTCTGAGAGAAGCGGTATTTGCGGCACGAAAGCTGATAAACCGACCCGAACAAAAACAAACAACCGGCGGCCCGGAGGAAACGTTTCCCTCCGGGCTGCCGGTTGTTTTATAGATTTGTTACTTCTATCGCCTCTATCGCCGCGCGGTTGATCACTGTGTCGGCGATAATCTCAAAGGACGCTGTAAGGCAATTATTTACAAAGCACCGCGACCGCTCCGGTGTCGGGCGAGAGGGTGATATCAAACCCCTTTTCGGTGGCGGCAGCCACGGATTTGTCGGCGCCGACGTTAAGCAGCTTCTCTAACTTCCAGCCGTCCGAAAGGGTGATGCTGTCCGAGAGAGTTTCGGGGCGGCAGTTGAGCAGGGTGACGAAACGGCGGCGTTCACCTGCGTCGTGCTCGGTGATGCTGATGAAAGGAGAGGTCTTTGCGGCGGCTTTCATCGGATTCTGCATATCCTTAGCCATCATGCCGTATATAAGATGGTAGGGAGTATAGCACTCGCCGCTTATCACCTGGGCGCGGGTGCCGGCTGCAAGCTCGGGGGCGTTGTTCAGGAAATAAACCTTTCCCTTGCCGTATTTATAGCGGCCGAATACCGGTTCGCCCTTCTGATTCTCAAGCAGCACCTCGCTGCCAACCGATGCCAGATTTAACTTCATTTCGGACCACAGGTCGAGGCGCTCGCCGTTTATTGTTACGCTGTCTGCATTAATGCGGCGCTCGCGGCCGAGAACCGTGAAGCCGGTGTACTGATCGAAGGGCGACATGGTTATGTTGTTTACAGAAATATAGAGCGTTGCGCCCTGCTCGACCTTGGTCATCAGCCCCAGCATCGTGTGGCGGGTGATGCCGTTGGTGCCCAGCACCGGCAGCATATACGCCTCCGCCTCGGGGAGCTCGTTGTCCACATAGGCGAAGGTCAGATCAAGACCCGCCTGTTTCGCCATCATGAAGGCGCCGTAGGCGACAGCCCAGTGATCCTGTTTCTTTGAGAGGATGCAGACGGCGTCGGTGATGCGGCGGGGGAGGGGGCCGTAGTCGGCGACAAACTTTTCGGTGAAGGCGGCAAGGTCGGTCATGCTGTCGCCTACGGGCTTTTTAGAGCCGTCGACCCGGAGCATGCCCAGTTCGCGTTCGCCGTCGCACCAGTCGTAGGGAGTGCGCTCAAGGTGTATCTGTTCGTGGGCGCACCACCAGACAAAACCTCGCAGGTCGTGAACCCAGGCGTTGAAGGCGGCGCCGCGGACATAGTCGCCTGCCGTCTCCTCGTTGCCGAGAGTCGGGGCTATTGTGCCTATCTCCTCCACGAAGCAGGGAACTCCGCCCACGCCCTCGTACATCAGCGATTCGGCGGTGGCGTGCATAAGGCTCTTCATCTCCTTCAGCGGGTCGGTGCCGCAGTGGGGAGTGAACACCGGGTATGGATGAGTGGTCTGGATGTCAAGCAGCTCGCCCATATCCTGGGGGCGCCAGGTAGCCTCGGGGAAGGTGCCGTGCAGCCCCGATACCACCGGGCGGGTGGGGTCCTCGAGTTTTATGGCGTTGGTTATGGCTGCCGTCCAGACATATGCGGCGTCGGCAGAGTTGGCGCCGAGGCAGTTGCACTCGTTGCCCAGGTCCCAGGCGCCTATGGCGGGGTGATACTTGAAGTGCTTCACCATATAGCGCACGAAGCGCAGCTCCCAGCGGATAGCCGCCGGATCGGTGAGCACCGCCACGCCGTCGAAGGCGGGGGGAACAAACCGCTCGCCGCTCATCCAGCCGGTAAGCAGACCCACCACAAAGGTGATGTTATGCCGCTGTGCGCAGTCGCAGAACCAGCGGAACCGCTCGATCATGACCGGGTCGACCGCCGCCCGTCCCTCCTCGGTGAAGGGCAGTGGATCGTACTTGTAGCGGTATTCTGTGATGCCGCCTCCTCCGGTCCTGTGGGCGTAAAGGGGCTGGAAGTCGGGCCACAGGGGGAAGACCCGCAGCACGGTCACCTTAGCCGCCTCGATGAGAGTGAAGTCGCGCTCTACCACATCGGCGTCCCAGTCGCGCCACATATACATGCCGGCGTGGGAAGCCCAGTAGTTGCATCCGAGAAAGAACTTCCCGCTTTCAAACATTCCGTCCATTATTATAACCTCCGTATCGGGCTTATTCAAATCAATATTTATTCTCTCTGCGTTCCGGATTGATTTTAGCATACGGCGTCTTTGCTGTCAAGCCGTGTTTATGCAAACATATACCCTGATCCGCCTGCGGTTTAATATGATTCATTGATAATATTTACAAAATGTTGTTGCAATGTTCGCCGAATTGCGGTATTATAGCACCGCATACCCGCTTTTTTACCCAATGTCAACAGGAGGATGACAGACAATCATGAATAAAATAAAACGTTCTTTTGCCCTGATTCTGACGCTGCTGGCGCTTATCGTCCTGCTTGCCGTCGCTGTCAATGCTCACAGCTTTACAGACGTGCACGAGTATGACGAGGCTATCGGCATGCTCAGCGACCTGGGCGTCATCCGCGGCTATTCGTCGACGGTATTCCGTCCGAACGAGAAGGTAAGCCGCTGGCAGTTCGCGCTTATG
This sequence comes from Clostridiales bacterium, assembly GCA_012514145.1. Classification (GTDB taxonomy): domain Bacteria; phylum Bacillota; class Clostridia; order Oscillospirales; family CAG-272; genus JAAZAV01. The sequence continues at coordinate 2,806 of JAAZAV010000009.1, read as the reverse complement.
GTATCCAAACTGGTTACCGCCAATGTTGAAACCTCATACTGGGAAGGCTCGGGCAGCTCGGCTGTCTTCTCCGACGTGAACAGCTGGAGCGTCTACCCGGCGGCGATCGAGTACGCCGCCGAGAAGGGCATCGTCATCGGCAGAGGCGGCGGTATATTCGACCCCTCCGCCGGCATATCGGTGCAGGAGGGCTTCACCATGGCGGTGCGCGCGCTGGGTTATCCCCGCGGCGACTACGACGGCGGCTACCCCGAAAGCTACATGGCGAAGAGCCTGGAGCTCGGCCTTACCGATGGCATCGAGACCTATGACCTGACACGTCAGCTCACCCGGGGCGAGACGGCGCAGCTGCTCAATAATGCGCTCAACGCAATCTGCCACGACGGCAGCGCCATTGCCAGCCGGGTGTTCGACATCTACAACGGCAAGATAGTGATAATAGCAACCGACAGCATGAAGCTGAGCAGCAGCAACACCCTCGCAACTCCCGGCACCTTCAAGCTGGGCAAATTATCGGGCTTCGGCGTGGTCACCAATGTGTTCACCCTCAGCGACAGCGTAATAAAACAGGCTTGCCACTACAACGACCCCAACGAGATGCTGGGAGTCGCCTTCAACGTCACCTCCCGAAGGAACTTCAGTGAGATAATCACGCTGGAGCGCTGCTCGGTGGCGCTGAACAACACCGCGTCGCTGACAATAACCGACCCTGAAGCAGGCCGTATATCGCTGGGCGGCGTGCTCTACACTACGGTTTCTTCCTATACCCGCGCCCTTGCGGACAATGTGGTCCCCGGCTCTAAGGAGGTAATAGTTTACTCCCTGAACGATGTCTTTGCCTCCGGCACCTCGGTCAGAGCCGATAAGATGCGCGGTACAAACGCATACTACGAGATGACAGCCTATGACGACAACTACGACGGCTTTGCGGACAGGGCAATCTACACTCCCTACTCCTTCGGCGTATATGAGGCTGATAAGAACACCGGCAAGTACGCCATCGCAGGGAACAACCTGCTTGGCGACTTCACACTTCACAACAAGACCGGCGCCGTAATTTCGGAAGGCGACTATGTGCTCTGGTCCTTCAACCCTCAGACAAAGGTGCTGACCCTGGCAAAGAAGTTCGAGGTTAAGAACGGTACGATTTCATCCTACGCATACAACACCGACACCATCCGGATTGACGGACAGTATTATTCAATGGGCAACGAGGCGCTGCCCGGAGCCGCCAAGTCGGGAATAATGAAGGTGTTCAACATCGGCAAGAGCGTCACCGCCTATCCCGTGGAATATGTGCTTGACAACGGTGTCATGATAAGCGCCAAACTCGGCAAATACGGCATGGCTCCCGGCGGCACCTACTACTACTGCGACCTTCGCGTCGTGACCGAGACTACCTTTGACGGTCTATACCAGGGCGTGAAGATGAACGGTTCCGAAGTCATCTACCGTCTCGCTTCGCTTGACGGTTCCTCCGGCGGCAGTTCCACCGCTCAGATCAGGGTGGGCGATGTTATCGAGGTTACCACCGCCACTACCGGAGACGGCACGGGCGGAGCGGTGAACGCGGTGAAGCACAACAGCGCTCCCACCTGGTCCACCCGCACCGGTTCGGCTGTCATGTCTATCGGCGAGGCGGGGATCACCTTCTTAGAGGGCGGAATGACCGCATTCACCGTGCCGGTCAGCGCAAACACTACCATTATTATAATGCCCGACAACGGAGTGACTCCGCAGGCATCCGTTCCGGCTGACCACCGCACGACCGTCACCTTCGACGGCTACCGTTCGGTTTATGTCTCCTACGGTTCGCGCAGCGACGGAAAAGCCGAGCTGGTGTTCATCCGCCCTTTTGACGCTGCCTCCCTGAAGCTCACTGCCAGGGACTTCACGGGTGTGGCATACATAAGCGCCGGGGCGATTGAGACAGGCAACCAGACCCCCGTGTCAGGCAATGCGTTAAACGCCTACTACGGTTACCGCGCCGCCGACATGGTTACCGGCAATCCGATAACTCTGGTGATGCAGACAGGAAACCGCAAGCTCAGCGAAGCCGGTTACTATCCCACATATAAAGGCTATATCCTCTCGGATACGCCTCTGACGGAAAGCATCTCGGGCGCGGCTTATGATCTGCACATCAATGCCGAAATCACCGCGGCGGAACTTGAAACCATGGGCACTTACTACCGCTTTGTTATAGGCGGCCGCACATACAATGTGCCGGCGGCTGTTCGCAGGATGTTCGCTCTTGACGCCTCCGGGAATATAACCGATGTTTCCTCCGAATACTCGCTCAACCAGCTTACCGGCATGAAAGTCGACTATATAATTCAGCCCGAAGCCAACACCGAAGTTACATACTACGGTCCCATCTGGCTGATAATCAAAAACTGAACCGAATAGCATAGCGGAGCGGTCTTGCGGCTGCTCCGCTTCTGTTTGCGGCTCGCTGTGAAAAAGTGTGCTAAATAACACTTTTTATTATTAAATGTTACAAATCATCCTTTAATATTACAGTTATATTACAAATTCACGAAAACACTTGCAAAATTCGCGGGAATAGTGTATTATTACAGCGCAGGCAGGAAAGCCTCTTTCGTTATGTCTTTTTGTCCGCCCGATTTGTGAGGGATGAAGGCGAACATACTGATATGACGCATGGGGAGCGAATGTACTGCGAAAAAAATATATTCCATAAGGAGAACATACCCCTATGAGAAATCTTAAGCGATTCCTCGCGATGGCTCTGACCGTACTGATGGTTATGGGCTGCTTCTCCGTAATGGCAGTATCGGCTGAT